>JABXHM010000104.1 GCA_013373625.1 Alteromonadaceae bacterium | reverse complement strand
CCTCAGGGCGGCGCCGAATAGCCCAGATGGCACGCAATTCTCTTTCAGCGTCGGCATACCGGCCTTGGTTATAAGCCTCATTTGCTAACAAAAAAATGTTTTCTAAAAGGATGTTCACATCATTGGTGGCAGGAAAAGCATTTTCTAACACCACTCCTTGAATAATGGGGTGGACAGAAAACGCGATGGATTGGTCAAGATTAGACCTCTGCACCCAACCTAGCTGAGCCAGTGTATTTAAACCGGTGAAATCAGCTAACGAAAGCGCCGTTTTAAAATATTGAGCGGTGCAAGGTTGCGCACCCAACAAAGCAATAAGCCCAAGTGATTTTTTGTCTTCGGGTTTGAGTTGACTTAAATCAAACAGGATTTCAAAGTGTTTGAATATCTGCTCGTTTATGTATTCACCTTCTCCTTGTTGTGCAAACACCGGTTCTGAATATACCTCTGAGAGATTGAAACCTTTTTCTTTTATTGTTTGATACAGCGCAGAGGCAGAAAGTATACTGGCGGCCGCTTGTTTGGCTAAAAGTTCAATGGCAAGTGTGTGGTGAGCAGTTAATTCAACTAGTAGTCGAATGGATTCGATGTCTGATTCATCTTCGTTATGCTGACGATACAAGGCAATACAGTCTGTTTCGGATAGGCCTTTGTAGTCTTTGGTACTTAAACCCGGTACTTTCTCTCTCGAACTAACTACTATGGCACCCGGTAAATTAAGGAGGGGATTCGCGTCGTTTATCTGTAGATTTTGTAAATTATCAATGGCCACCAACATGCTGGGACCAAGTGTTGCCAATTTAATAGCGAGCTTTTTTTGCCAATCGTCATGAGTAACATTTATCTTGAATTGTTCGGCTAATTCCACAAGTGTGGCAGTCACTCCTTTGTCAGCGTAAACGAACAAGTAATGGTTAAAGGCTCCTTGGTCATAAAGCCGATGAAAAATAGTTTCAACCAGTGTACTTTTGCCTATCCCCCCAACACCGCGAACACAAACACGAGCAAGGTGCGCTTCGCCACTCGTCAAGTCCGCCATCAGTTTCTGCATCAATTCAGGTTCGTAAGTTCTGGCTGTGCGTTTTAGGGGTAATGGCAATAAGAGAGAGTTTGGTTGTGCATTGACAGGTTCAATGGTTTCAAGAATTTTTTCTATACCTAGGTTTGCGTTACCAACACCTTCGCTTATTTCGCCAACATCGGCTTGCAATTGCTTAAGTTGCTGAAGAATACTGTGGTGGATTTGTTCAAAATGCGCTAACACTTTCAAATCAATGGTGACTGTCAATGCGTTTGAGACAAGCTCGGTTAAATGCACCAAGTCTTTTCGCATTTCAATACTTTCTGCCGCCATGAAAATACGAATAAACGCGTCATCACCATGTTTAATTTCATCAGCAATAAAGTAGCCTATAGCTTTAATGTACCCCTGATTTACGTCGTGGAACTGGATTTCCAACCACGCTTTAAGCAAGCGCTCTGCTTCATGTGAGTATTCCGGTAAGTCAGGCGTGAATCTCCGTAAAACATCAGTAATCGCAATATCAACAAGGCTAGTATTGAGTTTACTATTTCTATCGGAGTGACTCGAAAGGCTGTCGTGAATAGTATCAGTAGCGAACAAATGCGGCTGGTCATTTTCGGAAGGTATACGCCAATTTTTCTTTTTAGTCGTGCGAATATCTTTATCAAAAATGACTTTTAGTTTTTCCAGAGCGGGCTTCGTTTTGGCTGACCAGACTGATTTGTGTTTATCTTTTTCTAGCTGCTGTTCCAACAGCAATCGACACGCCATAAGATGTGAGCGGTAAACAGCTTTCTCGATATCGTGATTGTCAGGCTTGGCGCACTGCTTACGCCAATAATTTAACGCTTCCAAGCGAGATGACTTTCGTCCTGTGATGGCTTCTAAGCAAATACCCGTACCTAGGTTCAACACAGTATTGGTCAGTGCTTCCTGCACAGATTGGTTTCCTGCCAAGATAGCGCCAGCATAAATTACCCCCCCCAAGGTTAAACTCATCGGCTCTGCCATGACATTCCTCCTTTAATCGACATCCATCTTAAACAAAGGTAACGAATGTAATACAAAAGGGCAATTCTAATCTAACCATTGAGGGCAGAGGTCCACTTTACGTACTTTGCTGTCCCACACGTCATGCGGCTCGGATAGACTAGGAACGGACATACAGCGGTGTGATTTCATACTTCTGGCTTTGGTCAATTGCGGACATCCAGCCGCTCCAACGGGCGTACAATGCTAACACCAAACTCAACCTATTACCGCAAACACAAATTCCAAGGATGAAACAGAAATGCCAAACGTTGGAAATTTTCTCATCTATAGCAGTTTGCGAGCTTTCATCCATTTGATGAATTGATTGAACCATTCATCACTCGTAGTACCCTTAACCCGAATGTCAAATCCATGACCTCCTTTTTCGTAGACATGCAATTCTGCAGGTGCTCCAACGGCACGCCAAGAGGAAAAAATACTGACACTGTCAGTAGGAAGTAGTTCGTCATCGGCGGCCGCAGCGATAAATGCAGGAGGCGCATCAATAGGAACAGGTCCGCGCAGCCCGCCATATAACAAACCGATAAAGTTCGGGCGGAATTGATCTTGCCCGACTGCCAGGTCAATGGCGATGAACGCGCCAGCTGAAAGGCCTAACATGCCGATTTTGTCTGAATCGATCCCCCAATCAGATGCATGTTCGCGTACCATTTCCATTGCGCGCTTACCATCCTCAAGGGCTAAAGGTTCACCGGCAAATACCGGTACATCAACAGGGTTTCCAGTTTTAACCCTGGCTAATAACATCTCCATCTCTGCTTGATGTACATCGGGTATTTGCATCGGATCACCGGAGCTCTTGATCGTACGGTATTTAAGCATTACGGCTGTAACTCCAGCTTTTGCGAGCCTTTTGGCAATGGCTGTTCCACCTTGTTCGTAAGCAAGCGCGACGAAACCGCCCCCAGGCGCAATAATGACGGCTGTACCAGAGGCCTTATCTGGAGCAGGATGAAACACTTCCAGCGTTGGCTCACTCACATTGAAAATTAGTGTCTCCCCCATTGGCTTTAGTCTCACTGTAGACTCTGCCGCATCCAGCTTTTTTATTGCTCCCTTGTCGTATAACGGGAGAACAATACTTTCAAATTTAATTTCTTGCGCATTTAACGAAGTGGCCACCAGTGGTGTGAATATCAGTACAGCTATTTTGATAAATCTATGTATTCTGTCGTGTATCTTCATAGACTTGCTTTTAAAGTAAGGTATGCAGAACGCGGTTGGGTCGGCGCGACAATGGCATTACCAAAGTACGAATAAGGGTCGAATACGTCCCTATCGCCTAGATTAACAACAGACAGGCTAAGGGAATACTGACCAAAATCATACGATGCCTGCGCGTCTATAACAGCATAACCAGGCGCCGCGATGGTATTAGGTAAAGTAAGTTCACGTGAAGAGAAGGCGCTAATACCGACGCCGAAAGACAGTCCATCAAACGCGCCATTAAACAATCTATAGCGTGCGGCAAGGCGGCCACTATTTTCAGGTACCCGGGTCAAGTTGTCATCAGGCGCTACAGCATAATCACGCGTGTCGGTGAAGGCGTAATTTGCAAGCAAGGAAAATGCAGGACTTGGTTCCCATACCACATCAAACTCCATGCCTTTGGCCCGTTGCTCCCCACTTTGAATGAAAAAACCAATATTATTCGTATCGGATAATGCGACCTTTTCACGTTTTTGTTCAAAAGCGGCAACAGTACCGGAAATGCCAGCTTCAGGCAGCGACAGTTTAATCCCGACTTCGCTATTTTCGGATGTTTCAGGCTCCGCTTTTTCCAGACCAATAAAACCGAATGGCGCACGAAAAGCGGTGGCATAACCGGCGTAAAGCGCAATGCCAGATTTCAGTTCGTAGGTCGCGCCAATTCTGGGGGAAAGACGACTATAAGTATCATCGTTTGCAACACCTATATTGCTGTTTTCTTCAAATTTCAGTGACGTGAATCTAATGCCGCCAGTGAGATGCAACGAACCGAAGGATACTTGATCCTGAAAATAGACCGCAGCGGTCTCGAAAATATCATCGGTATAGGAGTTCACCGGCCACTGCGGCGTATAATTGAGATTGTAAACTGGATTAGCCAGATCAATCGTTCCAGAAGGGGTGTCACTGATGAACAGGCCCATGCCGCTGTAAAACCTTGTTCTGTCGTAGTTCACACCGGACAATATGGTATGCACAGTGCCCATTATTCGGGTGTTTGCAACAAGATTAATGTCCACTGTTGTTTCTCTGGTATTGGTATCCATTGTAACAGGAGCAATGGGATAAATTGTGGGTGTTGCCGGGTCTGCAGGAAACATATCAGGGTAGATAAAACTTCCGTGTTCATCGATATCACCTGAGTAATAGCGGGCCATCATATTCAGTTCCAACCGATCAGAAAATGTATGCCGTAAGCTAACAGTTCCCATCTGGTTGCTGTTTTTTGTGTGCGGCTGATTAATCGGTGAACCGGGAAAGACATACTCTTTAATTTCCCCCGCAAGTGCCTGTTCTGCTGGGATCCCAGAATATTCAAGATTACTGCGATGATTCAATTGACCTTGAATCAACAATTCGGTGCTTTTTCCTACCTCGATAGCAAGGCTAGGCATCACAGACCAACGTTCGCCTTCAACCAAGTCTATCCAGCTTTCGTTTCTTTGATACTCAGCCACGATTTTTGCCGCGACCCCCTCCGCCAGCGGAACATTGATTTCACCATAAGGGTTAATGGTTGAAAAACTCCCGCCCCGCAGCGCAACATACCCATCAAACTCATCAGTAGGCTTGGTCGACACCACATTTATTAACCCGCCTAAGGGAGTGCCAAGGCCACCGCCATAAAGTGTTCCACTAGGCCCTTTTAGCACATCAACGCGAGCAACTCCCGCAATGCTAGCTGGATCGTAAGCCTGCTGGTTGCCAGCAAAAATTGGCAGACCATCGAGGTAAACTTCTGCGGGAAAACCTCGCACAATGGGCGCTATGAACAGGTTCTCATCAGGGCGAGTGGGTGTAACCCCCGAAACATTAACGAGTGCTTCGCCCAACTGGCGTAGATCCTGTTCTTTTAATAGCGTGTCGGTGATGACCTGTACCGACTGAGGCACTTCAATAAGAGGCGTATTGGTACGGGTTGCTGACGATGACTGAGGAACCGAATAGCCCTCTGTTTTCTTACCTGTTACTACAATAGTTTCAATGACCCAGCTATCTGCTTTGTTATCGCTATCATTTGGGTCGACATTTTGCGCTGACGCAAATGAAAAAAACTGCAGGCTTATTAAGGCGCTCAAACAAACGATAAATGACTTACGACTGGGCGACAGCATGGATGTTGTCCTTGAGATAGAATTACTGGTGAGCCAAATTTGGCTTGGCAGTATAGGGCATCGCTCAGTGCTGACAATGCGACAAAATGCCGCAGTAGTGAGCTCGGATATACAATTTTGCTTTGAGCTCAGGATTATTTAGTAAAGAGAATTTTCTGTGTGCAATTCTTTTTATGATATGCAATTCACTGCGTGACTGCTGGGGAGTAATAAAGCAGCACGAGCATAACTCAAGGGTCCGCTTCACGCCCTGAGTCATTCAACAAACTTGTTAAGCGTTGGCTAGGTATACCGAATAATTAATAAATATAAACATATTGAGACCAGAGCCAGCCCGATTATAGTTATTCCTAATTTTGCACTTCGACTAACAACGACATAGTTAATTCGAGTTAACTCACCATATATAAACACAAAAGCAGCAAACGATAATGTTAGATTAGAAATGGCTTTCAAGTAATCAGACATCAGAAAACCCGGTATTGATAGAAGAGCAAACATCAGTGCTGCTGCAAGAGCGCAATAGATTCGCTTATTAATGATTAAATTACTTAACATACCTTCTCCACATTGTGATGCTTAACGGCCCTCATAACGGGCAAAACTAAGGGGCCTACAATACCTTGCGAAGCACAGGGAGCCCACGTGTTATTTTCCTAGCGAATGAAACGATTGAGTTAACTGCTTGTTATACATTTACTTTATAGCTCAAATCTGTCGCTTCATCACCAGTAATACCGCGAAAGCCCCATTGATACTTTTCTTGTTCTTTTATCGTGATTTCAATATCTACAGGGGAGATGCCCAGCGTTGATGAGATTTCGTTGAAAAGTGACTTGATAAGTGATTTCTGGGTTTCAGGCTGTCTGCCTTTCATTAAATTTATTTCAATTACAGTGTAGGACTCAGTGCGTCCACCGGGATAAAAAAAGTCATCGACTGATAGAGGAACAAAGCGATGCGCGCGCTTATCCTCAGGCATTCCCAATACTGACTGCATGCACGAGTGAATCACATCTGACATTTGACGCTTAATTGGGTTCAGTTGGCTATCTATTCCGTAAATTACTACCACAGTTCTCTCCTTGATGTACTACGCCCTATGTGCGCCTGGGTATTACTTTGAGTAATATTAGTTTACTTAAGACTAAATCATTTTGAGGCTGGCATGAACCAACATAGCATGATTTTTATGGTTGGACTGAACTCATGCCATGTTGATAGCACAGTTCAGTCACGGCTACGCCTTTGTCGCTTTGTTTCAATATCGCCAATAACTGACTGTTGGTGTATTTCGTTATTCCATAATACCTTCGGGTGTATGGTCGAATAATCTTGCTTCGCGGGCTTTGAGTTTTCGGAGCATGCTGCGCAGGGTTTCACTGATCCGCGTATTTCGCGCTATTACGTCGAGTTGTGGCCAGGTGGCTTTTTCGCCACTGCTGATAAGCTCTTCAATACTTTGCAGGGTAGGGTTGGCGGCCACCTGCATGAGGTTTCGTAGTTGCTTTTGCGGCAGGATATTAATATTACCAACATACTGCTGATCGATTACCGAGCGTACTTTGTGAATTGCCAGTTTGCTACTGCGATTAGGTACAATTTGTTCCATCAGGTCAAACGCATAAATACTGTTGGCTTTAACCAACTGGCGTAAATGGCGAAAAGTAATGCTGGAGAGTGTTTTGGCCTGCGTGCGTGATGACGATAAAAACGGCACGGCAAGTGGGTTAGTCTGGCTCACTATACTGTGGTTTACCCCATACAAACGCGATAACCCTTCAATTGGCAGATCGGCCATTATCGAACCGTCGGCAAAGCGGCGGTTGGGAATATATGGCACAATATCTCCACTGGCTGTTTTGGCTTTAAGTTGTACTGCCGTAAATAACAGGGGCACTGCACATGAGGCTCTTACCGCCTGCATAATCAGAGCCTTGGGCGAGGTTTTTGCGTTCAATAAACGAGAGTACTGATGCAAGTCGGCGGGCGACACACTCACGGTAATATGGCGGCCGGTTTTCTTGTAGGCTTCTTCAAACGTGGTTAAATCGAACAGAGTAATCAGTGTGTTTTCTAACGCGCGGCTGTCTAAAATACTATTACGCCCTAAGCCACCCCATAATCGCCAGTTTTGAAAATGTTCGTAAATAAACCCGGCACTGAGTGCGTCGAGTAGCTCACTGCGGGTACGGGTGCCTACCATGGCGGCGATAATAGAGCCGGCACTGGCGCCGGAAATTACCGACGGCAGCAGGTTTTGTTCATTCAGGGACTTCACTACGCCACAATGAAAAAAGCCTAATCCGGCTCCACCAGACAACATCAGGCAGCTACGGCCGAACGCGTGGGCGGTTTCTTCGAAAAACGACAGCTTATCGTAAAAAACCACGTCGGCTTCGTCGGCGTTATAAATATGCTCTAACGCGCTGACCACCTGATTTATAAACGCTTCAATCAGGTGTTTTGTACCAATTTTACAGTAGTCCAGTAGCTCGGGGTTGGCAATATTGCCTAAGTTACCGTGTAAGCCCTCGTGCAAAATCGACATCAGGCTGTGGATGTTATTCTGACTTTGTGCCAGTTGCATTCGTTGTACCCGCTTACGAATCAGCCGGTAATCATACAGGCGGCAGGGGTCCTTGGCTTTCCATTCATCAGCACCGGAGAGTTGGTCATGGGCTTCACAGGCCTCTTTATACTCCTGATAAGTTCCGGCATTTGCCATGGCACGCTCAAGCGCGACTAACGGTGATTCAAACAGCGTCATACATCCCCCTCATGCAACAGACTGGTTACCTCATCTGGCCGCTATGCTTTTCGGCGGCGCGAGTAATGCTGGTAGCCTTACTGCAACTGCAATTACGTTATTCTAAATGGCAGTGTAGAGCGCATAATTAGAATCAGCTAACTAATTTGCCTGGTTAAGTGCCGGCTGCAAATTCTGCAACGATCAACCTGGTAAAGTTTGTACAATAGCGCTTTACTTAATTCAGGCCAAAGGTGTTTGATCCAGACACAGCTTTACACAAAGTTAATTTGACCGCGGGCCGGGCAAACAGTAGCCTGAACAATGACATTTATAATCACAGCCTTGTAGCACCTAAAATGGACTGGAATTTACAAACCTTAAGTTTGCTGTCAATCCCGCTAATCAGCGCACTGGTAGGGTGGAGTACCAATTATCTGGCCGTCAAAATGATGTTCTACCCGTTAACGTTTGTTGGTTTCCCGCCATTGTTAGGCTGGCAGGGCCTGATCCCCGCAAAGCGCCGGGAAATGGCTGAAATTGAGGTGGAACTGGTTTTGGGCCGTTTGCTCAGTGTCGAAGAACTGGCGAACCGTATTGAACCCGAAGCACTCACCGAGGCAATTAAACACCGCTTGCACCAGGTGGTGCGTAAAATTGTTAATGACGTTATGCAGGAGTCAGCCCCGCAATTGTGGGCATCGCTGCCTGTGCAAGGCAAAAATCTGGTGTACCGGCGTATTGAAGACGACGTTCCCTATGTGGTCAGTAAAATGGTCGAAGACTTTCAGCACAATGTAAATGAAATTCTCGATATCAAAGAGCTGGTGGTGGCCCAACTGGTAAATTCGCCAGAACTGATTAACGAGATCTTTTTGCGCTCCGGCGAACGTGAATTCCCTTTTATCGTGCGATCAGGTTTTTATTTTGGGTTTTTGTTTGGCTTACCTACCATGGCTTTGTGGTATTACTTTCAGGCCTGGTGGTTATTACCACTGGGTGGTTTGTTTGTGGGCTATTTTACCAACTGGATCGCCATTAAAATTATTTTTGAACCTAAAAAGCCAATCCGCATATTGGGGTTTACCGTGCAAGGTATGTTTTTAAAACGTCAGCACGAAGTCTCGAAGGTGTATGCCGACATTATCGAAAACAAACTGATTAACTCAAAAAACATTACCCATATGATTTTACATGGTTCGGGGTCGGCGCATTTACTGGAACTTATTGAACTGCATGTAAACGACGCTATCGAGCGCTATGTGGCCATTGCCCAGCCCTATTTTGCTTTGGGTGTTGGTTCTGAAAACTATTATAAGATGAAGTCTATGGCAGTACAGCGCCTGTTTGAAGACTCAGACAAATACCTGTTTTACGCCTTCGACTACGCCAATCAGGCATTACGGGTGGGCGACGATCTTTGTGCCAGGTTGCGGGCGCTGGGGCCTGAAGATTTCGAAGGTATTTTGCGTCCGGCATACCAACAGGATGAATGGAAGTTAATTCTCACCGGGGCCATCCTGGGTATGGCGGCTGGCTTTGCGCAATTATCACTGGTAATGATAGGCTAACTGTTATGGCTGGCAAAACGGCGCAACGTATTTTGGCAACCGCATTAACCTTGTTTAATGAACACGGTGAGAATAGTGTTACGTCGGTCGATATTGCCATGGAACTGGATATCAGTCCGGGAAACCTGTATTACCATTTTAAGGGTAAAGAGCAAATTATCGATGGCCTGGTGCAATGGCACAGCGACGCCATGCTTGCGCTATTCAAACCTGCAACGTTAAAAAAAGTGGTTGCTGAAGACTTCTTTTATTTTCTGGCTATCGTACTCGACAAGCAGCAGTTGTTTCGGTTTATGTTTCGTAGTCCGGCCGATCTCGCCGAAAAATACCCCAGGGTAAAACACTGGCATAAACAACAAATCCGTCAGTTGGAATCCAGCTTAACCACATTATTGGCTAACTTCGCTGCACAACAAACGCTATTGGCTAACAACGCCGAACAGCGCTTACTTACCGACTTAATCATTATGATTTTAACGCAAACCAGTCAGTATGATGATTTGCGCAACAGCCACGATCCACAAACCCAAAAGTTTCATGCGTTGAGTTTGATGATGACAGCCCTGTTACCGCGTTTTCGGCTACAGGAGCACACTGTACTGCAATTACGCAAGGCGATTTCCCATCATTCTATGGCGAATCTTACCCCGCCCATGGTTGAGGACTAAGCATGGGGCAGAAACTGTCATTCCTCGACCGTTCCTTTTGGATTACCGAAACCAAAGCTAATCCAAAACACGTAGGGTGTTTGCAACTGCTCGAAATGCCTGAGGGGAGCGATCCTGAGGCTTATATTAATGATCTGTTTGACGATATGCAATCGTTTGCGCGGGCGAGCCCGCCGTTTAACTGCAGGGTAAAAGCATTTTACCTCTGGCCAATTGGTTTGCAGCCGGTTAAACACATGCACATGGACTACCACGTGCAGTGTCATCAGATTGATGTACTGGCTGACCGTCCGGCACTCGACGAGTTTATTGCCCGCATGCACGAAACCCGGCTCGATCCCGACAAGCCCTTATGGCAATACCATTTTTTGTATTCGCCCAGGCAACGTACCTTTGCTATTTACGCCCGGGTCCATCATTTGTATGGCGACGGTTCTACGCTCGTTCGTTGGTTTCAGGCCGGTTACCAGGATACGCCTCAGCCCAGCGGTTTTGTACCGTTGTGGGCGGTAAAAAGGTTGCGGCGCAACAAGCGTGAGCAACCGTTTGGCCGATACAAACGCTACTGGCTTAACGTCAAAGAAGCGGTGTTGTCGGCCTGCGATCTAATCGCTATTTCAACGCGGCTATTGCTGCGCCTGCTGCGCATTAACCGGCATTACATGCCGGTACCATTTACGGGTACTAAAACCGTATTAACCGGACAGGTAAAAGCGGGCAGGGCGGTGGCCACTTTTGACCTCGACTTTGCCCGGGTGCGTCAATTAGCCCGTCGCACACGCGCTTCGGCTAATGAAGTGCTGCTAACCGCTATCGATATCGGCATGCACCGTTTGTTACAGGATCACGGCCAGCTGTTTACCCAGCCGTTGTATACCAACATGCCTATTAATTTGCGCAAGCCGGGTGAAAAAACCACCGGCAACCGTATTGCTATTGTTCCGGTTCAATTGGCCCATGGCGAGAGCGATCCGTACCTGCGGTTGCGGCAGATTATTTACCATCATCGTATTGTTAAACATGCTGCCCAGCGTGCGCGCCCATCGGCCTTCAGTAATTACACCATTGTCATTCAGGCGTGTGCCCTGGTATTTGAGTGGCTGCACATCTCTGACTGGGTAAAACCGATTGCCAATGTACTGGTGTCTAACATTCCCGGGCCCAAACGGCAAAAGTACTTTAAAGACAGCAAACTGTTAGCCTGTTACCCCATTTCCACCATGACACCGGGTGGCGGAGTAAACGTCACTATTATGACCTACAATGGCACCGCAAACGTGGGGCTGGTGTGTTGTAACAGTAAAATAAAGTCGCTACAGCCACTTGCTGAGTATTGCCGCGAAGCGTTTGATATGCTCGAGGCCAGTATTGATGATCCTGCGCTGAGTATCGATGATATCGGTGAGCACACCAGCGAGCTGCCGCTGTCGATAGTGTCAGATCACTAAACGCACTTTCATGCTAATATTGGCGCCATTATTTGTTTGAGAGTGTCTATTTATGTGGCGTTGTCCGTTATGCCAGCACCCCTTATCGCAGCAAGGGCGCAGCTGGAGCTGCTCCAACCGACATACCTTCGATGAAGCCAAATCCGGTTACCTGAACCTGTTACCGGTTCAGCAAAAAAAATCTAAACAGCCTGGTGACGATAAAACCATGCTGAACGCCCGGCGGCGTTTTCATGATGCCAGCGGTTATGCACCGCTTATGGCTGCTTTGGTGGAACAAATCAAACAGTATGTTCACAGCGCAAGCCCTGTGCACTTGTTTGACGCGGGGTGCGGCGAGGGCAGTTACTTGGGCTTTATTGCCAATGCGCTTACCCATGAGGGTTACACAGTATCGGCAGCCGGTAGCGACATTGCCAAACATGCTGTTGATATTGCCGCCAAACGCTACAAACAGTGTCGCTTTGCCGTTGCCAGCAGCGTAAAACTGCCTCTTAGTGATGCCTCACAACATGTCGTCCTGCAAGTTTTTGCGCCCGGCAACGATAATGAATATCAGCGAATTATTGCCGAAGGCGGCTTATTAATAACCGTTGATCCGGCTGCTAATCACTTGTGGTCAATAAAGCAGGCTATTTACGACACGCCGCGCCCGCACGAGGTGAGTTTTAACGAAAAAACTGGTTTCACCAAACTTGCATCGCAGCGCGTGACCTTTACAGTTGCATTGGCGCCTCCTGCACTTCGCCAGGCTCTGCTGGAAATGACCCCTTATTACTGGCGATTGCCAAAGGATAAAGCCGATGAAACGTTTGCCGGAATCAACAGTGTCGAGGCTGATTTTGCGGTGCATATCTGGCAGCGGCTTGCTCACTAAACGTTGATATCAGGTTGGATTATCCCAATATCAAGAAAAGCAACGGGGCAGTAAACCGTTCAGCAAGAGTCCAACGGACTTGTCATCAGGTATTTTCATAAGGAAGTGTGCTATGCATCTTGCACAATGCAATATCGCTAAACCCAAATATCCGCTCACAGCGCCTGAAATGGCCGACTTTGTTGATAATCTGGCGCCGGTAAATAAAATTGCCGAATCCAGCCCTGGGTTTATTTGGCGGCTTGAAGACGACAGTGGTAATGCAACTGACATTAAAATACCGATGGAGCCCGGTGTCATTGTTAATATGTCGGTATGGCAGGATGTTGAGTCTCTTAAACAGTTCATGTTTAAAACCCATCACATACATTTTTTAAAACGTAAAAAAGAATGGTTCTATCCGCTTGATACCCATTCTTATGTTATGTGGTGGATACCGGAAGGCCATATCCCGTCGGTAGACGAAGCCGCGAAAAGGTTAAGCTATTTACGTGAACACGGTGAAAGTGAGTATGCATTCAGTTTTAAATACTCACAGCGCTAGTTGTGCGAGTTAGTCTGTGGTAACTCTGTCAGGGTTGTTCCAATTATGGCGTGTAACTCGATTATTCCGGCGTAAAGTAAAAGCGTAATTCGTTGTTTTCTACACAGACGCGCTGTCCCCAGCGAGCAAATAAAAACTCGCGCCAGTGATCGTTACGCATTGAATACTCCAGTGCCCGTTCGTCAAGTTTGGTGAGTAACTCTTTTACGATGCGCGGTTTATGGTAATCCAGAATACGCTCGGTACTGCCATGTAAGTAAAGCGATAGATAGTCCAGCGCCTGATCAGAAGAGCCTGCCGACACAACATTTAATGCTGAGCGCAGAGGTTGGCTAAGCAGCGAGCCAATTCCCGACACGGGCAACAGGCGCTCTATTAAGAACTGTGTATTTTTTACCAAACTGTAGCGACCATTAAGCAAATGAATAAAGTCTACCTGAGTGTCGGTAATATGCAGAGTCTGCGTGGCCGGAAAATAGTTAGGCAAAGCACTGACACCCGCAGCAACCTGTGCTTTATAAATGGTATTGCCCATTACTTTAACTTCTATAGCGCAGAGCAATTGCAGCGTCAGCCGGTTAGTTGCCAAAGGCATAGTTAACTCGCCTTCCAGACAGGTTAAATGGCCTTCTCCGATAGGAATGTCGAGGGTTTCAGTCAACGGGAAATATGGCGTAATAAGGTCGTTTAGCTCTTGTTCGGTAAATAAATCGTATTGCAGGCGACCAGTTTTTAGCAAACAATATCCTACAGCCAGGTTTACCTTATCGCGCCAGCTAAACTGATCTAACAGCACGGCGTGTCCAGCATAACGGTTACGTGTATTGGTTTGGACATAGTGCGAGTCGTACCTTTTTGTTGCTACCCAATATAACTTGCCGAATTTAACCAGCGCTAATTGCTATATGCCGGGTTATTGTGTTGCATCATCTTAGCGCATTTTAACCGCAGACAACCACTAAAAATCTTTGCGATTAACCGCCGGATGGCGTAGCTTATACAGCACTGGTACAATCAGTTACCTTGTGCTCGGAGCAATAGCTTATCATGCAAATACCGGTAAGGGAGTTTGATTACGTGATTGTTGGCGGCGGTTCAGCTGGCGCCGTATTAGCGGCTCGGTTAACCGAAAATCCGCTCATCAGGGTGTGCTTGGTTGAGGCCGGTAGTGCCGATCGAAACCCCTTTATTCATATACCTTTCGGACTCTCGTTATTGTCCCGCTTCGACAGTCTAGACTGGGGCTATAATACCGAGCCACAAGAGCATCTTAATCACCGGGAATTATTCTGGCCGCGCGGTAAAACGCTTGGGGGCTCAAGTTCTATCAATGCAATGTGTTACATACGCGGTCAGGCAGAAGATTACGACCGCTGGGCCAAAGAAGGCGCAGAAGGTTGGGATTTCGACTCGGTTTTGCCGTACTTTAAACGTGCCGAAAACTATTGCCGCGGGGCCGACGAATTTCATGGTGTCGGCGGTCCTCTGGATGTCAGTGATTTGCGCCATGTGGCCGAGGTGTCCAATGCGTTTGTCGCCGCCGCCGGTGATGTGGAGCTAGCGGTAGTTGATGACTTTAACCGCCGCCAACGTGAAGGGCTGGGGTTGTATCAGGTTACGCAGCGCAATGGTCAGCGTTGCTCAACTGCTAAAGCTTACCTGAGTGAGGCGAAACAACGCGGAAACCTCACTATTATTACCCGCGCGTTAGCCGAGCGCATTCTGATTAAAAAAGGGGCCGACAAACATACACCTAAACGCGCCACTGGTGTGCAGGTGCGAGTGAAAGGCAAAGGCATGCGTTTAATGGCTGGCCGCGAAGTGATTATCAGCGCCGGGGCCATTAACTCGCCGCACTTGTTAATGCTCTCTGGAATTGGCCCTGCTGAGGCGTTGCAGGATAAAGGCATATATGTGCAACAGGATTTACCTGGCGTAGGGCAAAATCTGCAGGATCATCTCGATGCCATTGTGCAGTATCGCACTAAATCGCCGGTGGGTTACCCCATTGCAGCACGGGCGTTGCCGCATTACATTAACGCTGCATTTCGTTATTTATTTAAGCGCGACCACATCTTTTCGTCTAATGTGGCTGAGGCTGGTGGTTTTGTGCGTTCGTCACTGGCGGAGCAGTTTCCTGATATTCAGCTACATTTTTTGCCGGCGATTTTACACGATCACGGGCGGCGCTTTGTACATGGTTTTGGCTATGGGATCCACGTATGTTGCCTGTACCCGGAAAGTCGCGGCGAAATTCGCCTGCAGAGCAACCATCCGGCTGATCATCCGGCTATTGATCCGAATTACCTGCAACATGAGCGGGATTTAACCGTGCTAACCGATGCTGTGCGCTATGCCAGACGTATCCTCGACAGCAAAACGATGGCTCAATTTGGCGGATACCTGAGCATTGATGGCCATAACCTCGATTCCGACCATGCCATTGCGGAGTATATCCGCGATAAAGCAGAGACCATTTACCACCCTGTAGGTACTTGTAAAATGGGCGCGGATGACGATCCTATGGCAGTTGTCGATACGCAGTTGCGCGTGCGTAAAATTGCTGCGCTTCGCGTTGTCGATGCTTCAGTAATGCCTACGCTGGTGGGGGGGAATACCAATGCGCCGACAGTCATGATCGCCGAACGCGCCGCACAGTGGATACGCGACGCGCAAAGCTAACCTAAGCGTTTTGTGTGAAGTTTATGTTTCGCGGTGCTGGCTTAACAGCATTGCCACGGCGCAATTGCACATATCGTCAATATGCGCCGAGTCGTCATACACGCCGTCGATAATGAGCTTTGCAAGGCCATGAAGCGTCGCCCAGATAACCTGCGTTTGCCGCAGTGCTGGTTCGTTTTGTAACAATAAACCTTGTTGTTGCCAGTCAGAAATAAGATTCAACATATACTGAAACGCAGGAAATGCTATTTCTTTGAGTTCCTCATCGGCCAGTTTGTGCTTCCAGATAGGGCGGCCGAACATAATATCGTATAGCTGCGGATGAGCGATTGCCCAGCGAATATAACCATGCACAAACTGCTTAAGACGTTCGTGTGCTTTTATATTCTGTGCCTGGTCGCGATCCTGTGTCATCGACAACCACTGATCAAAACCGCGTGCGGCCACCGCATTCAGCAGCGCGTTTTTATCTCGAAAATGGTGATACAACGCTGATCTTGATACGCCAATGTCGTCTGCCAGTTTGCGTAGCGACAATGCCGCAATACCTTCACGTTCAATGCGTTGTGACGCGGCATCCACCAGGGCTGTTCTTAAGTCGCCATGATGATAGGTTTGGTTGCCCGCTGATACTGATTGCGCCATGCAAAATCCACTGTGTTGACTATGCTAAATAGCATAATGTTAATCTTGACAGTGTCAAATTAAATGCCTATCTTGACACTGTTTAGTTATCAAGGCCCGTTTTATGTTGAGCGGGTAACAGGCGAATTCGCTAACAAGGGGTACACATGAGTCAGGCCACTACAACACCACATCCACAATTTCCGCATTTATTAGAACCACTCGATTTGGGCTTTACCCAGCTCAAAAACAGGGTGGTAATGGGATCAATGCATACGGGTCTTGAGGAAATGCCCAATGGCCATGTGCACATGGCTGAGTTTTACGCTGCGCGGGCACGCGGCGGTGTCGCGCTTATGGTAACCGGCGGTATCGGGCCTAATCAGGAAGGCGGCGTGCACATTAAAACCAAGATGCTCGATTCTGAGCAAGCGGTGGCAGAGCATAAGCAGGTTACCGATGCAGTACATGCCAACGGCGGTAAAATTTGTATGCAAATACTGCATACCGGCCGTTATGCCCATAACCCTCACTTAATTGCGCCATCAGCGCTGCAAGCGCCGATTAACCAGTTTAAGCCGCGAGCCATTGGCAGCGAAGAGATCGATGGTCAAATTAACGACTTTGTGGCAACCGCTAAACGGGCGCATGAGGCTGGTTACGATGGCGTCGAAATTATGGGCTCAGAAGGCTATTTTTTAAATCAGTTTATAGTTTCACGCACTAATCAGCGTACCGATGAATGGGGCGGCGAATATGAAAACCGGATACGCCTGCCTATAGAAGTGGTGCGCCGGGTACGCGAAGCCGTGGGCGAAGCGTTTATTATTATTTATCGGTTGTCCATGCTCGATCTGGTTGAGGGTGGCTCGACCTTCGACGAGGTCGTTACCCTTGGCAAAGCAATAGAAAAAGCCGGCGCAACCATCATTAATACCGGCATTGGCTGGCATGAAGCGCGTATACCCACCATTGCCACCAAAGTACCGCGCGCCGCGTTTACCTGGGTGACGGCAAAATTCCGTGAACATCTGTCAATTCCGGTGATTACCTCAAACCGCATTAACATGCCTGACGTGGCCGAAACCGTGCTATCCAGAGGCGATGCGGATTTGGTGTCTATGGCGCGACCGTTTTTGGCTGATCCGGACTTTGTAGTTAAAGCCGAGCAACAGCGCAGTGACGAAATTAACACCTGTATTGGCTGTAATCAGGCCTGCCTTGATCATGTGTTTGTGGGTAAGCTCACCAGTTGTCTGGTCAACCCGTTCGCATGTCATGAGTTAATGTACAAAATGGAGCCTGCAGAACAGCAAAAGCGCGTTGCAGTAGTTGGTGCCGGGCCCGCCGGGCTGGCAGCCGCGACCACGGCGGCGAAGCGTGGGCACAGTGTGGTGTTGTTCGATAGCGCCGGGCAAATCGGCGGTCAGTTTAATATTGCCAAACAAATTCCCGGTAAAGAAGAATTTTATGAAACTTTACGGTATTTCAATCGCCAGTTAGCGCTGCATGACGTAGAGGTTAAACTCAATACCAAAGTAACGGCGCAGATCCTCAATGAGGGTGGTTTTGATGAAGTACTGCTGGCCACCGGCATTGTGCCGCGTACGCCTGATATAGAAGGCATTGAACACGCCAAAGTAATGACTTATCTGGATGTGCTTCGCGATAAACAGCCTGTGGGGGCGAACGTGGCTATCATTGGCGCCGGTGGTATAGGCTTCGACACGGCTGAATTCTTAAGTCATGGTAAATCGGTACCCAGCCAGGATATTCCCGCCTTTATGCGCGAGTGGGGGATTGATATGAGCTTTAACGCCCGTGGCGGTGTTGAAGGTATGACACCGCAACCTGAGCCATCTCCGCGACAAATAGTGTTACTGCAACGAAAGTCATCAAAGATCGGCGCAGGGCTGGGTAAAACTACTGGTTGGGCGCATCGTAAGGGGCTGCAAATGAAGGGCGTAAAAATGATCCCTGGCGTGCAGTACCATAAAATTACCGATGAGGGCCTGCATATCAGTGTTGGCGACGAAAGCCAGATCCTGGATGTAGACAACATTATTATTTGTGCTGGCCAGGAGCCGCAGCGCGCTCTGGTTGAGGGGCTTACATTGCCCTACCATTTAATTGGCGGTGCCGACGAAGCATTAGAACTCGACGCTAAACGGGCCATTGAGCAGGGGACCCGTATCGCTATGGCACTTTAGTGGCCTGCCTGTCATCCATTTAGCTTATCAGTCAGCCAGACTTTGTGCGACGCCCACACAAAGTTTGAGCTGAATTACTGACGATCAGCGATAAAGCGAGCAGCAGCTATTTTTTTGACTGCCCAGCGAATTCATCAGGCTGAATAAACTGTACGTTGAATTCGTCAAATGGCATGGGCCGGGCAAAGTGGTATCCTTGCATGACATCGACGCCCATTAATTTTAGCCGTATGTGTTGCGAGGCATCTTCTACACCTTCTGCGACAGAAGACAAGCCAATTGCTTTGGCGATAGTAATAATGCCATTGATCATCGACTGGTGTTCAGTGATGTTCAAATCATCCACAAACGCCTTGTCAATTTTCAGAATATCAAAAGGCAGCTCTCGTAAGTAACTCAGCGATGAATAGCCGGTGCCAAAGT
The DNA here is from genome assembly GCA_013373625.1 of Alteromonadaceae bacterium. Classification (GTDB taxonomy): domain Bacteria; phylum Pseudomonadota; class Gammaproteobacteria; order Enterobacterales; family Alteromonadaceae; genus Alteromonas. The sequence continues at coordinate 18,588 of JABXHM010000104.1, read as the reverse complement.
CATCAAGGGCTACTCTGAAACCATGTTCACGCAACTTCCTAAGTTGCTGCTTAGATTCTTGTACATCCTGAATCAGGGCCGTTTCAGTGATTTCTAAGGTAAATAGCGAGGTGGGTAATTTAAACTCTTTGAGTATTTTCAGGACATCTTCGATAAATGTAGAGCGGGTAAACTCCCAGGCCGACACGTTAATTGAGATACACTGATTATTATCAAGCAACCACTGGCGATGTGGCGCGAGCTGGGAAGCGGCTTTGCGGCAAACCAATTTGCCCAAATCGTGAATCAAACCAAAACTTTCAGCAATGGCAATAAATTCCGGTGGAGGAATGAACCGTCCATCTTCATCTTGCCAACGAACCAACACTTCGGCGCCATATAGCGCTTCATTCTGGGTAAACTGGGGTTGGAATACAATGTCAATTTCGTCGTTCCGTATAGCATTTTTTAACGCGAGCTTCATTTTAAGCTTTTGCAAACTGCTATCTTGTGCCACATCGGAATACACAGAAGTACCGCCTTTATCCACTTTTTTTGCGTGTTCAATTGCGCGCTCGGCAATAATAAAAATATCCTGAGACGCTGAAAGTTCTTTCATGTCGAGGGTAAAGAGGCCGATGGTGCAGCCAAGTTCAATAATCCGGTCGTCTATTTGCAGCGGCTGTTTTACCAGTTGATGTAATTCGTTGGCTAACCCCTGTAAAGTGATGTCTGGTGAGGGGGTTATTATCAATACGATAAATCTGTCTTTATCAAATCGAGAGGTCAGCATACCCCGCTCCTGGCTAAAGTTAAGCAAACGGCTGCCTATTTTCGCCAGTATCTGATTACCAATATCATGGCCAAACGCATCGTTAAAAACTTTAAAATGGTCGAGGTCTAACACACAGACTGGCAGCTGTTCAGGGTGCTCTGCGTCTTCTAACAGGAGTTCAAGATCGGCCTGAATACTGGCTCTGTTGGGCGTTTTAGTAATGTTATCGTTGTAAGCCAGGTTTTTTAGTTTATCTTGCATTTCCAGGTAGCCTTTGAAAATGAAAAAGCCAAATACGGCAACCAGATAAACATAACCACTCAGCGATAAAATGATGTTTTCAAAGCCAATAAAAATCACCAGTGAATCGTGGATCGATAACGCAACTACGAGTACCAGGTACCATACAATGAACTTAACTTCCTGGGGCTTGGCTTCCTTTACGTACAAAAATAACGATAATACAATCCACAACGCAACGACGAAAAAGCCAATATCTCTGACCATACCAATATTTGATATGGGCCCAGTTAATGTATATACGGTGTCTCCCCAGAACAATTGCTGTTCAAATAACACGGGTGCTTCAGCGTAGCGTAGCGGTATGTCGGCGCTAAAGCTAAATATTGACATTGCCGCGGTATACACAAAGAAAAGCAGTAAAACGGGTTTCGAAAATAGCTTCTTTGTTAACATCGTAACCATGACGACAATAAAAAAGCACAGCCAAATGGCGAGGTGGTGTTTTAGTGAGCTATAAAAGAAAGACTCTGCAACGTTACTAGCCTGGTAATGCAGAAAATGAATGTATTGTAGCGAGCCTGCGGTGAGGGCTGTAAGTAAAACCCATACTCTGATGAATCGGTTTTTTGAAGGCACTTTGTTGTAAACAAGAAGCAATAGCATAATTGCCGCTACAGCAAACATTATACCGCTGCTCATTACATAAAAAGTGGTTACTATCGTCATAACTGCTAATACTCGGAAGTTTGTACAAAGTAGATTTTGTATTCCATTAAAAGATAGTACATTTTTCACCTTTCACTGAGCTTTTGCTTGCAGATGAAAAGTGTTCGCCCACCATACTCTGGCTGTCGCTAGCTTGTTTAGAATAATAATTGTATCATCTTGGCGTTAATAACAGTTCCGAGCTGCCTTGCTCAAGCTTAAAGTTAAACTGCTTAAGGACGTTCATACCGAGTAAACCATCGGTATTTAACATGGTATTACGCGGCAATACGAGTACGCCAATATCAACAAGTTCGAATGGACCTAGCCACATGCTTTGAATGCGTACTAGTGGTGAGCGGATCAGGCCGCCAGCGGTGCGTACGTCAAAAAGTCCCATTACTTGAATACTATTATTGCGTTGCAAAACCCGGTAAAGCTCAAAACTTATTGCGGTGCTGCTAGCGCCAGTGTCAATTAATAGCGCTGCCGGGTGCTTGAGAACATTGGCATCGACAATGAACTGATCGCCATAACGCGTTAGCGCAATCCGTGTATACGCAGTGTCTGGAGAAATTGTTGTGCCGTCTTCCTGCTGGTTATTGTTAATGGAGTCATTGATATAGCCGTAGCGTTGGCGGATACTGCGCGCGCCGGGATTGTCCGGTTCAAGGCTGGCAAGGGTATCTTCCATGAGGGTAAATTTTTGTTGCCTGGCATAGGCTTCGGCGAGTTTTAGCGTGAGGTATTCATCACGGCTGTTTAACTGGTAAAGCGGTTCAATAAAACGCGCCAGTAAATCCCAGTCGCGGGCATTGTATAACGCGTTAACGGCATTGCTGACCAGCGTTTCGGTTCGCTTAGTCAGATCGGCATGTTGTTGGGGAGAGAATACGGCGAGTTCTAGCAATGTATAAAAGTGCAGCACGGCAGTGGCTAAGGGTTTAGTGGCCAACATTAGGTCGGCTTCCAGCAGTAACAGATCGGCAGAGTGTGGCGACTCCCTGAGCGCTTCAATAATATATTGTTCTACCCTGGCATATTCACCACTGTCGAACCATTGGCGCGCTTCACTTACCGTTGTTCTGCCAGACTGTAAAGTACCCTTAGCCGCCAGCGGGGCTGCTGGTTGTTGTGACGTTACCGGCACTTCAACGATGCGGTCAGCCCCTGGTGATGTAACAACTGATGGTTGGTGCTGCTGCAAGGGCTGTTGTGCGTTATGTAATCCAGGCCACAATAAATACACATTGAGTGCAATCGACACACACAGGCACAAAGCAATCATTCTGGTGTGGTGCATTATTTCAGGCGCCTTATGTTACGTTAATGATTGGCCAACACAGGCAGGCCTATAAACGTCTGCAAAGGCCTTTGGCATGCGGCTGGGTTGGCCGGTATCGAGCTTAATACATGCAAATTGTGTACGGCCTTGATAGATTGTTTCGCCGCTGCTTTGCCGAATATACTGGAACTCGCGGGTCAGCAATAGTCTGCCGTCGCAGTCGGTTATCCAGGTGGCGCATTGCAGTGTGTCGTCTATAAATGCCGGTTTAATGTAGTTGAGTTCATGGCGAAAAATTACCATGCCTTTACCCGCCTGCTGGTAATGCTCAAAGCCCAGACCAAGCGCTTTTGAGTGCGCCCAGGCAAGGCGCTCTTGCTGGCTCAGATAGGCCACGTTGTTGACATGGTTATAATGGTCAATCTCATTGGCAGTGATGAGCCAGTCAGTGATAAAAGGATTGGCGTACTGCCAGGGGGTGGATTCAGACATCTGGAAGTGGGTTCTCTTCAGTAAGGTCGATACGGCTATCGAGTAGTTTTGCATTGAGTTCAGTTTCTGTCGCTACCACCGGTTCAATAAAAGCGCTCACATCACCGAGATCTTTAAAGGCGCTGAAGCCACGCTGCAGAAATTCGTGCATGCTGAGCAAACCGGCTAGTTTAGCGGGGCGGCGCGACACTTTTATTAATAATCCGATCCCGGGAATGCGCACGACATCGGCTAATTGCTGGCCTAAATTGGCAACGATATTAATTTGCTGTTCACGGTCGGCTGTGCGGCCTACTGCGCGGTAGGCTTTGGCATAGGTGCTACGGTTAAGCGGTTCACCGAGAGGGGGCTGTTGTTCGCGCAATTCTCTGGCAACCGCCATATCCAGGTCAAAAGATAATGCGTTCAGCCACAAAGCTTGTTCGATGGCTTGCATAGCCTTATTGGGCAGGGCTTTAGCAAGCTTGGGGATAACCCGCATGAGATCGGCATCACGCTGACTAAAATCCTTAGGCCCATAAAGTTCATCCACAAAAAAGTCCATGGCTTTGGCATAAGCCGGCTTTTGCGCCATTTCAGCATGGGTAGCCAATAGACGTTCACACTGCCATTGCTGCAGAGTGTGGATAGAAGATAATAACTGCATGTTTTCGGCTTCGGTTCGCCGGGCATTGACCTGCTGCAAATGGGCAATTATTGCATCGACCACGGAGCATCCTTGTGCAAATGAAAATAATAATACAGATACACTATATTACCCCAAACAGACTAACAAATCTGGAGCAGGCAGAAACTGGCTAATGGCCGCTTAGAGCGACTACGGAAGTGAGCAATGAATTCTTTAGCCTGCCGACCTCGGTCATAGCGGTAGTTCGTCGGGCATATCTTCTAACAGGCTTTTGGAACCTGAGTGATGCAGGTTAATAACCTGAGTGTAAATTTGTGGTGGTCACTGCTCATTATGCCCCACATTGTTCCTCATAATAAACCACTTAATGGGATTCTTTGCACGTATCCAATCCGACAAAAATCATGCTATGTTTATTCATGATAGCCTTCAAATGATTTAATCTAGAGAAGCTAATTATGCTTCCGGACGACGCTCCGGTGGCTTTCAGCTAACTCACGAAAATGCGAAGGGTAGCATTTCACTGGGAGTTATCGTGTCTGGACGTAAGGGATAAACACATGGGTAAATATCTGATAACGATCTACAGAGGTAATGATTTTGATCCTAAGATCTCAGTTGATAAAGAAATGAAGGCGGATATAGATCTATTAAATTTAGAAATGGTTAATGCGGGAGTCAGAGTTTTTGTCGGTGGTTTAAAGCCACCTGAGTGTGCAGTCGCTCTTCGAAGAGAAAAATCCAATTCTCTCTCACGTACCGAGGGCACATTTCTTAATGCGTCACATTTCATGGATGGTTTGTGGATTTTGGAGGCTCCTGATATAAAGGCTGCTGAAGAGTGGGGGCATAATGCTGCTATCGCATGTCATGCTTCAGTTGAGGTTCGACCTTTTTACGGTTAATCAAATTACGCCTGACAAGGCGCTCAAAGTTGTTCCGTTACGCTCCACCGGACAGCTTGACACGCGCGGAGATGCGACAAATGCGATAGGTTTTTACTGTAGCTGGCTTTGATGGTCGCTCAATCGAAATGCTTCCAAGTGATTCCTTAATGGGGTGCTTGCCGCCTCCGTCATCCGTGACTTCGTGCTGAGCAAGTCGTTCGGCCAGGGCTACTGATGCCCCTGTTTCAACCCCCCCGGCAGCAGTATAGGCAGTAGTTGATTCTGGTAAAGGCAATTCGCGTTAAATCGTGGTGACATGAACAGTAATGCTCCCCCCTCGCGCTGCAATCCCGAAAGAGCGTTTCAACTTAGCCACCTATTCCTTTCGTACCGGCAGTCACTCACACTTTTTTGCCTTTCAGAGTGAAATCCATAACCATTATGCGATCTCCAGTGATTGAATTTTTTCACCGCTAAGTACAAAGGTATAATTCAGTTTTATTGGGCTGCCCGGGAATTTCCCGCTGACTTCTGCCACTACAATTACTAGCTGCTCCTTTGTGTCAACACTTATAGGCTTTGCGCTAAATTGATACTTTTTACGCGTCTCTTGCAGCCAGAACTCAATAGATGCAAGGTCTTGATATGTGCCACCTTCGTCGTACACAGTTGCGTTCGAGGTGAAACATTCTTTCACCTGAGCGGAGTCTATGCCGTTGCTGATGTCAAAGTACTTATCTATGGGTTTCGCTAACTGAATGTTCATATGAATTTCTCCTGCTGTATATTGTTTAACAGGAAGTTTCTTCTTAAACTTTCAAATAATCAAGAACGCACAAAAAAGTAAGTGGCATACTTATGAGAAAGATTTATACGCCTTCTAGTGCAGCGGCTGACGCGCTCGACGCAATTAAATTACTAGAAGGGCGCTGGAAGTTGATTATCCTTTTTCATTTGTTCGATGGAAAAGTGCAACGTTATTCTGACTTTGAGAAACTTATTCCGGGCATTTCGCAAAAGATGCTTTCTCAGCAACTGAGAAAGCTGGAGGCTGACGGTATTATTCAGCGTAAGGTATATCCGCAGGTGCCGCCCAAGGTTGAATATAGGTTAACTGAATGGGGGCAGGCGTTGTGCCCTGCGTTGGATGCGTTGCTAAACTGGGCAGAGCAAAAGCCTGCCTTCTGATTAGAACTAACCCAAACAGACCAACAAATCTGGAGCAGGCTGGCAGATTTTGCTATCCTGCGCGGCCTTAACCGACCGTAATTTAAACTCAGCGAACAATTGATTACCTTTATGCAGTATGCCGTTGCTCACCGTGCACAAGTAGTTCTGGACGACGATGACCCCGATGTCGCGCCGCTCATAACGCTGTTCAATGAAACCTTTTATGCGACCTACAATACGCGTTTAATAAAAGGCGGCGATGAGCCTGTATATTTACCTGCTGGCACGGATATGCAAAACGTGGAATGGTCTGGCGATACACGTTGTGACTACCACCAAATTGTCTTTGCGCACGGATATTTCTCCAGTGCGCTACACGAAGTTGCTCATTGGTGTATTGCCGGTGAAAAACGCCGTTTACTTGAGGATTACGGTTACTGGTATTGCCCGGATGGCCGTGATGCGAAGCAACAATTTGAATTTGAGCAGGTTGAGGTCAAACCCCAGGCACTGGAGTGGGCCATGACCGTAGCGGCAGGTCGCCGTTTTCAGGTCAGTACGGATAACTTAAATGGTGTTGAACCCGATCGGGCAGGGTTTACCGCCCGCGTGAGAGGGCAGTTAGTGCACTATATAGAGCACGGGTTTCCGCGCCGGGCTGAAATGTTTATCACCGCCCTGCAAAAACAATTTAACGGCCCATCACTGACAGCAACCTGGCTGGAAAAGGAGTATCCCGATGACAACCGGGGCTAAAGCGTTTCGACTAGGTGTAGTGATTAATCCTTTTGCAGGCATTGGTGGCGCAATGGCGTTAAAAGGGAGTGACGGCGAAGAGATTCGTGCACAGGCACTGGGCATGGGGGCGGCGAAGCAGGCAAACGACAAAATGCGCCGGGCACTGGCTAAATTAAAAGGGCTTGAACACCTTTTAACCCTATTCACAGCGAGTGGCGAAATGGGTGAAGATTGTTGTCGTTCCCTGCATTTATCTCACGAAGTGGTTTACACCACCAACACTGCCGCTACTCAGGCCTCAGATACCGAACAAGCGGTGCAGGCGCTGGTTCAAACCGGCGTCGACCTGATTTTGTTTGCCGGTGGCGATGGCACGGCGCGCAACGTTTGCCATATCGTTGAAGACAGCGTTCCCGTATTGGGAGTGCCAGCCGGATGTAAAATACATTCCGGTGTCTATGCTGTGACGCCGTCGGCGGCCGGAGAAGTGGTAGCTAAAATGCTCACTGGCGAATTAGTCAGTGTGCGACAGGCCGAAGTGCGTGATATCGACGAGCAAGCTTTTCGTCAGGGTAGGGTACAAGCGCGCCATTTTGGCGAAATGCAGGTACCGGATGAACTGACTTATGTGCAGTCGGTTAAAATGGGCGGTCGTGAAGACGAGTCTATGGTGATCAATGAGATCGCTGAATACATCAGCGAAATGATTCTCGAAGAGCCTGAGTATCTGTATGTCATGGGTTCAGGCTCTACGGTTGCCGAAGTAATGTCCCGCCTCGGTTTGCCAAATACCCTGTTGGGCGTAGATGTGGTCAAAGATGGCCGTGTGCTGGCTGCTGATGTTACTGCCCGGCAGCTATTTGATTTGGTTTCAGACGCGCCCAGCCGTTTAATTATTACAGCTATTGGCGGGCAGGGACATGTGTTTGGCCGTGGCAACCAACAATTGAGCCCGGCAGTTTTGCAAGCCATCGGGCGCGATAATTTTTATATAGCAGCCAGTAAACAAAAGTTGCAGCAACTCGAAGGGCGACCGCTACGTTGTGACACAGGCGATGACGCTCTGGATAGCGCACTAAGCGGCATTATTGCAGTAATTACCGGCTACGATGATCGGGTGTATTACCCTTTACATTAAGAGGGTTTTACATGGCCCTTTGAGTCAGTTTTATTCGTCACTATTGTTAACTGTTAAATGTAGGAAAGAGAGAAGTATGCAGCCACACGTACCGGCTCCGGCGCAATTTGTTGCCACTGTTGAAAAGATTGATCAGTCGCTTGATGCGGTGGTTGATCATGGAAGCGACAACGATTTGTTCATTGCCAGTTACTTGCAGGGGCATTTCGCCGTAGAAGCGCGTAAGCTTGAACTCGACAGCACGGCCAGCCTGACACAATTAGCCGATAATATGCAGCGCAGTCTCAGCCAGGCATTTAATAACAACGAGCTTGAAGAAGCCGACCAGCAAGCAGTGCTTGCACTATGGCAAAAACTGCTGGCTGCCAACAACGAAGAGGCATAATATTGCCGCTATTGTGCCTTTAATCGCACCGCATTACTTTAAATGCAGGGGCGACACTATGATTCTGCTACATTGTAAAATGGTGTGATTATTGCAATACCTGCCATATCAAGATAGAGCAGGATCGACCAATGACAATTTTTGTGCAGCGCAAAGCGACTCAGATCACCTTCTTGCTTGGCATGTTATTGCTGGGCACCTTAGGGGGTTGCAGTTCAGCACCCAACAATAACAATATCGAACTCATCAATGACCAGGCCCCCGACGCTGCACTGGGCAACGTTGAATACCATACCTATGTGTTAGCTAATGAACTGTTTGCTAACCTGCGGCCGGCGCGACAGTCACGTTACGCCGTGACAGGGTTTGTACCGGTTGACTCGCTCGCTTACGATGAAAACCTGCAACATCCTTTGCAACTGCTCGGGCATCAACTGGAAGAGGGGTTGCTCACCGAAGCGACCAAGCGCGGCTTTACCGCCCAGGAATTTCGCTTAACCCAGGATATTATCGTTAGTGATAGTTCAGATCGCGTATTGTCCCGGGACATTGAATTACTGACTGCCATGGGCCGGATTGATTATTTTATTACCGGCACATTGGTTTATCAGGAAGCCGGTGCCATAGTCAATGCACGTATTGTCGACGCACAAACCCGCGATGTAGTGGCAGCCGCTACGCGCTTTTTCCCGGCTGAATTGTTTTGGCAAACAGAGCAGGTGACGACACGTAATGGCCGGTTGTATCGCACAGAAAATAAAGGGTAGTGGTTATGAGTAAAATAGCAGGACTCAGCGTTGTATTCGTTTTAGCGCTTACGCAAGCCGGTTGCCAGGTTATGGATGATGAGGTTGCTCAATCGGCTCAGGCAAGCCGCTTATCCGTAATGGACATTACTGCTCGCGATCTCTATCCGCCGGGTAGTCAGCCGCCGCCAGTAACCGATGCAACCGATGACACAGATAATTACGGCTTACCCGGGCAGCCGCCGGTGTATTCCAGCGCACAGGGCGCCTACAAAGGCCGACCTCTGAGCAAACACGTGGGCGACTACGTGAAGGTACTGACACAAGATCTGGTTGCCAATATGGAAGTAGTGAATAACCAAACGCCCATTGGGGTAACCCATTTCGCGTTACTGGATTCGGAATTAAACAAAACCAATTTGCTGGGTCAGCAAATGGCAGAATCGTTTGTGCATGAGTTGCATAAGTTTCGTATTCCGGTTATCGACTTTAAAGCTACCGACTTCATCCGTGTCACCCCGGAAGGTGATTTTCTGTTAACCCGTGATTACTTAGAGTTAGACACCAACTTGCCGTTAGATTTTGTGCTGACCGGCACCATGGCCAGACATCAGGGCGGTGTTATGGTCAATGCCCGGATCATTGGTATTCAGTCGCATTCGGTGGTTGCCAGTGCGCAGATGTTAATTCCGTACTACGTAGCGGATGCCCTGATTCCCAGTGATGGCAGCGAACGGGGTACTGTGGGTGGCCGGATCAAGTTCACCAAAGGGTAACGCTATTACGCAGGTGGCCGACGTAAGTTACGCAGTTGGAATCGCTCAGGGGCCACTGCCTGGAGCAGGGTTTCGCTCATGGGCAAGGGCTCGTGGCACAGTTGACTGGCGAGTACCTCTGCCATCAGCGGGGCCGTGGTAAGCCCGCGCGAACCAAGGCCGGTAAACGCCAACAGTTGCTGTAGCTCACTCACCTCAGGGTAACTGTTTACATGCTTTCCTTGATACAGGTCGTGGTAGCGTTCGGTAATCGTGTGTGGCGCTAGCACTGCGCCTACAATAGGCTGATGATCGGCAGTGCCCAATCTGATAGCCGCCCTGGCGTCATTGTCATGAGTCAGGGTATGGGCCCAATCATAATGCGCTAGTGCTTTGGCATGAATCGCCAGGTTTTGTGCGCTTTCACTTTCACGGGGCGTGGTATCGGTATCGCCTTTCACATAGGTTGAGCCCAGCGCATGACGGCCCTGCCAATCAGGTGTGAGATACCCTTTATGGCATAACACCGTTTTAAGCTGGTTAACAGGGCGCTGACTTGGCAAGGCCTCTACCTGACCTCGTACCGGTCGCAGCGGTAAATGTGCCAGCGCGTCGATCTCTGTACATTCATGTCCAGCTGCCAGCACAACCCGGCTTACCTGCCAGCGCTGCTCGTCAGCTTCTATATGCAAAAGGGTGTCTGCGGTATGCGGCATGACCTCAACCATATCCGCTGTCTTTACGCAGGCGCCATAGTGTTCTTCCAACAGACCCGTTTGGCGCGCTGCCTGTAATTGCGCGGCAACCAATTGTGCGGGGCAAATCCAGCCTCCCTGATGCACAAATAACCCGCTGTCAGATAACGCTAAGCCACTTAATTCGCTGGCCTGCTCAGCCGTTACCGCTGTAACCAGTTCTTGAGGCCAAATGTCGTTGCCTATCAGTTTTTGCTGGCGGTGTTTTACTTCGTCGTTAAAACCAAGCAGCAACACACCGCAATTGTCATGTTCAAAAGAAAATCCGGCCGCGCTGAGTGCATTGTAATAACGCCGCGCGTATAAAAAACCGTGCGCCTGAATTTGTGCCGGGTTACTTAAGCTGGCTTGCAATTGTGGATATAGTCCGCCCTGACGATTACCTGATGCGCCATCGGCCGGCCCCGGCCCATGGCCAAACAGAGATACCTTAATGCCACGTTTACACAGCGCCAGTGCGAGTGTACTGCCAGCAAGCCCCGCCCCGATAATGGCGATGTGCTCGTTGGAGGACGCCGCTACAGTAGGGTAGCGATAGTGCCAGGGCGCATTAACCCGCCGCGCTGGTGAAGTGTCCAGATAACCGGCCAGCATATCCCGTTTGCGGCCAAAGCCCTTACGTTTCGCAATGGCAAAACCGGCGGCTTTGAGCCCTCTTTTTACAATGCCTGCGGCAGTAAATGTGGCAAACGTGGCTCGCGGTTTACTTAATCGTGCCATTTGCGTAAATAACGTATCGCTCCACATATCAGGGTTTTTACTGGGGGCAAAACCATCCAAAAACCATGCATCAACCAAGCCCTCTTGCGGGCAATGCCATTGTGGCAGTAAGTCGTCAATGTCACCGAGCCAGAGGTCGACGGTGGTATGCCATTGACTAAAATCCAAACGATGGCAGCCGGGCAACGGCGCCGGGTAGAGCTCAATGAGTTTGCTTACTTCCGCGCTTACGGTGGGGAATACCGCCAGAGCCTGTTGCAAATCACTGGCTTTAATCGGAAATTTTTCGGTACTGACAATAAAAAGCTGTTTAAGTGGATGAGTGGGGTTTGCCATGCGAAACTGTTTAAACAGTTGCATGGTTATCAGGCCGTTCAAACCGGTACCAAACCCCGTTTCGGCTATAACAAAGTGGGGCTGTTGCCAGTGTTGCCAGCGCTCAGTGAGATCGTTGCCATCGATAAACACATGACGGGTTTCATCAATACCACTGTCGTTAGAAAAATAAACATCATCAAAGGTGTCTGCTACCGGAGTTCCCTGTGGATTAAAATGAACGTTGGCAGTGTGCAGGCGGTTGGTCATAGTGCGGTGTAATATAAAGTAAAAATAGACGCAATATAATAGCAGGATTCCGTCAGGGTGTTGACCCTTGTTGCTGGTCAACACGCGGTTCGCGCTGGTATGAACAAGGCAGAATCGGGTGGTTTAAGCCGACACAGCGCTTGAAATCCACTACAATGTAACCAAGTTAAACAGAATTACGTGGGAAAGGTGGCAATTTGTTGCTAAATCACGTAGAAAAGGGTCGCAAAAGAGCAGACCACTTAGTGTCTCAAAATCATTACTATAGGCGGCACTAACGCAAAAGGATAATTATGAGAAGAGCAGTTATTACAGGACTGGGTATTGTATCCAGTATTGGCACCAATCAAGATGAAGTTACCGCCTCGTTAAAAGCAGGCAAATCTGGTATTACCTTTTCCGAACAGTTTGCTGAAATGGGCTTGCGCAGCCAGGTGTGGGGCAATGTAGACATTGACTTCAAAGATCATATCGATCGTAAAGCCTTACGCTTTATGGGCGACGCTGCCGCTTACGCTTACATTGCAATGAAGCAGGCGGTGGAAGACAGCGGCCTGACCGAAGCGCAGGTATCAAATATTCGTACCGGTATTGTGGCAGGCTCTGGTGGCGGCTCATCTGAAAATCAGGTTGGCTCAGCCGACGTGATCCGCGAAAAGGGCGTTAAGCGAGTCGGACCATACATGGTACCGCGTTGCATGGGCTCGACTGTATCAGCGTGTTTAGCAACACCATTTAAAATATTAGGCGTTAACTATTCTATTTCGTCGGCCTGTGCTACCAGTGCTCACTGTATTGGTCATGCGCTGGAGCTTATTCAGCTTGGCAAACAAGATGTTATCTTTGCCGGTGGTGGTGAAGAGTTAAGCTGGGCATTGTCAGGACAGTTCGATGCCATGGGTGCGCTGTCGACCAAATACAACGATAATCCTGCTACAGCGTCACGGACTTATGATGCTGACCGAGATGGTTTTGTCAGCAGTGGTGGTGGCGGTATGGTTGTGGTTGAAGAGCTGGAACACGCCTTAGCCCGTGGTGCAACTATTTACGGTGAAGTGGTCGGTTACGGTGCGACATCAGACGGCTTCGACATGGTAGCCCCTTCTGGTGAAGGCGCGATACGTTGTATGCAAATGGCGTTACAGGGCGTTGATGGGCCAATTGATTACCTCAATACCCACGGTACTTCAACGCCGGTTGGCGATGTCAAAGAGCTGGCTGCCATTCAGGAAGTGTTTGGTGATTCTGGTGTTCCTTTGGCATCAACTAAATCACTTACCGGCCATGCTCTGGGTGCGGCCGGTGTTAACGAAGCCATTTACAGCTTATTAATGATGAAACATGGCTTTATTGCACCATCAATCAACATTGATAATCTGGATGAAGCAGCGGCGGGTCTGGATGTGGTTACCACTACCCGTGAGACTACCCTTAATACGGTAATGTCGAACAGCTTTGGTTTTGGTGGCACCAATGCCTCACTGGTAATGAAACGTTACGAGCAGTAAACTGCGCCACGTTTTATCAGTAATGAAAGTAAAAACCGGAGCTGATGCTCCGGTTTTTTGCTTATAGGGCCGGCTACTGGCGCTACTTTTATGTAGAACAATATTTGTGCACCACAGGTCAACATGCCCTTTCTATAGCAAAATATCTTTCAGAACTTTTGCTACTTAAGATAAACTCGTGTCATGAAAATACGCTACGAAAACTCATTGCCCCTGGCGGCCGACTATTTTTCTGCCCTCGGCTATGCTGAAGGGTTTGATACCGGCACTCTTAAGCCAGAAGATTTAATTGATGTAGATGTGCTGGCCGTTCGTTCAACGACCCGGGTTAATGCTGAGTTACTCAGTTGTGCAAACCGATTGTTGCTGGTGGCCACTGCCACGGCGGGCATTAATCATCTCGACACAGCATATCTTGAACGCCAGGGGATCCGTTGGATGTCGGCGGCAGGTTGCAATGCTCAGGCGGTTGCAGAATATGTACTCAGTGTGCTGGGTAATGCACATAAGCTGCAAATTACCCATTTAGCTGAAGCTACCATAGGTATTGTGGGGGCAGGGTATGTAGGCAGTGCACTGGCTCAGTTGCTTGAGGTGCTGGGTATTGCCTATGTGCTGTACGACCCGCCTCTTCAGGCAAGTGGCGACCCGCGCAATTTTGTTAGCTGGCAACATATTGAACAATGCGACGTTATTACTCTGCATGTGCCGTTTACGCAGTCGGGGGCGCATGCGACCGAAGCGATGATCAATGAAGATGTACTTAACAACCTCACCGCGAAACAGCTATTAATTAACGCTTGTCGCGGTGAAGTCATTGATGAGCCGGCACTTAAACAGCGATTACAAGCAGGCGATGCACCCGCGGTAGTGCTTGATGTGTTTGCCAATGAGCCCGATATTGATCGCGAATTGCTGGACCTGCTTTGGCTAGCTACACCGCATATAGCAGGGCACAGTATTGAAGGAAAACTGCTTGGCACACAATTGGTGTACGAAGCCATTTGTGATCTGACGGGTGTAACACCTGAGAAAACCCTGAGTGATTTTCTGCCAGAGCGGCCAAATTTGCATCTTGACCTTGAATTATGCCGCGATCAAAGCGACAATCTGGCCCCCGCATTAACACTGGCTTTGTCGGTGTATGACGTGACTAACGATAATAATAACTTTCGTCAGGGAATGACCGGGGCTGAAACTTTCAGCGCAATGCGCAAAGCGTATGGTATTCGCCGTGAAATAGCTGGCCATCAGGTAGATGGACTGGCACCGGTTCAGCCAATAATCGCGGCGCAGCTTGCACAGTTAGGCTTTCACCTGAAATAACGACAGAATAATAACAGTCAGTTTTTTTAAATGGCAAATGTCTGCCAAGTTAGTGTATTAGGAGCACAACCTATTATGTCACAAGCCTTCAACGTAGCCGTTCTTGGTGCCACCGGTCTGGTTGGTCAGACCATGATTGAAATTCTGGAACAACGGAAGTTTCCGATTGCTAAACTGTATCCGTTAGCCAGTAAACGTTCGGCCGGCGGTACGATTACGTTTAAGGGCGAAGAGGTAGAAGTACTGGACGCGGCTGAATTTGACTGGACTCAGGTGCAGTTTGGATTCTTCTCTGCCGGAGGCAGTGTTTCAGCCGAGTTTGCGCCACGCGCAGCAGAAGCGGGTTGTATTGTAATCGATAATACCTCGCACTACCGCTACGAGCCGGATATTCCACTGGTTGTTCCAGAAGTAAACCCGCAGGCACTGGCAGATTTTCGTAATCGGAATATTATTGCTAACCCCAATTGTTCAACCATCCAGATGATGGTGGCACTGAAGCCAATCCAGGATGCTGTTGGTATTGAACGCATTAACGTATGTACATATCAGTCTGTCTCGGGCGCGGGTAAGTCGGCAATGGAAGAGCTGGCCAAACAAACGGCTGATTTGCTAAGTGGACGTGAAATCACGCCAGAAGCATTTAGTCGTCAGATTGCATTTAATGCCATCCCGCAAATTGATATGTTCATGGAAAACGACTACACCAAAGAAGAAATGAAAATGTCCTGGGAAACCAAGAAAATCATGGGTGACGAGAGCATTTTGGTTAACCCTACAGCTGTCAGAGTACCGGTTTTCTTTGGTCACGGCGAAGCGATTCATATAGAAACACGTCAACCTATTGATGCCGAAGCCGTTAAGCAACTGCTGGCTAATGCGCCAGGCGTTAAATTGTATGAAACACGCGAAGACTTCCCTACCCAGGTAAGCAGCGCCAGCGGCAACGATGAAGTGCATGTAGGCCGTATTCGCAATGACATCACTCATCCGAATGGCATTAATATGTGGGTGGTTTCTGACAATATTCGTAAAGGTGCCGCCACTAACAGTGTTCAAATTGCGGAAGTGTTGATTCGCGACTATTTATAATCGTGAGTTAACTCCCCCTGTATAAGTGGCTACGACATTAAAACAGGGGCTAAACTTCTGACCACTGTGGTCGATAATAACAAAAGCGGGCCGGTCCCGCTTTTGTTGGTTTTATGCGCTGGAAAAGCGAGTTAAGGCAAGTACCGGTTATTACTTGCAACATTTTCTAGATCGACTCGGGTAACTGGTTTATATTTTGTATAAGAACTAAGTACGTTAAATGCGTAATTAAAAATCAGAGCAAGGTATCGGTTGTCCTGCATTAGTCAGTTAACTGCTACTATACCCTTGTAAATTCGGGTAAATTGCCAACATAACAACAAACACGCCAGTTGGTCCGCGCTATTATACCGCCGCTGGCATTTGCGAATGCGGGCCGGGTAGTAAAACGGGTCGCATGACGCTTTAGGGCAAAAAAGGAACGCTATGAAATTGCATTTAACCGGCTGCTTGCTACTCATTATGCTATCCAGCATGATAAGCGAACCGGTTGCAGCACAAAGTACTCCGCTTCGAGGACCTAAAGACGCTACCAATCAGTATTCCGGCGTAGTGTTTGGGCCAATCGACTCCAACGATACGTTGTGGCGGGTTGCCAGTCGTTACCGACAGAATCCGAATCTGTCGATTTATCAGGTAATGGTGGCGATTTATGAACTTAATCCTGATGCCTTTGAACAAGGTAACCTCAATATAATGGTTGACGGAGCCACCCTCCGTTTACCCTCTGAACGTTATATCGCCCGTATCGACAAAGAAAGAGCCCGGCAAAAAGCTGAAGCCGATGATGCGGCATTTGCCCGTATGGCTAACCAGCCGGGAGACAGCCTGAGAAACCTGAAGCCGCCAGTTCCTTTGGTTAATCAGGATGATCTTAGTCAAACCAAAACACAAATAGAACAACAATTGTCGCAAATTGACCAGTCCCAGGCTCGTCAGTTTGAAGAGCTCCGTAACCAGTTTGCGTTGTCGATAGACAGCGTTCAGGCATTGCTTGACGACAACCGTCAACTTTATGATCGCATAGATAAGATCAATGAAGACCTCAAGGAGCTTCGCAATCGCGTTGGCGAAGATGTTGAAGCGAAGGTTGACGAACAACTGGCGCTTCAAAAAGAACTACGTGAACTGTTGATGCGAGAACGTGCTGAGAAAGAAGCCGAAGCTTCCAGTTCGTTGATGAACAAGCTTACCAGCCCCATGGCATTAATTATTGGCAGCGGCTTATTAACCATACTAATGATAGCGGGTTTAGCGGTATGGTTAATAAAGCGTAAACCTGCCGCCAACGAAGAGAAAAAACAACCCGAGCCTGAACTACCGAGCCAGCCCGAAGAAGGGATTGCCGACCTCTCAACCACGGTAGAAAGCGACCTGGGCGATGATGAGATCTCTGATGAAGAACTGTTTAATGACGATGATTTGCTCGACGATGTACTGTCGTCCGAACTGGAAGAGTCGCTTAATGAAGAAGACAGCTTCGCATCACTCGAAGATGACATGCTGGTGCCAGAAGATAACGATGAGTTTGACGTGGGAGAATCATCACTGGATCAGGACGATCTGGATAACCTGTTCGATGATGAGTTTAGTAAAACAGACAGTGATGAAGCCATCGACCTTTCAGATGACGACGATCTGTTGGACGAGTTCGAGAGTGGTGAAGATGACGCTGAAGATAGTGAGTCGGCAACAGATGAAGAACTGGCAGCGCTGCTTGATGGACCAGAAGAAGGGGATGAGCCGGATACCAGTCTCGATGACGAAGATACTGACGAGCAAAGTGCTGAAGAGATTACCGATAGCGATGATATAGATGCGCTACTCGCCGCCGAGCAATCGTCTGATGAATCGACAGCAAATATTGATGACGATGAAACCCCGGAAATATCCATAGATGAGTTGCTCGAAGAAACCCAGCAAACTGAAGTGGAAGAAGCCAGACTGCCTATCGAAGATGGGCCTGTTGGCGAGGAAATGCTCGAAAAACTCGACGAAGAAATTGTTCAGCAGTCACAAGAATTAGACAGACTGACAGACAGCATTATTGATGAGATGGATCAAATCGACATGATGGGCGATTTGATGGGGGACTGGGATGAAGAAGACGATAGTGATGACTTAGACGATGAAATCACTAGCGACGATAGCACAGCCGTTGACGACCCGGCCAAGTTGCGCAGTATCGACGAGATTACCGACGATTTAGATGATCTTGATGTAGACGACATTGATATTGAGAACATCGAAAATGCTGATGCATTTAACGATCCGTTATCAGATGAACTACTGGCCGAATTAGAAGCAGAGCTGCCGGAAGAAGAAGCTGAAGATGAAGTCGAAGATGATGCCTTGCCAGAAACTGACATCGATGAAAGTCTGTTTGAACAAGAAGTCACTGATGACCTGACCAATGAACTGCTTGAAGCGCTTGGCATTGATGATGAGACAGAAGAAAACACTGACGATAACATCGAAGACGATGATGATGCCGATCTTGACGATGATCTCACCAAAGAGTTGTTAGCCGAGTTAGAGCAAGATGACGACGTTACCGAATTGCAAGACGATGAAGTAACCGAAGCTGAGCCAGAGCCCGAAGCTGAGCCTGAACCCGAAGCTGAGCCAGAGCCCGAAGCTGAGCCTGAACCCGAAGCTGAGCCAGAGCCCGAAGCT
>JABXHM010000038.1 GCA_013373625.1 Alteromonadaceae bacterium | reverse complement strand
GACTTAGCACCACTAGGCCTGCAGGGCTGTTTCGCGATTAAAATGCTTTCATATAGACCAAAACTTGTACAGCAAAGATCAACACGCCCTAGTAACTTAGCGTTTCCTATCTCTACTACCATCACCAGTTCGCCAGGCGCTTTGGAACAAAACTTGCCACTCTCTGTGTGTAAAATGCAATTAGCAGGGTGTACAACCAACTAAATGGAAACATTTACGTTATTTGCCAGTCCGGCATTGTAAAACTTTCATTCATAACACCCGCATTAATAAGTTCAGCGAGAGGTTCTGCAATGAAAAAACACGCTACGCTTTACAGAATGGTCACCCCCGAACACATCTGTCCGTTTGGGCTGCGTTCCAAGGATTTGCTGGAGCGAAAAGGTTATAAGGTTGAGGATCACCATCTTAGCGACCGCCAGGAAACGGATGAGTTTAAACAACAGCATAACGTTGAAACGACACCACAAACCTTTATTGATGATGAGCGTGTCGGCGGTTATGACGATCTCAGAGAGTACTTTGGCAAAGGTGAAGCAGGGCAAACGGGCACCACCTACACGCCGGTAATTGCTATTTTCGCGGTTGCCGCGCTGATGACTATTGCCTGGCTGTTCAGCACCGGTGAGTCATTGATGTCGATCCGCTCGCTGCTGTTGTTTATTGCGTTATCGATGTCACTGCTGGCAGTGCAAAAACTCAAAGATCTCTATAGTTTTACACAATCTTTTATTACCTACGACTTACTGGCGATGCGCTGGCTGCGTTATGGCTACCTGTATCCGTTTTTGGAAGCCTATGTAGGTATTGCCATGATTGCCCGGCTGCCACCATGGTGGGTGGCACCCATTTCGTTATTTATAGGCACGGTGGGCGCGGTTTCAGTGTTTAAAGCGGTCTACGTAGACAAACGAGAATTAACCTGTGCCTGCGTGGGTGGCGATAGTCATGTTCCCTTAGGTTTTGTGTCATTATCTGAAAATCTGTTTATGATTGCAGCCGGTGTGTTGATGTTAGCAATGTGATGCAAACCATGAAACGCCGGCGAGTTAGCACCCGCCGGTAAAGCAGCGGTTGCAGCGGGCTGATTTACTGGCATTATCAACCTCAACCGGTACACTTAGGCAAAAGGAATAAGTGGTGCAAGCAATACGATGACCAGTCAAACCAACACCAATCGTGCGTACCTTGCTATTGATCAGGGCACAACATCGTCCAGAGCAATTGTGTTTAACGCTGAGTTTGAGATGGCTTGCACAGCGCAACAGGAGTTTGTGCAATATTACCCCCGCAACGGTTGGGTAGAACAGGATCCCGAAGAGCTCTGGCAGTCGGTGCTGGCAGTCACCCGCGAAGCATTGGCAGCCGCTCAGCAACAGGGATTGCACGTTACTCATATTGGCATTGTTAATCAGCGCGAAACCACACTGGTGTGGCACCGCGACAGCGGAAAACCGATTTACAATGCGATTGTGTGGCAGGATCGGCGTACCAGTCAGTATTGTCGCAGCCAGTCTGCGCATGAAGATATGGTTCAGCAAAAAACCGGACTTCGTTTGGACCCTTACTTTTCTGCCAGCAAAATACGCTGGATCCTCGACAATGTTGACGATGCAGCCAGGCTCGCCGGTAACGGTGATTTACTGTTTGGCACTGTCGACTGCTACCTTATCTGGCGGTTAACCGGTGGCCACGTGCATGCGACCGACGTCACTAACGCCAGCCGAACCAGTTTGTATAATATTGTTGAACATGACTGGGACGACGAACTGCTATCGCTATTTGACATTCCTCGTTCCATGCTGCCTGAAGTCAAAGACTGTGCAGCCGATTTTGGCATGACCGCGCCGGGTATATTGGATGTTGATTTACCAATAAGCGGTGTAGCAGGCGACCAGCAAGCCGCCATGATAGGTCAGGGCTGCTTAGCACCTGGTTCGGTAAAAGCCACTTATGGTACGGGTTGCTTTGCGCTGGTAAATACCGGAGAACACTGTCCGATTAGCCAGTCGGGCCTACTGACTACTATTGCATACCGGTTAAACGGCAAAACTCACTATGCGGTGGAAGGCGCTATTTTTGTCGCGGGCGCCGCTGTGCAATGGCTGCGTGACGGGCTTGGCCTGATTGCCAAAGCGGCAGATAGCGAGGCCATTGCCAGTCAGGTAGGTAATCAGCATGGTTTGGTGGTTGTACCGGCATTTACCGGCCTGGGAGCTCCCCACTGGCAACCCGATGCCCGTGGCGCTATCTTTGGCATTACCCGTGCCACCAGCGCTGACGATATCGTGCGTGCAACGCTCGAATCGGTGTGTTTTCAAACCTACGACTTACTGACCGCAATGAGCCTGTCTGACATCTCCCCCACGATACTTAAAGTAGATGGTGGCATGGTAGCCAATGAATGGTTTTGCCAATACCTGGCAGACACTTTATATATACCGGTGGTACGGCCAAAAGTAATGGAAACCACCGCGCTTGGCGCAGCCTTATTAGCAGCGTTGCAAGCCGGTGATATTGCCGATTTAAACGAATTAGCTCAGGCCAACCCCTGCCAGCAGTCATTTACCCCGTCCGGCGATACCGACCGGGACATTCAACTCACGCGTTGGCATAAAGCGGTGCAGGCAACCCTTTTAATGGCGCAGTAACCTGCTCACCTTAACCGGGTAAAGGCTCGCTTACAGCAATACTAGTCGTCGCCAAACTCGCGAATAATACTGTTGATGGTGTCTTTGGCATCGCCCAAAACCATTCGGGTATTATCTTTGAAAAACAGCGGATTATCGACACCAGCAAACCCTGCATTGGCCGAGCGCTTAAGCACAAATACGGTTTTAGCACGGTATACTTCAATGACCGGCATGCCGTAAATCGGGCTGCCTTTCATTTCTTTCGCGGCGGGGTTCACCACATCGTTGGCACCAATAACGATTACCACATCGTAGTTTTCCATGCGCGGATTCACATCGTCCATTTCACATAGCTGATCATAAGGTACATCGGCTTCAGCCAGCAATACGTTCATATGCCCGGGCATGCGTCCGGCTACCGGATGAATGGCGTACTCCACCGTACAGTTGTTTTCTTCCAGCAAGGACTGCATTTCACGTACCGCGTGTTGCGCCTGAGCCACGGCCATCCCATAACCGGGCACAACCAATACTGACTGCGCCGCTTCGAGCACATAAAATGCATCCTGCGCCGACATGATTTTGACTTCACCCTTGATGGCTTCGCCCATTTCAACCGGCTTGGCAAAACCCGATAGCAATACGTTCATCAACGAGCGGTTCATTGCCTTACACATGATATTTGTCAGGATCAGTCCTGATGCCCCCACCAGCAAACCGGTCACAATCAGTATGGTATTACTCACCGCCAATCCTGCAGCGCAGGCTGCCACGCCGGAATAGGCATTGAGCAGCGCAATGACCACTGGCATATCGGCACCACCAATAGAAATTGTCGCCCAAATACCAAAACTTAACGCCAGTGCAATGGCAATGTATAACCAAAGCGCATGTCCCGGATCAGTTGAAAACAGATAACCGACCACAAAAAAGGCAACGATATGCGCAATACTCAGCTCACGAAGACCAGTAAAAATAAATGCCTTTGAAGATAACTTACCCGACAATTTCCCCCACGCAATCAGGGAGCCGGAAAAGGTAAGACCGCCAATCAGGATGGTTAAAAACACGGTAACAAATAGCAGCTCATCGGTTGTTGCCAGGGCAATGGTGCTCATGCCCGAGACGGTTGCCCAACCTAAGATTAACGAGGCTGCACCACCAAAGCCGTTAAACAGTGACACCATTTCGGGCATTTGGGTCATTTCGACGGTTTTGGCTTTCCACGCGCCATAGGCACCGCCCAGCACAAAGCCCAGCAGTATCCAGTGATAGCTAATAATTTGTTGGTCAATTAAGGTAACCACGACCGCAATAAACATACCCACGGCTGATACCAGATTACCTTTGCGCGCTGACGAAGGGTGGCTTAACAATTTTAAGCCAACAATAAACAGCGTCGTTGCCAATACGTAGGCAAGATTAATGATCAATGCATTTGTACTCATAGCATAGTCTCCTTACTTACCTTTTTTCTTAAACATACCGAGCATACGGTCGGTCACCATATAGCCGCCTACCACATTAATACTGGCCAGCGTAACGGCTGCCGTACCCAGTACAGTGGTAAGAATGTCGTTGTCTGTGCCGGACGCCACAAGCGCCCCCACCAGGGTAATACCGGATATGGCATTCGAGCCCGACATGAGCGGTGTATGAAGGGTGGCGGGTACTTTACGAATAAGCTCGAATCCTAAAAAGGCTGCCAGTAAAACAATAAAAATCAGATATATAGTTTCCATGCGTTAGCCTCCTGTGTATGCATTATTAAGCATGCTATTGGTAATTTCGCCGCCGTGCGTAATCACGCTTTGCGCTAAAATTTCGTCCTCAAGGTTGAGTACAAATTGCTTACTCTCAGCATCAAAGAATTCGTCAATCAGGTTTAACAGATTGTTGGCATACATATCGGTGGCATCGCGCGCCACACGTTGGCTCCAGTGACCGGTACCAATCACGGTCACGCCCTCTATAGTCGCCACTTTACCCGGCACGGAGCCCTCAACATTCCCCCCCGATTGTGCAGCCATATCAACCACCACGCTGCCCGGTTTCATTAACGACAACGTGTTTTTAGAAATGAGGACAGGCGGCTTTCGCCCGAATAACTGAGCAGTCGTGATCACAATGTCTGAGTCGGCAATGGCATCACGCTGAGCGTCCTGCAACATGGCTTTTTGTTCTTCGGTTAACTCTTTGGCATATCCGTCTTTAGTCTGGCCGGTTTCACCAATATCAATTTTTAAGAACTTGCCGCCTAAGGACTCCACCTGCTCGGCTACCACCGGGCGAGTATCATACGCCAGCACATTTGCCCCTAAGCGCTTAGCGGTAGCGATGGCTTGCAAGCCAGCCACACCCGCTCCAATAATAAACACTTTGGCGGGTTTAATGGTGCCTGAGGGGGTCATCATCATCGGCAATATGCCAGGCAGTTGATTAGCGGCCTGCATCATCATGACATACCCGGCCAGGCTGGCCTGAGAACTTAACGCATCCATTTTCTGCGCCCGTGACGAGCGCGGGATCATTTCTACCGAAAGGGCCGACAGTTGTTTAGCCGCCATGTTTTCAACCAGTGCCTGCTGAAAGAAGGGATCAATATGGCCAATCACCAGGGCATTGGATTTTAACTTATCAAGATGGGTTGGCAGCGGGCGGTTTACATACAGCACAATATCAGCTTCAGGCAGCATATCGTCTGCATCAACAATAGTTGCACCCTGTTCGGCAAACACGGCATCGGGATAACCTGATAACGCGCCGGCGTCTTTATCGACCATTACCGTCAGCCCCATGCGGGTTAGCCGCAACACCGTAACAGGCGTCACAGCACAACGCTGCTCAACAAAGCTAGCGTCAATGGCGTGCTTTGCTTCATTTAAAACTAAGAGTTTCAAGAGTATCCTCCTTTCCTCCGGGCAAAAGTAACCCAACCGCTTTAAGGTTTAGCGGTTAAGCAAGTATCTGTTTTGTCGCCACAAGGTGCTCTTGATCCAGTTATTACAAAATTACCAAACACATAAGTATAAATGGGATTTATACATGCCAATTTTGTAATCTTCCGTTTTTATTGGATTTTTAGGAAAGGATTACTGCAAAACGCAATAATGCAGGAACAAATCGTAAATTGAAAGGGGTAAATCGTAGTTTTGAGCGTAAATACCATTTATGGAACTATTGACATTTATAATTTTTATTTATATTACAAATCAAAAAAATTGGTTCTGAGTTCACGCGGACAATTGATGTTTACGCCGGGATATGCAAAGAAAGGGAGCCACTCTCGAGCTATATTCTCATAATACAAACGCAACTTCCCCTGAAAATCCGCCAGGGTTAGCCAGGGGCATAACGCGCTAAAAAATCCTCATGGTGAAAAAGTTGCTCAACAGAGTGATTAAGAGAGTAGTCGAACTTTTGCAGCAGTTTTACTAACTCGCTCAAATTGGTTTTTTCCACCAATGGATCCATGCCGCGCGGTAATACCCCCATGCCTGCCAGCACAGCATGCCAACTGTCAGAGGCAAATAGGTCCAGCTCATTATGTATCAGCACCCCGCGGGTATTATACAAGGCCAGCTTTTTTTGCAGGGATTCGGGTAGTTCGCGATGCTGCCAGCTTTGCCAGAATGGGGAATCATCCCTGTCCGACAAGCAGTAGTGTAAAACGATGAAGTCCCTTATATTTTCATATTCTGTCGCCATTAAGCGATTATATTCTGATGTGGTTGCCTGACACGCTGGAAGCGAAGGCAATAGCTTAGCCAGGTTCAGGACGCCTCGCATGATCAGATAAATACCGGTAGATTCAAGGGGCTCCAGAAAACCCGAAGATAAACCAATGGCTACGCAGTTTTTTTCCCAGAATAACTGACGCCGGCCAGTTTCAAAACGAAGATGCCTGGGTTCAGTAACAACAGAATCTTTAAGGCAATCTAAAAAATATGCCGTCGCCTGCTCAACAGAGCAGTACTCGTCACAAAACACCAGTCCATTTCCCACCCTGTTTTGCAGCGGAATGCGCCAGCGCCAGCCCATCGGTTCAGCAATAGACTCCGTGTAAGGAGGTAGCGACAATGACTTTTCGGATTGCGCTACAATCGCGCCATTTGCCGGCAGGTATTGCTGCCAGCTTTCAAATGCCACTCCGAGCGTTTTGCCTAATAACAAGGCTTTGTCTCCGCTGCAATCGATGAAGAATTCTCCACCAATTTCGTTACCGCTTGCGGTAGTTAATCCAGCAATAGTGCCGAGCTTGGAATCTACGTTTACCGTTTCGATATGCTCTCGTTTGTGAGTCACCCCTCTGCTGGTTGCATATTCACACAAAAAGTCTGCGACGCGCTGCGCGTCGAAATGGTATGCATAACCCATACGGCTCAAGTTATTCGGTTTTGCCGGTTCCGGCACAAAGAACCGCTGTTTCTCTGCCATACGCGCGGAGGGTGAAAAATCCGTGTATTCATTCTGTAGTCCGGCCTGACGAGCATTCAGCCATTGCTGAAAAAAGCTCTGACCGTCAATACGGGCTCCAACATTTCCAAATGGGTGCCAGTAGCTATGCCCTTTTTGTAGCCAGTCAGAAAAGCGGATACCCAGTTTAAAGGTCGCCGCTGTGCTGGCGATAAATTCCTGCTCGTTAATGCCCAGCAAACGAACAAAATCAACAAATGATGGCACCGTTGCTTCACCAACCCCGACGGAAGGCCGGTCCGGCGACTCAACTAATGTAATATTCACTGAAGATTGGGGTAACACTTTCGACAATAACGCCGCCGTCATCCACCCCGCAGTGCCGCCTCCGACGATGACATACTGGCTAACATTTTGGTGCTGCATATTATTTACCTGCAATTATCCCTGTATTTGAAACGCAAAAAGAGAGGCACTCCCGTGCCTCTCACTGCTTATTGATTAACGTCTAAAACGGACTGCTGTTAAAACGTCGCTCTAACCCCAAGGTAATAACGCGTTCCGGTCATTTCTACCAAACTCACCCGGTCACGCTGACCGTAATATTGTAAGCGTGTTTCGTTGGTAAGGTTAATCGCTTCAAGAGACACCGTGAAGTTTTCGTTAATATCGTATGAGGCGCTGGCGTCCAACTGCCCGTAAGCATCATTATACTCAGGCTGAATACCGTCTCCGGAGCGACTACTTAAAAACGAATCGCGCCAGTTGTAGGCAATACGCGCCTGTACGGCATCTTTGTCGTAGAAAGCAATAATGTTATAGGAATTTTTTGCAAAGCCTTCCAACCCATTACCCGGCTCTACTACAGAGGGCAAGTTGATTGGCGTAGCGCCACTGTCTTCACTATCGGCATAGGTATAGTTTGCTTGTATCCCTAAACCAGGCAAAAACTCAAAATTATGCAACAACCCCAACTCGATGCCCTGAACAGTACCGCCCGGACGGTTTTCCTTACGGGTAGAATTAAAGGTTACCGTTTGTCCGAGATTGGCATAGGCTTCTACCAGTTCAGGTGAAATTGGACCCTGCCAGGCACCTACTGTGGTGATGGTCGAGATAAAGTTGGAAATATCCTTATAGAAAAAAGCCGCAGAATAGGCATTGCCATTATCACCGTAGTACTCAAGCGATACATCAAACTGGTCAACTTCATAAGACTGCAAATAAGGATTGCCACCTGCAATAGTGACTGTAGGGCTATCAACACCGGCCGTTTCTCTTAAGTTTACGCCAGCATCGGCCAGCGAAGGGCGTGTGATGGTCTGCGCCGCTGCCAGGCGCACCATAAAGCCGTTTTCTAAGTTAAGCACAAAGTTTGCGCTGGGCAGGAAATGGCTTTCTGATGTTTCCACTTCTGAAGCCTTAGCAGACGTCGTTGCCGTGTTATCCACCGACTCAGGCAGGTTCGATGATTGCTCATTAATCATTAGCAGGTCAATGGTTGACGCGGTGCCTTGCGCGGTATTGTTAATATCGATATAACGGGCACCCACATTCCCCCGCCAGGCGTAGTCACCCAACTCGCCCTCAAGATTAAAGCGCGCATACAGGGCGCCCATTGTTTCCTGATTTTGGTAGGTACCGCCGGGGCTAGCGTAGACCGTATCCCAGCCATTATTAACAATGTCAGCGCGCCAGTCATCACCGTTAGCGACCGCTTGCTCAAGGTACGCCTGAGTCGCTTCACGATACGCCTGATGATCGGCGATTTGGACCCACTGACGAGGAAAGCCTGAGCCTTCGCCATTCATAAAGTTATTGTCAGATAACTCAAGCACCGAATCAGGCAACACGCCAATGGATGCGTCAGTGCCCCACGTGCTGCCGTCACCGATCCACATGCCCGCGCTATTCCACGCTTCGCCGCCGCTGACCGGATCAAACTCAGTACCAAAGTTCATAAATGCGATATCTCGATCGATATACGAGGCCCCCACTTTCACTGACACCAATGGGCCTGCATCAATGTCGTAGAGTGCATCAAGCTTAACTTCTTTTACCGTATCCTCAGCTTCATTCGCAGCATAACGTTGCCAGGCCGCCCGCACTTTGGATAAATCAGTAACATCCAGACTGCCATTGGTAGACAAACTGGGAATATCACTTCGATAGTCGAGGACAATTTCGCCCGGTTGAATATCACCATTGTCATCAAATAATGTGTAGTGTAAGGCTGTCGTATCGTCGCCCTCGTAGCTACTTTCGGCCTTCGAATAAGACGCATCAAACTCAACCACAAACCGGTCACCGGTATAAACGCCGTTGTAGCCAAACGCCGTGGTTTGCGACTCTTCAAGTCCGTACACCACATTCATTTCAAGGTCAGTGTTAGCTATCGTTGCTTCAAGCAGTGTTCCTTCATCACTGACCACAGCGCGCGTGTAACGAGGCGTCTGGTTAGGTACCTGCAGGCCCGAACCCAGATATTCACGCTTAAAATCGGTATACAGGGCATCAAAGGTTGATTCAAAACTGTCATTGGGCGCCCACTGCAACGCGAAGTTAGCCCCAAAGCGCTCACGGTCCTCATCAATCATATTGAATATTGTACGTCCCGGCCCGCGGCTACCGTCCAGTGTTGTTGGATTACCATCTTCACCTAGTACTTCGTCAGCCTCCATAGGAAAGCCATAGCCACTACCATTGCCAGCATACTGATTCCATAAGGATGTACGGTAGTTATCGATGCGATTGCTGTTCTCTTTGTAAGAAGCGCCAAACAAAACGCCCCAGGTGTCGTCATCGAACGTGTTGCTGACAACACCGGCAAATTCGGGCGTCGCCTCTTCTACAAGGCTGTGATAATTAGCTTTAGCCGTTGCTGACGCGTTAAAACCTGGTTGCTGAAGGGGTTTAGCTGTTTTTATGTTTACATAAGCGCCAATGCTACCAGCGGTAAGATCTGCGGTGGGTGACTTAATAACATCAGCACCGCTGATCAGTTGCGAGGGCAGCACCTGAAAATCAAAGCTTCTGCTGCCCGTGGTAGTGGCCAGGGTACGATTGTTCAGTTTTACAACATTAAATTGTGGCCCAAAACTTCGCACACTGATTTGTGAACCTTCGCCGTTCACCCGTGAAATAGACACACCTGTAATGCGTTGCAGTGATTCCGCCACGTTCTGATCGGGAAACTTGCCAATGTCTTCAGCGACAATGCTGTCCTGGATGACATCTGAGGTTTGCTTCTGAAACGCTGCCTTTTCAAGGCTGCCTCGCAATCCCTTGACCTGAATCACTTCCATATTTTGCTCGCCAGATTCACTCTGCGCTAGCGCTGAGTGGTTTAAGGCGCAAGTTGACAGTGCCGCAAGTACGGCAAGAGAAACTTTGCTTTTAATCATTTTCATCTCATCTCAGTTCTTACATTATTACAGGTCTGCTCATAACAATTTTGTGCTGTATGGTTAGACCAGCTGTGTGTCGAATTCCCGGCGTTTATCGTCCGCTAGTGTGCGATATCATTAACCGTACTGCGCTTTGACCATTGCTTTATTTGTTAATACATCCGTTGCTACCACTAACCGGAGGCATTCCGTTAACAATTTTACTCAAATTCGCAATATCTTTATAACACAAGGGGTAAACGTTTACCAAATAATTTACCCAAATTTTCCTTTTTTGGCTTTTTATTTACAGCATAGACAGCATGATCTCATCAACTGATGAAACTGCCACAAACAAAAAGAGAAAGTAATCATAAGTCACATTAAGCATTTAAAAACAACATGATAGATAAAATATTACCTATACACGCCAACAGTAAAACAACAAAAACGTCAGTGATTAGGATTTAGTTAACAAGTCCATCGGGTCTAGCTCTGCATAAAACATCCACCACCTTCCGAAAAGACAATAAAATCTATATATTTCATAAATTAAAGTAGAAATTTATGCATGTTTAAAGCATCTCACAACGCCTTGAAAGTAAATTCATCGTTACTAATTTGTACAAATAATGTTGCATTAACCAAAGGTAAGAGATACCTTTCAAAGGGTAATCGCTTTCCCTTAATATATAATGGAGCACGTTATGATCTTTACAACTAAGTGGTATGAAACCGTTGAACCGGCAGGATGCAAACAGCGCCAGTCGATAGTCAAAGCTTTAGGCCTGGCTCTGGGGCTTTTATTTTCCGGCCATGCATTGAGCCAGAACCTGGTAACAAATCCAGGTTTTGAAAATGGCGCCAGCGGATGGAATACATCTGGTACAACGTCAGCACAGATAATTGAATCATCAGGCCGCAGCGGTAACCGGCTAACTCACTGGTCTGCTGACAGCAGTTACACGGTTTCGACTTATCAGACAATAACAGGACTGACTCCAGGCACGTATCGCCTGTCAGCGTATACGATTGGCGGTAATACAGATGATGCCACTCTGTTTGCCAGTAATTGCGGCAATCAGAACAGCCAAACCGCCATTCCTGCCGCCGCATGGGGTAACTGGACGCAAGTGGTACTGGATAACATTCAGGTAACGGGCAGCAGCTGTACAATCGGCATTTACACGCAAAACTCCGACTGGACCAGTATTGACGATGTCAACTTTGAACTGCAGTCGCCACCGCCTGGTAGCGGTAACGATACTGCCGTTGAAATACTCGCTGGTAAAGGGTTTAACTATGCACGCATTCGCTTGCTGGTAACCCCTCCAGATAGCTATGCGTTGCATCAGGATCTGGATTATGTGATTGCCATGGCCAAAGAAGCCAAGGCAAACAATATGAACATTCTGCTCGATATCTTTTACTCTAACTGGTGGGCTGACCCTGGTCAGAACTGGGCACCCGCAGAGTGGTTTAATCAGGATGTAAATACCCTGGAAAATACCGTGTATAACTACACCCGGGATGTGCTGAATCAGATGGCAGCAGAGGGCGTACTGCCGAATATGGTACAGATCGGCAATGAAGTAAATCCTGGCATGTTATGGAATCTGGGTAATATCAGTGACAACGGCTGGGGTAACTTTGTGAGATTTACCAACTCAGGGTACGACGCCGTAAAAAGCGTATCGAACAATATTCCGGTGATCATTCATTATGCTGGTGTGGGCAGTAGCGCAACGTCCTGGTATGCCAGTTACACCAACAACGGCGGTAAGATGGATGCTATTGGTCTGTCATTTTATGAAATGTGGCACGGCACAATAAACGACGCCACCACTACTATCAGCAGTCTGCACAGTTACTTTAACGTGCCGGTATATATGGTGGAAACAGCGGCTTACTGGACATCCAGTGATGCCGGTAGCACTACATCTTACCCTCAAACCAAGCAGGGGCAATATGACTACCTCTTTGATTTGACCAATGCCGTTAAAAATATCAATGGTTTCGCCGGCCTGTTCTATTGGGGCGCCACCTGGACCCAATCCAACAATTGGCTTAATGCCCCGGACTGGCAGGATGACGATGCCGCCACACGTTCACTGTTTGACAGCAATGCACAGGTCAATCCTGCTGCCAGCGCCATAGTGGATGCAGGTGGGTTATCAATTCGGGGGGTTGATATCTCAGAGGCACATTATATCGAGTCAAATGGCGTAGAATATCTGGATAACTGAGCGCTAATCCATTAATGTCGCTGCTACACAGACAAAGCCTGTTGAACTGCCAACAGGCTTTTTATTTTGGGATGTGCCATGAATGTTGGCAAATACTGGGGTAAGCTGTTTATTGCGCAAACACGTTTGTTTTTACCGGGGATGATTTAGAAAAAAGGCCAATACCATGCTAAAACACAAAGTGGCCCTGGGTAGTGGTTTTTTTGCCATCTTCTTTGTCGGTCATGGGATCGGTGCCCTGGCCATACCTTATTACCAAATGACACTGGGCGTGGACCCATTTTTGTTAGGTTTGGTGCTGACTATTCCGGTTTTTTTCTCAGCGCTAATCAGCCCCTGGGCGGCAACGGTGATTGATGCCTTCTCGCATGTGCGAAACAGCCACCGCGTTATATTGATCGCGTCCGGCTGGTTTTGTGCGCTGTCATTTGCAGCAATGTGGCGGGTTCCTACTCACTGGTCAGATACGCTCAGCATACTTTACCTGTTTGGCTGTTCGCTGATTTTTTTCTTTTTTGCTACCTTTATGACAGTGGTAGTCCGTTGCCTGGCTGTTGAGTCAACGCCTGAGAGCCGTGAGCTGACCGCCGTAATGGGCTTCACTACCATATTTGAAAAACTCGGCTCTATCATCTATTTCTGGCTGTTTCCGCTGGCCCAGTCAAAATTGTTTTTTTCCCTTACCGTAGGTATGAAAACCATTGGATTGTGGGTATCTGTGCTTTTGATAGGCATACTCTCAAGCGTAAGTGGTCTCTTGTGTCGCTCCCGGGACAAGCGAGCCATAGCACTTGTTAACAGCCAGGCCAGCACGCCTTTTTCACCGCCTCTTTACACCCAGGTCAAATGGTTGTTTGCCGTTACCGTGATCCAGTTTGGCCTCATCGGCGTGTGCATTAATCTGGACTTTTACGTGTTGGTATACTTTATTAATGCTGGTGATATTGCTCAGGGAGCGATCTGGAAAGGTTACCTTTCTACCGGTTATGCCCTGTTTGGATTGCTGGCTATTCCGGTAATAGTAAAAGCCGGTAACAGATTTGGAAAGAAGCGAACCCTGCAGTTCATTTACGCTATCAACTGTATTAATGCACTGAGCAAGTGGTTTATTTATCAGCCTGGCATGGAACACTGGCTTATTATTGACAGTTTACTGGGCACCTGGGTCTGGACAGCGCATACAACTCTCATACCGGCAATCCTTGCAGACATTTGTTATGAAAACCAACGCATTACAGGTAGCTTAAGCGACAGTTATGTAGTTGCAAGACATAACCGCGTATCAAACCTGGCGCTAGTCATTTCTTTTGTAGGGTCAGGTTTGCTGCTAAATCTAATTGGCTTCAACGCGGATACTACTACAGCCCAGTCTGACTCCGTGCTGTTCACAATGCGACTGGTGCTGGTCGCTGGCAGTCTGATGTTTAGCGGGCTAGCTTTGTTCGTGCTTAGTAAGTTTACCTTTCATCGCACTGTTGCGTCACACCAGCCAAGGCCCTGATGGGAATTGCTCTCAAACAGGCGCCGGAGCTACACTGTCACGCTCTATTAATGCCGGCGTGAACAAGTGGGTTTTATTTTCCGGTGTTGCTGTATCTTTGGCCAGATCGATAGCGAGCTTCGCGGCATAGTTGGCCATTTCTTCAATGGGGTATTTAATGGTAGAAAGCGTTGGGATACAGGCTTTGCATAGCGCTGAATCATCAAAACCGACTACAGAGACCTGTTGTGGTACCTGATAACCATTTTTTACCAGTTCATGAACAACCCCCACCGCCATCAGATCGTTATATGCAATGACTGCAGAAAAGGACTCACCGCTTTGTAACAATTCTCTTGCACAGGCTTTACCGCCTTCGAGGTTGGCAGTGGACTCAGCCAGTAGCTTTTCATTAAAGTTAAGGCCTTGCATCATAAAGCCCTGACGCACCCCCAACAAACGCTGCTGAGGATCCCGGTTCTGATAAATGCTGGTTGCCACGGCAATGTGTTTGTGCCCCTGACTGGCCAACAGATCGACTATTTGCGCTGAGGAAGCAACATTGTCGAACCAAACACAACGGTTGGCAATCTTGGGAATGTAGCGATTAATAAAGACCAGTCCTTTATAGCGTTCACTTAACTCGATCAATTGCTTATCGGTTAGATAATCGCTGTGCATAAGAATCGACTCACATCCTTTTCCATGCAAGCTCTCAATCGCTGCCATTTCTGACTCTTCCTCATAAAGGGAATTACAGATAAGCAAACTGTAGCCGTTAGCCCTTGCAGCGACTTCAGCGCCTGCGGCAAGGTTACCAAAAAACTCCATCGAAATTTTAGGGGTAATGAGTCCCACATTCATAGTTTGGCGATGCAAAAAAGCCTGTGAAGAAGAGTTAGGTTTATAGCCGAGCTCCTGAATAATTTTTTGCACTCTGGCTCGGCACGCGTCACCCACTTTTCCTTTGCCATTCACGACCCGTGAAACAGTCGCTGAAGAGACGCCAGCAGCCCTTGCTACATCACTGATTGTTACCACAAATCTTCCTCAAATCCGGTTTCTGCTGTTTATAGTAAAGCGGGCACTGACTGCAAGTCAAAGCCTGCGTGTCAATTGATTGTCAGCGTAAAGCGCATCACCCACTCATTAGAGTGCGTCTGTACCGGCTTGCTTTTAACGCCGTAAAAACAAGCCGTAGCGCTTATTAACCAGCAAACACTAAAACGTATACGACGCCGCACCTAGCTCAGGTGATTCAACGGTAATTGTTGCCCCGTCAGGTTCTCCAAAAGTTTTAATAAGAAAGGCCCCTTGACCTCGCTCACTGACGACCAGCTCAGGATTAACCAGTTCCAGGTTCCCTGTGGTGGTTAGGCTGATCGGAATGCCATTGTCGTAAACCGGGTTGCCATTCGCATCGCGCAACTGAGCGTAAACAAAAATCAGGTCAGACGACTCGCTGGCAATAGTCACTCCAGCAGTATCTACAGCTAAGGTAACGCGCTCTGCTTCACCCGGAGTCACCACCTTATGCTGGGCTACCTGCTGGCCGTCAATGAAGGCTTCTGCGCGTAACGTACCCGGGGTAAATTCAGCAAGACTAAAAGTAAACGGGGGATGAGATAAGTGACTGGATAGTCGATTGCGCTGTGGTATCTTTCTCTCTACAAGTTGATCGTTTAAGTACAGTGCGACCTCGTCGGCGTTGCTATAAACCCGGATATCAGTATTGGAATTGCTTTGCCAGTCGCTGGCGATAAAGACCATGGGACCGCTGTCGTAGGCAGCACTCCGGAGATCCGGTGAGCGCTGGCTTTGATAAAAGTAATAACTGTATTTAGGTTGGCGGTACAAACTCATTATGCCGGATGCTTCAATATCGTCGGCATAGCCCCGGTTGTAATCAAACATTACCCAGTAACCATCGGCATACGCTGGTGTTTGCAGATTATCATTATGCGCTTCCTGAATATTAGTGGCTTGCTGTAACAGGCGCTTTTCTCCACTTCCTAACAATTGGCGACTGGTACGTTCTTCCTCTTTCAACCCTTGCCAGTCATCCTGATTCAGCCCGGCATTCTGAGCGTAATATTCCCAGTCACCATATTCAGACACGTTGTAGGGTTGAGTGGGCTCTTCATAATGTTTGAGTCGATGTTGGCGAGCCTGTAAATAGATATCGTAACCATGCATCCAGCCAGCAGAAAGCGCCCCCGGATACTCTTCTTTTACCGTATTATCTAACTCAGCAACAAACTCTTCCGGCATCGCTGACTCGTTCAAAGAGCACTCCCAGGCCATAACGGATGGATGATTGCGGTCGCGACGAATCAGATCCCGGCAGGTTTCTATCACCTGCGCTTGAAATGCAGGATCCGGGTTATAAAACTGCCAGCCGAGGATGGCGTTAAGCAGCACCAGTCCGAGTTCATCTGCCGCTTTTATGAAGGCCGGAGAATGGGGATAATGAGATAACCGCACGTAATTAAATCCTGCCGACTTAATGCGCACTGCATCACGATAATCGGCCTGAGGAGACAGAGCATAACCAACATGCGGGTATTCCTGATGGCGATTAACGCCACGCAAGAATACCTGTTCACCGTTAATCAGGAGCTGATGGCTATCGTTAAAGACAAACTCGCGAATACCAATTTTACGGCTTTGCCGCTCGATTAATTCATCGTTATGCAGTAACGCAGTCTCCAGCTCATAAAGGTGTGGATGGTCCGGGCTCCATAAGCGGGGCTGATTAACTCGGAGCTGCTGCTCAAGCTTTCGGTCCGCACCTGCGGACATAATGATGCGTTTTTCCTCACTCAGGATAACTTCATCTTTAAAGCGCAACGTCTGGCGAACCGTAACGGACTTATTTGCAGCGCTACGGTTGTGCAAATGGGTCGTAATATTGACCAGCGATTGCGCTTTGTCCACAGCGGGATACGTAACAAATACCCCACCACCGGCGACCTTATTGACCATCTGCTCATCGGTGATATGAACAGGCTCTTTTACAACCAATGAAACGCTTCTGTAAAGCCCGCCATAGGTATTAAAGTCTAATGCAGACACCGGTTTGGGACCAATCAATTCATTGTCACGATTATCCAGCTTCACCAGTAATGTATTGTCACCAGGCTGCAGATGATCAGTGAGGTCGAGGGTGAAAGGCAGGAAACCGCCTTTGTGATGCCCTATTTTTTTACCGTTTAACCACACGTCAGCGACTTTCATCGCCGCTTCAAAGCGAATAAGCACGATTTTGTCCTGCCACGAATCTGACCACGGTAATGCGCGTTGATACCAGGCGGTCCCTTGCCATTGATTGTTCACAATCATGGGTTCAACTTTTGGCGTATGCGGCAGCGATACGTCAGTCCAGCTCGCTTGAGTCAGTGCATCGCGATCTTCAATATCACGAACGAACCGCCATCCGGCATTTAAACTCAATGGCGTTGGCACCTTATTCGTAAGCGAGGTGGAAAACGTTGCCCGGTGATGATCCTGGTTATGATTTAATTGTGGTGTGACTGGCGGTTTAGTGTCATTGGCACATCCTGACAATGCTAGTAAAGGAAGCAAGAAAACACACTTTTTCACTCAATTTACCTTTCAAACTGTGGCGGCTGCTCACACTTTACACTGAGCCAGGCATCTGAGCAGCAAGCCCTGCTGAATCGGAAACAGCCAGTTAACATAAGAATAACATCAGGGTAGCCTGAACAGGTCAAAAATGAAAGGCCTTTCCTAATTAAGGGCAAGAATTACCCTCCCAGCCTTCAACTATAAAAACATTAAGCAACATCAATAAATTAATATAAGCTATTGTTTATAAAAATTAAATATAAAATTCACCAAGCAAAAACATGTATCAAAGTGCTTCTTTATCAGGTTAAAAAAATAGGAAAACTTCTTATCTCATTTGCCTAAATGTTAAATTTCATGTCATATTAGGGAAAACAAAAACGGCCGTATACCTTATGTTAGCAACGCTACAAAAACTCCCCCTCCTGATGATATTGTTACCACTTTTGCTAGTGCCACATTGCGTAGCGTCGGAAAATCACGACGAATTCAATTTAAACTGGCGGTTCCATCTCGGGCATAGCGAAGAATTTAGCCGCGTTGACTTTGATGACTCAGGATGGCGAAACGTATCAATACCTCATGACTGGTCTATTGAAGATCTCGGTGATAGCCAAAGTCCTTTTACGGCCAATGCCCCTGGGGCGTATGACACTGGATATGCAACAGGCGGGATTGGCTGGTACCGCAAGACACTTACCGGTATAGAGTCTGACTATCGGTACATCCTGATCTTCGGCGGTGTTTATATGAATTCGAGTATATTTGTTAATGGTATCGAAGTAGCAACACACTATTATGGATATACCGGCTTTCAGGTGGATATATCCGCTCACCTTCACCCGGACAAGCAAAACATCATTGCCGTGAAAGTGCATAACAATGAAAAGAACAGTCGCTGGTACAGCGGCTCGGGGATTTTCCGCCCGGTAAAGCTGATTAAAAAGCATCGTGCTCACATTAATGTATGGGGTACGCAGGTGGTTACTCGTAAAGTGCAAAACAATTTCGCCGAGCTGCAAATCAGTACCTCTCTCACCATCGACGCTACTCAGAAACATCCTTTAGTATTGGAAAACGAAGTGCTGTTGGCGGGAAACCGCCAGGCATTTGAACAGATCGCCGTGACAGAACAGGGTAGTACTGTTTCTGCTGTCAGCACACTGAATATAAATAGCGCCG
Source organism: Alteromonadaceae bacterium (assembly GCA_013373625.1). Classification (GTDB taxonomy): domain Bacteria; phylum Pseudomonadota; class Gammaproteobacteria; order Enterobacterales; family Alteromonadaceae; genus Alteromonas. Next base: position 117,307 of record JABXHM010000038.1, on the reverse strand, counting down.
TACTATGGCAGCCTGCAAAACCACAGATGTATCAGCTTGTGCAGCGACTTAAACAGGGCGATACAATCATTGATCAACAAGTCGTTTCTTTTGGGGTTCGTACCGTTGAACTTAGTGAGACTCATGGTTTGTTATTAAACGGCATGCCAATCAGATTACGAGGCATGAACGTTCACCATGATAACTATTCATTGGGGGCTGAAGCCCACCCACAGGCTGAAGCCCGTAAAGTAAAGAAGATCATTGCCGCCGGATATAACGCTGTGCGCTCTGCACACAACCCGCCATCGAGTGCGTTTTTACGCGCCGCAGACAAGCAAGGATTACTGGTAATCAGTGAAGCCTTTGACAGCTGGAACCAACACAAATGGGAAAACAAAAACGATTATTCAGCCGCGTTTAAACAAGACTGGCGAGCCGATTTAAAGCGATTTATTCAGCGTGACGTCAATCACCCTAGCATCATTATGTGGAGCGTGGGTAATGAAATACCGGAGCAAGAGTCTGCGTTGGGCGCTCGCACAGCAAAACAACTGGTTGAACAGGTAAAAGCGCTGGATGACAGCCGCCCGGTTACCATTGGCACCAATACCTCCGGCGAATCAGCAGCGCAGTTTATAGCGAACTTTGATGTAGTAGGCTACAACTACCAACCACATAATTACGTGAATGACCATAAAGCTGGCAGAGCACGCTTTATGTACGGCTCAGAAACCTACTCAAAAGAGGCCTTTGACTACTGGCAACTGGTAGAGGAATATCCCTATGTCATTGGTGACTTTGTGTGGACGGGCTGGGATTATATGGGCGAAGCTTCTATTGGTTGGACAGGCTACGCGCCCGAGTGGGCAGGCCTTGCCGATTATCCGTGGACACTGGCCTATACAGGCGAAATAGACGTATTGGGCAATATGCGTCCGGCAGCTTATTATCGACAGGTGTTGTGGAATACTGGTCACTACCCGGTATCGGCTTTTGTTGAAGCGCCTCATCCATCGCTGTCACCCACACCTGATCCACAATGGTACGACTACTGGACCTACCCGGACATTCACCCGAACTGGACCTGGCCTGAACAGCAGGGCAAGCTCGTAAATGTCACTGTATATTCTGTGTACCCGCAAGTAGAGTTGCTGGTGAATGACCGCAGTTACGGAACCCAACCCTCCGGCAAACAGCAGCAGTACACCACTCACTTTAGAGTACCGTACCAACCAGGAGAACTGTTGGCGCGAGGGTTAAACAATGACGGAGAAGTTATGGCAACCTGGTCTCTTACAAGCAGCTCCCATCCTGCCACAACAACAATTACTCCTGAGCAACACAGCCTTCAGGCGAATGGGACAGACATTTTATACCTGGATATCCAGTTGGTAGATGCACAGGGCCGTGAAGTTTATCACTGGGACTACGACCAACCATTGACGGTGAATGTTTCAGGTGCCGCGACACTTATCGCACTGGGTAATGGAAACCCGCGCTCAGTGGCAAGTTTTAAGCAACCTCAGCGCAAAACATTTCGCGGCAAGTTACAGGCAATTATTCAATCGAACGGAGAATTGGGCGATATCAAGGTTGTCATTAGTGGTAAAGATCTTAAGACTCAACGCATTTCTCTAGTGACCACGCGAAGTAAGTTGCACCATTGATATTAATCAGTAATTAATGGCTGTTACCCAGGATGTATACGGTGGCGCAGTCATTGCCTCTGCGCGCTTCGCCGCCAATCCGCCCTGAACTTAAACAAATTGTGACCATCATTCTGAAAAATCGAATATAAAACAAATTTAAATCACATGGTTGTCTTTACCGTAGCTATTTATAATGATTGCAAGTTTAAATCGACGGGGTAAAAAACATGAAAATCGTTGCATACGGCGCAAGCACAAGTTCTACATCTATCAATAAAGCACTGGCTACCTATACGGCTGGTCTGGTTGAAGGCGCTGAAGTTAAAGTATTAGACATTAACGACTACAACGTACCAATGTTCAGTGAAGATAAAGAAAAAGAAATTGGCCAAGCCGAGGGCGCGCAGGCGTTCTTAAATGATCTCGCTGAAGCGGATGCTTTTGTGATTTCCTTTGCTGAGCACAACGGACACTACCCGGCTGCATACAAAAACCTGTTCGATTGGGCAACGCGAATTGACCGTGAGGTATTTAAAGGCAAGCCTGCAGTTTACCTTGGTACCTCTCCTGGCCCAACCGGTGCTAAGTCAGTATTAGCCGCAGCCGAAGGCTCAGCGCCGTATTTTGGCGGTAACGTTAAAGCAACCGTATCGGTGCCGGCGTTTTACGACAAGTTCGACCTTGAAGCCGGTAAACCAACAGATGACGCGCTTATTGCGGAACTGACAGCAGCAGTAGCAAATTTGGCCGAATAGGCTACTTGCTTTAGCGCTGAGCGATTGACAGTTTAAAGCAATAAAAAGGCGAGTGAATGCTCGCCTTTTTGTGTGCTGGTGTTGACACAACCACACGCAACTACTGATTGATATAAACGTTCGGCGTTACGCCCAGCATGGCTTTAAAATCCCGGATCAGATGGGATTGATCGGTGTAATCCAGTAGCTCAACGACATCCGCGATAGTGGTTCGTTGATCCTCCAGTGCCGCCAGTGCGTCATGCAGCCGGTACTTTCTAATCAGCCATTTGGGTGACAAACCGACATATTGTTGAAAGTTACGTTGCAGCGTTCTTAACGACACGCCCGATAGTTGCGATAACATTGCAACGGTTGTAGCGTCGCTATTGTGTTTTATCAAGGCAAACACCTGTTGAGTTTGTTGTAATTGCCTGCCAGGAGCGGCGTCAAATGGCAGCAAAAAACGGTGTAATAATGCCACTATTGCTTCGTCATCACGCGCTTTTGCAAGCAGCGCAACCAGCTCCGTCACTTGCGGCCCAAAAACGGCTGTGGCGGCTATTTCTTTATCCACATACGCATTCACCGGCGCGTTCAGCCACTTAGCCAGGGCACCAATATTAAACTTTACCCCAATGATTCTGCCTGTAGCTTGCATAGCGTATGCATACATTTTACTCACCGGACCAATCAGCTTTGCCGCGCCGTTATCAAACACTAAATGAAAATTAGGATCCGGTAAATTTTGCTGCGTATGGCGTTGGCCGTTACTGAGTTGCCAGTCCACCAACCAAAACTGCTCAACCAAACTATTAAGCTGAGCCGGAGGATAATAACGTCGCAGGTTATATTGCCTGGCACTCTCACTACTGTGCAAAACACCGCTTACAGGGTTATCGTTAGTTTGCAAATTGATGTACTTCATCGGTGTAATTTGGCGTGTTTTTACAATACCAGAAGCGTTGCGGGTGGTAACCTTTTCTTCTTTTACACGTAAATATTCTCGGAGCAACCATGCAGTTAACCGGCACCTTTTCCATTACAGACTGGCAGGAAGACACGCAAAAATCTCATCCTCAGGGCGGTAAACTGAACAAAGCGGTAGTCACTCAGGCCTATACGGGAGATATCGTTGGTACAAGTGAAGTCCATTACCAATTGCTTTATAGCGACGACGGCAATGCACACTTCAATGGTTTTGAATGCCTCACAGGCACGATCAATAATCAATCGTATCAACTGCTGATATGTCTCACCGGCGAATTCACCAACGCAGTGGCATCAGGCCGCTTCACCATTATTGATTGCAGAAGTGAGCATTGTCAGCCTGAGCTAGCCTTGACCGGTATGTCCGGCCATTTCAGATCTACCCAAGGCGGTGAAGCAACATATACCTTCGAAACCAACAATAATACTGACATACAATAAACGTGTGTCGAAAACATCGCGGTTGTTGGTCGATGGGGAATTAGATTATCAAAGAGGCCGTAAAAATCGTGAACGTATTCCGTCTTTTTCAACAATCAAATTTTATCCTTTAGGGCTTCTTAAGGTATCACGTTGTCTTTCTAACTCGACAGCCTAAGAAACCAGATTGGCGGCCAACAAACCTTATCCCTAATGCTCGCGAGCCTGTGCGTTAGTTTCTTTTCCGGTTTAAAGGGCGCTGCGCTGCAGCGCCTGTTATGCCATACAGCCGTTGTGACATGACTAAACGACAAAATGACTGACATCTTGTTTAGTCAATCGTTTGAAATAGCCAGGGTTCATCATCCTTAAGCGTTTTTTCAAAGCTGCAAATAAGGTCGGCGCTGGCGAGTGTTATAGAAATTTCATCGAGCCCAGCCAACAGGTTTGCCCGACGCGACTCGTCAATATCAAACTGCCACTGATGCGTATCCGCACAAATCATTTTGCTGACGAGGTCGACGCTAATCGTTAGCTTGGCCGTCGCCGCGAGGCTAAATAAATCATCGACAACCTTTGGGGGTAAGGCAATGGGCAGCAAGCCATTTTTAAAGCAGTTGTTATAAAAAATATCGGCAAAACTTGGAGCAAGTACCACTTTAAAACCATAATCACGCAGCGCCCAAACTGCATGTTCACGGCTCGAACCACAGCCAAAATTGTCTCTGGCCAGCAGTACAGTACTGCACTGATACTCGGGTTGATTAAGCATAAAGTCAGGATTTTTGCGACGCTCAGCGATAGGTGTTGTGACATCACCGCTATCCAGATAGCGCAAGTCATCAAATAGCCAATCAGCGTAACCAAATTTGCGAATCGACTTTAAATACTGTTTAGGCAAAATGGCATCTGTGTCGATATTAGCGCGGTCGAAGGGATAAACCTGTCCGGTATGCTGAGTGAATGGTTTCATAGTACTGACTCCTTTGAGACATCAACAAGGTGACCATGGATCGCGGCGGCAGCAGCCATGGCAGGACTCACCAAATGTGTGCGGCCACCGCTGCCTTGGCGGCTTTCAAAATTGCGGTTTGAGGTTGAAGCACAGTGCTCACCAGAAAATAAACGGTCAGCATTCATGGCCAGACACATTGAACATCCAGGTGAACGCCATTCAAATCCTGCTTCGATAAGTATCGTATCCAGACCTTCCTTTTCTGCTTGCGCTTTAACCAGTCCTGATCCCGGAACCACCAGAGCTTGCTTAATATTGGCCGCGACTTGCTTGCCTTTCACTAACTTTGCAACAGTACGAATATCTTCAATCCGTGAGTTGGTGCATGAACCGACAAAGACTCGATCAAGTTTAATGCTGGTCATAGATTGACCAGGTTCGAGCCCCATATATTGCATGGCTTTTTGATAATCCGCAGATTTACCCGCAGGCAGGTTCTCTACGAGGGGAACAGTCGCATCAATCGCCACCACCATCTCCGGCGATGTCCCCCAGCTAACCTGCGGACGAATATCGGCTGCATCATAATGATATTCTATGTCAAAAACCGCGTCTTTATCGCTTTTGAGTTCACGCCATATAGCGACCGCCTTATCCCAATCCTGTCCGGAAGGCGCATAACGACGGCCTTTAACATAGGCTTCGGTGGTGGCGTCAAACGCTACTAGCCCGGCTCGTGCGCCGGCTTCGATAGCCATATTACACAGCGTCATACGGCCTTCCATAGAGAGGCTATAGATCGCTTCGCCAGTAAATTCGATGGTACAACCGGTGCCCGCCGCCGTTCCAATCTGGCTGATGATATACAGCACCACATCTTTGGCCGTGACACCGACGCCCAACTTTCCGGACACGTCAATACGGAGATTTTTTGCTTTACGTTGGATCAAGCATTGGGTGGCCAGAACATGCTCTACCTCTGACGTGCCAATGCCTACGCCTAGCGCGGCAAACGCACCATGGGTAGCGGTATGAGAATCACCGCAAACAACAGTCATACCGGGCAGCGTCAGCCCCTGTTCCGGCGCTATAACATGAACAATTCCCTGCCGATTATCATTTAATGCAAACTGAGGTATCGAAAAGGTTTTACAGTTATCATCGAGCGTCTGTACCTGAATACGAGATGTGTCGTCGGTAATGCCGGCGATGCCCTTATCCCGATCAGTGGTTGGAACATTATGATCAGGCGTAGCAATAATGGCATCAGTACGCCAGGGCCGACGGTTTGCCGCTTGTAAACCTTCAAAGGCTTGTGCAGAAGAGACTTCGTGCACAATATGGCGGTCGATATAAATCAGTGCGGTGCCGTCCTCGTTTTGTTTAACACAGCGGCGTTCCCAAAGTTTATCGTATAGTGTACGGGGCGAGTTCATTAGTATTCCTGCAAACATATATGTGGGTATGAACGTTCGCACTTAGCAGCTCGCTAAGCGCGGACGTTAGTGCATGAGCCGAGCTGGCCGGTATGCTTTTACTTTACGTTTTGAAAGGTAGGTGCGATCGGGGCTGGAATATGTGTTTCTTCCAAGCACCTAGCCTTAATTTCCTCGATGGTGCCGCCATTATTGAACAGGCTGATTTCGCCACGTTGCTTAGTCAGTGTGTAACGCAAGTCAGCAGTAGCGGCTTCATTAACCACTCCATCCTCAAGTACAACACCGTAAGCTTTCGCACCATATTCAGTCACAAGACCACGATTAAAGTCAGCCAAAACGAGTGCAGGGTCGCGCAAATATGGGTCACCCCAGCCACCACCGCCCCAGGTGTTAAAGTACAGTAGATCACCAGATTTGACTTTGAGATCTTCACACTTAGACGGTAACCATTCCTCGCTGCCGTCTGCACGCACCATACGCTTGGTTGACCGCATACCTGGCTCGCCTCCATTAACGCCCCACGGGTAAACCAACCAACGGTCATCGTGAATCGCAATCTGGCCGTCACAAAGGAAGCGATAAGCCACACTCAGGCCATGTCCTCCCCGGTGTAAACCAGCGCCACCCGAGTCAGGGATTACTTCATAATTTTCAATACGCATTGGGAAATACGACTCGATAAATTCATTCGGCACGTTAGTAAAACCGGGCCATAAAGAATGACCGTCAGGCCCATCCCCTACCGGACGCCCCGGAATCCCGCCAAAGCCGATTTGAAACAGCTGGAACCACTCTCCATTGTCGTCATAACCTGAATAGAACAGGTGAGGAGAGTCAGAGAAACCAGCGGCATTCAGTAGCTCTTTGGGTGCGCCCATTCCTAACAGTGCGCCCAGAATATCGAAAATACGACCCAGCGCATGAGTTCGGCCAGACAATGCTGCCGGGTATTTAGGCTTAAGTAACGTACCTTCTGGAATACGTACATCTACCAGATCATAGAAACCATCATTAAAGATGATTTGCGGATCGACAACATTAATGGTGAATGAACCGAAGAACATCTTGAACATTTCTTCATTGAGGTAGAAGTTTATAGAGCTCTGCGCCTGCGGATCGGTGCCGTCGAAATCGAAGATAACCTTTTCGCCTTCACGCCACATCTTACAGTTTATTTTGTAAGGCCCCATGCCTTTACCATCGTCACAGATGTAATCAGCAAACTCGCGAGGCTCTTCTGGGATGAACATTTTAATAATTTCACCCATCGCCATTTTGTTACGCTCCAGCATAATGCCCATGGTCGAGTCAAAAACATCATCACCAAAGCGCTCAGCCAGTTCGTTACAGCGTTTTGCCGCTGTTTTACAGGCGGCTACCAACGCGTTCAAGTCAAAACGATTCCACTGTGGCGTACGCACATTGTGCAGTATCAGCTCAAGGACTTCTTCCTGTAAAACGCCTTTTTTATATAATTTTACCGGCGGAATTCGTACCCCTTCCTGGAAAATTGTCGACGCCTGAATAGGCATCGAGCCAGGCACCATACCACCGTTGTCCGACATGTGACCAAACATGGCTGACCACGCAATATGGCGACCATTTCGGAATACCGGTACCAGTACCAGCCAGTCATTCAAGTGCGAAACTGCTGCATTACACATGTAAGGGTCGTTTGTCAGGATAATATCACCTTCTTCAAGCTTACCCTCATAGGCTTTGGTAAATCCGGTGATGAAAGACCCCATCTGGCCCACCACCATTTTGCCATGGCGGTCGGCGATCAAAGGGAAACAGTCACCCTGTTCGCGGATGCCCGGAGACATTGCGGTGCGAAACAGCACAGCATCCATTTCTTCGCGGGCATTACGCAGGGCATTTTCAATGATATCAACGGTAACACCGTCAACATCAACACGCTCAAGTGGGGTATTGTTGGTTTCGATAATTTGTGCAGTCATTGTGATCTCCCCGGTTATTTCGCTGGATTGATTAATAAGTTGCCAACATGGTCGATATTGGCTTGATAACCAGGCAGAACGACGGTTGTTGAGTCCATTTCACCCACGATGGCTGGACCCGCAATAGCAATGCCCGGATGCAGTTTGCTGCGGTCATAAATCGCGCCTTCATGCCATTCGCCTTCAAAGAAAAAGCGTGTATCCTGAATTTTACAATCTGCTAGTGACAGACTTTCTTCGCCCAGTTTACGCTCAGCAATATCGCCGGATTTCGCATTCACTACGGCCCGGATGATCAGAATTTCATGGCCGTCACCGAGTTTAAAGGTAAACAGTTTTTCATGTTCTTCATCGAAGTAAGCAGTCAGCACACTCAAGCCTTTTTGTTCCAGTTCAGCGGCGGTGAATTCAACTGAAATTTCAAATGCCTGACCGGTATAACGTAAGTCGGCCTGATAGGTAACTTCCAGCGACTCAGGTGCTAAGCCATCTGCAATCAACGATTCAGAGGCTTTACTGCGAAGCTCTTCGAGATCAGCTAACAAGGCTTCTTTGGTGGTGTTTTGTGCGAGCGTCAAGTAAGTACGTGCCGCTTCGTCTTGCACTTCCGTTGTTGCATCTCCGTAAGCACACAGAACCCCCGGACCTGGTGGTACGATAACCGGCCAGGCGTCGGTGAGGATCCCCAACGCGTTTGCATGCAACGGTCCGGCACCACCGAAACCAACTAGGGCAAAATCTCGTGGGTCATAACCTTGCTCAACCGAGACCAAACGCAGCGCACCAAACATCGCTTCGTTGGCAATCTTAATAATACCTTCAGCAGCATCCATAATATCGATACCCATGGCGTCAGCGACTTTTTGTACCGCTGCAACTGCGGCATCATAATCAATGGCCATTGCACCACCGAGTTGAACGTCGGAGGGCAGATAACCTAATACAACATTGGCGTCACAGACAGTGGGTTCGACCCCACCTTTCATATAGGCGGCAGGGCCAGGTACTGCACCTGCTGATTCAGGACCAACACGCAGTGCTTTGGTTAATTCAGGAACAAAGGCAATCGAACCGCCCCCCGCACCCACTGTGCGCACGTCTACCGACGGCGCACGCACACGGACATCACCAACAATGGTTTCGCGACGAACTTTGGCTTTTGAGCCCTGAATTAGCGCTACATCGGTTGAAGTACCACCCATATCAAACGTCAGGATGTCGTCGTAACCTGCGCGGCTACAGAAATAAATCGCACCGGTAACACCGCCAGCAGGACCTGACATTAACAGGTTTACCGGCGACTCCGCTGACGCACGACCAGAGGCGAGACCGCCATCTGAGCGGAGGATGGAAAGCTGTACGTCCTTACCCATGCGATCTTCAAGCGCGTTTTGCAAATTATTGACATATTTAGCAACTTCAGGGCGCACATAAGAATTAACCACAGTGGTTTCGGTACGCTCATATTCCTGCATTTCAGGAACCACTTCACTGGAAATAGAAATAGGGATATCACCGAACACCTCAATGGCAAGCGCTTTGGCACGTTTTTCGTGTGCATCATTCACGTAAGCATTGATAAAGCAGATGGTCAGCGCTTCTACCTCGCCCTTTGCGTACAGCTTTTTCAGATCAGCCTGCAGCGCATCTTCGTCAAGTTCTGTTACGACCTTACCTTGGGCATCCATTCGCTCGGTCGCACCAATGGTGAGCTCAAGTGGTGCCAGCAGAGGTTTTTTTACAAAGCTCACCCAACCGCCGAGCCCACCAGGACAAAATGACCGGGCCACTTGTAAGGTGTGCTCGTAGCCCTTGGTAGTAACCAGACCGACCTTAGCGCCCTTGCCGGTTAGTACCGCATTGGTTGCGACCGTTGTACCGTGCATAACACGATGAATTTGGGTTGGGTCGACGCCAGATTCTTCACAAATCCTAGCGATACCATTTAATACACCTTCCGACGAATCATGCGGTGTGGATGGTACTTTTGCGGTAAAAGTTTGACCGTTTTCTTCATTTATCAGTAACAGGTCAGTAAAGGTTCCGCCGACATCTACGCCAAGACGATAACTCATAATTTATTCCTCTCAGTTTTGGTAAGTCCAGTATCGTTGGACTTGCCAGTAACTAATCTTCAACAGGCTTACTGTGTGTATCCATGTGCAGATTCGCTTACCCGGCTTACCCGTATAAGTAAAATCTGAGCGTCTTCCGCACTCGGATGAGCGCGGTAATATTCCCGATTTAGCCTAGCGGGATGAAAGGTTCTTGCCATGACAAATGTCAATGCATAATGCGGTAAAGGTTTTATATTTTGTTGAACAAGAACAGTCCTGGGCAAACCTTCAGGACTAACCTTTAACTCACCATAAATTATCCATTGAGGTGTGACATGCTTAACTGTTTTCAACAAGGCCACCATGACATGTTGCCAAAAACGACACATGATGAGGCTTCACGACAAGAATTTGCGAAAAGCCTGAGGGGGTTTATCCAGCATTCAACATTGCCTGGCTTGCAACCTATCTATGAAAAGCGCGTGGTACCTAAGTTTAAACGCGACAATGGTCATGAGCCCAAAGGGCGTCAGGATATCCGCCGTGCGATGGTTAAAAATAGTTACTTTCAGCTGTACGCCTCGTCGAATCGAATTGCCCAGGAACTGTTATGGGAATCGACTGTGATGAGTGTTGAACGACAGTTACCTGCATTGATCGAGAGGGCCAAGGAATTGTCAGCGCAAACAGAGGCTAAGCTGGTTATCCCCTCGGACTTCGTGCCACCTAAATATGTGAGCGCAATCGATATTCATTGTATGCCGGGAGGCTACTGCACTGAAGTGACCGACGCCGATGTGTCAGCTGGGGTAGTCTATGACCGCGGTGTATATCTTTACACGATGGGGTATACCGGCCCTGATAATGACGATATGGGTCGTTCAGTGTGTAATTTCTTGAAGCGCAATAACCCTGACTTTAAACCACGTCGCATATTGGATATGGGCTGTACAGTAGGTCATTCAACCCTGCCATACCGTGATGCGTTTCCGGAAGCTGAAATTTGGGGAATTGATGTGGGTGGCGGTTGTGTACGTTATGCCCATGCCCGTGGTGTGGCATTAGGTCGTGAAGTAAATTTTGCGCAAATGAATGCCGAAGAAACCACCTTTGAAGACGGCTATTTCGATTTGGTCGTCAGTCATATACTGCTGCATGAAACCAGCGGCAAAGCAATGCCCAAAATATTTAAAGAAAGTGAGCGTTTACTTTCGCCTGGTGGTCTCATGATCCATGCAGACTTGCCTCCCTTTGACTTAATGGATCCATTTACTCAGTTTATTCTGGACAATGAAACTTGGTACAACAATGAACCTTTCTGGGGCGCAATGCGTGATCTCGATCAGATAAAGCTGGCCGAAGAAGCCGGTTTTCCAAGGGAGTCGGTGCGTTTTGACAATGCGCCAATGGCAATAATGGAAACCACTGAAGGTTCCAAAGGCTACAGCGATCAGTCCAAAGAAGCGGTGGCAGATCGTGAGTTTACCGCAGGCGAATTTGCGCCAGGCGGCGGCTGGGAAGTTCTGATTGCACAAAAACCCTTAATCAAGCAGGAGGAGGCGTAATGTCTGACGCTAACGAAAATCCGCAATTAAACCATCATGCCAAAGGCAAGCGCCCAAAGTTTTATGACGATGAGGCTTCGGACCAACTAATGTCAATGGTGATGGTTCTGGCCAGTGAATTGAACGTTATGCGTGACCGTATAGATGCTCAGGAACGCGTTGCTAAGCAACATGGCATTGATTTAGCTGGCGGCATTGAAGCCCTGGAGCTTGATGATAACGCCTTGGAAGAACGTGAAGCATGGCGTCAGGGGTTTATGTCGCGCCTGTTTTATCTTGCGCGCAAAGAAGCTGAAGAAGCCCAAATAGGCGAAACAAAAGAAAAGTATAACAATACTATCGACGAAATTGCCCAGCCGTAAGTCCCTCCTTTCAGGTCAGTTATCAGCATAACTGACCTGGTTTCTCTGTGTGATTTGTTATCTCCACCAGCACTGGCGTCGTCGCTAACCACGACTATAGGGTCATATTTGACCATACAGTTGACATCACAACCCCGCGTATCTTGATAAACATCAATGACTGGCAAGTGGTCGATTAGCTAGGGTAGTTATCAGAAGAGGCGCTTGCCACTTCGTACACGAAAAGGAGCAATTGATGTTTAATGAAAGTCTGTTCGGGAGTGTTTCCCGACGTGGATTCTTATCCGGTTTGTTAGCAAGCGGAGCGGCTATGTCAGTTGGACCGGCACTAGCAAAAAATAATATAAACAATCACAGCCTAAGACCTCTTGATATCTTAAAGCCTGAAGAGAACCTTTATGGTTTTGCTAAGTTGTGGGGAACAATTGGCAGTAAAGCGGTTTTATCTGGCTATCAGGGCGTTCAGTATGCGGTCATTGGCAATCAACGGGCCATACCGCTATTTGGCTACTGTGGGTTTGGCAATATCAGAAATGTCATTAACGCAGACGGCTCAGTCCGGGTGCTGGGTAAAGAGTGTGGTTATTTTACGGACCTTAAAACAGGCAAAATCCTCGACTATTGGGATAACCCATGGACTGGCGAACGTGTTAAGGTCTTTCCTTTTTTGAACGATAAATTCCGCGGAACTCTTGGACTGACCCGAAAAGTGTTTAAGGTGGGTGACAGCGAAACCGTAAACAATGACATTGGCGACGCTAGCGCCGCGGCGCAACCTTATCTTCTACCTTGGCAAACCATTGGCGATAAATATCTATTAAGTTGGGATTATGCCCACGAGTATACCAACCCGGTGACTCCCGAAGGGTGGCCAAAAGCATCGACAGGGCGGCGGGTAAACCCGTCCGAACATTTTTGTCTATTTACACCGAAGAACGAAATCGATGACCGTTCACTGGAAACCGCCACATTTACCGCAGGCTTTACCCGCCAGGCACCCTGGTGGCCGTGGATGCTGATGGGACAAAGCGGTGTCGATGGCGTGCTGATTGGACGTATGCATAGCTATCAGATCACCGGTGGCCCAGAAGATGTTCCTAAAGTAGTGCTGGAACGAATAGAACGCGACCGACCTGATCTGTTGGAAGAACCGGAAGATGGTCCCGATTTTGGAGTTCGCGGAACGCTGGAAGAATATGCCGAAAACGTTCCCCCTGAAACTCCAGGTTATCAACGGCCGGTCGCCAAACCGCTACAGAACTGACACATACACTGCAACCGAGCTGCGGTTGCAGTGTGATTAATTTACAAGTTTTTCATCGCGTAACACTGGTATTTCATTTCGAGGTATTCCTCAATACCGACATGCGCGCCTTCACGACCCAGGCCACTTGCTTTCACCCCACCAAATGGCGCATTTGCAGCCGAAATAACCCCAGTGTTAATACCCACCATACCTGATTCGATTTCATCCACGACACGTTGTGCGCGATGCAGGTTGTCGGTATAGAAATAAGCTGCGAGCCCAAACGGTGTGTCATTGGCGTAGCCGATGACCTGCTCTTCGCTTGCGAAAGGTATAATTGGCACCAGTGGACCGAATGTCTCCTCACACGCACATTGTGCAGTGGCTGATACATCCGTTAAAACGGTCGGTGCATACCAATTGCTTCCAAATGCCAGTCGCTGACCACCAGCGAGTAATTTCGCGCCGTTACGTAAAGCATTCTCGACGTGCTCGATAACTTTGTCGACCGCCGGGGCGTCGATGAGCGGGCCAATATCTACACCATCATCTAAACCGTTACCTACCTTTAAGGCATTCACTTTAGCAACCAGCTTGGTTTGAAACGTCTCTATTACAGCATTGTGAACATAGACTCGGTTGGGTGAAATACAGGTTTGGCCCGCATTACGGAATTTGGCTTTTAACAAGCCTTCGACAGCCCTATCAATATCAGCGTCATCAAAGACAATAAAGGGGGCGTTCCCCCCTAACTCCAACGAGAGCTTTTTGACATCGTGGGAGCACTGGGCCATGAGATGAGAGCCTACCTCGGTGGAACCGGTAAACGATAACTTGCGTACCTTAGTATTTTTACACAGGGCATCACCGATGACGCTGGCTTTACCGGTGACGACCTGTAACACGCCTTTTGGAATACCGGCGCGAATACCGAGTTCGCCCAATGCCAGAGCGGTAAGCGGAGTTTGGCTGGCAGGTTTGACAATGATGGCGCAACCCGCTGCCAGAGCAGGAGCGACCTTACGAGTGATCATGGCTGCTGGAAAGTTCCACGGCGTTATTGCAGCGCAGACCCCCACTGGCTCACGAGAGACTCGAATATGTGTGCCGGCTGCAGCACCAGGCAGTATTTCTCCATTTATACGCATGGCCTCTTCGGCAAACCATTTTACGTAACTGGCCGCGTACGCTATTTCACCTTTGGCCTCAGACAGGGGTTTACCTTGCTCGCAGCACATAATTTCAGCCAGTACGTCAGTATGAGCAACAATCAAATCGTGCCACCGCCTAACAATTTCACCACGCTCAGGGGCAGGCACTTTACGCCAGAGTTTAAATGCTGCTTCTGCCGCATCGACGGCCTTGTTAATAGTGTCACCGTCGATGTTGGGTACAGTGGCAATGACCTCATTGCTCGCCGGGTTGGTGACGTCCAGCCTGTCTGACGTCGTCATCCAATCACCATTTATAAGACAGGCTTGTTTAAAAATAGTTGTATTATTTAATGTCATTGTAGAATCTCGTATAAATAACGCGTAAGGCATCGACAGCGTTATATGGTTCGTAAAATTGACAAACTTGAGGAGTCGTTGTTCGTCAGCGAATGGCTGTTTCACCTATTTGTGCTGGCCAAATTCGACTCGTGCCATTAAGGTCTCTGAAAACGTCAATTGCTTCTCTGCGTCGGGCTAATTTTACCGGGTTAACGTCTCCAGCCTATGACTATTATCAATTCCTATTGCGCGTTCGCCCTTACGCCCGCGCGGCAGAGCACTTCGGCAAACTCGCTTTTTATTGACATTTGTTAATGCATTTTTTTTACCCTTTTTCTATGTTGAACAATCGGTTACTGAACATTTAGATAGATTAAGGGGGAACATGTGTTGAAAAAAATTAGACAATGGTGGACGTTAGATGCCGCGGAAGAAGCGAAAACTGCTGATAACCCACTAGCACCATTGACCAATAATCAGCGTCGCAATGCACTCCCTTTGTTAGCGCTTGCTTTTGGCTGGGGCTTTCTGGTAACAGGCTTACTGACCGGCGGCGCTTTGGGTAAAGGCTTATCATTTATGCCCGACTTGCTGGTGGCATCGTTCCTTGGCAACAGCATGAACTTTGTTATTGGTGCGCTTGTTGGGTACATAGGATACAAAACGGCCTGTAACAGTGGTTTGCTTTACCGCTTTACGTACGGCAATGTCGGTGCGTATATACCGGTACTATTTGTTGCCCTGCTAACCATTGGCTGGCAGGGCATTACAGTGGGAGCTTTTGGTTATGCCTGGGCTCAATCATTTGACTCCACCACCTTCTATGTGGTCGCTATTGGTGCGGGTATTTTGTTTACAGCTACCACTTACATGGGGGTTGAAGCTCTTGAGAAAGTCAGCATGCCTTCGGTTCTCATGTTAGTCGCGGTAGGTCTGTACGCCACCTGGTTGAATATTGATATGGTTGGCGGCTGGTCTGCTTTTTTTGACTTATCAGCGCAGCAGGCGGCAACGTCACCAATGAGTATGCGTGAAGCCATTAACCTGGTTGTGGGGTCTTGGATAGTCGGATCGATCGTAATGGCTGATTATACGCGCTTTGCAAAAAAAGCGTGGGTTGCAATCGCTATACCTTTTGTTGTGCTCATTATCTCTCAATGGTTTTTGCAAATTATTGGTTCAATGGGCGGTATTGCGTCCGGCACCTATGAATTTACCACGTATATGCTGGAGCAGGGAGCGGTAGTAGGCTTGCTTGGCGTCATTGCCATGAGCCTGGCTCTGTGGACGACAGGCGATACCAATTTATATTTACCGGCGATACAAACAGCAAGTGTATTTCGCAAACCCAAGCGCGTTACCACGCTGATTTGTGGCGTCATGGGTACGGTTTTAGGATTAGGTGTTTATCAATATTTCCTTGATTGGATTAATTTACTGGCGGCGCTAGTGCCGCCGATTATCGGGCCGGTTATTGTCGATTATTATATCGTCAATAGAAAACGTTTTAACCCGCAAGCACTAACTCACCTTCCCGATTGGAATACACTCGCTATCGTCGCCTACGTGGTTGGCGCCGGCAGTGCTTATGCAGCCAGTGCAGGAATTGAATTACCCGGCGCAGCCGCGTTATTCCCGTCACTATATGGCCTAGTGGTGTCTATGGTGACTTATTTTATTCTCGCTACCATTGCGAGAGTTACCCTATCAGGCAAATAGATATGACTGTAATTAGCAAATTACTTACATTAGTAGCGCAAAAAGGTAATTGTAAAATGATCGTTAGAATACTAAATATTGTGGCTGTTTTCGCGTTTTTGTCAGGTGTTACCGGACTATCCCATGCGAGCCAAGGCACCACCCGCACACATACTCTGGAAGAAATGCGCATCAAATACGCCGGGCCTGCGTCTCAGTTTGTGGATATTGAAGGCATTAATGTACATTACCGCGATGAAGGTGAAGGTCCAGTAGTGTTATTAATGCATGGCACATTGGGCGACTTGTCAGACTGGGATGAATGGACGCAAGTGCTCAAAAAGCATTTTCGGGTAGTGAGATTCGATTTACCGGGCTTTGGGCTCACCGCTGACATTGCCAATGGCAATTATTCTGTTTCTCGCTCGCATGTGTTGATTGATGGACTGATGGATCATCTTGGCGCAGAATCATTTGCGGTGGTGGGAATTTCTTACGGCGGTATGGTGATGTTCCGGTATGCGGCAACACGAACCGAGCGGGTAACGGCTATGGTATTAATCAACTCAGCAGGCATACAGCGCGGCAAAAGAGCAAAACCCGCAAACGATGCTAAACTTGATAAACGGTCTAAAGCGAAGACAAATATCTTTATCGATCCCGTTGTTATGCGTGAAGATGTTGAGGCATTTTACCAGAGCTACATTAATGACCCTGATCGTCGATCACCTGAATTAATCCAACGAAAACTGGATCTTTTGAACATCAAAGGACGGGACAAACTGTCGGTTGCGGCGTACAAATTGTATGAAGCTGGTCATCCACAACGTGTGTTATCACATGTCAAAGCGCCCAGCCTGATCATGTGGGGCACCGACAACCAGGCTCTGGATACAGAAACAGCCAATGCCTTTATGGACGCTATGACCAGCGCCTGCAACAAAAAATTAGTCACGTTTGATAACGGAGGTCACTATATTAATGTGGAACGTCCTTATGAAACAGCAGAAGCAACGAAGCAATTTCTGATGAACTTAACATCCAATCCACCGAAGGGATGTCAAAAATTAGAAGATTAACCAAGCTAGTTTAAGCTTTTTTTCAGGACACCCGTATCAGATGTAGGTATAACCCTATTTAAAAGGTATAATGACCTACTTTTAGTCTTATTGGCGTCAAAAATGGTCACTTGTCTTAGAGGCATGCACACTGGTAAACCGGCTAATCTAAAAGGAGAAGGATTTGACCAAAACATCTATCATCGCCACCCTGAAACAGTATGGTAGTCAGCAAGAGCTAACCTGGGAAGGCCCCACACCGCTCTATCATCAGCTTTACAGCTTGCTCAAAGAGCAGATTATCGATGGTACAATTAGTTACGGCTCACAGTTACCAACTGAACAGGAGTTAGGTGAAACGTTTGGCTTATCTAGGATTACAGTTAAGCGGGCGATGGACGAGCTTTCGGTGGAAAAGCTGGTTGAACGTCGTCGTGGACGCGGTACGACTGTCACGTATAAGTACAAGCCTAAACCGGTCAAAGCCCCTTTGGTCGGCATGTTGGAAAATATCGAAACCATGGGGCGACACACCCTCACCCGCCTACTCGATATTGCTGAAGCGATCCCACCTGCCGAGATCCGTGAGGAGCTGGGATTGCAAGACGGACAAACAGCATGTCGCTTAGTGAGAGTGAGATTAACCGAAGATGAGCACCTGCCATTTGCCTACTATTTTAGCTGGACCCTTACACCAATAAGTACGTTTTCCGAAGAAGCACTGAAACATAACACGCGCATTGAGTTACTCCGGCAAAATGGCATTGTATTGTCCCGTATTGATCAGCTTATCAGTGCCGAACCAGCCACCAGTGACGTCGCGCGTGAGTTGGACTTACGCGAAAATTCGCCGTTACTGGTATTAGCCCGTCGCTCTTATGATAAAAACGGCAAACTGGTTGATATGTTGCATTGCCGCTATAACCCGGCTATTTTCCAATACCAAATGAGTATGGAACTTAATGAGGAGAATCACTGACTGGTCGGATAGTGTGTGCAGCAACGCACTATTCAGTGTTGACCGATGATTTTCTTCGCGTTGTCGTCTGACAATCTAATTGCAGTCACAAGCCATTCAAGTGCTTGTCACTGCATTTTAACCAGTTTCTCAAAATGCCACGCTATATACTACTCTTCCGAATACTCAATTAATTCATAGCGGGTTTGCATATACCCCCCTGCCTCGGCGGCGACAGTAATGAAATGATCTTTGGTGCACCAGACTTCATACGTGGGGTGCTCTTCTGGTAATTCTGCTGCCGTATCGGTATAGCTAAAGTGATGACACTCAAAAGTACCAGCAGGAACAGTAATGGTTTTTTCGCCCATATATTCCAGACCATAACTTAACTTGAACAACATCGGACCGGTCGCGCCGCGGTGGTCTGGACTGGTTAGCGCCATATCTTTAAACAGCTGTTTGCCAGGGCCTTGCCGCAAATCAAAGGCTCTGCACCCCATCCCATCACCAACGATCGGGTGCGAACCAAGCCATCTTATCGGACGTTCTAAATCAATGGTTTGACTGATGCGTCCATCGCGTTGATTAAAGGTTTCACACTCTGCTTTGTCGTCGGTAAACCTGAACCAGCCAGATCCTTCAAACTTGTGACCTACCGTTAATCGACAATGGCAATCTAACGGATAACTGTCAGGACTTAGTGAGAGCACGATATCGCGAATTACCGCAGGTTCGTCATCAATTTCACAATGGGCGTGCATAACCTGACACTGGTCCTGTTGCACTGTTAGCGAGAAGTACTCGCGGCCACGTTCCTGATTCATTCTCTCAGGTTTAAGGCTCGTGTATAGGATTTTTCCGCGTATTGTTTTATAACCCATATATTTCCCTCAACTTGTTTCTGCCCGTCTAGGCGTATTATTAAATGAGATGCAGACCCAATGCAGATACCACAAACAGCGAGGCCCAAATAATCATGACAAATGGCCGCGCACCGACAATGGCCTCTTTGATAATCATGTTTACCTGTGGATCAATAGTGTTGTTCACGACATTGGGAAACACGTTAAAAAATGGCTTGAGTTTGATACGAATACACAAACCCATAAGTACAGTAATTCCGAAGAAGCCAAGCTTCCACGCCGCCCAGTCTGCGTAAAGTTGGGTATCAACCAATAAGCTACCAAAACCGTAGCTGAGCGTGGCAATACAGACACCAATACGCAATAGCCAATCACACTTATGTAGCCAGCCAGGCGTACTGGTAGACAAAAAATGCAGTCCAATAATCACCGTGAGCCAGATTAAGGAAACCAGCCAGATAAGGCCCATAGCGGCAATGGATACTTGCAGTATTCCCATCGAAAATGCCATTTGTAAACCGGTTGGTAGTATCAGCGGCATAGCGAAGCGAGGTCCTTGATCACAGGCAACGAGTATTTTCGTGGCAACTAATCGGGCCTGCGCACTCAGCGAAGTATTGACTAAATAGCGACTGGCAATGTACGTTCCTAAATCTCCCCCTAGCCAATATACCAAGCACATGAGGTGTATATACTTCCAAATTAAAATATCCACCACAAATCCCTTAACAATAAAATGAGATATTGTTATAACAATATACTAGCGTAGAATTTTAATCCAGTATCAAACCTAAAGTTTCTTTACGGAGTTGCATGATTGGAATTAAAGGTATAACTTTATCTCTAATTAAGATTATTATCGGCATTGATATTGCAATTTCAGCCGATGTTTTTTGCGGTCTGACTTGTAATCGTGTTCGCATTATTCTGGGCATCAAAGACAAATAATCAGGCAATGCCGACATTCAGGTGTCACAAGAAGTTGTTGTACGGCGGTGTGATAATGGTTGCGCAGGGTGCTGTCAACTAACGGTTGTATAAAGGTAGATCAACCATCTTCTAAGTATTGTCAGGATTTCACCGGCAAGGGTTCAGCATGAGCTTAATCTTTTGCACTAATCCGGGACATTTCACTGAGCGATTTGCACAGTGTTACGTCAAAACACGACGATGACTAGGTTCATCTTTTAAAGGGAGTTTTTCTCTATGAACAAACCACTAGACGGTAAAGCGGAGTTTAAACGCGGCTGGCAAATTGTAATGGCTGCCGCCTTCGGTATCGGCTTGGGTCTTTCGCCTGTTCCTTTTTACACAATCGGAATGTTTGCGCCAGAACTGGCCAGAGAGTTTGGCTGGGGTTTCGGCGATATTATGATGGGGATTGCAGTAACCACCGGAGCAGTCTTTTTTGCCGGTCCGCTAGTCGGCAACCTTGCCGATCGCTATGGCGTTAAGAAAGTGATTATCGTTTCTATTATTTTATTTTCACTTTCCTACGCAAGTTTTGCTTTCAGTAATGGTTCACTAACTTTGTTCTACATTAACTGGGGAGTGATGGCGGCTGTTGGAGCAGGTACTTTGCCAATAACCTGGACTCGCGGAGTAAATCTCTGGTTTGAAAAGAAAAAAGGTCTGGCGCTCGGACTCTCTCTGGTAGGCACCGGTCTCTTTGGCGCAATGATTAAACCCCTGGCGGCTTGGTTGATCGCCGACTTTGGCTGGCGCGCTGCCTATGCTGCCATTGGCGCCTTGCCTCTGCTGATCGCGTTACCTCTAGCGCTTTTTTGCTTTTATGAAAGCCCGGCCCACCGAGCAGATAAGCACACTAAACACGAGAAACAATCTACAGAAAATGTGCCGGGCATGACGATGCCAGAAGTACTAAAGGATCGTCGATTCTGGACATTGTGTATCGCTATTGTACCTATCTCCTTTGCTTTGGGTGGGCCAATTCCTAATATGGAAAATCTGTTGCTCAACAAAGGGTTTGATTCTGTTAGTGTCGCCAGTATCGTACCTGTGATTGGCATTTCCGTATTAGTGGGGCGTATGATGGGAGGCTGGTTAGTTGACCATTTTTGGGCACCAGGTGTCGCGTTTGTGTTGTTGTCTCTGCCCGCGCTGGCATGTTGGGTATTGTCGATGCCCGATCTATCATCAGCCACTGCTGTCGTGTCTATTTTTATGATTGGCTTTGCATCGGGAGTAGAATACGATCTACTGGCATTTCTGATTTCCCGTTATTTTGGAATGAAGACCTATTCTACAATTTATGGCTTTGTGTACGCTGCATTTGCTCTTGGGGCAGGTGTCGCGCCGATGATATTTGGCCGCATGTACGACAAAACCAACAGTTACGACAGTATTCTGGTTGTTTCGATGGGCGTCTTGCTGGGTGGCGCGGCACTGCTGCTGACATTGGGACGCTACCGTCATTTCGAAATGCCTATTTATGACAACAAAACTGACGTCACAGAAGGCGCTGCGGCGAGTTATCGGACTACCGCCACCAAGTAAACTGTTAGCCAACGACAGTGAAAAACACTGTCGTTGCTAACCACTTTCCCTTACCGCTTACACTGCACAAACGAGTGGGTACCATTCACTGTCGTCAGCACCGATTTGTCCAACATATATTGGGGTCTGCTGTAACACCTGTGTCATCGACTGCGCATCGCCTTTAACCGCGAAGTATTTAAACCTTCGCTCGTCCATGGGGAGATCGCTATGTGTCAGAGTAGTTTCTGCAGCCACGGCCGCTCGCCATGCATTACCCGCTTTTAAAATACTCACAGCGCGTTGATGAACTGAGTCAGCGTCGAGCAAACCACAACACAGTTTACGGGCCACTGCGGTACGGTCAAACCAGGGCGCGTAAATACGCTCCCAACGAGCGATTCTAAATGCCCGGATTAGATGCGTACCTTCCCATACCGGTGTCAGATCTGTGCAATAGCGATCGGCCCACTGCGCTTTGTATTGTTCTGGCACATCCGGCAGGCCAAATGCTATACCATTGTTGGCATGCTGGTGTGTGACCATCCAAGCCGCAACCAGCCCTCCCACGCCACGCCCGATCGCAGCGACAGCGTCAATGCCTAAGCGTGATAAATGTTCAGCAATCATCTGACCAATAGTGGCGACGTCAGTGGGAGGGTCCGTTAAATCCTCAGAATCTCCATGGCCGGGTAAGTCAAAGGCAATAACATTACGGTGCTTGCAGAGTATACGAAGCAAATTAACAAAATCCTCTTTATTACCTCCGGCACTGTGTAATAAAACCAGTGTAGCGCGGTCATCAGCGTGTTTTAAAGTACCACTCCACGCAAGCGACTGCCCAGGTTTGCCTACCCATCCATGGCTAAGCCCAAAGTTATCTTCACCGGTATGCGCGCGCGCCCGGTACAGCGAACCCGGCGAACTGCCCAATACTTCAGCGAATACCCGATACATGTCATCAGGTGCATCAAAAAGTTTTGTCCTGTGGTGGCTAAACACTTTCCGTTGATAATGGGCCGACAACGGGTCATGAGTAAGACAAGCAAATAAAGTGGGACATTTGACCTGCGGTAACCAGGATTCCGCTCGAAAAGTAAAGGCGGCATGATAGGCAATGCGATAACCATCACCGGCGCGCAGTACATCCATTGCATTCGCGTGAATGCGAGATGGCGGACTCATATCAACATTAATGCGACACCGGTCCTCGGCGATATGCCAAGGAAAAAAAGCCACTTGTTCTTCGATTCTGGCCCATACCCAGGCCATATGGCTGCCATCCCATTGTGGTTTGAAGGGCGGCAGATAGCCTTGTAGGAGAGTATTTCGTTCAGCGTCTGTCCAAGCGGTCAAGCCATCACTGGTGAGTGCAGTAACTCGCTCAGGATAAAGCGCCGCAGCAGTGCAGGCAATAGCCGCCCCCGTGTGAAAACCGTATAAGCCAAATTCTTGTATATCCAGGTAGTTAGCAAGTTCGACAAGCGCCTCTGCATAATCGACTGTCGTAGGGGGAGTGACACTAGCGTTATAAAATGGGTGAGAAACACCGTATCCTGGAGAGTCGGGAGCGATGGCACACAAACCTTGTTTTGCCAGTTGTTGCGCCAATGGTAGCACCGCCCAGGACGACTGAGGTGAGCCATGCAATAAAAACACCACGGGGCCACTCCCGCATGATCGAAAGTGCACTTTTCTTCCATTGATATAAACGATGGAACGATAAACCGGATAATCTAATGCCATACTTACTCCTTGGGCATGCTGATATAGCCATCTCGTATTGAGTGATATCTCAAGAGGTTTATTTCTTTAGCCCAGCGTTGGGGTTCCTATCTGCTTTTTAATCAATCACCAGACTCAGAGTTAACAGCTCATTGATGTCTTTGAGTTTATCGAGATGATCGGTGACGTTGATCAGAGACTCAATGCCCGCATCTGACAACGGATTAGGCGCAGACTTGCAGCAACGGCGAAATTTAGTGAGATGTTGAAGACGGCTGAGAGGGCGCGCCGGACTACCTAACGTGGCAGGGACATCATGACGCAAAATCCGACCGTCATTAAGTTCAACCTCAAGACGCTGCGGGCTCATGGCGTTGGGATCAGGGCTACCATCGTCTATGACAACGAATTTCTCAGCCAAGGCTAACCGCTCCGCGCTGGATAGTTTACCAGAGTCGTAACATTCAACCCCAACATCGCCATCCAATATATAGCTTGCGCCACTGTAGGCAAAACACAGACGAGCATAACTGACTGTCATTGCCTTAACAGGTTTACGGCCAATCAAACGCTTGATTAATGGCGGTGCATACAAGGTAACTCTGGCAATGCTGTCGGCACTGAACTGATGTTGGTTTTGCAGTACCTGCAAGGCATCGAGCCCCCCGTGACAGGCGCGGCCGGTTGGAAATGGCTTGTGGGATACCAGATTAATGCTGTGCTGCTGCCGCAGAGCCGTTAGCGCATAGCTAAAGTCAGATTCGCGTTCGATTAACGCATAAAACCCATAAGGACCATCCAGAATGTCCTGAGGCCCATCCAATCCGGCAGCGGCCAGGTCAAAAGCATTGACCGCACTGCGCGCAGCCACGCCTATTTGCATCGCCAGCATCGAAGTACCCTCAACATGCGCTTGCATGGTGCCACCAAGCATACTGTAGGTAATACCAAGAACCTGTAGCGTTTGCGCTCGGTTGTGGCCGGAGAGCCACGACATACCAATACTCGCGCCTAAAGCACCGCACCAGGCTGGCCGGAAAAACGTTAAGGGTGACCGACTCGCTGCTCCTAGGGTCGTGGCCACATCCACCGCAACACTGATAGCGGTCATCAGCTGTTTGCCGTCAATATTGCCCTCGCGCTGCGCAAATGCCAGCAGTACAGCCAAGATGACCGCCATGGGATGGACGACAGCCTGCTCATGAACACAATCAAACTCCTGATTATGGATCTGCCAGGCATTAATCATTGCGGCAGAGGGAGCGGGCATCCATTCACCAGTATTGAGTATCTGGGCGTCGTTGCCGGTTCCCCATTGCTGACAGATCTGCTTAAGAGAGACAGCAAAAGGAACCCGCGCACCACATATCCCCACACCGAGTGAGTCCTGAATAAAGGTTTTTAATGCGTTAATGGTTCCGGCATCAAGATCATCGTAGCGTTGTGCCAATGCATACTCAACGAGTTGCTCTAGTGATTGTGATACGTGACTCATTACTGTTTCCTTACTCTTAACAACACAATAGTCCGGTCTCGGCGTAGGGTAATTTCGCCATTTAAAATAGTCAGGTTAACGCACTAATTGCTCTGGCTACGCAGCATCAGATATAGCTCATCACGCGGTTATAATCATTTTTGGGCTGGCAGGCGACGCAATCAACGGCTATCGACAATACATTGGGTATGCCGCTCCACCATTTGAGGATGGTGAATATAGATCCGTCGAATCCCATTGCGCCAACCCACCACAGAGTGTTAACACGGCGCTAGATCAGGTCGTCTTAACAAACCACTGACGGTGTTAGCCCCAGCGCCTAACTGCAAACGCCGGGCGGAGGCTGAGCGCTGACTTAAAGAATCAGTCATGATAAATACACCCGTTTTTGGCATAGACATACCCACAACACAGTCCATTCGCCGCACATTTATAGTTGGACATGGCTCATGTCAGGTCACCCGAAATAAGGCAAAGTCTCATAAGCGAGCCTTGTCACTATTGCGGGTGACCAGTAATACACTTATGTCGATACCTTCACGACCACTGCGTCCATGCTGTCCTGGCCATTGGCTCTTTCGGTGATGTCTTCTCGATTCTGTTGAATAATACGCAGGATTCGGGCAATAAACGCCTGATGCCATAGTTGACGCTGCTCTGCTGCCACCGGGTCTGGCTTATAATTTTCGATTGCCTCTCGGGTGACACCATTACCAGATTCGAGTAACCGTTCAATCGTGTCCATTCGCTCCCGTGTTACAGCGAGTTCCTGTGCTAGCGCCATGGTGATATTCAACAACTGTTCAGTTTGTTGATCTGCCAAAAAATAAGGTCGTTCACCCTTCGCTTTGCGACCCGCATCGTTAATGTAATCTGTACTCATGCGACTGACTCCTGTTCGCTTGCTTTCGGTTTCCATGCACCAAAAACGTTCCATGCCGCTGCACGGCCAAAGTCTTCGGACTTATTGCCTGTCTCGGTTTTAGGAAAAATACTCTCATCTACTTTAGCCGTCACAGCAGTATTAAATTGCAATGACGCGGGTAATCCGGTGCCGTCGATCATGGCAACTAAATCCACATCGTGCATAGTGCCCCAGAATGGTTCGTTGTTATGCCAGGTATCCCAGTCACGCACAAATTGCTCAAATACCGGGCGACCGGCGTACTGAGGCTGCTCTAAATGCATAGACAAGCCGCCGGGTGCTTGTAGACGGCTGATTTCAGAAAGAATTTTAGGCATCGATTGGGCCGACAGTTCATGCAGAAACATGCTGGTAGTGATCAAATCAAAGCTACCATCGGCAAACTGTGACAAGTCTTCAGCGTTAACCTGCATAAACGTAATATTGTTGACACCCAGCGCCTTAGCACGAGCATGACCGTATCGTAATACCGGTGCTGAAACATCGACTGCAATAACCTCGGCATCAGGAAATGCCTGGGCAATCGGGACGATGTTGTGACCAATGGTACAACCAATATCCAAAATACGCTTTGGCGTAAAGTCTGGATGCTCTGCTTGCAACCAGTCTGAGATAGCCCGGCCACCGCCATCTGTCATTGAGCCTAACTGGCCTACCGTGGTCACAAATAAACCACTGTCATAGTTCGCACCAGCACTCACATCGTCCTCAACCACCGACGTGTGATAGCTGCCTGGCATACAATGCGTGTCAACAACCGATACGTAGTCTGGTATTGTCGCCTGCGGATTGAGTTTTAGGCTATCGGCACCCTCGTTATATTCAGCAGCTACCGCATTGAGACGGTCTATTTGGCGCAGTACCAGAGAACGGCCGGCCTGCTGACGCATTTCCATGGTGCTGCGGCGCAGTGCGCTCCACCACTGGTAGTAAGGCGCGTTCTTCATCATCTCCCGCACCTCATGACGGGATTCAGGCTCTCTGCCATGCTCAGCTTTGAATGCAGGTAAGGCATCCTGCTCGTAGGTCTCTTTAATACCCGGCATCACATTGCTTGATAAATGCATATTAAGATTAGCCAGAAAATTAAAGCGCGCTATCTCATCATGTTTGGCTTCAGGAAAAATGGCATGTTTTCCCACTTTATCCCAGGTTGGTGGCACTTTGCGATGACTGCTCATAAGCAACTCCTTGTGATTAGCTGCAACTAAAAGAAGTAATGAGGTTACTATAAAAGAATAAAAGATATATTGATATATATTAATACCTTTTGATTATCTTTCACACTTTAAATCTTGCAATTGAAGACATTTTTTGTGCAAGCGATACTGTTTAAGTCACGTTTCCCAACGACAGGGTATTCCTTATTAATGGAGCGACACTCAGTACCCTGGAGTACAAGTACTATAGCGAAGTCCTACCTGAAAGTATAAACCCCGTTAGTTCTAATCCCTGGTCAGCATAATTGACTTAGCAAGTTGGCAATCAATATCGCTGGGCGTTTGCATATGTATGGCCTTTTCAAATTAGGCAAGCCTAATGGTACTCCTCACCACCTGACACATTCATACACTCACCGGTAATATAAACAGACTGCTCCGAACATAAAAACGCACAGGCTTTTGCCGTATCCTCCTGCAGACCAGGACGACCTAAAGGAATCCGAGCGCGCATCTGCGCCATGTAGTTTTCCATGTCTCCCCCGGCAAACCGCTGGTTCTGCCAGGCACCAAGTCCAGTTGTCACATGGTTGGGACACACCGCATTAACATTAATGCCATGAGCACCGAGTTCTTTAGCTGCAACACGTGTTAAGCCAACCACTCCGTGCTTCGACGTTGTATAGGCACCGGCTTCAGCGAAGGCCGATTTAGATGCCTGCGACCCAATATTTATAATACGACCATGTCCCTGCGCTTGCATGATGCGACCGGCATGTTTTATACCTAAAAAAACGCCACGCAGGTTTACCCCCAATACGGTATCCCACTCATCAGCTGGCGTATCAACCAAAGCTGTCATCAAATAACCGACGCCGGCATTATTGACCCAGATATCCAAGCTGCCAAATGTCTCCTTGGCCAGTTTTGCCAGTGCTTCAACGTCGTTTTCTTCCAATACGTTGCAAACACTTGTCTTCACCTCGATGCCAGCTTCACGCATTTCGTTAGCAATCGCTTCCATTTCTTCGGATGTGCCTATAGATTCTGTAGGCAGGTATTGGTTGGTCGCTTTACCAATATCGGCTAACACAATTTTGCAGCCTTCTTTGCCTAAACGCCATGCGATAGCTTCACCTAATCCCTTGCGCCGACCAGAACCCGTGATCACGGCCACTTTACCGTCTAAATCTGCGTACATTGTCATGTCGAGTCCTGTATTAAAGTGATTCTGTGAGTATAAATTGCGGATTAGCAGCGAAGCTGGCAAATTCTGCCGCGACTTTCTGCATGGCATCGCTGGAAGCATCAACTCCCAGCTGCTCCAGATCATTCACTTCAAGCACTTCGATATACTGATAAGGCGCTTCACCGCCGTCCAGTAAGCCCGTGGTACGGAAGACTTCAAACTTATCTATAGAGGGCAATTTACGGGCGACAGGTAGGTCAGTGGTCCTTGCCCAGTCTTCGTAGACGTGTTTATCTGCGTCCGGATGCAGATTAAATAAAACGATAATTTTGGTCATCATGACTCTCCTGTAAAGCTGCCGTAAATAGCAAATCTCTTGAATTCAGTTCATATTAGTTTCTGAGCGAATGATATGTCAATATAACAATTGCTATTTGAGAGACATATGCCTTATAGTTAATGGGTATTTATATATTTTCATTATCTGGCTATGCCGAGGAGTTATGATGGAGCTGTCTAATAAAACCGCCCGCGAAATTTACCAGGAAGTTAAAGCCAACCCTGCACGCAAACGCTTTGGATTTGGTAACAAAGCGATTCTGGTGAATATCGACCTGCAAAAAGCATACACTCGGACAGATCTGTATAAAACAGCGTACCAAACAGATCCGCGCCAGCTTGAGTATATAAATACACTGGCACAGAAATTTCGACAGCTTAACTGGCCAGTCGTATGGACAAACGTGGCTTACATGGAATCAGGCGAAGATGCTGGGATCTGGGGAACCCGCACCGATACACCCGATAGCCTGCAAAATATTAAGTTTGCCAGTGAACGTTCAGAACTGGATGACCGTTTAGAGCTGAATCGTGAAAAAGATGTGTTTTATTGCAAGAAAATGCCTTCGCCGTTCTTCGAAACACAGCTGCAAAGTTTGTGTGTATGGCACCAGGTCGACACCGTTATCCTGACTGGTGGTTCAACGTCTGGTTGCATCAGGGCCGCGGCAGTAGATAGCCTATCCCGTGGTTATCGCACTATCGTGCCTGAAGAATGCGTTGCAGATAAGCATGAAAGTTACCATTTTGCTAATCTCACTGACCTGTCCCTTAAATATGCTGACGTGCTTAACGTGCAGGATGTATTTGATTACCTGGATAATCAAAACAAATAAGGAGTACAGCAATGAAAAACGATCCCGGTTACTACGACTACTGGCCTTATCATCAGCGCCCTAAAATTACCTGGCCTAAGGGCGCCAAAGTTGCTTTTTGGGTGGCACCAAACATTGAATTTTATGAATTGAATCCCCCTACAAACCCCCATCGTAAAGCTTGGCCCGGGCCATATCCATCTATTGGTGGCTATGGTATTCGCGACTATGGCAATCGAGTGGGACATATGAGACAGATGCAATTACTTGAAAAGTACGGGATACGAGGGTCGATTTCCTTATCCACGGCACTGTGCGATCACCATCCGGAGATCATAGATCTGTGCAAGGAGCGAGACTGGGAATTCTTTAGTCATGGTATCTACAACACTCGTTACACTTACGGTATGAGTGCAGCGCAGGAACGCGATATGATTCGTGACTCTATCGAGAGCATTTATAAGCATACCGGGCAAAAATGTGCTGGTTATTTAGCGCCAGCGCTGTCCCACAGCGATGATACGATTGACCTGTTTGCAGAAGTGAGTAGCGAGTTATTCGGCGATGATGCGGGTTTTTATACCTGTGACTTATTTCATGATGACCAACCAACCCCTATTCATACGCGCTCAGGCAAAAAGTTCGTGTCGGTCCCTTATTCTCTGGAAATGAACGATACCATTGCCTACGTGGTGAATAAGGTAGAGCCGCGTCAATATGGAAAAATGCTAAAAGCGAATTTTGACCGTTTGTATCAGGAAGGTGCGGAGAATGGCACCATTATGTGTATTCCCACACATAATTATCAGGTGAGTTGCCCCCATCGAATGAAAGCTTTTGAAGAGGCACTTGAGTATATCACCGGTCACAGTGACGTATGGGTCACCACCGGACGTGAAATTGCCAGCCACTTTATTGCGCAGCATTACGACACTGTACTGGCTGACATCACCGCTAAACAAGAGGGGATGAAATAATGAGCCTGGACAAGTCTTACCTGCAATACCCACATCGTCATTATGGCATGGATCATAAATTGTACGACTGGTCGATGCTGACTGACCGTCCTGCTGTCGCATGGCCAGATGGCAAAAAACTGGCACTCTGGATAAACCTCAATATCGATTTTTTTCCACTTAATCAACGCAGTAATCCTGTTGCGGTACCCGGTGGAATGAAAATGCCGTATCCCGATTTGCGCCACTATAGCTTGCGTGATTATGGCAACCGGATTGGTATCTACCGTTTGTTTAAAGTGCTAGATCAGTTCGGTATAAAGCCCACGATTGCGATTAATGGTGCGATGGTACAGCGCGCTCCCTATCTTATGGATTTAATTAAAGACCGTGGTGACGAGGTCATTGGACATGGCTGGCAAATGGATATGCTTCATCATGGAGATGTGAATATTGAAGAAGAACGCCAATGGATCACAGACAGTTTATCAGTATTGCGAGAGCGCTTTGATCAGCCAGTGACAGGCTGGTTGAGCCCGAGTCGTTTGCAATCGGTGAATACCCCGCAGCTACTAAAAGAGCAGGGTGTCAGTTTCATGTGTGACTGGGTAAATGATGATATGCCTTATCAGTTTACGACCTCAGCTGGCGAAATAACGGCTTTGCCGCTATCTAATGAACTTGAAGATTTTTTCATTCTGAATAACAACCTGCATAGCGAAGACAGCTACGCACAGCAAATCATTGATGCTGGTGATTATCTGCTCAATGAAGCCACTGAACAGGACGGACGCATACTGGCGCTGAATATCCACCCATGGATGCTTGGCCAGCCGCACCGTATCGCATCGCTTGAACAGGTCCTCAGACATATTTGCGGAATGAGCAGTATATGGAACGCGACGGCCTCGGACATCTTAGCGTGCTGGACGTTACAACAACAATAATGAAAGAGGCGGGCTTCTAAAGCCTGCCACGTTTGAGGTAAAACAATGCCTAAAACCCTGTTTGAAAAAATCTGGGATGCCCATTTGGTCAAAGCGCTACCGGATGGCACTTTTCTCATCTATATCGACCGCATTTTTTTGCATGAACGCACGGGCTCAATAGCATTACAAAGCCTAGCAGAAGCAGGCCGCAGTGTGCGCCATCCGGATCGGGTATTTTGTACTATGGACCACATTATCGATACCTTTCCAGGACGCGGCGATGACACGGTCATGCCATCTGGGAAAAACTTTATTCAAGCAACCCGCAAGGAAGCTAAGGCCGCCGATATTACATTGTTTGATATCGGTGACGAGCGCCAGGGTATTGCCCATGTGATTAGCCCGGAAATGGCGATAGTTCAACCCGGGGTAACCCTCGTGTGTCCTGATAGCCATACCTGTACGCAAGGCGCATTAGGCGCGGCGGCCTGGGGAATTGGCTCGTCCGAAGCAGAACATGCCATGGCAACACAAACGCTGCGTATCAATAAACCTAAACTAATGAGAGTGACCTTTGACGGCGAGCTTGGCGTCGGCGTAACAGCTAAAGATATGATTTTGCACTTGATTGGTCAGTACGGTGCCCATGGCGGTGCCGGACATGCCATTGAATTTGCCGGTAGTGCAGTGCGAAATTTATCTATTGAAGGCCGCTTGACCCTGTGCAATATGGCAGTGGAATTCGCCGCTTTTACCGGATTAGTAGCGCCCGATGACAAGACGTTCAGCTATTTGCACGGTCGCACTTATGCGCCAGCAGGTAAAGATTGGGATGATGCTCTGGCTTACTGGCAAAGCCTGGTAACCGACGAAAACGCTACCTTTGACACAGAAATTGTAATCAATGCCGCGGCTATCGAACCAACGATTACCTGGGGCACCAGTCCGCAGCATAACTGCGGTGTCAATCAGGCAATTCCGACTCTCGACAACTTCAAATCGGACGATGCCAGAACGGCCGCTCAACGAGCACTCGATTATCAGGGATTAGCATGTGGTGACGCCATGGCTGGGCTTAAAATCGATAATGCCTTTATTGGCTCTTGTACCAATGCCAGGCTAGAAGATTTACGCAGTGCTGCTAACATTCTGAAAGGTCGTAACGTGGCCGCTGGCGTGACAGCCATCTGTGTCCCGGGTTCGCAAAAGGTTAAAGCGGCGGCAGAACGCGAGGGCTTGGATAGCATCTTTGTTAAAGCGGGTTTTGAATGGCGCGAAAGCGGTTGTTCTATGTGTTTCTTTGCCGGTGGTGAGCACTTTGGTGCCCAAGAGCGGGTGTTATCAACCAGTAATCGTAATTTTGAGTCCCGCCAGGGACCTGGAACCCGGACCCATTTAGCCAGTCCAGCCACGGTCGCGGCCAGTGCGATCAACGGTTGCATTACAGACCCAAGACAATTTGCGGAGGTCAACTAATGCAAGCTTTTACTTGTCATACTGGAGTTGCAGCACCACTGTTACGAATCAATATCGATACAGATGCCATCATACCAAGTCGTGAAATGCGTCTGGTGTCTAAAAAAGGCTTAGCAGAAGGATTATTTGCCAGTTGGCGTTATGTATTACCCGATTCCCGGGAACACAACCCGGATTTCGTACTCAACAAGCCTGCATATGCTAATACGACGGTTATTCTTGGCGGTAATAACTTCGGTTGCGGGTCATCCCGTGAGCATGCCGTGTGGGCACTGGCCGAATATGGAATACGAGCGATCATTGCACCTAGTTTTGGTGCTATATTTTATCAAAATTGTATTCGAAATGGCATTTTGCCCGTAGAACTAGATAACGATCAGGTGCACGCTTTCGCTGGCGCAGTTGCTGAAAACCCGCAAAAAAACACAGTAACAATCAATCTCAAACATCAAACAGTAAGTACAGTGAACGGGATGAATGCTCACTTTAACATTGAAGCTGGTCATAAGGAGATGCTACTGAAAGGACTCGATAGTATTGGTTTAACATTGACTTTTGACGAAGATATTCGCCGCTTTGAGCGTCGAGACGCGACAATGCGCCCTTGGTTGTAACGTTGCAGCCATTTATAGTGTAGCAAGTGTGCGAGTATAATCTGCTAATGAAAGATACTCGTTGGTGCGGTTGTACTTGCTATTTAAAAATCACATAGCATGTGAACACTGCACTGGTTCATTGAATCACGCTTAACGTATACAGATCTTTACCGTTATCTAACGCTAGCTACAGCCTCCAGCTCAGCACGGTCAACAATACGAAGTGACTTAGCGGAAGGTGTTTCTATTAAACTGTCGCATTTGAGTTTATATAAAGAACGACTGACCGTCTCTACGGTTAATCCTAAATAATCAGCGATGTCAGCCCGGGCCATCGGCAGCTCAATATAATCTTCAGTTGCATCCGGTAGGCGCTCTAACAGTTCCAATATTAAAAAACAGATCCGTTCATAAGCAGACATCTGACCTAACATATACAACTGGTCAAAGGTTATCTGTTGAACCAACGCACGAATAAATTTTAAATTTGCTTTCAAAGCCGGAATGCTTTCTGACAACCGATACAGCTCCTTGCGCTCGAACTCACACACCGAGGTGGCTGACAAGCAGCGAATGCCGTACTCAAAAAAACGGGAATTAGACAAACCAACAAAATCGCCAGGAAACACAAACCCTAATACCTGTCGACGTCCTACAGCAGAAATTCGCTCCACCATAGCAACACCGGTAACTACGTTAAAGACTTTGTTTGATGGTGAGTCTTGCATACACAAATACTGGTTGCGCTCTCTGATTCGTAAACGTGAATACTGAGCGATATCCTGTAATTCAGCATTATTTAGGTTTTTAAATAATAAATATTGACTGTTCAGTGTACTAGCTGCGACCGGACTAGCAGTACCCAGCATAATTAACTCCTACTTTATACAACACTGCTTTACGAGGAAGGCGCTCGATATATTGGGCGCAACTCAGATGCGCTTCAACTGCCATTTGGGGGAGTTTGCTCCCCCTTTTTATTTAATGCGTACGCTGACTACTCAATCAAATATGCAACCGAGAGGCGCCACATTTTTGGGTCAGCCATAAAGCGTGGCTGAACAACACTAAACCCGAAACCAGTAAACCAGTATTTTTCGTCAGTTAAATTTTTACCG
Source organism: Alteromonadaceae bacterium (assembly GCA_013373625.1). GTDB lineage: Bacteria > Pseudomonadota > Gammaproteobacteria > Enterobacterales > Alteromonadaceae > Alteromonas. The sequence goes on along the minus strand of JABXHM010000038.1, from coordinate 82,655 downwards.
GCCAGCTTGACGGTCCAGCGGTCAAGTTGATAAGACATATACGCATCGTAGAGTGTCATATCTGGTACATGGCCAATCTTGGCATTATCGGCAGTAGAATAATAATCCCCGCGACGGTTCACGTTAGCTCCTAAAGTGAATACGCCATCGCCAATGTTAACGGTATAATCACCGCCAGCGGCATACTGATAATCAAACGCCCCGGTCATACTATTCCCAAGCAATGTGCCAGAGGACTGTCCTTCAGATGCATAAGTATTGGTATACTCATTTGACTGGTACACACCATTTGCCCACAATGAAAACTCACTGGTTACGCGAAATTGCAACTCAGCTTCAATCCCCTTATGCTCAGCGTCATAGTTTTCGGCGATGAAAATACCGTCGTCAGTTACCACACCTTGCTGCAGCTTTTCATAGTCGTTAAAAAAAGCCGCGAGGTTCGCTCGTAACCGGCCTTTCATCCAGTCTGACTTAATACCAAGCTCATAGGCGTCCATTAATTGCATTTGTACAACAGTATCCAGCGCCTCAGCGGTACTGGCGAGTCCATTGTAACCTCCAGCCTTAAAGCCACCGGTGAAAATTGCAAACATGAGAATATTGTCTGCTATTTTGTAATCAATACCCAATTTGGGGGTAAAACGACTAAAATCAACATCGCGTAACACCGCTTCGCCGCTAACTAACGCATCAATTTCTTTGTTATCCTTGGTATAGCGCCCGCCAATGGTTATATCAACTTGATCGCTGACGTGCCAGGTCACCTGTCCAAAGCCAGCGTAACTGTCGGTGGAAATATTAAACTCAGTATAGTCCGGCGCAAAAAACATCATATTGTCGATGTACTGCGAACCCGACTCAGTAAAATAGTAAAGACCGCCGATATAGCTCAGTGCACCATTGAGTGTATCACCCAGAAGTTGTATTTCTTGTGTAAAGGAATCCTGTTCACTGGTTGATTCACGATAGAATACTTCGAGAGGTTCATCCCCCGGCAACCCCAGTAATGCGGGTTGAACCCCGCCAGAAAAGCCTACAGCCCAGTCATCTTGGAGATCATTCCAGGCGGTGATCGTGACCAACTCCATTGAGTGATTGAGTTCGGCTGTAATCTTAAGGTTCGCGCCGTATTGTTTGTCAGAGGTATAAGATTCTTCTGGTGACAGCACCGTGTCTATGCTGCCTGATACGAATGGAATTTCTGTATAAGGCTTATCCAATTGCGCCGGTTCCAAGGCAGAACCATACAGTCCATCGCTGTCATAATCGGTATAATATGCTTTAAAACGAATATCGTAGTCATCTGCGACATAGTAGAGATCCCCCTGAAAACCAGCATAGCGCTCTTCACCAACTTCTCTCTCCAAAGTCTGGTTATACTGACGACCACCATCACGGTCACGGTACATTGCGGAAATACCGCCACGTAGCTTGCCACTATCGTTGAGCGGACCGCTGACTGACAGTTTATTGTATATCTCATTCCAGCTCCCCACGCCTGCTTCGTTCTTTAAGCGAAACAATTCATCCGGGGTACGCGAAACAAACTTCACTGCACCTGCTGAACTATTACGACCATACAGTGTGCCCTGGGGGCCACGCAGCACCTCAATCCGTTCTAAATCAAGCATTTCTATAAAAGACGCTGCAGAACGAGGCTGATACACATCATCAATATAGATACCGACTTCAGCCTCAGAGGTAATTACGGCGGTATCACGCACGCCACCACCTCGCACATACGGCGCGATACTCGCGCTGCCACCGGTGACTGGTTGAATGCTCACATTCGGCGCAACCTGACTCAAATCTTTAGCATTATCGATTTGCATCCGGTCGATATCCCTGGCACTTAAGGCCGTGACTGAGACCGGCGCAATTTGAATACTCTGTGCTTTTCGCTGAGCGGTAACAGTAATATTTTCAATTGCCAAGTCATCTTCACTTTGCTGGGGGGTTGCCATTGTCATCTGTGGTGACACGCCAAGCAAGGAAGCGGTTATGAATAGCGAGAGTCTGGATTGTTTCATGGTTTGGATTCCTCAGTAAGTCAACACCCAACTGATGTCTTGATTTAACCGAATCTGTTGTGCTGTAAGAGAAGACTCATCAACACTATTTTTGAGTTAATGAAATTCGGTTCGACGCCTGATTGGCAGTCAAACAACACAGTAAGCTGATGTAAGGAAATTTGACTATGACAAAAGTCAAGAGAATCTCTATAAGTACGGTGTAACGACCCAGCCTTTGAAACGCTGGCACTGGGTGGAACCTAGGCTGAAAAAGGCCACAGCAAGATGCTAAACCCAGTTAACCTATGCGGGTCGTCCGGCTTTTTTGCCCAAAGAGATCATAAAGTCAACGCAGTGAACTGGTTTCACTGCAAGCCAAGATTCAGCGTTGATAGCTCTTTGCGAGTTTGCTCAACCAGCATATCCATAGTTTTGCCATGGGGTACAGGCCGGTGTGTCTTTGGATCTATCTGGACAAACACAATATCATCAGCCAGGCAGATTGTTGTCTTAGTAGCTTTGTTGCGCACCAGACAGCTCACCGTAATAGACGTGCGACCAACGGTTTTAGTGGTTAAACCAAATTCAACGACATCGCCTTGCAGAGCCGGGCTTTCAAAAGCAATGGCACTCATATGTTTGGTTACAAGGCTGTTGGTCTCTAGCTGACAGGCTGCATAGATGGCAGACTCTTCGTCGATCCACTCTAATGCGCGCCCTCCAAACAGGGCATTCGCATAGTTCAAATCATTTGGCATAACCAGTCTGCGGCTTAAAAAATGCACAATCACTCCAAATGAAAACATTGATATAACATTATATCTTATTTGATTTTTAACGGAATGCAATAAATTTTATCAAAGCAAATCAAATCAGGTGTCCAAATAAACCCATGCTTCATAAATGGGCAAACTCACCATAATGAAGCATTGACATACCATTAAACTTTTAACACTATATTAACAGTCATGCCTGGACGCTATAGTTACTCTCGTATCGTTACTAGCGGTTAGCCCTGGCTTATATTTTGCAGTCATTTGGTATAATAGTATACACATTGATAACCCGGCATGCCGATTGGATATGCTTTAGTAGAGGTAATAACGCTATGTCGACTATTTACATTCCAAAACATATTCGTCCAATGCACGAAAGCCTCACAAACAGTGATTGTGCCTTGTTTCATGATATGACCAATGTTGAACGCGACTCACTGGAAGGTATCGCCGACCAAACTAAATGTAATGCTGGTGACTATTTGTTTCGACAAAATGCCCCTTCTGATAACGTTTACAATGTCATTACTGGTACTGTCGCCATCGAACGCGTATCTAACAATGGTCGCCGTCAGGTTCTAGGATTTCTATTTCCAGGTGACTATTTAGGCGTAACCAACGCCCCCCACTATGACTGCGCTGTCCGCAGCCTGACAAAAACTGAGGTTTATAAATTTAACCGCAAGCGCTTATATTCATTGGCCGACGAGCTCCCCCATCTCAAAACTAATATTGCCGAGGTAAGCTCGCGCATATTTTGCAGAATTCTCGATCAGCTTTACATTCTTGGTCAGAAGAAAGCTCATGAGCGACTCTGTTTTTTATTTATACAGCTACTGGAACGTCTACCTGGCGCCAGACCGGATCGTATCGAACTCTATATGACCCGCCAGGATATGGCAGACTATCTGGGCTTGACGATAGAAACCGTCAGCCGCTCGTTAGCGAAACTTAAAGCTGATGGCCTGATTGCCTTTACACAGTTGAACGTCTTACAAATAGTCGATCTCCCGAAGGTAAGCGAAATGGCTGACATCTAATTGGTGCTGCTGGCTTTATAGCGGTTGCACCACGCTCCCTCACTGCATTTTTATGGGTAATTAAGCGAACGCCAACAGTGCAACAAACTTGACAATAGTCAATGCTGCCATGACAGCATCCTCATAAGATAAGTTGCAACGACAATGACTAACATATCGCTAGCAGCCAATGAGATACCTGTAATATGCGTAAATTCTCCCTCTTTAACAGACGCAGATTTTTGCAGTCAAGTGCAGCACTAATCGGCGCTTCTACCTTACCGCCAGTCAGTTGGGCTTCAAATAGTACAGACGTTATCGTTATTGGTGCGGGTTTATCAGGTTTATATGCCGCCCAGTTACTGGAACAAGTCGGGCTTTCAGTCAAAGTCCTTGAGGGACGTGATCGTATTGGTGGGCGTTTACATACGCTTAACGATGTCCCAGGCGCTCCAGAGGCAGGTGGGCAGACCATCGGACCTAATTATGGCCGCATGATATATGTGGCCCAGAAAGCCGGTGTGTCGTTGCATAATGTGAACTTTAGATTGGGCAACGAACCCGTGCGTCAATTGATCCATGCCGGCGGCGAACGGATACTGCCAGCTGAATGGGCTACGTCACCTTATAATCCGTTTCCCCAAGCTTACAAAACCACTTTGCCAGATCGCTTGTTAAATCAGGTTATAGGCTCGCCGCCGTTAGTCGCTGGCAACGCTTGGCTGAAGCCGGAATTTGCCGAGCTGGATTACCCAGTAGCGAGGCTGTTTAAAACAAAAGGTTTCAATCAGGCGGCAATTGATATTGCAGGTATCAGTAATAATTATGGTCCGACGCTGGAAGAGGCTTCACTTTTGTTCTTACATCGCAATAACGCTATTGTCACGCAGTCTATGAGCACTCCAGGTGGTGTAAAAATAGCAAAGGGTGGTAATCAACGGGTCCCTGAAGGCATGGCGAAAATGCTGAAAACCGGCATAAGACTTAACAGTGCAGTAACCCAAATCCGCCACGCGAGCGAGGGCTATATGGTAAAATGTGCCGACAACAGCCAGCACAATGCCAGGTATGTCATAGCTGCTGTCCCCTTCTCGACGCTGCGTCATGTGGATCTGCAGCTTGACCTACCAGCCATTCAACAAGAGGCTATTGAACAACTTGCCTATGGTAAAGTGTTTCAGGCTCATTTCGCTGTTGAACAACCATTTTGGGAAGGCAAAGGCTTTTTACCCAATGTATGGTCAGATTCGATTATCGAGCGGGTATTCGCCAGCGACCCAAGCAATACGGGTAAAATTACCAATCTTACCGTTTGGATTAATGGTAAAGGTGCTGATCTCGTAGCGCAATTACCACCTAAAGAAGCAGAAAAGCAAATCCTCAGCGCTTTTTATGAAGCCTTACCGGAGGCAAAAGGTGCTGTGCGCTTCGTCACAACCTACAGTTGGGACAGTCAAACCATGTCACGGGGCAGTTTTGCCACCTGGCGACCCGGTCAGATTAATCGATACGCTCACGTCATGGCAACACCGGCGGGCGACTTGCATTTTGCTGGCGAACATACAGCACGATGGAGCTCAGGTATGGAAGGTGCTCTGGAGTCCGGTGAACGTGCAGCAAACGAGATTATCGCAAAACTTAGTCGGTAGCTTAGATTGAATGATAGGGTACCGGTTCCGCAGTATTAAAATTTTGGAGTAAATATGAGATTTGCAAAAGTTACCATGTTAACTGCCCTTTTTGGTTGGTTCGCCATGCCCACCTATGCCGCTGACATTGAGCACGGTAAAACATTGGCAACCGCCTGCGCCGCATGCCATGGCGCTAAAGGCATTAGTCACAGTCCGTTGTGGCCAAACCTGGCCGGGCAAAAAGCCGCTTACCTGGAAAAACAATTAAAAGATTTTCGTAACGATGTCCGCAAGGATCCCATGATGACCGCAATGGCTAAATCCCTGTCAGATGAAGACATCGTTAATCTTGCGGCGTATTTTTCATCATTAAAGTAACTCGCCTTACCATAGCGTAGTTACCCTGTTACTGCGCTAGATACGGCTATGGCGAGCTAAAATGCAATAACACGATTGAATATAATGTACAGAGAAACCGCTATGTCTAAACGTCGACTCAATCACTATATGCGTCTTTTACTCGTCTCAAGCGTTTTGTATGGTGCTAAGGCATCATGTGGTGTCCTAATCCAAAATCAATTCTGGCAGGTGTCCACCGGCTATTGGGCCAGTCAAAATACATACATTGATGGTGCTTACCAGCCCAAAATACCTCACTATCAGACGCTTACCTCTATTCACATTGACGGCGATACCGTGATTTCAGAAGAACGTAAATTCTACCCAGCGGGTAAATTTGCCGCCAGCGCGCTGGGGCTGACCATCCCCGCGGACCTAGGGGTAGAACTTATTCAGATCTCCCGCGGCCTCGCCGATGCATCTGGACGTCGTGTTGATTTTAAGCCCATAAATGCATATAGCCACAATCAGCACACATGGTTAGAAACAATCTCTGCCGACACCGCAGTATTGACGGTAACAGAACGCAAAACTGGTCATTCAAGCTATAAAATGCTCCTGACATTGCCTAATGACAATGCGAGAATTACCGCCAATCTTGGCCTTAACAGTAAATATTCCGCCGATAGCAACGAACTTCCTTTGCGCGGCGTCTCGCTATTTTCTGCGACCCGCATCAACGCTACACAATTTCAACAACGCACCAAACAACTACAGCAAGATTATAACGTTGGCGCAATTATAACCATTGATGCACAAGGTAAATATCAAGCTACCCTCCTTCATCAGGCAAATCGTTGAAGGCGTTATAAAACTATCATGTTTATGAGTACGTCTGGCCAGACAAGAAAGCCTACACAAATAGGCCTTATCCACTATGCTAGTAGCGCATGAGCCTGCATTCCGGGTCGTATTTTAAAACGCTTTATGCAAGCCTTCGCAATAGAGTCCCAAGTTGTGGCTACAGGCAATACGGGTAAGCCAAATCGCCCATTTTTGCGAGTGTCCAGGCCGCAGCTGGCACTTAGTAGAACACTACATATTTTGGTAATTTGGGCCGCCCGAGCCTTCTGGTGTCACCCATTGAATATTTTGACTTGGATCCTTAATATCACAGGTTTTGCAATGCACGCAGTTTTGGCTGTTAATCTGCAATACGGGTTGTTCGCTCTGCGTGACTATTTCATATACTCCCGCAGGACAATAACGCTGAGCCGGCTCGTTGTAGTGTTTCAAGTTAGTCTTAATAGGGATGTCAGCGTCGGCTAAGCGCAAATGATTAGGTTGGTCATCGTCATGGTGAGTATTTGACAAATAAACAGATGACAGCCTATCAAAACTTAACTTACCGTCAGGTTTAGGGTAATCGATTGGTTTGGCATCCTTAGCCAGTTGCATTGCGACATGGTCCGGCGCGGGATCAGATAACGTCCACGGCAATTTGCCCTTGAACAGGTTTATATCGATAAATGCATAAGCAGAGCCTATAATATTTCCCCACTTATGCTGAGCCGGACCAAAATTCCGCTGAGTCCATAGCTCTTGGTAAGCCCAGCTCTCCTCATAAGCCTGTTGATAATTAAGATACTCTTTGTCTGGCTTCTCGCTAGCAAGGGTTTTCACCACACATTCTGCTGCCACCATGCCTGATTTCATCGCAGTATGACTCCCCTTAATTTTGGCAAAATTCAACGTGCCAGCGTTATCTCCGATCAATACCCCACCCGGAAACTCCATACTCGGCAGCGATTGGACACCACCTTTAGCGATTGCCCTGGCACCATAGCTGACTCGGCTACCGCCACTTAAATTTGCCGCTATCAGAGGGTGGTGTTTGTAACGCTGAAACTCCTCGAAGGGGCTTAAATACGGATTGCTATAAGACAGATCAGTAATAAGGCCAACGACCACCTGATTATCTTCAATGTGATATAGAAAGCCTCCACCTGACGCACCATTTTCGGTTAAGGGCCAACCTGCTGTATGGATCACCAGCCCAGGCTTATGCTGAGCAGCAGGGACCGACCAGATCTCTTTAATCCCCAGTCCGAAATGTTGTGGTTCCTTATTTTTATCCAACGAAAATTGCTCGATTAGGGTTTTACCCAAATGACCACGACAACCTTCCGCAAATAACGTATGCGACGCTCTGAGCTCCATACCTGCCATAAAGGTATCTTTAGGCTGCCCTTGCTTATTCACTCCCATGTCACCCGTAATGACCCCACCGACACTGCCATCATCCTTGAACAGTATCTCAGCGGCACTAAACCCCGGATAAATCTCTACGCCCAGGGCCTCAGCCCGTTCGGCCAGCCAGCGGCATAGTAAGCCCAGACTGATAATGTAATTCCCATCGTTATGCATGGTCTTCGGAACAAAAACGTCTGGGATTTTATGTGCAGAAGTGGCATTTTTAAGCACGTATATTTCGTCGCGCTGTACCCGCGTCTTCAGTGGCGCCGCCTGACTTTGCCAATCGGGAAATAGCTCATCAAGCGCCCGGGTTTCAAATACCGCACCTGATATTATGTGCGCACCCACTTCGCTGCCTTTCTCAACAACACACACGTTACTGTCTGGCGACAACTGTTTTAAGCGACACGCGGCAGATAGTCCGGCCGGGCCTGCCCCGACGATTACCACATCGTAAGTCATAAATTCGCGTTCCATTGTGCCTTCCTCTTCAGCGCCATCCAAAATGACAGCGATTTACTGCCAGTAAAATTTAAAACAATCACTATATTGAACTCTATGATATATTGTTATAACATTTATTCAATATAGTGCTTTTAATTAGTTCTTTAACACACAAACCGACTGATTAGAGGCCGAGTTCAATGTCAGTCTGCCAAGGAGTTAACATGAAAATTCTCGTCGCGATTAAACGCGTTGTAGATTACAACGTTAAGGTACGGCCCACTTCAGATGGTAAGAGTGTGGACATTGCTAACACAAAAAAATCCATCAACCCGTTTTGCGAAATCGCTGTAGAAGAAGCGATACGGCTCAAAGAAGCTGAACTCGCCACAGAAGTGGTCGTCGTCTCAGTTGGCCCAGACGCTGTTCAAGAGCAACTCCGTACGGCGATGGCATTGGGGGCTGACCGAGCCATTCAGGTGAAAACCGAAGCTGATCTGGAACCACTTGCTATTGGCAAAGCGCTGAAGGCGGTTATTGAACGGGAAGATCCCGGTCTGGTGATGCTTGGAAAACAATCCATTGACGGTGATAACAACCAAACCGGCCAAATACTCGCAGCACTAACAAACATGCCCCAAGGCACGTTTGCCTCTCATGTCGCTATCGCAGATAAGCGCGTTGTTGTGACACGAGAAGTTGATGGTGGTTTGCAAACCCTGTCGTTGAGTTTGCCTGCAATTATCACGACCGATTTACGTCTCAATGAACCACGCTACGCATCGCTGCCCAATATTATGAAAGCAAAACGCAAGCCGTTGTTCGTGATTGACTTAAACGAATTTGGCATTGACAGCGAACCCAGGGTGGTTACAACCGCCGTAGAATCGCCGGCTCAACGGCAACCCGGAATCAAAGTCGCTAATGCGGCTGAGCTTGTCGATAAACTAAAAAATGAAGCAAAGGTGATCACATGAGCATTTTAGTCATCGCTGAGCACGATAACCTCACACTAAAAGATTCGACGTTAAATACCATCACTGCCGCCAGTCAGCTCAGTGATGATGTCGATATTGTCGTAATAGGTTATCAGTGCGATAAGGTTGCCGCCGCCGCGGCAAAAGTGGCAGGCATTGCTAACGTGTTGGTGTTTGATCAGGAGGCTTATCAGTATCAATTAGCTGAGAACCTGTCGTCTTTGCTTAAGGATATTGCATTAGAATATCGCTACATACTGGCTCCAGCGACTACATTTGGCAAGAACCTCTTGCCGCGAACTGCCGCATTGTTTGATTGCCAGCCTATTTCTGATGTGATTGAAATTGTCGATGCTAATACCTTTAAGCGACCGATATACGCCGGCAATGCGATTGCCACAGTAATCTCTGAGCAAAGCAAATTATGCCTGACTATTCGCTGCGCGGCTTTCGAGGCCGCAGGTTTACAGTCTACGGCGGCACCGATTCAGCACTATGCTACTGACATCAGTAGCACGCTTAGCCATTTTGTCAGTGCAGACATCGCTACCTCTGATCGCCCTGATCTATTATCAGCTAATGTGATTATCGCAGGTGGCCGTGGTATGCAAAGCGCTGATAGTTTTACATTGCTCAATAACCTGGCGGACAAACTCGGTGCCGCAGTAGGTGCCTCGCGAGCAGCCGTCGACGCGGGCTATGTGCCAAATGATATGCAGATTGGCCAAACCGGCAAAATCGTTGCCCCTGATCTCTACATTGCAGTCGGTATTTCTGGTGCCATTCAACACTTAGCCGGTATGCAAGACAGTAAAGTTATCGTCGCAATCAATAAAGATGAAGATGCGCCGATTTTTCAGGTGGCAGACTACGGTCTAGTCGATGACCTGTTTACAGCGATACAAGAGCTCGGTGAGTTACTGTAACGGCAGGCTCCGCTAAAGATATTGCTTTATCCAAAACACAACGAATATTGCGTAAAGGACACTGAGATGCTATCGAACACGATCAAGCCACTTGAAAATCTAAAAGTGATTGAGTTTACCCACATGGTGATGGGGCCAACAACTGGGGTAGTTCTCGCCGACCTTGGCGCTTCGGTGACTAAAGTTGAACCCTTGGATGGCGATAAGACACGCCGCCTCAAAGGCTCAGGTGCGGGTTACTTTCCGATGTATAACCGCAATAAGCGGAGCCTTTGTATCGATCTGAAATCAATAGAAGGTCAGAACATCGCGCACAAGCTGATTGCAGATGCAGATATTCTCATCGAAAACTTCCGCCCTGGTGCCATGGATAAACTGGGTTTTGGCTACGAAAAATTAAGTCAAACAAATCCAGGGCTGGTCTATTGTTCACTAAAAGGCTTTTTAGCAGGCCCTTATGAAAAGCGCACAGCGCTTGATGAGGTGACACAAATGATGGGCGGATTAGCCTATATGACAGGTTTACCCGATCGTCCTATGCGTGCAGGCTCATCAGTGGTTGACATCACTGGTGGTATGTTTGGCGTCATTGGCATCTTGTCGGCTATTCATGAACGCGGGCACACCGGTAAAGGCCGCCATGTTACCAGTTCCTTGTTTGAAACCACTGCATTTCTGGTTGGCCAGCATATGGCACAACAAACAGTACTTGGCGAAGAGCCTCCGCCAATGTCTGTAAGACGCAGCGCTTGGTCTATCTATGATATTTTTCACTGTCAGAATGATGAGCGTGTATTTGTTGGAGTCGTCAGTGACACACTGTGGAAAAAGTTCTGCGCAGAATTTGAGTTAACAGACTTTTTTAATGATGAAGGCCTGGCGGCGAACAACGACCGAGTGGCTCAGCGCGATCGTATTATACCGGTCATCAGTGAATTATTTGCCGGTTTAGATAAGCAGACTATGATGGACCGCTTAGAGCGAGCAGGTATCCCTTTCGCCCCAATTAATAAACCTGCGGACCTGTTTAATGACCCCCATTTAAACTGTGGCGGGCTACTAGAAGTAACGACGCCTCAGGGCAAGGCCAAATTGCCTTCACTACCGATTGAAATTGACGGGCAGCGCACGACTCTCCACCACGATCTACCGCTGGAAGGGGAAGACAGCGACGTTGTGCTCAGAGACATCGGCTATTCAGATGAACAAATCGCAACATTGATAAATGAGGCGATCATACGTAAAACCACGTTAATAACCTAATTCCGCTACCGGAAGCCAGTGTAACGCGGCAGAGTATTTTTCTGCTGTGTTCTCCGCTTGGGGCTCGTTTTGAGCCCCACTTTTTTTACTTTAAATAACATCATAAAGGCTGTTGCCGACAGCTGTTTGTGCCTATGGACTACTTTTTCATACCAGATAAGCGCGCGGCATATTACCGCTCGATTAACTCGATAAACTCTCCCGCAGTCCCTTTATATAGCGCACTGCGACGCCCTTGGTATAGGCCACTGTTGAACCGAGTTATGGTCCCATGAGCCGTTAGTGTTACGTCATCCAAGTTGTCGACTAAAAAACTCACCACGGCGATCCCTGTTGGCAGCCCTGATCCTGTTACAGGGCGTGGAGGCAACTCACTGACTTCATCAATTTCTATAAATGTCTGCTCTTTGAACTGAATAGTCGCGATTGGCATGCGCTGCTCAAGCGGACGGCCAAGCGCATTGTTGATGACTGTTACCTTGGTTTCAAATGCCAGGGGGTTAGAATGACTTAACTGGCTATAGAGGGCCATAGATGGCTCGATATCAGGTACCAGTAATACCGGGATAAACAAGCGATCCACATCACAACGCGCCCTGGGTAAATCGAATGGCGGGACATCATGCACTATGCGGGTTAAATAGAGCACTTCACCTGAAGGACCGGTGGCCTGAAATGCCTCTATACCATCGCTAAGTTCTAAGGCTTTAGGAGGACCAATAATCGTAAATGGACTATCTTCAAAGCGCTCTGCCAAAGCATAAATATCGCTTACCAGTATTTCCAGTGATAACCAACCCTGGGTTGAAATTGGCGTAACAATGTCAGCATCTGGCTGTTCAATAAATCGCAACCAATTGTCACCGAGGGTATTATTCATAAGTGCATAACGTTTTCCCAGCAAGTCGGGAAGCCCCCAAGCGATGGCCTGTTCAGCATCAATATTCCCCTCTTCGAATACGGTCACACCAAGGTATTCCGTATAAGCTTTGATACTGGATGCAAGATCTTTGCATACCACGGTACCACAAAGCACTGGCCCTAACGTAATAGCCGGTGACGCGTCTTGCGTTATTGTCATCTTTACTACACCTTCAATTGCAGACGAAAGAATTGCCGTATGCCCGCCACCATCAAGCTTAAAAGTAACGTCATCGTAGCCAACGCTGTCCTTTGAAAACTCAAGATGTTTAACATGCCATCATACAAATTCCATATCGTTACTTGTTCTATATTGGCTGAAACACGAAGCAACGGATGGGTGCTATCAAATGCGCCGGACGTAAGGCCATGATATGTTTGCACGACAGTAAGTTGTGCACACAGGTTAACCCATTGATATACTTTCATACCATGTAGCAGTGTTCTTAGTAGTCAATGGTAGTTTGGAACCAGCAGACACAGTCACGGGTTAGCGTGTCGGCTAACCCGCAAATGTAACGATTAACTTAGAAAGGTTTGGTAGCGCCTAAAAATGCCACTGTCCAAATACCAATCCAATATAAATACGCCACATAACGTGACGTAGTGATCGATTTTTCCAGTTTATTTTCGACTTCTTCGTTTTTACCCTGTGCGAGGATCCGGAACATCGCGGTCCAGTCCCGCATAATAAAACGCAAATACAAACCAATCATTAGCAAAAATGAGAAAACGAGAATTTTAGTAGAAAACCATTTTTGTCCAGTCTCAGCCATGAACGGGCCGTGACCGAGCAATGAACTGACCGCACAAATGATGATCAAAGGGATAAATACAAAGCGGATACGTTCATCAATTTTGGTTAACATGATGCCGCGATCAGTTTCGCGATAAATAAACGCTGACCAACATAGCAGTAACCAGGCGGTAAAAACGCTCCAGCTAATTAATAGTGCAACGCCACCTAAGGGCTGAACCCCCCAAAAATGTCCCATGTGAAAGCCCAGGGGAAAGAGCAACAAGATACCACTGCGAGCTAAGATATCGATACGATAAGCCGTTTCCATATGCCGGCGCCTTTCTGCCATATCCAATTTTCTGTTGACTATGTTATAAGACGTTTGAAATACCCCCCATTCGCCGCCCAACCAATACACCATCGCCAGGATGTGCAGCCATTTCAATACGGCAAGTTCAGTTATACCCATTTCCCGATTCACTCATAAAGTTAAAAGAAGTTGGGCTCAGCTTAAATTTTCGCTGTTTTGTCGCCTTAACAAATATCAAAACCCGGAGAGTTTTGTACGGCGGCGATATGTCAGGCCACGGAGAGAAAGAGAGGTAGTTGAAGGTAAAGTTGTCACCTCAAAGGGAAATACCCATTCCACTTCGTTAGCTTAGTGGTGGAATGGGAAACTAGCAGGATTACGCGTTGAAAAATGAATTCAGCAGTCGACCTACTTGTTCCGGTTGTTCAAACGTGCACAAGGCTCCGCCTTGCTTGACGACAGCCGTCTGGCAATTGTCATTCCGAATTGGCCCGCTGCGCATCAGCTCTTCACTAAAGAACAGATCATTTTCTGCGCCAAACACCAGTGTCGGGCAAGTTACCTTTTCCAGCCACTGCTCAGAAGCCATCCAGTGCATGATGATTTCGTGAATATCAAACTTACGAAGGCGAGCCATCTGCCCGTGAATAAAGGGTTTATAGCGTACTTCTAACGGCGACGTTGGTGCCAGTGCTGCGTAACGCAGCCAGGCTTCAGCAATAAATTGACCTTCCGTATCCATAGGAATATCGCGCGACAGCGGTTTGTCTTTGATGGCGTTTAAAAATTGCTCTATCTGCGCTTTGGTGATTAACATCTCACACGACATTGCCAGTTTCACCACACGCTCTGGGTGCTTGGTTGCAATCGAGCACGCCACCGCCCCGCCTGAGTGATTACCCGCCAGATATACTTTATCCAGTTTCAGTGCATCCATCAGACAAACCGTCGCCTCGGTAATTGCTTCCATACTCATTGTTTCTGGCTCATAAGACTGACCATGTCCAATCATGTCTGGCGCAATCACCATAAAATTCTGGCTTAGAAATGGCATAACATCGTCCCATTCAACACCATTCATTGGTGACTGATGAAGCAATAATAACGGCTTACCTGAGCCAGCAATTCGATAATGTATTTGCCCTTCGGGCAGGTTCATATAACATTTCTGCATGGTCAATCAATACCTTATTTAAGGTTATACTATTGAATCTGGCAGTCCTGTGCGGCCAGTCTCACATTTAACAGTGTCGCGCTGAATACTAGAACTGTCTCACAGCAACCGCTTTGACATTTATCATACCCGCCAGTAAATCTGTTTGTGAGTATATTCAATTGGTTCTGGATCTTGGATCTCATTTGTTATAATGTTAGAACATTATGATTAATCAATTCTTTATGTGGTCGTAGTCCAGCTTTAGATTGGCGATAGAGTGGTAATCCAAGGAGTTTAACACCATGTCTGAAATTCTTCAGAAACTCAAAGCAATTGTTGGAAATGATAATCTGCTGACAGATGAACTGAGTCGACAACTGTATGTCACCGATGTCTTTACTCGCGGTTTACCCGCTTTAGCCATAGTACGACCCACTACCAAAGAGCAGCTCGGCGCAATAGTAAAGACGGCCGTTGATGCCGACATTCCCGTCGTGCCAAGGGGTGGCGGCATGTCATACACGTCTGGTTACGTGCCAAAGTACAAAAACAGTATTATGATCGATATGGTCAACATGAATCAGGTAGTCGATATAAATACTCAGGACATGTACGTGACTGTGGAAGCCGGCTGTAGCTGGAAAAAGCTCCACGAAGCGTTGCAAAGTTCCGGTTATCGCACACCATTTTGGGGGACATTATCGGGTATTCATGCGACCGTGGGGGGAGGTTTATCGCAAAATTCGATTTTTTGGGGTTCCGCTCTTCATGGCCCCGCAGCAGACTCCGTCGTTTCAATGTCTGTGGTCCTTGCCGACGGCAGTGTGGTAGACACTGGTAGTGCTTCACACAAAAATGCTACACCATGGCATCGTCACTTTGGTCCTGATCTTACAGGTATTTTTGTCGGCGATGGTGGGGCACTTGGTTTCAAAGCGACTGTTACGCTTAAACTAATTCCTGACACGCCCGCCCGTCGCGGCGTATCGTTTGCCGTAGAAACTGGTGATACGTTACTGGCGTTCGTTAGTGAAGTTTCACGTCAGCAGCTTGCATCCGAAGTATGTGGTTTCGACCCCTTCCTGCAAAACCAACGGCTTAAACGTGAAAGTTTAGGTAAAGACTTGAAAGCACTTGGTGGCGTTATGAAGTCAGCAGGAAGCATTGGGAAAGCGCTTAAAGCAGGCACTAAAGTCGCGTTAGCCGGACGTGGGTACATGAAGGAAGTCAAGTTCTCGGTACATATCTGGATAGAAGAACGTTACGAGGAGTTGGCCGATCTTAAGCAACAATCCGTTCTAAAGCTGGCCAGTGAATTTGGCTTGCGTGAAATAGAAAATAGTATTCCAACCATCATGCGTGCTAACCCTTTTGGCCCCGTCAATTCGATGATCGGACCTCAAGCAGAACGATGGTTACCCGTTCACTGCGTAGCACCTCATTCGATTGTTAGAGATGTGTATAAAGCCATCGACGAAATGTATGAGCGTAACCGGGTAAAAATAGAACAATTCAATGTTGGCTGTGGCTTTTTGTTTGCGACAGTAGGTAATAATGCCACCGTCATTGAGCCGGTATTTTTCTGGCCGGAGACGCTCAATGAATTGCATAGATATGCCGTTGAAAAAGAACATCTGAGGAAACTCAAAGAATACCCCGCAAACCCCGAAGCGACAGCTTTCATTCATCAGTTACGTAGAGAACTTATTGATATTTTCACCCGGTTTGGCACCGTGCACATGCAGTTAGGCAAAAGTTATCCATATGATGAACAAATTAAACCAGAGGCCTGGACGTTAGTTGAAGCACTAAAGCAACATGTCGACCCTAAAGGCCTGTTAAATCCAGGAACACTCGGTTTGGAGGCCAAGTAATGGCATTACAAAATACCAAAGTCATCTTAAAAGAAACACCGACAGGTATGCCTGTTGCCGATCAGTTTAAAGTCACTCAAGCCGATATACCGGCGCTAAAAAATGGCGAAGTATTGGTGAAAAACCAATGGCTTTCGCTCGACCCCTATATGCGCAGTCAGATCAGCGCCCGCCATTTATCAGGTGCCGTGTTACCCGGTGATACTATGAAAGGTGAAACCATTGCCGAGGTGGTTGAGTCCGCATCAGAAGACTTCAAACCTGGCGATACAGTGCGATGCTTTGGAGGCTGGCAATCGCATGCGGTTCTGCCTGCGAATGCACTTACACAAGTAGCGAATAACATTGAACATACGCCACACCTGTTATCTATTTTAGGTATGCCGGGCCTTACTGCCTATGCCGGTCTTATCTGGCAAGCAAAGCCACAACCAGGAGAAACAGTTGTGGTTGCCGCCGCAACCGGGGCGGTTGGCTCGATGATCGTACAGCTCGCTAAACAGCAGGGTTGTCGTGTTGTGGGCATCGCCGGAGGCAAACATAAATGCGATTTCGCCCTTAATGAATTGGGTGCCGACATTTGTATTGACCGCCATACCGAAGATCTTGGCCCCGCGCTCGATAAGCACTGTCCTAACGGTATCAACATTTATTTTGATCTCATTGGTGGTGACATTTTAGAACAATGCAGTCAACGATTAGCCGTGAATGCGCGCATAATTCTTTGCGGACTTGCAGCAGATTATAACCGAACCAGCTCGAGTCCACCGCCAGGCCCCTCTCCGGTTTACTTCATCAAGTCACGCGCGACCGTATTCGGTTTGGTGGTTTACGATTTTGAAGCACGTCGTCAGGAATTTATTCAGGCATGTTTACCTAGCGTGAACAGCGGCGCGATTAAAATCAAAGAACAAGTTGTTGACGGTTTAGCTAGGGCGCCACAGGGATTTGTCGACCTGTTATCTGGTGATAATTTCGGCAAAGTGCTAGTGAAAATTAATTAAAAACCATCGCTTGTAGAGCTGGTTGGCATATATGCGTAAGATAAACTTCGAGATAGATATATGGTAGACATAGAATTTGAATATAGCGTTCCGGTACTTGTGATAGGGGGAGGAGCGTGTGGCTGTATTGCCGCATTAGCCGCTAAACAGGCGGGCAGTGACGTAATGCTCATTGAACAGGATGACAGACCGATGGGTTCAACAGGTATGTCACAAGGACTGATCAGTGCAGCTGGCACTCAACAGCAGCATAAGCATGGTGTCGAAGATAGTGCTGAACGCTTCTACAATGACATAATGACAAAAACCCAAGGGCAAGCCGATCCGGTGATTGCCAAAATAATTGCTGAAAACAGTGGCCCAACATTAGACTGGATGATCGGTGATTTAGATTTGCCTTGGCGATTAGATACGAGCTTTCGCCCAGGCTATGGCAATTCGGTCTATCGCGTCCATGGCTGGGACGGACACAATGGCCAAGATATGGTTGACTTATTACATCAACGATTGTCAGAAGCTGACATTGATGTCTTCCTCGAAGCAAAATTAACCGTCGTCCATACCGACGATAACCACCGTGTGTGCGGTGTTTCATTAACGCGGCCAAATGGTGAAATAGAACGACTCGGGTGCGATGCCCTCATTCTGGCCTGTGGAGGATTCGCTGCCAATACTGCAATGCTACAAAAATACATTCCCGAGGTCTGTCATGCCCGCAATAATGGCCATGAAGGGAGTCAGGGTACGGCAGTTGAAATTGGCTTGAAGCTTGGCGCACAGTTAGGGGATATGGGTGCATATCAGGGATATGGTATGCATACAGAACCACAGGGCATTAGCGTACCGCCGAACATACTAATTAATGGCGGGGTGCTGATCAATCAAAACGGCGAACGATTTGTTGATGAGAGTGAGGATATTGCAGGTGTTGTATTACCTGTACTGCAACAGCCTGGTGACTTTGTCTGGGTGGTATACGATGAGCGCATCGAAAAGACTGCATTACATTACCCTGAAATGAAGCAGCTCAATACCCTGAATGCCGCCAAGTCGGGCGATAATATACAAACACTCGCTGCAGCAATCAACGTACCAGGTGAAGCCTTACAGCAAACCTTAGAACAAGCGCACCTTGCGCAACTATCACATACCCCCGACGCCTTTAACCGTCAATGGCATGATGATTTGCCGCCAGAGAATAAACTTAAAGCGTTTAAAGTCATCGGCGCAATTTACCATACTCAAGGTGGTCTGCAGATCAATGAACGTGCTCAGGTTGTCCATCAGGATGGTACATCTTTACCTAACTTATTTGCTGGCGGCGGCGCGGCACGTTCCGTATCAGGACCGGCTCATTGGGGTTATATACCCGCCATGGGGCTGGCTACTGCGGTCGTGCTAGGTAGAACGGCTGGCCAATCGGCAGCCGCTGCGGCGAGTAACTCGGCGAAATAATCTGCTATTCACGGCGCAGACGACTGATGACTGATGACTAAAACTCAGTCGTCTTTTAAGCTGTTAAAAAAGGGATCAGTAAAGTCCCTTTTTTTTGCCCCCTAAAACGTTGGGAAATAACTAGTGCGCTCAAACCTATTCAAAGGGTCGACGTGTTGCGCTGCATATTGAGGCTGTGAAAGAAAACCCTGCACTCCTTCGCTCAGTTGAGCGCTTCATAAATAACCGAAGCTAACAGACACACCCATCGAACAACACGCTATTATTGACACATCAACACCGTGCGGATAACCGCACGATGTTGTTCACACTACTCCTTCGTAGTAAACGGTAATAAGAGGGTCTGCGCGCCGTTAGGTTAATGATCAAAATACGCATTGACCGCTTTTAAGCGGGACAACCAGTTATCCGTTTTCGCTACAATCCCGTCAGGTGAAATAAGGGCGATTTTTTTACCTTTATATTGTGGCCACTGGGTCAGTTCAGTGCCATTCGGATTACCTTTTTTGGCAAAGTTAGTCCAGTACCGCATCATTTGTGCGGATATCATCAGCATGGTTTCGTCAGGCTCTGTCGATTCACCGTGATCACCGGTGAAATTACCAAACAAGTAAGGTAGGTCACTGGCATGAGGCGCTCCCCACACTTTACCCTGTGCATAATTAAAAGGCGTTGCTCCAACCACGGGCATGGCGAAGCGATAGACATAGACTGAATTTCCCTGCTTTTCATGAGCCTGAGCGACTAGTCTTGCCTGCGCATGAAAAACGTAATCACTGTATAACATGGTATCGCGCAACTGCTCGCCACCGTATACCTCAGCCAATTTGTCTAATGCACCCTCGGGCAATAATGGCGCCATGATATTACGCTGCGCCGCGTGGGGGACCATACCGAATTCAAAATCATTAGCGCCAATTAACAGCGGTACTTTGGCTTGTTGTCCGGTTTGAAAAAGTGTTTCTATGTCATTCCTGATGAGCTTGCCGTCAACCGCGAACTCAATAAAACTAGTATAATCGGTAGCGCCTAAAATATCCTCGGCCGGCAAGTCACGCAGCGCGGCTATATTCATACCTTCATCGCCTAGTTTGGCAGCCATCGCCACACCCATGGCCTCGATACTTTCGTCTTCCTTTGCTAGCTGAGCAGCTACTTTAGGCTGTTCTCCACGACCATAGCCTGATTGTGAAATCGCTTTATGGAACAGTCCCTTGCCTGCCTGGGATGCCACTAAGGCCTGCACAGAGTATGCGCCCGCGCTTTCACCAAAAATAGTGACATTCGATGGATTACCACCAAAGCGCTCAATATTCTGCTGAACCCACTCTAGCGCAGCTATTTGATCCATCAGCCCGTAATTAAATAGCCGGCCATTGTCAGCATTTTGAGCGCTCAAATCAGGGTGTGCAAAAAAACCAAAAGCACCCAGACGATAATTAATTGCCACCACTATGACATCTCTTTTGGCCAGGTTACCGCCGTAATTAACCGGCCGAGAGCCTGAACCGCTAACCAGCCCTCCCCCGGGTATCCACACCATTACGGGTAAATCACTGTCGCCATTATCCGGACGGTAAATATTAAGATACAAGCAGTCTTCACTCTCCTCCTGAGTGTAACGTTCTGGCTTTTGAGCAAAATTAGGGTTCGGTGGGCGCTGAATACATTTTTGACCAAACGTATCGGCAACCAGTGGCTTTGTAAAACGTGCTGGAGGCTGTGGAGCACGCCAACGCAAATCACCGATGGGGGGAGTTGCATAGGGTACGCCCTTAAACACAACTAAGTCATCTGAGGTGCTGCCAATGACCCGACCCTGGGCGGTATTAACGGCCGTGTAATCTCTCGCAAAAGCGAGGGACGATACGGCTAACAGGACTACTGACAGGATTGTAGTCAGGGTATTTCGATATTTCATAACGTGGATTCCTTATTAATGTACAGGGTAGAAACGATGAATGTTGACACTCAGATTGAGTGCGACAATCCCCATCTCAGATAGCGAAGTTAAATAGCATGTAGGATCACAGTTCCCCACATCGAAGCTGCAAGTCGGCTATCATTGAGGAGCGCTGCCAGACTTCTAGCATTTTGCAGGTTGTCACAATGCTAACCATTAGTTGTTTGGCTGTTTCACCGGTTCGGAAGTGGGCACACAACCGACCAGCGTACAAAAACCAACCTCTTTGATAAACGCAAATCATGACGGAACCATGGCTAACCAGTTAAATTCACGCATGAATGCCAATCCGAACAGTTGCGTAGGCAAGTCGGCATCCTGTGGTAACTCCAGCAGCTTTGTTATGGAGTGCCAAAGCGCGAGTAAGGCATTATCAGTCGTGGTAGTGAAATGCTGTAACTCATTGCGGAGCTGCTCGCCCCGCGATGTGAGGTTAAGGTGAAATAAAGCACTGGCGAACACCACTTCTTTTACATGCATTCCAGACATCAACAACAACCCTCCTTGTTATTCTTAACCTAAATCAATAAGCGGCAAATAAAGAGCTATAGTTATATCTTTAACGTTAACATGCAAGGGTTGCATCAAACTATTTTGGCAAGGTATGCCTAAAAACAGGTTTTGCTTTCAATTAAATATAGTATGATATATTGTTATATCAATGTATTTTTAGTGCGATTAAAAATGAGCAACGTAATGATCGATATTGAAATCAGTGAAGTTGGACCACGCGACGGATTGCAGAGTATTAAGCCTATTATGGCTACCGCAGACAAAAAGCGTTGGATTACGGCTCTTGCTGCCGCAGGCTTACCCGAAATAGAGGTCGGTTCCTTCGTGCCCGCCAAAATATTGCCGCAGCTGGCCGATACGGCAGAGCTAGTCGCTCACGGCCGCAGTATAGAAGGGCTAAACGTGGCTGTGCTGGTACCAAATTTTAAAGGTGCTGAAAACGCAGTGACTGCCGGCGCGCATAAAATTACCATTCCGTTATCCGTTTCAGAAACTCACAGTCTTAAGAATGTACGCCGCACACATGCGCAAATGCTTGAAGAAGTGCGAAAAATCAGAGCTTTGATCGACAACCTGCCAGCAAATGAGCGCCCGGTTTTTGAAGGCGGTTTATCTACAGCGTTTGGCTGTACATTAGAAGGCCATATCCCGGAATCCAAGGTTATCGGTATCGCTGAACAACTTATCAAAGCCGGCTGTGATGAAGTGGGTATTTCTGACACCACTGGTTTTGGTACGCCTAATCAGGTCACTTCAATGACGAAGGGGGTTTGGGCGGCTATCGGCAAGGATAAACTCACAGGTATTCATTTGCACAATACCCGCGGCCAGGGACTGGCAAATGTAATAGCCGCATTGGACGTGGGTTTAACCACCATTGATGCGTCGATGGCCGGGATCGGTGGCTGCCCCTTTGCACCGGGTGCTTCAGGTAACATTGTCACCGAAGACTTAGTCTTTTTATTGGAAGGCATGGGCCTTAAAACCGGTATTCAATATGAAAAACTGATGCAGGCACGCAAGATACTACGTGAAAGTCTACCTAGTGAAGTGGAGCTTTACGGCTTTACCCCTGATGCAGGGCTGCCAAAAGACTTTAGCATGGCAACACCGCAAGCATAAGTCAGTCAATGTAATGTTTGCCCGAAATAGAGCACGTCAGCTTAGCTAAAGCAATGGCTGCTGATGACTACAGCGCTATCATCTTAAGCACTTAAGATGATAGCGGTTATCTTTACATGGGGAAGGTATACCAGAGACCTTTAGTCCTGACTAACACAATCACAAGGTCTTCAGGTAGCTAATTGTTTCGCTCTCAGAAACAACATCAGCATATTTAGCGTTCATATCGAATAAATTAGCCTGGTGTGGCGCATCATGTCGGTCTCCACAGGCTTCTTCCACAACAATTGGTATGAATCCGTATGAACAGGCATCTACGCAACTGGCGCGAACACAGCCACTGGTAGTTAAACCGGTCAAAATAACACTGTCGATCCCCGCAGCGGTGAGCGTAGAAGAAAGCGATGTCCCAAAAAATGCACTAGGGTATTGTTTCGACACTACCAGTTCATTTTCCAGCGGTGCCAGACCTTTCGCCCAAGCACCATAGGGTGAGCCTTCAACCATGTGCCGCAACGGTTTGGCTTTTTCAAAAAAGCGGCCTCCGTTAATGCCGGAGGGATGGTAAACCACATTGGTGTAAATAATAGGTATGTGTTTAGCTCGTGCGACCTCAACCAGGCGCATAGCCGAGGCGAGAGCCTCCCCTACATCAGCATACAGATCGCATGCCGGATCGAAGTAGGCTTCTACAAAATCAATTAATACCAGAGCGGGTTTGCTACCAAATCCAATCCGGTTGTTATACACACCGGCATAATTTGAATTTAAATTGTCACTCATTAATGCAGTACTCATTTAAGGGGGCAGCCGCCATGTCGCTTAGCGTGCCCATTTTTTTTCGAATGCCCAAACGTCTTCAAAGCCAATCAATGAACAAAACTCTTTAAAGTTGTTAATAGGGACGCCTTCAGGCTCCGGACTACCCTGCGCTTTCATTGCAATTAACGCTTTTTCCACGGCGTTTGCTGCCGCCAAAGAGGTCAACGATGGTGCTATTGCAAGTTGAAATCCAATATCTTGCATTTGCTCAACGGTGAACATAGGGGTAGAACCACCATTGGCCATATTCGCCATCATGGGCGCATCGATAGCTTCACAGGCGCGGCGCATTTCTTCCTCATTGGTCATTGCTTCTAAGAAGATAATATCAGCACCCGCCGCGCGGTAGGCGTTACACCGGGCAATTGACGCTTCAAGCCCTTCGGCATGCAATGCATCGGTACGAGCAATGATCAGCATATCTTCGTCGGTGCGCGCATCAACGGCTACTTTAATTTTTTCGACCATATCAACTTGCGGTATAACGCGACGGCCCGGTGTATGACCACATTTCTTCGGAAATTCTTGGTCTTCAATTTGGATCGCCGCAACACCCGCTTCCTGATAGCCCTTTACAGTGTGATGAACATTCAGTAAACCACCAAAACCAGTATCTGCGTCTGCCATCACCGCAGCATCACTGGTTTTAACCAAAGTTTCGACACGTTCAAGCATTTGTGTATAGCTCACCAGGCCTGCATCAGGTAAGCCGTAGCCAGAAGCAGTAAGCCAGTAACCGGTGCCATAAACCACGTCGAAACCGACTTTATTCGCAACCACGGCAGTGATCATATCCTGGATCCCCGGGGCGAATATAAATTCACCGTTGGTGATTTTTTCACGTAAAATACTTCTAGACATTTTATCCTTCCTAATCAATGAATCGGCGGCGAGTTTTAACTATATGCCGCTTGATAAATAAAGAGTGCGTCGGCTTCGCTCACCGGACGCGGATTGTTGATAAGTAAACGTTGCTGTTGCATAGCTTCATTTGCCAGTTTAGGTAATTCAGCCTCATCAATCTGCATCGCGGCCAAACCGCGTGGAAGCTCCACATCACGCAATAGCGCTTCGATGGTTTCAATAAATGTCAGGCTATCAATTTGGCTATCGCCACTGGGGGCGTGATGGCAAATACAAGGAAGCAACTCGGCGTACAAACATGCAGCTGCAGGCTCTTCCGCGTTAAAACGCAATACGAATGGCAACACCAACGCGTTACTTAAACCATGAGGGATGTGATAGTTACCCCCTAATGGATAGGCCAGTGCGTGGACAGCTGCAACCGGCGCATTGGCAAATGCTTGGCCAGCTAACATAGCACCGAGTAGTACTTTGCTACGTGCCTCAAGATTACTGCCATCGTTAACACAGGCCAGAAGATTTTGACTAAGCAGCCGCAGAGCTTCTTTGGCGAGCATATCAGAATACACATTCTTCTTTATTTTACTGGTAAATGCTTCGATAGCGTGCACCATGGCGTCAATACCCGTCGCGGCCGTAATATGGGCCGGCAAGCCTAACGTCAACGAGGCGTCGAGAATGGCGATATCCGGCAACAATTGTGCTGAAACTACACCAGACTTAGTTGTTTCTCCGGTTGTAATTATGGATATTGGCGTGACCTCTGAGCCGGTGCCTGCGGTGGTCGGAATGAGTATTAGTGGCAAACGCGGACCGGTAATCTGGTCGATACCATACATGTCAGATAGCGGCTGATCGCTACTGCACAATACAGCGATTAGTTTTGCAACATCCATACTACTGCCGCCGCCAAGCCCAATTACGCCATCAACTTGTTGCTGTGTAGCGCCGATGACGGTCTGTTCAACCAGTGATTGCGGTGGGTCAGCAATAATCTCACTGTTAATCACTGGCGTCAGTCCATTATCCACCAGACTATCAATGATCGGCTGCACAATGCCGGCCTGAATCAGCCCCTTATCAGTCACTAGCAACGGACGAGTAATGCCCAGCTTTGTACAGTGCTCGGCCAACTTAGTAGCAGCACCATTTTCGCACACAATTTGGTTTGCTGAGGTATAAACAAAACTCTGCATTAATACTCCTTAACCGGGTTATTTCATATTGCGTAGTGCGCGGGCATAACGGGTGAAAATCACCAGGCTTATGACCATAATGGTGGCGGGAATAACTGAATACACCATAACCATACCGCGTATGGCAGAGGCATCCTGTGCGACTGCTCCCCCCGTTGACGACTCAAAACCAGTCATACTTAAAATGGCGCCAGCCAACACCGGGCCTAACGCAAAAGCCAGCTTTTCAGTCGCCGAAAAGAATCCGGAGAACAGACCTTCGTCGACGGTATCATTGAGACGACGTTGTTTATCGATGGTGTCAGTCAATAATGAAAAAATCAGTACTGCAAAACCGGCGTTGGTACAGCCAATTAAGATTGCTCGGCACATAACCCAAAAGTGTTGAGTCGACATCTCTCCCCAAAACGGCAGGGTAAGCATTACATCGCTACCAGGTTTAACCCATATCCAGGTCACTGTGACCATCGCCCAGCCCACACAGGCAATCCAGAAGGCTTTTTCTTTACCTAATTTACTCGATAATTTAACCCACATTGGTTGACTTAAAATCGAGCCAGTGCACATGACAATCACGAAGGGTAAAAGCAGGCCTATATCGCCGACCGCATACAAAAATATAAAACCGACAACGGCATAACCGCACGCCTGCGCAATGGTTTGCACAAGATAAGTTGCGGTGAGGACCACAAAGGGTTTGTTATCCAGCACGGAACCAAAACGCGTTAGCAGTTTTCTCGGTTCTTCGATTCTAGCTTGTCCAAAGTCTCGCGGAACACCAAATGCTGTCGCCAGCATAGCGACAATACATAACGAGCCAAAGATGATCGCCATCGTTTGCCACGCTGCCGCGTCGCCCCCCAATTGAAACACCAACGGTTGCGCCAGGCCAACACCTAAAATGACACCGATAACAACGAATATCATGCGTACGGCCAACACTTTTGTTCGCTCGTGTGCATCACTTGATAGCTCAGAGGCCACAGCTAAATACGGTACAGAGAAAGCACTAAACGCCGTGGAACCAATTAAAAACAACACACCAATGGTAAAAGCCGCCATGGTTGGTGAGGAAAAGCTGCTAAAGCTAAACAGCGCCATAAAGCTTAAGCCAGTGAGGAGTCCTCCTATAGCAAGAAACGGACGTCGGGCATGGCGCGGTTTGAGTTTGTCTGACCATACCCCCATGGCCGGATCGCAAACGATAACCCAGAGTTTAGGAATGAGTACGACAACCCCTGCTAACCAGGCTGATACACCCAACATGGTGGTCATAAATAAGGGCAACAGTGCAGCCGGGGCATCGCGGAAAAGCTGTGCCCCTATCTGTCCTGAGCCGTAGAGTAATTTTGTACTGAGCGGGACTTTGTCAGACTGCGCACTAGATGCCGTCTCTATGGGTTTTTCAATTGCTTGTGTCATTGCGCTATCCTCTTAGGCGACGGTGACGAAATAAACCGCTTATACTTGCTCGGTAACGCAGTCATAGCTGAATAATCCAAGGGTTTCCTCGTTTCGAAGGTTGCCCAGTCCATACATTTCTGACTCAGCTCCCTGAAGACGATCAGCATTTTCATTAGATTCCTTTTGGATAAAGCTGGTACGTTCATAGCGGGCCCCTTCGTAACGTTGCAATGCCTCCGCCATTGTGCCTGCCTCGCTGATCGCGCGGCTTAACATTACCGCATCTTCAATGCCGGTCGCGGCTCCCTGACCTAAAAAGGGGGTCATTGCATGTGCTGCATCGCCGATCAAAGTCACCTTGGCATCTTTAGACCACCCTCCCTCAAGGGGTTTATGGGCATTAATTGCCCACTTAAACACAGAGCCAGGTCTTATTTCGTTTAGGAGTGCCTGGACAGCAGGGCACCAGCCTTCAAATTGCTGCTTTAGCTCTTCGATATCAGCTCGAATAGACCAGCCATCTTCTTCCCACCCTGATTGCCGGGTAAAGAACACTAAGTTGAGTATGTCGCCTTTACGCAAAGGATATCTGACCACCATTTTGCCTGGACCAATATGCATACCGGGTTGGTCAATAAGCGCTTGGATCGCTGGACTGGCCGGTGCCAGGGCGCGGTATGCAATATGGCCGGTAAAGTGAGGAGACTGAGTTTTAAATAAATGACGAGTATTGGATTTCAGGCCGTCCGCACCAATCACAAGATCGGCGTCGAAGGTGGTGCCGTCGGCAAACTCCACCTGCGCTTTATCAGTCTCGGTGTTAACAGTTTCAAGCGATTTGTTGAGGTATATTTTAGCGCCATTGCGTTCGGCCGCGTTAACGAGAATTGTATGCAAATCAGCGCGATGAATGTAGACATATGCAGCGTTGTATTGCTGGAGTGTCTTCGTTCGGTCTACGGTTAACAGGGTCTCACCTGACTGCCAATGACTGATGTGTTGTGTGGCAGGCTCTACGCCGGTGCGGACAACCTCGTCTCCTACACCAACATAATCCAGCCCACGCATAGCATTGGGTGCTAACGTAATCCCGGCACCTACATCCCCCCATGCCGGAGCAGCTTCGAACAGATGTACGTCATGGCCTGCTTTTGCCAAAGCAATAACCGCAGTTAAGCCCGCAATACCGGCACCTACTACAGCAATGGTTAATTTTTGCATCCTAACTGTCCTTCTGATCAGTGGCGCATCGCCACACAGGAATCTTGTGACTGTTAAGTCTCCATATCTAAGCCCCGCTAGCCATGACAATTGTCAAAGACTTTGCGTGATGCAAAGTAGTATGTTTGCGCATGCCGCGAAGTCAGTACGCAGGTATATCATTTTGCTCACATTGCTATGACTTCACACGAATTGCGCTGTTGTACTAGCGCCAAAAAGCTAACAATAGGTTGTATTTTGCTATGACAAATGATGTGGCCGTTACTCAGGCGAACGGAAATAAAAATAACGAAGAATTTTTTAACGCATTGCGGGAACTAGTGGGCGTTGATTGTATTCTTGCGCCGGATAAATCACAGCATTTGTACACCGATGTGTACCGTCGGCTTAGTGCGCCGGTTGCGGTGATTCAGCCGACCAGCGTTACGCAGGTTCAGGCAGTGGTAAAGCACTGTTCAGCGTCGGGATACGCAGTATCAGTTAGGGGCGGTGGTGCGTCATACACTGATGGCTATTTGCCTTCTGATGATAGACAGGTATTACTGGATATGAGTCACTTTAACCGGATCATCGAAATTAATGAAGAAGACGGTTATGTCACTGTAGAAGCCGGTGTAACGTGGGCTTCTCTCAAAGAAACCCTCGACGCGAAAGGTCTACGAACCCCTTTTTGGGGACCGTTCTCCGGCTTACGCGCGACCATAGGCGGTGCGGTTTCTCAAAACAGCATTTCTCACGGTTCAGGTAGCTACGGTATCTCAGCGCAAAGTGTACAAGCCATAACCGTGGTACTCGGTAACGGTGAGTTACTCAAAACCGGTTCTACCGCAGCGGGCAGCACACCTTTTTGCCGTTTTTTCGGGCCCGATTTAACAGGGCTTTTTACAGGTGATGCCAGTGCGCTAGGTATCAAAGTTTCCATCACCTTACCACTGTTACGAAAGCGCGCTGCCCACCAAACAATTTCCTTTGCGTTTAATGATTTTAACGCCATGCATGAATCTATGAGATTGATTTCTCAAGAGAACCTTGAAGATACGCATTTTGCTCTCGACGGCGGTTTATCACAAGGCCAGATTGCTCGACAGGATAACGCCGGCCAAACGATTAAAATGGCCTTGTCGATTTTAAAGAGCTCTCCATCCTTTTTGTCGGGGATCAAGCAGTTAATTACCTCTGCGGTATCGGCCCGTCGGGTGATCAGTAGTTCACCTTACATGACCCACTATATCGTCGAGGGCGTCAATGATGCAGAAGCAAAAAGTCGCTTGCAGCGAATTCGTGAACTGAACCTGAAACTGGGACAGGAAATACCGGCAACTGTACCGGCTGTCGTGCGAGGCATGCCATTTGCACCTTTCTATAATGCTCTGGGGCCTCAAGGTGAACGCTGGGTGCCGTTGCATGGTGTGCTGGCGCATTCCAAGGTAAAAGCCTTTCATAATGCGCTCGAAGCCTTTTATGCAAAGCGTGCAGCAGATTTGAAAAAACATGGTGTGTGGTACGGCGGCATGTTTGCAACTGTAGGCTCCAGCGGTTTTTTATATGAAATTGCTATTTACTGGCCAGACGAAATTACCGACTATCACAAGCAAGTGATCCCAGCCGATTATCTTGCGAAATTGCCCCGTTATGACGCGAATAAAGCAGCGCGTGACTATGTTTTGCAGTTAAAAGACGACATGACAGCTCTGTTTATTGAGTATGGGGCCATTAACTTCCAGTTAGGTAAGGCTTATCCATACCTGTCGCGTTTAGACGAGAGCGGTAAGCATGTGCTCAATAGCATTAAGCGCGCCGCGGATGAAAACGGTGTCATTTCTCCGGGTAATCTCGGCTTTGCCAAAAAGTGAGCAGCTCAACCGCCTCGCGACAAATAAGCAGACGCGTTGTACAGGTTGATAACCGGATAGTGCATTATCGTATTGCGGGCAAAGGGCCAGCGCTATTGTTGATTCATCAGTCGCCGAAAAGTTCGGCTGAATTGATAGGGATGATAGCGCAACTGGCTGATCAGTTTACGGTGATAGCTCCGGACACCCCGGGTTACGGCTTTTCAGACCCATTAGAAGAAGATGATGCGGGTATTGATCAATTTGTCGAGGCTTTGGTGGCTTTTATAGAGGCTCTCGGGTTATCCAAACCGGCAATTTTTGGCAGTCACTCCGGCGCGATTTTGGGGGTCAGGCTAGCTGCCCTTTACCCTCACAAAATCAGTGCATTAATCGCTAACGGTATTTTAATTAATGACGCGCCAACGCGCGCAGAATTAGTCGCAAAGTACTTCCCCGACTTCTTGCCTGATTGGTCTGGTGCACATTTACCCAAGGTTTGGTCTCGGATCCGTGATCAGCATTGCTTTTACCCCTGGTACGAACGCACAGCGGAAAACCGAATTCACTGGCCTGCCACGTTGCAGGCAATGCATGAAAGCGCAATGGAAATTTTGCTGGCTGGCGAACATTATAAAACGGGCTACCGCGCGGTGTTAAATTATGACATCAGCCCTGATTTAACCCAACTGACAGTGCCAGCGCTACTGGTTGTCGCTAAGACAGATGCACTGGTGAAGTATGTTGCACACTACCCAACACTGAGCAATACCACTGAGGTGCGGATTGTTGAGGATTTTTGTGACATTCCTGCGGCAACCAGCGGGTTCGCCAAGCGGTTTATCGGTTCACCCACATCGGCTGTGCTGCCCTGGTCGCCTTATTCTGTCAGCACTCAGAAACGAAGACTGTATGAACATGAGAGGGGCACAATACATTACCGCTGCGCAGGGGAGCCTGATCACCCCGTCGTCTTGCTTATGCATGATCTTGGTCAGAGCTCGCGTCAATACTCAGCGCTGATAGAAG
The DNA here is from genome assembly GCA_013373625.1 of Alteromonadaceae bacterium. Classification (GTDB taxonomy): domain Bacteria; phylum Pseudomonadota; class Gammaproteobacteria; order Enterobacterales; family Alteromonadaceae; genus Alteromonas. The sequence goes on along the minus strand of JABXHM010000038.1, from coordinate 51,584 downwards.
GCCTAAGTGATAGCTACTTTGTGATTGCGATCGATCTGCCTGGCCACGGTCAATCAGATGAATATGCAACTGAGCCTGTCGACGTGGCGGCCGCGCTCAGTGCGTTGATGACGCAACAACCAGTCACCTCCTTCGCAATGATCGCAATTGGACAGAGTTGTGTTTATGCGCGGTTATTGGCTGAAGGCAACCCTGAACAGGTTAATCAGTGGCTTGCTTACCTAGATATTCAAGCCCTGCAAGCAGAAAACAACGGTGATCTGGCAACCGAATCCCCACCTGATTTCACCCCGGATCTGGCAGGAAGTCAGTTAGTAAGAGCCTGGTATCTGGTCCGCGACCAGGCACTCTTTAGCCCGTGGCATGTTCACTCACCGCAAACGTTTAAAACTCTGGACATGTCCCCAGCCCCCACAGTGTTGCAACAGCGCATGCTGGATCTGCTGATCAGTGATAAAGCGGCCAGGACATTAAGCAGGGCACTACCCGATAGCTTTTTCAGCGACTTGGGTGACGACCTGGTTAGTCAGCACATTGTTGATTTACCGTCCAACCCGAGCGACTTGCATATGTCTTTGCGGCGTTGGCTGGACTACGCGTTTTGACGCTCATGAGTCCATACCAATAGGTGAATTGTAACCGTACAACTGCCACCTCGGGTTGTAACACCGCGCCATAAAGTCCGCCGCAGTGAGGAACTACTCTAAAGGTGTTCGTGGGAAAAGCGTAGAAAGCTACATGATCACCACAGTAGTGCCGACGTATACCGCCTGCTTTGGTTTGCGTTTTTCGTGGCTACACTTCGTTATCCAGCGGCGTAAAGTCGAGCTCAGGACCGGTAAGAAACTGATCCTCTGGTTGACGCTCGATAAGGTTCACTAAAAAGCCATCACAGTCCCGCAAACAAATTTCACGGTGTTTAAAGTGTCCTAGCTCAAACGTGGTCGTGGCGGGTAACCAGGTAGCTCCGGCAGCTTTGAGCCTGGGGAGCACGGAATCAAAGTCCCTAACGTAAAAAACCAGCGCAGACTCTCCTACTGCGGCAGGGCCTGTTCTGCTCGGTACGGCGTTGTCGCTTTCCGGTAACTCAAATAATCCCAGCATGCCGACGTTAGGCCCTGGGGTCTTAAGAATAGATACCGGGTAACTGATCACGTCTGTCAAACCCAGCACAGCACTCGCTGATGGATGCTCCAACACCCCTTCAAAATACAACTGTGAAAAGCCAAGCGCGCGGTAAAACAACTTTGCTCGCTTGCGATTACGGACAAACAAAGTACTGCGGATCAGCGCTGACAAACCTGCGCCGTTGGCTTGATTGTTTTTCATCGTTAACTCTTTCTGGGCCGCTATAAGATTGTTCATTAGTTACTCAGAATAGCGCTCCTGCCGGCTATGATAAAAATCAAGTGAGCACGTTTTTGTATATTGACCAGATAAAACTCATCCGTTGTTCGATTGACTTTTATCATAGAGCTATAGCTTTAATACTTATATGGTTCTTCAATCAATGTCCGTCTGTATTGTTATGGCGGGCGCAGAGCGTTGGAGAGTCGAATGCCAAGCAATATTATCGAAGCTAGTTGGTCGTCATTGGAACATGTCAGCCAGGCTACCCGCGATTACCTGAATAAGCCTCATCAATTACTGATTAACGGTGCATGGGTAGCGGGGTTACAGGGTGACACTCTGGATACTTGCGACCCGGCGACCGGCGAAAAATTGGCGTCGGTGGCTATCGGACATGAAAATGAAGTAGATTTAGCGGTCAATGCTGCAGCCACGGCTTTTGTTGGCCCTTGGTCGGCGTTAACTCACTTTGAACGGGCGACTTTGTTGTCTCGCCTGGCGCGTTTGATTGAAGATCATGCTGATACGTTTACTGAGCTTGAAATTCTTGACAATGGCATGCCTCGCTTCATTGCCGAATTGACCATAAAAAACATTGTCGAGATGTTTAACTATTATGCCGGTGCTGCGCAGCGCATAGAAGGTACAACCACTAATCCTCCGCACCACATTACTGCCGAAGCTGAAGCCCTTACATACACAATAAAAGAACCCGTGGGTGTGGCAGGTTTGATTGTGCCTTGGAATGTTCCGATTTCCACCGCAGTGCTCAAACTCGCGCCAGCACTGGCGGCAGGGTGTACCGTTGTAATTAAACCTTCCGAAGAAACCCCATTGTCAATTCTGCTACTTGGTGAGCTGACCATTCAAGCTGGTTTTCCGCCGGGCGTAGTCAATATCATCAATGGCTATGGCTATGATGCCGGACATCGACTGGCAGAGCATCCGCTGGTCGATAAGATTTCATTCACCGGTTCAACCGCCACCGGCCGTAAAGTGATCGCAGCGGCTATGGGGAACCTCAAAAAGGTGTCTTTAGAGCTCGGCGGAAAGTCGCCGGTAGTCATCATGCCAGATGCCGATTTATCGTTGGTGGTGCCCGGAATTGCCATGGCAACCTTCTTTTTACAGGGTCAGAACTGCATGGCTGGCACGCGTATTTTTATTCATGACAGTCTTCACGATGAATGTATCCAGCAACTTGTTGCTTTTACCGAAAACCTGCCGCTTGGACACGGTTTGTCCCCTGCAACGTTCTTTGGCCCGCTAATTTCCAAAGCTCATAGAGACAAAGTTTACAGTTACATTCAAAAGGGCATTGAGGAAGGTGCCACTTTAGTGACCGGTGGGCAGATACCTGAAGGCCGTGGAAACTTTTTAGCTCCAACCATTTTTACAGACTGTTCACCGGAAATGACCATTGTCAAAGAAGAGATATTTGGTCCAGTGATGACGGTTCAACGATTTTCCACAACTGATTTAGATGCAGTTGCAGCCATGGCAAACAATACCGAATACGGATTATCCGGCAGTGTATGGACGCAAAACCTGGCAACCGCTCACCGCTTGGTCGCGCGTATTCGCGCTGGACAGGTATCAATAAATTGCCATGGTGCTATTGCCACCAACATCCCGTTTGGTGGCTACGGTCAGTCAGGGTGGGGGCGAGAATTTGGTCAGGAAGGTCTGGATGCCTATCTGGAAACTAAGGCTGTCACAGCAAGATTGTAATAGCCAAGTAATAACTAAAAAGCCAGTGCGTATTGTTTACGCAGAAAGGCGGGTGTGAAAAACGCAAGGGAGTCCATGCGTACTACAAACTAAGGTGAATATACTATGAAATCAACACAGGTCATCGTTGCCGGCGCCGGGCCGGTAGGGACGGTAGCTGCCTACCGTCTGGCTACTATGGGTTATGACGTCGTGCTTTGCGAAGCAGGCCCTGACTGTGCAATCGATCTTCGCGCCTCGACGTTCCATCCGCCTACGCTGGAAATGCTCGATGAAATCGGCATCGCTGAAACCTTGATTGAACGAGGTTTAAAAGCGCCTAAGTATCATTTCCGCGAACGCGCGTCGGGTGAAGTTGTCGAGTTTGATTTATCTGAACTGGAAGGCGAAGAGAAGTTTCCCTACCGGTTGCAGTGCGAACAGCACGTGCTGGCCAGCATGCTAGCCGAAAAACTGGCCAAGCATCCCAAAGCCCAAGTGCTTTTCAGTCACCGAGTCATCCATTTTGAACAAAACGATGATGGCGTAGAAGTAGCCCTTGAGGGCCCCTTTGCCATTGAAAAAGTCAAAGCCAAATATCTTATAGCGGCAGATGGCGGTAATTCAATTATTCGCAAATGGTTAGGCGTAGAATTTGAAGGCTTTACCTACCCTGAAAAGTTTCTCACCTTATCAACTAAAACCGAACTGAAGGATTACATTCCAGATCTTGCATACGTTAACTATGTGTCAGACCCAAAAGAATGGATGGTGTTGCTACGGGTACCCAGTGTATGGCGGATTCTAGTACCTGCCCCACAGGATCAATCCGATGAGTTTTTACTGTCTGATGAGAAGAAAAATCAGGTATTCCGCGACCTTATCGGACGAGAAGACATTAAAACCGAACATCGCACCATTTATCGCGTGCATCAACGTGTTGCGAAGAAATTTAACCATGGCCGGGTATGTCTGGTCGGGGACGCCTGTCATATGAATAATCCTCTGGGCGGTTTTGGTATGAACAGTGGTATCCATGATGCGTGGAATCTGTGTGACAAGATTTCTGCCAATTTGATCAACGGTCATGATGATGCCCGCTTTGATTTATACGATCGTCAGCGGCGTCCTGTTACGCACAGCTTTATTCAGGCGCAAACCATGCAGAACAAAAAGTTGCTTGAGCATAGTCCTGAAGAAAACCATGACATGCGCCTGCAGGAAATGCGCGATACCCACGACGACCCGGTAAAACGAAAAGCTTTTCTGCGTCGCCAGGCGATGTACGCCAGTTTAGATCAAGAACGAGCCGTCAAATAAGGAGACAACGCAATGACTGATGTACTTGGATACCGAGCAAAGTTTGGCGTGTTAGGACCTTCGACCAATACGACCGTTCAACCTGAAATGGAAGCCATGCGCCCAGCGGGCGTGACGAATCACTACAGCCGGATAATTGTAGATAACGCCAACGCTTTATCGGATGAAACTTTTTTAAAGGGTACCCAACTGATTGACCAGGGGACCATTGATGCGGTGAAGGGGGTAATGACCTGCGCTCCAGATTACCTCGTAATGGGGATGTCAGCGATAACCTTCTATGGCGGAGCCAAAGGCGCCGAAACGTGGCAACACAATATCAATCAGGTATCGGGGGTGAAATCATCGATTGGCTCGGTGTCAGTGGTTGAAGCGATGAAAACCATTGGTGGGATAAAAAGAGTAGCTTTTTTATCGCCTTATTATCCTGTTGCCAATACCGAAGTACGCAACTTTTTGAGTGACTACGGTATTGAATCGGTTGCCGATCATCCTTTTCGCGCCCCAACCTGGACTGCGATTGCTGAAATTAGCAATCACCGAGTGCGCGAAGTGATTAAGCAAATGGACAATGACAGTGTCGATGCCATTTTACAGGTTGGCACTAACCTGTCGATGGCCAAATTAGCAGGCACTTTGGAACTTGAACTGGGAAAACCAGTGATTGCGATCAACACCGCAACATACTGGCATGCGCTGCGAAGCTTCGGCATTAGCGACAAAATTAGCGGCTACGGCCGACTGCTAGAGGAGTATTAAAATGCAATATGATTACGTTCCAATTAACCAGCGTGGTCAACTAAAGTGGCCTGGCGAAAAACGTGTGGCACTGATCCTGACCTTCAACCTAGAAACCTGGGATTTGATCAAGGACACCGATGCTCCGTACTATGCAGGCGGCCCCGCAGTATTACCCGATACATTACCAGGCAACATTCCTGATTATCCTAATTTTACTTGGCGCGAATACGGTCAGCGGGTGGGTATTTGGCGTTTGTACGAGTTGTTTGATGAACTGGGAATTAAAGCCAGTTGTACCACCAATGCGGTGACATTTGAGCGCCGTAATCCGATGGTTAAGGCTTGCCTTGACCGCGGCTGGGAACTGATCACCCATAACTACGAGCAAGGTGAACTACTGACTAATTTTGCGCATGACGAAGCCAAAGAGCGCGAGGTGATCAGCCGTTCAATCGAAATGTTCGAAAAATATGTTGGCCGTCGTCCCAAAGGCTGGTTGTCGTCATCGCTGCGTGGCACGTTAAATACGCCTAAAATTCTCGCCGAAGAAGGCTATAAATTTTACTGTGACATCATGAATGACGACCAGCCGTACATGATTAAAACGGATAGTGGCCCCATTGTCTCTGTTCCCTACAGTAATGAGATCAATGATTTCACCATTATTACCCGCCGCGGCCATACTACCGACGAATACCGTGACATTCTGGTTGAAGAGCTCGACGTATTATACAAAGAAGGGGCGAGCCAGGCACGCATCATGAACGTGGGCCTACACCCACATGTTACCGGCCGAGCTTACCGTATTCGCGCTATTCGTGAATTCGTCGAATACGCGAAGACATTACCGGGAGTGTGGTGGCCTACTCGCGAAGAACTTGCCGACTGGTACCTTAACCAACAAGCCAGCCATATTGCTGGTCAAATATAAGCCACGGTCTGCGGGCCCTTCATAAGGAGCAGTTTATGACATATTCAATCGTTAACGACGGTGTTACACCCAAGCCACAGACACGGGTGGCTAGAGCGTTATTAGACTCTGTTGAGGACAAGCAACTATACATCGATGGAGACTATCGGACGCCGGTGAGTGACGCCTACCTGGAAACCACTGATCCAGCCACAGGGCAGGTTCTGGCGCGCATTCCTAATGCTGGAGCTGCCGACGTGGATGCTGCAGTTAGCGCTGCCCGCGAAGCATTGCACGGTCCCTGGGCTTCGTTGACACCATTGCAACGTAGCCAGGTACTTAATCGCATTGCCGATCTTATCGACGCCAATATGGATGAGTTGTGCGAACTTGAAGTACTAGAACAGGGTAAGCCTTACTATGTGGCGCGTTGGGCAGAAATTCCAGCAGCAGCGAATCAGTTTCGTTTTTTCGCCGGACAGGCATTATCCCTTGACGGTAATACGGTGAACACATCTATAAACTATCAGCCAGAGGGTAAGCAGGTACAGGCCTGGACATTGCGACAACCGGTTGGTGTCGTAGCAGCTGTAACACCATGGAACTCGCCACTTATACTGACTGCGATGAAGATTGCCCCTGCGTTAGCTGCTGGTTGTACGGTAGTTCACAAACCGGCAGAACTGACTTCACTGAGTGCCCTGCGCTTAGCTGAACTGATCTCTGAAGCAGGCGTACCACCGGGTGTAGTTAACGTGGTGACCGGCGATGGAGCAAGTTGTGGTAGTGCACTCACCAGCCACAAGGGTATTGATAAAATCGCGTTTACCGGGTCAACCGCCACTGGCCGTGCTATCGTCGAGGCGAGCAAAAAATATCTGACCAAGGTCACACTTGAACTGGGCGGAAAGTCGCCGGCATTGGTATTGCCTGATGCAGATCTTGAACTGGTTATCGCCGGCATTGCCAACGGTATTTTCTTCAACGCAGGGCAAGTTTGTGTTGCGAACTCAAGAACTTATATTCATCGCTCCATCTTTGATAAGGTCGTCAAAGGCATTGCCGCTTATGCTGAGAGTATGCAAATGGGCCATGGATTGGATCAGGCGACGCAGATGGGACCGGTTGTCTCAATTGAACAAGCGCAGAAAATTGAGGCGTTTATCGAACAAGCCAAAGCCAAGGGTGCAAAAGTACTTTGTGGTGGTATTCGCTTGGGCGAGAACGGCACATATATTGCCCCAACGGTCGTTACGAACACATCCCCTGATATGCCAATTCATTGCGAAGAAGTGTTCGGCCCAGTGCTAGTAGCAGAACCTTATGATGATTTGGATGAAGCCTTGGCCTGGTGTAATGCTAGCGATTATGGCCTGGCGGCAAGTATCTGGACTCAGGACTTATCAGCGACGCACCGTTTGTCCCGTCAACTGGACGCAGGCACAGTATGGATAAACTGTCATTCTATGTTCGATGCTGCGCTGCCAATTGGCGGCATTAAAATGTCGGGCTATGGTCGCGACAGCGGTAAGCAAGCTTTGGATAACTATCTGGAGTGGAAGACAGTTTGCGCCGTTATATAGCATAAATACAACACTAAAGGGATAATCCAGCACCATGTATACGCTGGATTATCGCGCTTTGTTACGCAGCTAACAACAATGATAAGAGCGTGATAGTTAAATAATAACGTAGTCAACACATTACAGGCTCTAAGATAGTAAAGAGCCACTCGATAACTTACAAAAGTAAGCGATCACTTACTTTATAAAAATGGACATTTAGCCTAATTAAAAACTGGCTGGGATTACCTCGCAGTCATTATCACAGTTTTTAGACTTTCAATAAAAAGGAGGCGACAATGCAGCAGCGTTCCGTGTTGGTTTTTTTTCTGTTTCCTGTATTTATCAGTACCGGCTTGTTTGTTAATGACGCCGGTACATTCTTCCCAATGGGAACCGTTGAAAAGATAATTTACTGGATATCGGTATGGGTGTCTTTGTGGGGGATAGCTTTCTATCTGAGCAAACTGCTGTTAAAGTTGTGCAAATTTTCCACTATACGCCGCGCATTGTGTTTTTTCGTGGCTATCGAAATATCAGTATGGATATTGCGATTGTTAACACCATTGATGTTAGCAATAATTGATCGCAGGCGATACTTTGAGCCCTCCTATTACGCTAGCGAAATCGGCTACTATCCGACTAACGGCGACCGACTTCTTGAATTCGTTTATTATTCCTCATTCCCGGTTGCAGTATGGATGGCGGTTAATTATCTGTTTATCTGGTTTGGCATCAATTTGTACAATCAACCTCAACGAAGCTCAGAACCCGCTGAAAAAGAAACGGCTCCGAGCTGCAACCAGCCGCGTATAATCCAACCCGTCTTTCTAAAGAATAATCCTGAAATAGATCCACAGGATATTTTGGTTATCAGCGCCGAAGACCATTACGTAAACGTTATTACCGAAAAAAAATCTACCCTAATACATTTTCGTTTTAGCGATTGTCTAAGCGAAATGCAAAATATTGACGGGATACGAATACATCGTTCTCACTGGGCCAAAAAAGAGGCAATTGAGAAGGTCGAACGACAAGGACGAAAGACCGTCGTTACAATCAAAACAGGTTTAATACTCCCGGTTAGCCAAACCTACGTTGGGTGTCTTGAACAACTCAACTGATGCGTTAAGTTGGCGGGACAAATTCACGTATCGCCAACCTGTTCTGGCGAAAATCCCATTATTTAAAGGCTATAAAACCAACACTTTGGCGAAAATAGCATCGTTTTTATCAGGCGCATTCGCTTAAATAATTTTGTGACAAGAATATAACAATAGATCATATTAAAAATTATTTGAGGACCTTGAGTATGAAGCTTTACAGGAAGTATAAACTTTCAGTACTGACCACTGCGGTGGTGAGTTCACTTTCCACTACACCCACCGCGTTAGCCCAGGAAGAAACAAACGCCGACGAGAAAGAAATTCCTGCAATGCTTGAAAAAATCGTTGTATCAGCACGTAAGCGCGAAGAAACCATTCAGGAAAGTCCGCTAAGTATTCAGGCGTTTAGTGCTGATCAGTTAGAGGCTCGTGGTATTGATGAACTCTCTGAGCTCACTGACTTTACACCCGGCTTAACCATGAACGGAGGTACCTCCCGAGCTAACAGCGATTTTTCTGTGCGAGGAATGACACAGGCAGCTGCGACCGGTGACAACCGCCGCGACTTAGTGACTGTTTTTTTGGATGGCGTGCCCATTTTAGGGACACCAGCCGCTATAGGAACTGAAGATCTTGCCCGGGTTGAAGTTATTAAAGGACCGCAGTCAGCGTTGTTTGGACGTGCGACGTTTGGTGGTGCTATTAGCATGGTCACCAGCAATCCCAGCGACCTGTTTGGTGGGAACGTCGGCGTGACCGTTGGTTCATATGGTGAGCGTAAGTTTCAGGGAATGGTTGAAGGCCCACTGATTGACGATATGTTGTCTGCACGTGTGGCTTATCAAAAAAGTGACTTTGACGGATTTTATAAGAACAGTCTTGGCGGTGATCTTGGCGCAACCGACCAGGAATACTTTTCCGGCGCGTTGTATTTTACCCCTACCGACAACCTTTCATTTAAGCTGCGTTACAGCAATAGTGATGACTATGATAGCGAGGCGGCTACTCAGTTAACGGGTCGGTATACCGACTTTAACTGTGGCCCGTTTACTGAACCACAACCCCGGTCAATGTTTGGTCTGCCACCGGAATTAACACTTGAACAAACGGCAATGCGTTACTGTGGCGAAATTAAAGCGCCGAGTGGCCCTATCGGCATCAATACAGATAATTTAGCGTCTACACTTGATGCTCTGCCGGTTGATAAACATGGGTTATGGATGGATAAGAGCATGCTTACTGCTACCCTGGAATGGGAATTCCTCGATGGTTATTCGGCGACGTTAATCGCCAGTGATCAAGATCACGAAGTGATGTCACTGTTTGATTTTGAACGCACACCGACAGACAGCTACCAAACCTATAGTGTTAATGAGCAAACTCAGCAAAGTTATGAGTTACGGATAGAGTCGCCTGCTGACCAGCGTTTAACATGGATGCTTGGTGCATCTAGACTGGATTTTGATTTTTCAGCAGGTGGTGCCTTTTTGTATGGTGCCGTGTTTGGCGATGGTGCCGGTGGGCCTTTCTCTCCCGTTGTAGTCACTACCGATAATACGCAAACCAACTCCATTTTCGGCTCGTTGGGCTATGATATCACCGACAATTTGACGCTGAATATAGAAGCCAGACGTCAGTTCGATAAGATCACCAGCGGCGTGGGTACCCCAACAGAGTATGAAATTGAGACGCCAGCTACATTGCCCAGAGTACTGCTGCGCTGGCAAATGGACGATGAAAATCACTTTTATCTCAATTATGCCGAAGGTAACCAGCCTACCCAGGGTTATTCCATTTATTTTCAGCTAACCGAAGAACAGCGAGTCGTAGCTGAAGAAAACGGCATCAACGACTCGGCACCAGAGGCGACCGTGAAAAACTACGAAGCAGGCTGGAAACACTATAGTGATGATGGGCGCTGGTACCTTAATACCTCCGTGTATTATCTCGAATGGCAGGACCGTCAAACCATTACCTCGTTGCAGGTAGACCTTGACGGCGACGGTTCAATCATCCTCGAACCCGCGCCAGAAGGTGAAGTCTTTAACACCGTTCCCTTTGTCTCCGGAGACAGCAATACTAAAGGTATCGAGCTAGATGGTGCTTATTTACTGACACCAGATTTTACCATTGGTGGGAGTGCATCTTACGCGGATACCGAGGTAACCAAGGCGCTTTATGATGCTAACTATGTCAGTACTTTTGGTGAAGATGATGCCAAGGGCAAGGATATGCCTTTGGTGGCTAAACTCAGCGGTGCGCTCTACGCCCAGTACTTCGGTGTCATGCTGGGAGATATTGAATGGTATACCCGCATCGATGCGACGTATCAGGGACGACGTTACACTGACTCTACAAATTTGTCTTGGCTACCTTCACGAACGCTGATTAATTTACGCGCCGGAATCAACCGGGATGACTGGTCTGCTTCTGTCTATGTAACAAACCTGCTTGATGACGATACCCCGACCTGGGCTCGAACACAGGCTGATAGTGCAGCCGACCCTTACCTTTTCCAACTTGCCGGTGTCGAAGTTGCACTGGCTCGCAAGCGCCAAATCGGAGCAACCTTTAGATACTGGTTTTAGTCACACCAGTCTTTGATTTCAACTCTACCCAGGGGAAGCCAAACTTCCCCTTTTTTGCAGGGAATGAACTATGATTAACACCATTCGAACCAAGCGCCGTCGTTTTCTGAAAGGCTCACTAGGGACTGCTGCGCTCGGTGCACTTGGCAGCCGCGCCTTCGCATCCAAGGCAACGCCTACACCATCGTTAAATCTTACTGATCCGTCATCGCGTGCCAAGATCCGGGCTAAAGTGCTCGGCTCCACTAGAAATGAATTGGTCTACACGTTTTATCGTTTACATATCTATGGATACATGAATGACGGCAATCTAATCCCCTTTTTCACTATGAACAATTTAAATCTGACACGCTGGTCTGCGCTCGAAAATGGAAACTTCGCGACCGTCGGAGCAGAATGCGGGGTGTATTGTAAATTTGATACCGATGAGGTACTGGATGTATGGGAAAACCCGATTACGCATGAGAAGCGCAAAGTATGGGAATTCATCGGCGGCCCGCTTGTAACCGAAATTGGTCCAGACGGTATCGTTACCGATGGGGCAGCCGAACTAAAACCTGAAGTGCTTCGCATGGAAATCCTGGGTAATAAGTTGTTTATGCCAACCCAAGCTGCCCTTTCTATGCCCAATCCTTTCACGCCGGAAAAATGGCCAAAAAGCTCTTCAGGAAAAACCCGTTACTGGGATTCGCTGCTAGTGGCAAGTGCCGACGTGGCAGATGTCGCTGATCCTAACGTGACGAATGTACGTGCCTTTTTACAATTTCAAAACCTCGGCAGTTGGCATCCGTGGCTGGGTATGGGCGGGTATGAAGGGCGAACCTATGGCCGGGCCTATGGTACAAAACTCGCTTCTCTCGATGAGTTGCCCAAGTCTGTACTCAAAGGAATTGAGGCTAAAACCCCCGAGATCTTTAACTACGAGTCGTGGCAAACACCACGCATAGATATGCTCGACTACATGAACGCTCACACTCCTGAATAACCTAGTCGCGGTCGTTGCACCATATCCTGTTTATATCAGATATGGATTCTAATTCATCTAATTATGTGTAAGCTTATGATTAAATTATTGAAAGTACTATTTTGGGCCAGTTGTGGAATGCTAGTTGCCTGCCATAATCCACCTTCTTCAACGGAGGCAGATACCGACTTCACTACAATTAACCTACGCCAAGCCAGTGTTACCGGCGTGGTAAAAAACGATCTGATTGAATTCCGGGGCATACCCTATGCGGCGGCACCAGTGGGTGACCTACGCTGGCGGGCTCCTCAGCCTGCACCAGCTTTACCGGCGCATTTTGTCGCAGACACCTATGGCAGCCAGTGTTATCAGGCGCCCCGTATGCAAGGTTGGCCAAAAGAGCAAGATTTTGCAACGTCAGAAAGCGAAGATTGCCTTTATCTAAATATCTACCGACCCAATACTCAAGCAGACCAGCTCCCGGTGATGGTTTGGATCCACGGTGGCGGACTGACATCAGGCTCAGGCTCACGAGCAGTAAGTTGGGGAGGGAATCTGGCTAATCAGGATGTACTGGTTGTAAGCTTTAACTATCGCCTTGGTCGGTTAGGTTTTTTCGCTCATCCACAATTGAGTGAACAAAACCCCGACGACGGCTTGTTATACAACTACGGCATCATGGATCAGTTGGCTTTGCTAAAATGGGTTCAGCAGCACATTGCTCAATTCGGTGGCGATCCGAATCGGGTAACCATTTTTGGAGAATCTGCCGGCGCGGCGTCAGTGATGGCATTAATGGCAACACCTTTGGCAGATGGCTTGTTTAATCGCGCCATCAGTCAATCTGGCTATGGACTGAGAATGATGCAAACCCTAGCCAGTCAGAGCAAGGACCCTGCTGACGGCGTTGAACAGATCGGCGTTGATATTGCTCGCCAGTTAAACCATACCCAAGCAACACTTGCAGAACTAAGAGCCACTCCGCCAGAGGCCATTATCGGTGCAACAGATTACACCCAGTTTATTCAGTTAGCAGTTGATGGGACTATGTTCACCGACACACTGGCACAAATATACGCTCAGGGTCGCCAAATAAAGGTACCGATGATAGTGGGGACCACTGACGCTGAGTCAGTCTTCGGGACATCTCAGCTAGAGGTGTTGCGCGGTTATATGTCAGACGATACGCTGACGAAAATGACCCCCTACTACGACGATGAAGCGACGCGTAACCTATTTATGCTCAGTGATTTCTCGTTTCACTCTCAGGCACGAGCGCTCGTAAACACACTAGCAAAGCAACAAGTGCCTGTATATAGCTACCGTTTTTCAATGCCAGGTAAGTATTCAACACGCAGAATGCTCAATGGTGAAGTGAATTACGGCGCGCTGCACGCCGGTGATGTGCCCTATACATTTGGTAATTTTTTGGGTGAACAAGCCGATCCGGTAGCCCCCGATGCCATGCAAAAGCAAGTCGCTTCACAAATGATAAACTACTGGACCAATTTTGCTAAAAACGGGCACCCCAACGCGCCTGCCTTACCCAAATGGCCACAAGCTAAAGAAGGTGTTGTTATGCAGTTCTCACCATTAGGTAGCCAAGCCCGGCCAGACAGTTGGATTGACAGGCTCGATTATCTGAATGAGCTGACCGGATTAACACGCCAGTAATCTTGCCGATAAAACGCCCTCGCACTGAGGGCTTCTTGCCTTATGTTCCACTATCAATGCCTTTGCTCTGACGCTCAACGTACCTGAGTACGCTTTGTTTTTCTGGCTTGAAGATAGTCGACCAGAAAACGCAGATGTAACGAGTGAATCATGCTTGAATTTACATAATTAAAATAGCAAGTTAGTAACTGTCCAGCACGTTATTATCCCTGCGTTAAGGCAGGGATAAACACCGTAGACGCTGCATTAATGCTTAAGCGTTTTAACAGGTATACTGGTCGGCAGTGGCGTGAGCGTTGTGGATAGCGTGAGTTCGTCTGGTAGAGTAATAGTGTCTTGCCAGACAATATTACGAGACGAGCGGCCTATTTTTATATGATAGTCACCGGCTTCAGCAATCCACTGATGGCGGTTTGCGTCAAATGAAGCCAGCTGAAGAGTATCCATGGCAATGGTTAGTGTCTGGGTTTCATTGGGTGCCAGCAAACGGGTCTTGGCAAATCCCTGCAAGGTTTGCGCGGCTTTAGTCAGTTTACCCTCCGGCGCACTGACGTATAACTGCACTACCTCTTTCCCAGCTACCTGACTGGTGTTTTTCACCGTAACACTTACCTGATACTCACTCCCGTTTTGACTTAGATTGAGGTCAGAGAGCGCAAAGTTTGCATAGGACAATCCGTAGCCAAAGGGGTACGAAACCTCTTGTTTAAAACTATCAAAAAAGCGATAACCCACATAAATACCCTCTTGGTACGCGATTACTGAGCGTTGTCCGTTGGGCAAAGCATTGAGATAAGGATTTTGAATGACTTCCGGATCGACGATTTTACCCGGAAAGGTATTAGCCGAAGGAATTTGCTCGTAAGTCATCGGGAAGGTAACTGCCAGATGACCGGATGGATTCACACTGCCAGTCAACACATCGACAACGGCGTTGCCAGCTTCCTGGCCGCCTTGCCAAGGCAATACAATTGCATCCACCTTGTCTTTCCAAGAGGCCGTTTCGATGGTATTACCAATGTTGAGAATAACCACAACTTTTTTATCTTCAGCATGGAAGGCATCAGCGACCGTGGCTATCAGTGACAGCTCAGTATCGGTCAGATAAAAATCCCCTGCGACCTTACGATCCTGGAATTCGCCTGAATTACGTCCTAATGTAATAACTGCGATGTCTTCTTGTTTGGCCAATTGTTGTGCATACGTTTCGCTAACGGGCATTTCCGCAATAGGCGGTATGAACTGAAAAAAACTGGTTTTTTCGGGCTGCTTGGCTTTCTCTTTTTGCGCATATTGCTCATAGGTTTTCTGTAGCTGCGAGTTAATTTTAAAACCATTGGCTTCAAGCGCATCTACCAGAGAGACTGTGTACGCTTCATTCACATCACCACTGCCAGTGCCTCCTGCAATAAAGTTATAAGAGGTATTACCAAAGGTAGCGACTCGCGTCAGACCTTTTAGCGGCAATGTCGCATCGTTGTTACGTAATAAAACGACCCCTTCGGCGGCAGCTTGACGGGCAATCTGCGCATGAGCCGTCAAATCCGGTTTATCAGAATACGCGTACTGCTGCATTGCTGGCGTCTTAAATATCATTGCGATGATACGGGTGATATTTCGATCGAGTTCAGCTTCCGACAGACTACCGTCAAGTAAAGCCTCGCTAATTTGACGATGATTTGCCGGTGTGCCCGGCATAATTAAATCGTTACCTGCTTGCATTTGTGCAGCGCTATCGTCACCAGCAAACCAATCGGTCATTACCACGCCTGTAAAGCCCCACTCATCACGCAATATGTCACTCAGTAGTGCTTTACTTTGTGAAGTGTAAGTGCCGTTTAATTTGTTGTAAGAACTCATGACGGCCCATGGCTGACTTTGTTTTACTGCAATTTCGAATCCTTTCAAGTAAATTTCACGCATGGCTTGTTCATCAACTTCGGCGTTAAGCACCATACGGCTGGTTTCTACCTGATTGGCGACAAAGTGCTTGATAGTTGCCCCCACGCCGTTGCTTTCAACACCGTTGACGACAGATGCCGCAATCATACCGCTAATGAAAGGGTCTTCTGAATAATATTCAAAGTTACGGCCGCCTCTTGGGTTAAGCTGTATATTTAGCGCCGGCGCTAAAAACACGTCTATCCCGTACTCTTTCACTTCATCTCCCATCGCCGCCCCAATCTGCTCAGCAAGCTCGGTATTCCAGCTCGACGCAATCGCTGTGGCAATTGGAAAGGCTGTTGCATAGTATGTATTAGGATCGTTATCGCGGGTCGGTTTAATTCGAACGCCAGCAGGACCATCAGAGAGCACCACAGCCGGAATGCCAAAGTCTGGCAACGCATAGGTAGAACCAGCGGCACCGGGCACTTTTTGCGAGCCGTCTCCTGCCATCGACATACCAGTGCCGTTAACTAACTTGATTTTCTGTTCGATGGATAGCCGACTGAGTAAATCAGCCGCTCTCACTGCCGGGCTCAGGCTCGTATCTTCATAGGTTTCAAGTGTGCCATTTTGGTTCATATCATTAAATGATTTGGCTTCAGCAGGCGTTTCAGAACAACCAACCAAGGTAAAAAGTGCGCTGATTAACAGCCAGTAATGGATAGTTTTCATGAGCTTCTTATTAGATATGTTGTTAGAGAGAATAGGCGTAATCGATGCGACGATACTGCACGGTTCACTGCAAAGATCAGAGTAACAAGTACCAACGTGAATAAAGCCGCTTAGCGTTTAATGACTAACCGGCTTTATAGGAACCTACAAATTTAAACAGGGTCGATTAATAAAACGAATATTTTGCCTGAATACCAAATGTACGTGGTTCCTGGAGACTCATTACCAGCCCGGAATTAATATTGAAGTAGGCATAAGTAGGGTCAAAGGCATAGTAGTCATAGCCAAACGTGTATTCATCATTATCAAATACGTTTTTCACGTAAGCTTGTAATTCCAGATCACCGATATACACACCGGCGCGCAGGTTAACTTTATGAATATCCTCTGTTTTTAAGAAGTTTGCCGCATTGAGCCACTGGCCTGACTTATAAACATAATCCGAACGTAAAAAGTAATCATACTCATCGGCAATAACGCCTGTGTATTGCACGCCCAGATTGCCGGAGAGTTTGGACACGCCCGCCTGCTCTTTGCCGCTGAAGTCAGTAACACCGGACAGGGCTGTCAGAGTAGGATTAACATATTCATTGATGTCCGAGCCTACATAGGCGGCTGACACATTTAGACGCCAGCTACTGGTCAGCATCCAGTGGCTTTCAAACTCCAGCCCCCACAAATCTACATCACCGGCATTAGCCACACCGGAAAAGCTCTGAGTTTGGGTTTGATCTTCTGGATCAACAAATACCAGGTTAATACGGTTAATTTGTTTATTCCATTGTGCATAGTAGGCACCAAGCGCGTAATTAAGAGAACCGTTTAGCAATGAACCTTTCATACCAACTTCGTAGTTAACGACTTCTTCTGGCTTCACGGTAAGAGACAACCCGTTTGCTTCTGCCTGTTCGCGGAAGTTATCAGGCAGCGCAAGTACTCCGGCATTAAATGCCGACGGGTTAACGCCTTTTGAGTAGGAGCCATAGACCATTAGGTCGTCACTGACTTTGTAATCAAGAATGACCCGAGGTAAAAAGTTATCGAATGTCTCTTCTGCGACCAAACTACCATCTGGGTTATAAGCCGCGATTTTATCTTTCTGAAAGCGACCTTCAACACTTAACGAAGCCTGCTGAGTCATTTCATAGCTCAGGCCAAAGAACAGCCCGTGCGTTGTTGATTTGTTGCTGCCGGCAGAAGAAGCTTCACTTGGCACTGGATTAAACGATATTGCGGTTGTCTGAGTGCCGCTTTTTTCCGCATCCAAATAGCTCAACCCCACAGTGCCCGAGAGTGGACCATCCCCCTGATACGTTAAACGCAATTCCTGAGAAACATCCTCGTTTTTCGAATCAACTAAAAAGGGGTAATTGAAGTAATCATTACCGTAATGATCGATATCATTCAACAGTACCCATTCTTCATTATTAAAGCCCGTTAAAGTAGACAGGGTTATCTCATCGGTGATCTCCCAATCAGCCACCAAATGCCCGTGCACAAATTCGCGTCCCATTCCGTAGTTGTCAAGCAGACTAGTGCTAGCGACGCGATTTGTAGGTGATTTGATTAAGTCCCTTAGCTCTTGTGACGCATCAGTGTTGTAAGATAGCGGATCACTTTTAGTAGGCACTGAGCAAAAATAGGGGTTGCCGTTGATCACGCAATTTGACTGCCCCTCTACCAGGACTGACATATCCTCATAATTAAGGATATCTACCGCTGAGATAAAGGCTGATGGCGCAGGGCCATCCTCATCTTTTGAATAAAAACCAAAGGCTTTTAGAGAGAAGCTATCCGTAGGTTGTGCTTCTATATACAAACTCGCCATATCAGTTTGCTGATCGCCAAGGCGGCCACCATCCTTGAAGTGGTTATCCCATGCACCGTCTTTTTCGTAGGTTTCTCCGGCTAATCGGAAAGATAGTTGATCATCAACCAGTGTCCCCTCTACTTCACCACGTAAGCGAGTATAACCATAATTGCCTGCCGTGCCGCTAATTGAGCCAGCCCATTCCTGATTAGGCTTTCTGTTGACGACATTGATAGCACCGGCAAAGGTGTTGCGGCCAAAATAAGCACTTTGTGGTCCTCGCAGTATTTCAATCCGTTCCGGTGAACCGATAGATGATAATGCCGTTGTTGAGGTGACAGGAACGCCGTCAATGAACATGGAAACGGTGGCTTCAGCTCCGCTGCTAGGTGAAAATCCACGCAGCGCAAAAGACTGTACGGAACGATCGGTTTTACCTGAGAAGTTATTGGACACAACCAAACCCGGTGCGCTGTCAGACAAATCCTGCACACTCACCAGACCTTGCTTTTCAATATCATCACTGGTGAGTGCAGATACAGCAACTGGAACTTCTTGTAGGCTCTCTGAGCGTTTGCGAGCCGTAACTTCGATTTTCTCGATGACCAAATCATTACTTTCACTAACAGCAGTGGCCTCCTGGGCCCAGCCGGTCTGGCAGACACTAGCTATCATTGCAGCGATGAGGGTGACTTTCATTGTGTGTTCATTATAAGAGTGACGCATTTTTACCTACCTTGTTGTTCTATCTTAAGTAGTTTCAGGTACCAACCCGATCGCGTATCAATTGCATTGATCAGGAATAAAGCAATGAAACAAAAATTATTCTTGTTATTTTCTCCATATGAGCATCTCTTATCGCCAAGCAAAATGATTTTTATCAAACCCGGCTTAAATTATAAAAGTCGAATATTTGTTTAAAAAAAAACACTGCAATTTATGTTGACAAGCCTCAATATTGACGGCCGATGCGCGTTAATTTGACGCTAGTATTAAAAGGTTGGATAGGAAATGTAGATATTTGACTAGGCGAAAAGGGTGATAAGGAACATCCGAGCCTAACCCATTTGGTCAGGCCCGCAACGAATTATCATGGAAAGCTCAGGCGGTTTACAGATATTCGCTGAGCAATATATTTGGCAAAATGCTGTTGTCCCATTCAGGCTGTTTGGGTGGTGTTTTGCCAACCCGCAAAATTACCGTGTTATAGGTGGGTGAAATATATACAACTTGATTTGAATTACCGTCGAATAAAAATAACAACGGGTCGATATACGGCGCAGAATGAAGCACCTTAGGGCCAGGGCCACCTGTGCCGGTGAATCCGCGTCGCTCAGCATAAGGCGATCCCAGCCATACACCTAGCCCATAGTGTACATTCTGGTTCGATGGCGTTTTCATCACATCAACATAGTGTTCGGGGAGCAAACGGGTGTTTTTCACGACACCATCATTGAGCAGTAAGATGGCCAGACGCAACCAGCTTTCGGCGGGCAATGTCATGCAACAGCCAGAATGTGCAAGGCCGCCCTCTCTGTTGACCCAAATTTCACCTCCTGCTGCGCCTATCGGGGCCAATACTTGCTGACCGATGAAGTCAGCGTAACGCTGGCCAGTCGCGCGCTCAATAATAATTGCTACCAGTTCAGCTGACGCGTTGCTATAGCCGTATTCACTTCCAGGGTCACTGGCAAGCGGGTAGTCGTGAATCAAAATCTTATCGTGCTCATAGGAAAGATAGGCCGTATTCCAGGGGTGCATCGGGTCAGTGCTGTATCCCTGAGGCAGCAATCCGGAAGTCATGTTCAACAGGTGTTTAATTTTAATCTTTTCCTTGGCGGTGCCTTTCCATTCTGTGATGAAATCCGCTACTGACTGCTCTGTGGAATCGATTTTATTGAGTTGAATAGCCCGGCCAATGGCAATAGCACCAAGCGGTTTCGACAAAGACTTAGACACGATTGGCGTAGAGCGATTGGCATGATTGAAGTAGCTTTCGCGCAGGACTTTGCCTTCATGCCAGACGATAAAAGCTGTCGAGTTGTTGGCTTCTGCATAGCGTTGTGCGCTATCTAGCGCTGACTTACTAATAGGCTGCTCTGTTGCGTTGGCATGAGGTAACGGCTGATAATTTTCGGCACCGGATACCACCTCCATTGGTGAATAGCCAGGCATCATTCCGCCATTTTCTTTAACGGTATTAAACCGTTCAAGATACATAGCATCGTAGTCTGGTGTATTACTGCACGCTGATATCAACGCCATGCCCGCAAGGGCAATAGTTAAACATTTTTTCATTGGTTCGCCTTCGCCTTATCCGCCAGTGCTTTGTTGTAAAAGTCGATGGAATCAAAGCGCATATCGGTCCAGTTTTTGGTATCAAAAATAGCGGGCGTATACTTTTCGAAATCAGCGCGAACCGTTGGTGACAGCTCATGAAAACCCGCAATATTTTGACCGAACGCTCGGGCCATACTACGACCTTTTAACTGACCCAATCGCAGGAAGGGTTGCCAGCTAGTGAGGTTTTGCATGTGAATTTCTGCCTTAACCGATTTTAATGCCGGATCAAGTACGTCTGCAAGCGGGGCAGAGTATGTCGACATGGAATCCCAGTAAGTTTTATCACCACTGGATAATTCGGGCCACTCTTCGGGTTTAAACATATTTGGGAAAGCTTCGATAGACTGGGTTGGCACGTAAACACGATCGCCAATTACGCTCACCCTTAAAGGCTGGGGCGCAATCCCCGGAGCAATAATACCATTAGGGGTATAGACCCGACCAACGGGCCCAAGTATGAAGGTTTCCAGTTCAATAGTTTTGCCGGTTACCGGGTTTTTCCAATGAGTAATAGGCTTGTCAGTATCGAATTCAGTGTAGTAGCCCACCTCGTAATGCTTAAGCTGGTAATGTCCTGCCCGTGAGTCGGGAGTCCAGTATTGCACCACATAGTTGTTCATGGAGAAAAATGGTACCACGTTCTCCCCCATGTACCCGTAGATGTGGAAACGTAAAAATGTGTGCTTTTCTTCCTTGCCGATACTACCCATAATTTTGGTTGTAATTGCCGAGCGCTTCTCTGGTGTCGATAAGTCAAGTTGCTGTTGCGATCCTGCGGCATTTGCAGGCCCTGCCATAGCGGTTGAAGCCGAACCTAACGCTAGCGCCGACACGCCTAAACTTCCGAGCTGTTTTAATGCCTGTCTTCTTGATTGATGATGACTCATAGTTTTTCCTTACCGGTTATTTACGTTTTAACAAGGCTTTGCCGTGCTTGCCTAAGCGCTGTGTTAGTTCTTGAGCGGACTGCATATTCTGCTGTGCATAACGATTAAGTATGAGTGCAGCAATATCCAGAGCTTGGTTCATTTGTTCGCTTTGATGTGGTCCCGGCAACTCGGGACGGCAAATCAAGCCACCAAAATAGTGATCAACGTCATCCAACACCAAGGAATACGTATTGCCACGTTCGGTAGCCGCATCATAGGCATCCAGATGCCCTTTCCAGGTTGTCGCTGATCCCATCGGAATATCTTCTGTGCCGGTCTGAATAAGTGCTGGAACGGCAAGGTGACTGTAGCCTGATTTTTCAATAAATCCTGGTATCGCCGGCGGGGGCGAAAACGCCAGCACCAACTCCACTTTCGGGTCAAAAGAGGGTGAGGTTATCTCAGGAGGAACAAGTCCTTCAGCCCCGCCTTTAACCAGCGCGGTGAGTGCCCCATAGCTATGGCCTGCCGCAACGTAACCATCACTACCGAAATTAGCAGCGAGTAGCTGCATATCCTGCAGACGAGTTGTCCAGGACGCCAGGCCTTTGTAGTTGTCGGTTTGCGGGTGATCCGTAGAGTCAACATGGAGCGGCGCGTAAACCTCATAGCCGAGGCGCACCCAACTTTCAGTCAATGGTGCATATTTAAGTGGCGACGAACCTGCCCCGTGTGAAAAAAGAATGGTGCCTTTCACCTTTGAATCTGGTTGCCAGTGGTAAACGGTGACCGGGCGTTGGCCCACAAATAGCTCAATGGCTTGCGATGATCTGGCTAACGCTCGATTACAACCTACCAGTAAAAATAAGATGAGCAGTGGCCAAAGGCTTAGCCGCCGTCTTTTTCTGTCACATTTAAATGCCATAAGTTACTCTTTTTTATTAATTTACTGAAGTAACCAACCGATGTTTTCAACAAGGGGGAATTACCTTACAGATTAATTATCATAACGAGATCCGAAGGTGAACCCATGACAATTGTCAAACCTGATGACATACCTTGTCCGACACTTTTTGTACATTGGCGCAATTATTGATAATTGTTAAGGAGTTGTCTACCGGGCTCTTTTAGTGTTATTGATTATTCTGTGCATGGTGATACAAAGGTGTGTAATGTTAAATAAGTTTATAATTCTAATATTTTTATTATGTTTTTCTGTAACATCGCAAGCAGCAAATAAATGGCCGAGTGAAGCACAAACAGAGTTGGTCAAGCAACGTCAGGCAAATTTTCCGTGGCAGAATATTGTGGCTGCGGTGGATTGGTACAGCCCGCTGGAACAGGTTCCTGGCGCAACCAACCCTGCACCTTTACCTGAAGCACTAAACGAAAATGACAAGTATACCGCGGCTGAAAAACTGGTTGCACAATACAACAGTTATGCTTTGCTCATCTGGCAGAATGGTGCGCTTCGGTATGAACGTTATTGGCCAGGCTTTAGCCAGCAATCTCGCTACGATACCGCTTCTATGCATAAAACAGTGGTAGCGTTATTGGTTGGCGCTGCCCTGGCGGACGGTAAAATTACCAGTTTAACGCAACCTGTCAGCGACTTTTTAACGAACGTGAAACCAACCGCTTTGGGTAATGCGCCACTACGATCGTTATTGGAAATGAGCAGTGGTATAGGCGGACCAGCGTTCTCATCCGAAGCAACCAGCGTTGGCATGCAAACATTTTTAGGTGATGACTTAAAACAGGCTTACCAACACTGGCCTATGGAGCACGGTTTAAACGCTGAATTTCACTATTCCAATGCCAACCCTCAATATTTAAGTTGGGTGATAGAACAGGCCACAGGTTTACGTTACGCCGACTATCTGTCGCAGCGTCTGTGGCAACCCTTGGGCGCGTCGGATGCTCGTGTGTGGCTTGATCATGAACAAGGTTCAGCGCGCACTTCCTGCTGTCTGCAGGCATCAGCCAGAGACTGGTTGCGGATCGGATTACTTATCATGAATGAAGGAAGGGTTGGTGACAAGCAGATTATTCCCGCAAAGTTTATTCGCGACATGGTCAGCCCCTCGGCATTGAACCCCAACTATGGATGGCAGATATGGCGCGGAAGTCCACACAATCCTAATCGAAAATATAGCCGTAACAGTCCGTTTAGCGTGCCGGCTAAACAACCATTTAACGCCGATGATGTGTATTATCTTGACGGATCGGGTGCGCAAAGGGTGTATATTGTGCCTTCACAACAAACCGTAATAGTAAGAATAGGTCAGCCAAGCCAAGACTGGGATGACGCTGCATTACCGAACCTTATCTTAAAATAAACTGTCTATTTGACCGGTGAATCTGTCAGGTAGAGACTTACAAACTACCTGACACCCGTCGCTTCATCGCAGACTACAACAGTGCTTTTTACACTGTTACACGGCTTATAACTTCGCTTGTTAGCCATACGACCACTTAATACCCGATACGGCCAGAGATAATCGTTTACTCGGTTAATGAGCGTTAGTGATTCATGATAACCGCGACTCATTTAATGCCATAGCAAGACTTGATTTGAAAAAGACCAACTATTGCAATACGGCCAAATACTCCTGCTTACTAGCGCTCTTTCTTTATTAACTTTTGCCAAAAAAACACCGCTGGATAGCGGTGTTTTCGGGTGACTGTTTACTGCTTTTTAGGAGGCCAGGCCGGCTCATCTGGCGCTTTTGGCGGCTCCCAGCCATCTGGTACAGGCGCCGGTTCTTGTTCCGTTGCATAAGCTTCTAAGCTTGAAACATTCGGACCATAGTCTTCGGTTGGTGCACTTAAAAACTTAGGATCGATTGCTCGGGCGGCTTCACGAATGTCGGCAGGTAGTTCATCGATACCACCGGGTAGAGTCGTAAAGGTAGAAAAGTAGCTAACATGCCCTTCAGCCTTCCCCATTAACATCCACGGGAGCCAAGGTGTAATGCGTGACCAGGAGCCCACCGCCGGGATATGCGTTTTGTTCGGATCAGTAACGTCTGATTTTTTAAAGACGTAGATAAATTGCTCTGACACTCGGTTGAATTTACCCGCTGACTCTCGCACCCATTTTTCTGGCTGTAAGCGATTGGGGTAAAACAGGTTGATACCTGTATTGAGAATAATCGTGTCATTAGGCCCCTCAGTCCAATCCATAAGGAATGGGACTTTAGGTGCTTTTTTACCAGCTTCGGTACCTTCGTAAGCATTGGGTACATTGAGGTAAGAGCTAATAGTAAAATTGTACGGATCGTTGGCTATAGGCACTACACGAACTTCTTCGTCGGTGTAGGGATTGTGCCAAGTTTTTAAAATTTCACCGGTTTCAATATCTTTATAAAACACAACCTCCCTGAGCATGCGCCGGATACTGCCATCTTCCAGTTGCTTAGTACGTACAACGCTAAAACCTTCCATGATGAACAGTTCTCGGATGGACTCGTTAGGGCGTACGCCAAATACTTTACCCTTTAACCAACCTACTTTTTCTTTCGTTGGATCCAAATCAGCATCTAAGCGAGCATAGGTATCGCGGTTCCATTCCGGGTTTTTGTATTCTATTGAGGTAAGAAATTCCGGCGTTTGTGGCGATTTTTCATCAGATTCCGCAGCCAATGTAGCACTGCTGAAAAGCGAAGCGAGCAGTGTAGCGACTATCGCTACCTTTGCTTTAGGTCCCTTATTAGGGTTTGTTAAAGAAATCATCAACATATCCTCTTCTTCATAATAATAAGCTCAACATACGATTAGTATGAGCTTGAATTTAGTCGCCTCAGCGTGTCAGGCAAATTCATCCGTCAATCGAGGACATCAATGCATAATCCCGCAAGTAGATTAACTTATTGACTTACTTCTGATGCTGTCACCCTACGGGCATCTTCTGCGGACTTTCTAAGCCCTAACGGATAAATAAGGTCTACTTTTAAAACCAAAGCTTGCATGGTTCACGCAATCATAAGCTGCATTGACTTTAGGGGTCGGAAACTAATGGACCTTCGATTCTGCCGGGCCACACAAGTTCCGACTTATTAGCCTGCATAGGCAAGTAGCAAAAATGTCATGCAATGTATCGTCTGTACATAACAGCACCTATCCGCGTCAACAAAAATGATAAATATCAAATCAGATGGTATTTGCGTATTACGCAGGTAATCGTTGTTAGCCGCAAAACGAAGTGTTAGCGTATGCGCAATAATAAGAATTTAACTAACGTTAGCGAGTTCATAGTAAATGCAAAAAAAGCGCTAATTAGAAATACGTCGATAAAAATCAACGTGAAGCACAGCTACTGCTAGCCTCACCGAGGCCTATACGGGGGATATCGCAGACAGCAGCGAGTTCCATTACCAAATGCAATACAGCAACTAAGGCAAAGCGCATTTCAATGGTTATGGGTATCTTCAGCACTGAGCATTGCAAACTGGCCTGATTGGGGCAACAGGTCGCTTCACGTCAACCGGAAATGACCAGGCAAGTTATTCAATTACGGGCAAACCGTTAACGGGCGCCTGACAACACCTGGCGCTACACGACACTAAAGCGAACGCCACGATTAGTCAGGCGTCGCTTTGACGTTCTAATTCGATAGCATAATTGACCAGCTCCTCGTTAGACAGGCTGGCTTCGTAATCTTCGTGGTCCTGCGACAAAATTTTATCAACAAATTTTTCTACAATATGCTGATGGCCCGTATCGAGCGAACGGTATTTTTCCAGGAGCCTTAACTCATTATCATTTATGTTCACACTGCTTCTCCGGTACGTTACTACGGCGACATGTCACAGCGGTCAAATGCTGATGCCTCATTGATTTGAGCTGTAGTTAACAATTAAGTCTAGATAAGTCGCACCAACGTTGCCAGATAAAGTTACCTCCCTGCCTTCGTTATTAAGCAGGCATGCGGCGAGTAGGTTAACTGGCGGCGGCACTGCAGACCAGCCCGCCAGTGCGATCCTTACTGGTAGAGCGCATTTTTTAGCGCAAAACGGTCCAGCATCATCACCTTGTGCCACGCTTTAACAAACGTATCCAGAAAACGCTGATTGCCCCCCTGCGACCCAAACGCGGTAACGACCTGACGCAGTTGCGGGTCAGAACCAAACACTAAATCAGCACGCGTGGCGCTCCACTTTGCCTCGCCGGTTTTATAATGTTTGCCCTCGAACACTTCATTGTGTTCATCTACCGGCTGCCACTTGGTTTCGACATCCAGTAAATTTACAAAAAAGTCTTTACTAAGCACACCAGGGTTGTCGGTAAACATGCCGTGCGCAGAGCCATCATAATTAGTGCCCAGTACTCGCAGTCCACCTATCAACGCGGTCAGCTCCGGTGCAGTCAGATCGAGCAGATACGCCCGGTCAATTAACATACGTTCTGTTTCAACCTTATACTGACCTTTACGGTAGTTTCTAAAGCCATCAACCATGGGTTCGAGTACGTCGATGTTATCTTCATCGGTTTGCGCAGCAAGGGCGTCCATTCGACCCGGCATAAAAGGCACCGCTACAGGCGTGCCCGCCGCCTCTGCGGCTTTTTCGATAGCCGCTGCGCCAGCCATCACAATGAGATCAGCCATCGACACTTTTTTATCGCCGGGTTGGCCGTTAAAGTCAGCTTGTATGCCCTCCAATACAGACAGTACGAGGGCCAGCTGCGCAGGATTATTCACTTCCCAGTCTTTCATTGGTGCCAGGCGGATATGTGCACCATCTGCGCCGCCACGAAAATCGGTTTTGCGATACGTTGAGGAGGAGGCCCAGGCCACACTCACTAACGCCGAGACTGACAGCCCGCTGTTCAGAATACTGGCTTTTAATGTTTGAATATCTGACTCGTTAATGAGCGGATGATCACGGGCAGGGATCGGATCTTGCCAGGCCAGTTCTTCCTCGGGCACCTCTTTACCTAACAAACGGTTTTTCGGCCCCATGTCACGATGCGTGAGTTTGTACCAGGCACGGGCAAAGGCGTCATCGAGGAGGGATTGATCATTCAAAAACCGTTCGCAAATTTCACGGTATGCCGGATCTTTAATCAGGGCAATATCAGAGGTCATCATCATCGGCGGATGCGATACACCTTCAAGGTGCGCATCCGGCACCCGGTCAGCGTCCACGCCATTTTTGGGTCGCCACGCCTTACCACCCGCTTCACTGGTGGTTTGCTCCCATTCGTATTTGAACAGGTTCTCCAAATATTCGTTATCCCAACGGGTGGGGTTGGAGGTCCAGGCCCCCTCAATACCATTTGTCGTGGTTAACTCGGCATTGCCATGAGCGTTATCGTTCAACCAGCCAAGGCCCTGCGCTTCAATGGGCGCAGCATTGGGCTCAGGTCCAACGTGTGATTTTTTAGAGCCGCCATGGCTTTTACCAAAGGCATGGCCACCGGCAATTAGCGCCACGGTTTCTTCGTCGTTCATGGCCATGCGGCCAAAGGTAATGCGGATTTCCTGGGCTGAAGAGAGCGGATCCATGTTGGAAAATGGCCCTTCCGGATGCACATATATCAATGACTGACGCGAGGCAGCCAGCGGATTTTCTAAATCATAGTCTTCGGTGCCCGGCTCGCCTTCCCAGCGCTTGTCCTGCGTGGCCATTTCCTCTTCCGGCCCCCAGTACGAGGCATCGTCGGCTTCCCAGGCGTCAATGCGCCCACCGCCGAAACCAAAGGTTTTAAAGCCCATTTGTTCGAGCGCACAATTACCGGTTAATACAATTAAGTCGGCCCAGGAAAGCTTTTCCCCGTATTTTTGCTTAATTGGTTGTATCAGCCGAATAGACTTATCGATGTTGCCATTATCTTCCCAGGAGTTAATCGGCGCGAAACGTATCAACCCCTCTGCCGTACCGCCGCGGCCATCTGCAACACGATAGGTGCCGGCGGCGTGCCAGGCCATGCGAATCATCTGCGGGCCATAATTACCGTAATCCGCCGGCCAGAAGTCCTGTGAGGTGGTTAACATTTCAAAAATATCTTTTTTGACGGCGTCAATATCCAGTGAATCGAACGCGGCCGGGTAGTCAAAGTCGGCACCATAGGGGTTAGCATCAGGCGACTGGCTGTGCAGCAACTCAACCGGCAAACGGTTGGGCCACCAATCTGCATTCATAGGATGGGTGCCCATTGCGCCGCCAATGCGGTTACTCTGTATAGCCTCACGGCCTCCGGCAAACGGACATTTCGAACTGTCAGCCATGATTAATGCTCCTTTTTTATTTTCGGTTCAGCCTGATGCGTCGGAAGCCAGGCTTGCATTGCTATTTTCTTGCTATAACAATTTCGTAACAGTTACTACGCGGCCGGACGCCGTGTAGATCGAAAACAAGCGTTAACTGGGTAATAGGAGACAGCTAAATTCGCGGCAGAACATGCATGACTATTGCGTTTTTCTTAGTGTGAAGGAAGAGCAATATTCAGAATACTTTGCCCTATTGCACCTAACGTGAATCGATATCGCCGTACACGATGTTGAAAGATATACACAGTAGATTGGAGCAAGCCAGTAAACAGTAGTCGACTAGCAATGGCTTTGTTAGGAGACGCATACAAATCGATAACAACAGGTTTTACAGTTGATCGATTGCTATTATTTTGGGGCTGAATAAGTTAATCCAGTCAGTAGTCTTAATATTCACCATACCTGCTTGATTATGCGCCCCCCTAACCTATGAAAAAATAGCTGAAGCACTGCGAAGGTCAAACTTTGACTGACCATATTTAAGCTGGTACTTTTACATGTGGTTAAGCGCATACATCATAGTTTTCGCCCCATAAATACCGTTCAATTTTGCCAACAATAACAAGGAAGAAAATGAAGAATATCAAACTATTAATGCCTTTCTCTCTAATTTTTATGCTTTTATTAGGGGGATGTACATCCTTGGATGGGCGACAACTGGCTTCTTCAGCTTATAAAGGGAAGTTTTACGTCGAACATCAACCAAAAGACTCACGCGACCTGCATGTCAATATCTCCCAGATCTTAAATAATCGAGGTCTAGATGCAGTTTATGGTGAGCAGGGTCAAGCACCGGAAAGCGCAGAATTTATAGTGAGCTATCTCGATAGGTGGCATTGGGATATGCGTATGTTTCTTAGTAACCTAAGAATTGAAGTTAGGGATAAATCAAATAGTGAACTTATTGGTTTTGGTGAATCCGGACAAGACTCAATGGCTGCAATGGGAAAAACTTTTGACGACATCATCAACAGGAGCCTTGATCAAATGCTATCTAACCCAGATGCCCAAGAGTATGAAATAAATTAAAGCTATCTACATTCCCAGTGGCTGTTGATGTTTGGTATATGAGTTTGGGTCTAAATGTCCAAAAAAGATCAACAGCCCTAGCCTCCGCTAACTTTTAGCTACACTGAGTTTCCTGATTTCTCCTGACATCACTGACTGCTTTCGGCGTGGAGCGGAAGGGTTAGTTAAATCAAAGTGAACCGGCGTTGGTGGATCTGAAGCTAATGCCGAGCTCTTTAGTGTTAATGACGATGGAAGTAAAACCGGACGGCTGAATTGACTGGCAATGGCTATCTGTTCTATTGGTAATTGCCAGTTATGGTTTAACCTGGATAATGCCATTGCCAGTACGTGCATACCATGCGCCATAACATCTTTAAAGCCTGCTAATCTGGCACTCCATTTCGCTAAGTGGATAGGGTTATAGTCGCCACTTATTCGCGCATATTGCCGACCTATTCCAGGTTTAAACTGTAGTTGTGAGTGCTCTGGCAAAGGCAAGAGTTTTTCGCTGCTTGGCACTGGGTCTGATGTTGCCCTGTTACTAAGAATGTCAACGGAAGGTAGTCTGTAAAGGTAGGTGCTGCGCGAAGTCTGGCAATGCTGCCCCCCCTGACTGACATTAATAGTTATATCAACCTGAACACCGTATTGATGCGGCGTTATCTTGTCAAAATAACAGTGTAAACACAGCTCATCGTTATTAAGTGGTTGATACTGTCTGATCTCATTTCCAACGTGTACAAGGCCAATTAAAGAAAACGGTGAATGAGGGTGCGATAAAGCCGAAATATGCTGTGATAACCCCAGCAGTTGTGGAAAGCAAGGATGCAGATAGTGTTTATGCCAGTCGTGCAGTTGGTTAAAAGCGTGTAACCGGGGGCGGTAATCGGCAAACGTAAAGTAGCGGGTAGTTGCCACCTCAGGCAGCGCCATACATTCATGCTCACTAAACCACTTTTCCAGTAGCGGTTTGTCCGCTTTTTTTGTCGCCGCTTTGACTAATTGAATTACCTTCTTCACCACAAACTCCTTTTGCGCGACGGTTGCATATGAGGTTCAATTTATACTACTTGCATATATTTAGCATTTAAAGATATATAAATAGTTAACTGCTCAAACCTGTGTACTAAAAGCTAAACTGACGTTGAGTGACTATGATTCGATCTTTACGTTCAGAGACATCCAGTGCCAGTGCCAGTGCCACACTGTAAAGCGTGTCTATAAACTGGTGTTCAAAGTGCCATTTTTTTGCCACATCAGACCTATAGCCAGTAAATTCAATACAGGGATTGGATTGGTCAATATACTTAAAATAAAAACAGTCTCCGGGTATAGCCATACCTTTACCGTCGGCTTTTATAAAGGCTTCTTTTAACGCCCAGATTTTATAAAACAGACGTAAAGCACTCGGGTAACCTTCGCTTTGAAGTGCATAATTGATAGCCTGCATATCATGAGAGTGGAAATAATGACTGGCAATGTCTGCCATCGTTGGGCGAGCTTTCATAAACTCAATATCTACTCCAATGAGTCGCTCCCTGGTCACGGCAATGACGATGGAATCACGGGAATGTGATAGATTAAATTGTAGTTGGCTGACATCATCTTCCAGCATCGGTTTGCCATGCGCACTGGCTGTTAATCCAATAGATTCAGGCGGCATTCCTGACATGAAAGCACTTAGTATTATTCGTAACGCCGCACGACCTATAATGAATATTTGTCGGCGACTTTCTGATCGATAAGCCGCCAGCCTGTTTTTCTCTTCGTCACTGAGCAATTTACTGAGGGTTTCCAGGCATTGGCTGCGCATTACATCCTCGATGCTAAGCCGCCAAAGGTGAACTTCACCGGTACCCAAAGTACCAATAGGAGCAGAGTAAATGAAACCGGGAAACATACAATCCGTTGAATTAGTTTTTGCTGTAACATTAGTTTAAACTACCGGCTTTTTACATTAAAGCGTTCATAGTAAGGACCGTATTGACTATGGCTACACAGACAGAATCTGAATTAAAAATGGCTCATCTTATGGTGGAAGTCCTCAATCTTGAAGATATGGAAGCCAACGAGATAGATCCGGAAGAGCAGTTGTTCGGTGACGGGCTTGGACTCGACTCTATCGATGCACTGGAGATTTCACTGGCAATATCTAAAGAATACGGCGTTCAAATTAAAGCCGAAGATGAAGGCACTCGCGAAGCGTTTGCCACATTAAGAAGCTTAACCGCCTTTGTTGAAAAAAATAAGTGAGCAACAGGCCTACGGGTAAAGATTATATAACCCAACTGCAGGGGCTCTCAATCAAATGAAAATAGATATAATAGACTACGAAAGCTGCTCAGCTGCCGGCTTAAACCTCAAGGCATTAAGAAACTCTCTTAAACAGTACAACAGCGGTCTAATTAAAAATAACCTGCCAGGCTCAGACCTCGATACCTGGATAGGACTGGTTGAACAAGTTGATGAGGTGAATGACCTGGGACGCTGGCAAAGTCGCAATAATGCGCTGGCCGCGTTGGGTTATGAGCAAGGCAGTTTACGCGAGACAGTCACTGGGTTAATTAAAAAATATGGTGCGGCCAGGGTCGGTCTTGTAATGGGGTCGAGCACTTCCAGCATCGACCGCACAGAAACGGCATACACTAAACTGGATCAGGCAGCTCAGTTAACTGAAGAATTTAAGCAGCCCTTGGTTCACAACCCCCATGCTCCCAGTTTGTTTGTAGCGCATTTGACCGGCATCACAGGACCTTCTCTTACCATCAATACTGCTTGTTCCTCCTCGGCTAAAGTGTTTGCAAGCGGCGCTCGATGGCTTGAAGCTGGCATTGTCGATGCTGTTCTGGTTGGTGGTGTGGATACGTTATGTTTAAGTGTGCTGCATGGCTTTAACTCTCTGCAATTGTTATCTCCTAACCCATGTAAGCCTTTCGATCAACATCGTGATGGTATCAACCTTGGTGAGGCGTCAGGTTTTAGCATTTTACAAAGAGCCGGAGAGAACATTAACAGCAGCGGTATTTGCCTGACAGGCTATGGCGAAAGCTCTGATGCCTATCACATGTCACATCCCCATCCGGATGGTTTAGGTGCCCGGCTGTCAATGACTCAGGCTCTTGAACGAGCAAACCGGCACGCCGCTGAAATTGATTATATAAACCTGCACGGAACTTCAAGCCGCGCGAACGACCTTATTGAAGGTAAGTTAATTTCGGAGTTATTTCCATCCTCAACCCAATGTTCGTCAACAAAAGCCTGGATGGGGCATACCCTTGGGGCGGCTGGTATTACCGAAGCAATTATTGCAATGGATACCCTGAATACCAACATTATTCCAGGATCTAAAAACCTGGATACGCTTGATGAGGCTTTGTCCCTATCTATCAAAGCCTCCGACGAACACAAAGTGTGTCAGCATGTCATGACTAATTCCTTTGGATTTGGCGGCAACAATTGTACGCTATTGTTTAGCAGGTCAGAATAAAATGCAGGCAAAAGAACTAAAATGTAAAATTGCGGGTATTGGCGCCTGGGGTAGCTATTTTGATAGCTGGGAAGCACTGCAACAACTGCTTGGTGGTGAACCATTGCCCGAAACATCAAATAAAGGCCCTAAACCAACCATTATTCCGGCCAACGAACGGCGCCGAGCTCCTTTACCTGTGCGATTGGCAGTAGAGAGTTCCTGGCAGGCAACCCAGTCGGCCGGAATTGAACCCAGTGCGCTTACGTGCGTTTTTGTATCCGGATTGGGTGACACCGATTTAACTGATTACATGTGTAAAACGCTGGCCTCCGAGCACAAGGAGTTGTCGCCCACCAAATTCCACAATTCGGTACACAACGCTCCAGCGGGTTATTGGACTATCAGTACAGGAACTATGAGTGCGGCCAACTCAGTAGCAGGCTATGAAGAGTCGGTATCGTTAACGCTGCTCGAAGCCATGATCCAATGCTCAACTGAGCATAAACCAATGCTGATAACATTTTATGATTCACCCGTGGCAGAGGTACTCAGGCCAATTCTGAATAACCAGGAAACCTTTGCGTTTTCATTGGTTATTTTACCTTACAACAGTGAGACTGACGGTACTACTGTAGAAGCACAGGTGGCTGAGAATGATCATGCGTCATGGCCAATGTTGCAAAGCCAGAGTGAATACATTGGCAGGCTCTACAGCGATAATCCCAGTGCTAAAGTGTTGTGTCTGGCAGAACTCATCGCTAAAAGCAGCGGCGAGCAAAGCGTAGTAATGCCGTTGAGCAAGGGCTCGACTATGACCATTACCTGCACTTAGGTTAGTTATGAAAAATATTAGCAAGGATATTGTTATCGCAGGGGGTGGACTCGCTGGAATGAGTCTGGCCCTGCAAATTCTTAACCGTACTCCTTCGGTTAACATCACTATTATCGAAAAGCACACTTTTCCGGTCCATGATACCACCGCTAAAGTGGGCGAATCGACTGTCGAGATCGGCGCCCATTATTTTACAGAAGTATTAGAACTCGACGCGCATTTTAAAGAAAAGCATCTGCGCAAATACGGTCTGCGCCTGTTCTTTGGCAAGGTAGAGGGCGACTTCAGCGAGTACGATGAGCTGGGGGTTAGCGAACTGTTTGGCATACCGGCCTATCAGATTGAGCGTGGCACCCTGGAAAACTACCTGTATGAATTACTCACTAGCAAAGGCGTCAATATTATAGATGGCGCTATGCTGGGTGATATTACACTGGGTGATAAACAGCACACTATTCATTGTAAACAGGGGAATAAAAGCTACTCGTTTACTGCCAGATGGCTGGTAGACGCTGCCGGCCGCCAGGCGCTGCTAAGAAAAAAATTACAGCTACAACGCCCGACTGGTCATCAGGGTAACGCGGTATTTTTCCGTATTGGTAAACGCGTCGTGATTGATCAATGGTCAGAAGACTCAGCGTGGCAAAACAGAGTTGGTGAACCTGGTAAGCGCTGGCTCAGCACCAATCACTTAATGGGGCCGGGTTACTGGATTTGGATAATTCCGCTGGCATCCGGTGCGACCAGTTTTGGCATTGTATTGGATGATCAGGCTCTTGCTGACAGTGGCATTGAATCCTTTGATGACACAATGGCATGGCTTGAAAAAGAGCATCCGATATGTGCCAAGGCAATTGAAGGTGCAGAACTGCTCGACTTTAAATTAATGCAGGGCTATTCCTACGGCTGCAAACAAATGTTCAGTGAGCAGGGTTGGGCTCTAACCGGAGAGGCCGGCGCTTTCTCTGATCCCTTCTATTCGCCTGGTAGCGATTTTATTGCTCTTAACAACACCTTTGTTACACATTTAATCGAACGGGACTTAAAAGGCCAGGACATCCGTTTTGAAAGTATTCTTTTCCATAAATTTTATGATGCCTTTTTTACTAACACCCTTTCACTTTATAAAGACCAATACGGTGGCTTCGGCGATCGCAGGATGATGTCAGTCAAACTGGTTTGGGATTACACCTATTACTGGGGAGTTTTTGCCTTACTGTTCTTTACCGATGCCATCGGCGATATCGATACCATGCGCAAAATCACGCCGGATCTGATGAAAACGCAGCAGCTTAATCAAACAATGCAAAGGCTACTTAGCGAACGCGCCAAAAGACGTTTGGTACTGCCAACCAAAAGCGTGTTTATGGATCAGTTTCTGGTACCTTGTTTAGGCGAGCTGAATGACATTTTGAAAGAGCCGAATGTCGATATTGCAAAAACGCTGGAAAAAAATATCGCCATTATGGAAAAGGTGCTGCCATACTTTGAAGACATGTTAAGCGACGATGCATCAGCAGAGATCAGCGAGGAAGAACGCGCAATTTTGGGTGATTACAGGTTAAGCGTGCTGGCCTGATGACTACCAGAGAGGCTCGGGGGCCAAAGGATTTGCTACCGTTAGTGGTTTTTCTGCTCACGCTGGCTTATCCATTCTTTGTGTACTTTAACATTGATTCTATTAAGCCCCACTGGTTTGGCGCTGCGTTGCTGATAATGGCCGTATTTCGCCTCGTTGTTGCAGGCAAAAAGCGGCTAAGCAGTGATTGGCTTATCACCGCTGTCATTACCGTATTCAGTTGCTTTATTATTTTTCTGGGAAGTGACGTTCTACTGAAAAGCTACCCGGTTATAATGAGTGTGTGCATGGGGTTCGTGTTTCTCTTTTCTCTTAAGGACGAACGCAACCTTATAGAACGGTTTGCACGTGCCAGCGGCAAACAACCACCAGAACAGGCGCGCGGATACCTGCAAAAGCTCTGCATGGCCTGGGGAGTGTTGTTACTGTTGAATGGTGCCGTGGCCGCCTGGACCGCATGGTTTGCCAGCCTCGCGGTTTGGACTTTATACAACGGATTGATATCCTACCTGCTCGTTGCCGGATTCGTCGTCATTGAGCTGGTGTACCGAAATTACTATAAAAAGAAGCATAATATTGTCGATGAGTAACCAAGCCCAGGCTTTAAACGCCTTGTTTAAACCCTCCGAAGGGCCACAAATCCTTAGCGTTGATGCGGCGGATTCCACGATATTGATAGCGCTGCATGTCCCCGACCAATTAAGCTGGTTTGACGGTCATTTCCCAGGACAAAAGATATTGCCGGGGGTAGTCCAGGTAAACTGGGCAGGCAAACTGTCCCGGTCATTATTTGTTAAGCATGATGCCTTTGTGCAGCTCTCCAATGTTAAATTCAAAACCATGGTGATGCCGGATACCGCCATGCAGCTTGAATTGAGTTATAACGCAGCAAAACATAGCATTAAATTTAATTACTTTAACAATACTGACTCATTTTCGATGGGCAGTTTTAAGTTTATGACACAATGAAATACTGCATTATCGTCCCCCATTACAAACACGAAGTCCTGTTTGAAAAGTTTCTTCCGGCATTGGCATCATTGAATTTACCCTGCCTCGTTGTTGACGATGGCAGTGGTGAACACAGTGTTGAAACAGTTAACAAACTGCTGGCTGATTACCCCGACTTTCATTTAATCCGGCACCAGACAAACCGTGGTAAAGGGGCTTCGGTGATCACCGGTTGCTACCATGCCAGCGCAATGGGATTTAGTCACGTCCTGCAGCTTGATGCCGATGGCCAGCACAATATAAACGATGCACAAAAGCTGCTCGATTACAGTAAGCAACATCCCGACTCGTTTATATCCGGACAACCTTATTTTGATAAGTCGGCACCATTTGCTCGCAAATACGGACGTAAAATTACTGATTTTTGGGTCGCACTGGAGACCTTATCGTTTAAAATTAAAGACGGATTATGTGGCTTTAGGGTGTATCCGATAAAGCAAATTGAGCGTGTGTTTGATAACTACTATCTCGGCCCACGCATGGATTTTGACCCGGAATTACTGGTCAAGGCGATCTGGGCCGGTATTGATTTACATTTTATTCCAACCAAAGTCATCTATCACGAAAATACCGTATCGCATTTTCATTATCTTAAAGACAATCTGATGCTTATCAGGCTGCATGTAAGACTGATATTTGGCATGTTGATTCGCTTACCCAAGTTACTTTATGTTCGCCTGAGCTCAGTATTTGGTAAGTCATGACCAGCGCAAATAATAAAAGTGACATTTGCCAGGAACACTGGTCGCAAACCAATGAGGCGGGTACCCTGGCCGGGATGCGGTTTGTGTACTTCCTCTACAGAGTGTTCGGTCGCTGGATATTTACTCTGATCATGTACCCGGTGGCGCTGTACTTTGTACTCTGTCGTGCTGACCAGCGTAAGGCATCGCTCAAATATCTAAGAGCGCATTATCTTAGCTGTCCTGAAATGTGGTCGGGAAAACCTAACTACTGGCATGTGCTGGTGCACTTTCATCGTTTTGCAGAAGTTATCCTGGATAAAATTCTTGGCTGGATGGATGAGATAAAAGAGAGTGACTTTGCTCTAACCTCCCCTGCGGCGGTGGAAAAACTATTAAATGATTCACGTGGACAACTGATTATTGGCTCACACTTTGGCAACCTGGAGTTCTGCCGGGGTTTTATGCACCGCTATAATCACCACAATAAAATCATCAACATACTGCTTTATGACAAACATGCAGGCAACTTTGTCAAAATGATGCAAAGTCAGAGCGATGCATCGCGAATGAATATATTTCAGGTTGATGAGTTTGATGTCACAACCATCATGATGCTTAAGGAAAAAGTCGATGCTGGCGAGTGGGTATTTATTGCCGGTGACAGAATTCCGCTAAGTGGTATTAACCGCACAGTCAATGTTAACTTTTTAGGCGCAAAGGCACCGCTGCCAATTGGCCCTTATATGCTGGCAAAAGCACTGGGCTGCCCGGTTAAACTCATGTTTGCCTACCGCAGCCCAAAGGTAAGTCATAAAGTGTTGTTCGATGTTTCAGAGCTGTGTGACAAGCTCATAATTAACCGAAAATCACGCGAGCAGGACCTCACGGGTTATGCTCAGCAATTTGCCGATAAACTCGAGGAGCACTGTCTTGAGTCGCCTTATCAGTTCTTTAATTTTTATGACTTCTGGCAACCAGGTTCTGATTACTTGCAGCTTTCGGGTCACAGACAGGAAGGAGTGTAGTTTTGCCTGATTTGCGTTTTGACAGCCGATTGTATGATCTCATTCCTCACCGGCCTCCAATGTTGCTTATTAATAAAGTGCTAGACGTTGATGAACGGTCATCCTCTTCGTTAGTTCGGATTGATGAGTCTTCATCCTTTTTTGAAAAAGAACATGGGGTGCCGGCATGGATCGGTTTGGAGTATATGGGTCAGACCGCCGCATTAATTGCTGGCCACCAGTTACAACAAGGGTTGGTATCACCCCATTTGGGCTTCCTGTTAGGCACTCGCGCTTACAAAGCTGAATGCAGCTACTTTACGAAAGGTGAATACACCGTGCGATGCGAAGAAAAGGCGGTTGTAGGTGATGGACTTGCAACGTTTGATTGCTTCATTGAGAATTACAACGAAACTTCACAAACAATAAAATGTCTGGCGACAGCCAGTTTGTCGGTATTTCGCCGTCAGATATAAAAAAGGATGTACCTTGAGTAACAATAATTTCAGGCGTGTGGTAATTACTGGTGCAGGCGTTGTCTCTGCACTTGGCGATGACTGGGCACAAGTTAAAGCAACGATTGAATCAAACAAGTCGGCCGTTTGCTTTATGGAAGACTGGCAAAAATACGACGGACTGGGAACTTACCTCGCCGCGCCTGTACATGATTTCGAGCTGCCACCACACTATACCAAAAAGAGAAAACGCAGCATGGGCAGAGTTGCTCAGTTAGGCGTACTGGCTACCGAGAGAGCGCTTTTGGACGCTAACCTGCTTGATGATCCGGTTATTCGCTCAAAAGCAACCGGCGTTGCCTATGGTTCGGCTACAGGTAGCAGTCAGGCAGCGCTGGAATTTGCGCCAATGCTCGAAAACATGTCAACCTCGCGGATTAACAGCAGCACTTATTTACGGATGATGACGCATACGGCTGCAGTCAACATCAGCGTGTACTTCGGTACTCAGGGACGCATGCATACAACATCCAGTGCGTGTACTGCGGGTAGCCAGGCTATAGGTTACGCTTACGAAGCCATCAAGTATGGCAAACAGGATGTAATGATCGCCGGCGGCGCAGAAGAATTATGCCCTTCACAAGCAGCCGTTTTTGACACCCTGTTTGCGGCAAGTACCAAAAATGACACACCTGAGGCAACGCCACGTCCGTATGACAAAGACCGTGACGGTCTCGTTTTGGGCGAAGGTGCCTGTACCCTGATCCTTGAATCATACGAACATGCCAAAGCCAGAGGCGCCAACATTCTGGCCGAGGTGAGCGGATATGCCACCAACACCGATGGCACATTTCTGGTGAAACCTAACCTGGAAACCGTGACCAGGGTGATGAACGAAGCCATGGAAGATGCCAGGGTAACAGCAGAACAAATTGGTTATGTTTCTGCCCATGGTACTGCAACACAACACGGTGATATTGTTGAAAGTCAGGCGACCTATCAGGTTTTAGGCGCTAAACCGGTCAGTTCTCTTAAAAGCTTTACCGGCCACACTCTGGGTGCCTGTGGCTCTTTTGAGGTATGGGCCACTATCAATATGATGAAGGACAAGTGTTTTGCGCCAACGCTTAACCTGGATAATATTGATCCGGAATGCGCACCGCTGGACTATATTCAGCACGAGTGCAGAGAGTTAAAAACAGATTTCTTTATGAGTAACAATCTGGCCTTTGGTGGTATCAACACATCACTCATAATAAAACGCATATAATTTACTTTTTTGCTGCAGGGAGGCATGCCTCCCTACGGTTAAAATTATCGCGGCTTTCTGAGCGTAGCATGTAAAGCATCGATACTTTTTCTTAGCAATTTTCCGTTCGTCTCACGCGGCAAAGCATCCACTACATAAACCGGACGCGGAACAAATGCGCTGTCTAAGTGTTGTTTTAAAAAAGCCAGCAAGTCGGTCTTTTGCACCCCGTCCTTCAATGCAACAATGGCAACCAATCGCGTTACCTGATTTGCGCCTTGCGGATAAAAGACAATACCGTCTTCCAACCCTTTGTAACGCAACAATGTCTGGTTGATAGTAAATAACGAGCCGCGCTTACCGGCAATTTTCACCAGATCTGACGCCCTGCCAGCAAGCACAAAGCGGTTATCTTGCTGAAGCTGAATAACATCTTGTAATTCAGTTGCTTCAGGCAAGTGTTCTGCGGTTGCCGTGGTTGTATTCGCCTGTCGACTAAAATGTATCCCTGAGAACTTCAACCAGCTATTTTCAACCGCCGTTTGCCGCACAGCCATCGAACCAACTTCACTACAACCATACACTTCTCTCAACGGTGCTGAAAAGGCTTCCTCAATCTCTTTAGCCAGTTCAACAGTGAGTGGCGAAGTAGCACATAACACTGAATGTAAAGGCTCGGGAGATGCTGCACTGGCATGCAATGCTCGCAAATGAACCGGCGTTGATACCAGCATGCGTGGCTGAGGCAGCATCGCAAGCGTATTATAAATATCCCGAGGAAACAGAGGTTTGGCATCACTCATACAAATATCACTAAACATCGCCAGCAATACCGACGTTTCGAGCCCCCACATATGCTGTGCAGGCATAGTCGCCAGTTGATATACGGTACAGGAACAGTCCGGCACCATAAACTCATAATTAATCGCGCTGCTGCGATGCAGGGTATGCCAATACTTCAGATTGGGCTTGGATTTGCCTGTCGAGCCTGATGTAAAGCTTATACAGGCCAGCTGCGCATCAGCAATCAGCGGAATAACCTCTTGGCCATGATTATCCGATCCTAATGCAATACTCAGAATATCTAATGCGGGCATACCCTCCTGTGTATCGCAGCCATCATGAACGATATAGCACTCTGCATAATCTTCACTGAGCTCTTGTTGCGTAGCAGTATTTTTATTAGGTGGCAGCAAATTAACATCACCACGCATAATTGCCGCGCAGAAGCCCACTAAAAAGAGATAGCGATTCTCGCAAAGATTAATCGCATACTTACCGGTGGGCAGGCTCTTCGCCACCAGGCTGACGTGGGCAACAAACTGATTGGTAGTAATAATACCGCGGTCTAGTCCTATCGCTGCAATCGGTTGAGTGAGATAAGCTATGTGATCGTTTGGCTGGCGTGTAACCAGGGGAAATGTATTTGGCATGTAACCTATAATTTAAATCGCGTTCCTGAATACCGACCGGCCTAGCATCCTTGCCCGTATTCGCTTTATTTTCGATATTCGCTAGTT
This sequence comes from Alteromonadaceae bacterium, assembly GCA_013373625.1. Classification (GTDB taxonomy): domain Bacteria; phylum Pseudomonadota; class Gammaproteobacteria; order Enterobacterales; family Alteromonadaceae; genus Alteromonas. The sequence continues at coordinate 9,929 of JABXHM010000038.1, read as the reverse complement.
TAAACTACTGTATAATTAAAAACTAATATTGAATCAGGAAATGGTTGCCCATTAATTGCAACATTATCGTTCATCGAATCAGAATCAGCCTTCGTCAATACGAGATGGCTCATCACATTTACCAGCAGAAAATCTGCTCTTTTTCAGAGTATCACCACATTTAATTTTATCATGCTGAAACAACTGTTCATTTCCACTCCAGTAAAAGAAGTACTTGCGGACGATAACACTTTAGCTTTAGTGCCGTTGGTTGAGCAATGCGAGCCATTTGAAGTCGGAATGATCACGACTGGCCTGGAGGGCGCCACCTCCGTTTCACTTAGTGAGCTGTGGACAGTTTCACAGCCCACCGTCCGCGGGCAGACCGGCAACACATACTGGTCAAAAAACAGCGATATAATTTGCATAGCCCACTGGCTGAGTAAAGATGATTGCTACAATATTGAGCAAAACACGCAAAAAGCCTATAAAGCTGTACTCTCCGTAATGACTGAGCATGGATTTTCGTACCCTTTCCGCTTTTGGAATTATCTCCCCGCCATTAATGCGGGGACTGGCGATGATGAATTGTATAAAAAGTTTTGTACCGGTCGCCTTAAAGCATTTGAAAGCGCTGGCCTGACACCTGAAAATTTCCCTGCGGCTTCAGCACTGGGACATCATTCTGATGGCGCCGTTATCTATATGTTTGCCAGTAACCAGAAACCACAGCATTTTAAGAATAATAACCAGGTAAACGCGTATGAATATCCCCGTCAATATGGGATCAGCAGTCCGTCATTTGCCCGTGCGACCGCTCTTAACCTGAACAACATAAACTATCTGTTCATTTCGGGAACCGCGAGTATTATTGGCCATCAGACACTGGGTGAAAACGATCTCGAAAAGCAACTGGAGGTAACCCAGAGCAATATTGAGCATCTGCTCACTACAGCAAACCCGGAAAACCTTTCGTTATCAACCTTCAAAGTGTATATTCGCTACCCTCAAGATGTGGCGTTTACACAAAACTGGCTTGAGGCCCGGTATCCCGGTGTAGATATGTTATTTACCATTGCAGACATATGCCGCAAAGAATTGCTGGTCGAAATCGAATGCTTTTGTCTGTAGCAATACGCTATTGCTATAACGGCAGAGTCTGATTATGCAACTAACTCACTTACGTAAAATTTGGCAAATTAGTTCTGCCGCCATGTGTTATTTTCTGTTTGGATTCGGTGCCCTGATTGTGGGTATCTTTTTTCGGTTGCTGAGCCCTTTACCTTTTATCCCAGCTGCCAAAAGGCAGCTAATGATCCGCTGGAGTGTTCATAAAGGGTGTTTAACATTCATCAGACTCATGCGTTTTTTTGGCCTGATCCGATACACCTTTGATGTTGAGTCAATGAAGCAGGCTCGCCCCGGACATATAGTGATTGCCAATCACCCTTCTCTCATCGACGTCGTATTGTTACTGGCAGTAAACGAACAGATGTGTTGCTTTGTGAAAAGTGCCGTGTGGGAGAGTGTTTTTACCGGCGCAGTCGTTCGCCAGGCCGGGTATATCCCCAACAATGCTGAGCAAGTGTTGCCAATGGCAGCAGCCAAACTGGAAGCCGGCGAAAATATTTTAATCTTTCCCGAAGGCACTCGCACCAAGGAAAATAACGTTATTCGGTTTAAACGCGGCGCCGCCAATATGGCCGTAGCGGTTAATGCGGCAATTATGCCGGTAGTCATTGAGTGTCACCCTAGGGCGCTAAAGAAAGGCGACAAGTGGTACGATATACCTCCAGGTGGCCCGGCCTTCACATTAACCTCAAAAAGTTTGATTACGCTTGAAGATTGCATTGACACAAGCCTACCCAGGCCGAAACAATACAGACAACTCACAAGCTATCTGGAAAGCTATTACGAGCGTCAACTAATTGCGGACTCAGATACACGAGCCCCTCTGAAAAATAAGAGTTAGTGAATTTTATGAACACAGAACAAGAACATATCCTTACACAAGTACGTGAAACCCTGGTTGAACTATTCGATCTTGAGCCCTCTGACGTAGTACCTGACGCCAGGCTATACGAAGATTTAGATATCGACAGTATCGATGCCGTAGATTTGTTAATTGATCTGAAAAAGTCCACCAAAGTAAACCTTACCCCTGCTCAGTTTAAACAGGTTCGCACTATTCAGGACGTTATTGACGTTTTAGCAAAACTCTCAGTTAAGGCGTAGCAGGCCATGAAAAAAGTTAGCCTGGACATAGATATTCCTTTTTTTGACGTCGACGCGTACCGGGTTGTATGGCATGGCAATTACCCAAAGTACATCGAAATGTCACGCTGTGCGCTGTTGTCAGAGATTGGCTGTCCTTACAGTGTAATGGAAGAGCATGGATTCTTTTTTCCCATTGTAGATATTCAGGTTAAATACGTTAAACCACTATTATTTGAGCAAAAGGTTGTTATCGAGTCATGGGTAACAGAGTGGGAAAACCGGTTAAAAATCAGTTATCTCATTAAAGATAAAGCGACCGGAGAAATACACACTAAAGCTAAAACAACCCAGTTTGCTGTTGCAATGCCAGACCAAATCACCCAGTTTGAATCACCGCTATTCCTGGTTGACACGATCAACGCCTGGTTAAATAAGCATGACTAGATTCTGGCTCGCGGTTATTCTCTGCATGGTGCTGTATGGCTTAGCTCCACTCCACCTGCAAGCCGCTCCTCGCTTGCCTGATGAAGCCACACTTCTGGCGGAGATATTTCCCTCTGGCTGTCATTTTTCGGGGCACTTTTCGCAACAGAAGAACATTCAGGGAGTACCTGTACCACTGACTTCAAACGGCGACTTTTATTATTCGTGCGATCTTGGTTTGGTCTGGCATACTCAAATGCCCTTTAATGAAGCCATTCTTTATGTAAACAGTAGCCATAATTTCAGAACCGATGCCGACGGTGGACTTGCGCCATTGACCGGCAGCACCCGATACATAATGTCAAATATCTTTGTGCGACTGCTTAAGGGTGATACCCGCTATTTTATTGACGAATTTGCCATTTCAGAAGACAGCCAAAGCACAGCAGTAATCTTACGCCCCGAAAATGAATATATTCGTAAAGGTCTCGATATCATTGAGGTAAGCAAAATGCTTGATCAGGCAAAAGGAACGTCACTGAGTATTAAGGTTCTCGATGCTACCGGTCAGCACACTGACGTAGTGATCAGTGACATACAGCAATATACTATCAGTGGCAAACGAGCGGCCTTCGAACAATGTGAAGCGCTTTATGCACACACCTCTGACTGGTGTCAGGTATTGCGCTCTCCTTCCCGCTATTAACCGGTATTCGTTACTAATGAAACCCCTGCTGTTACCGTTGACGTTTATACTGGCCGTAATCATAAGTGCCGTGTTATTTGTACTGAATGCGCAGCACCTTCAGATAGATACAAATCTCAATGATTTAAACCCGACTCAAATTAATGAACCGGGTTTAAAAAAGGCCATTGATACGTTAACCACTGATATCAGCCAGCGATTTGTTGTGGTGATAAAAGGTGACGATAAAGCTGCGATTGCGGCTAGCAAAGCTGCGCTGCAGGAGAAACTCAATGCGCTGCCGGAGTTGAATGTTATTGCGGAGGAAGCGGTTCAAAATAGTTTCCTCAACATAATATCTGCATATCGGTTTTATTTATTATCAGCCGACCAACGTCAGTCACTCGCATCGAACAGCCCCCAGCAAATCGCGGACCAGGCCTTACGCAAACTATACCAGATAGGTGATGGCGTCAGACTTATCCCATTCGAACAAGATCCACTCGGATGGTTTTCAGATTATCTACTGACAAGCCTGGACAGCCAGACTATGCCTTTCCAGACCTCGCCGTCTGGAACAGAGAGCGAAGCAACGTCTTTTTCCGTGATGTTTAGTACCTTTCCGAAGGGTATGTCTGCACAACAGACTCTCTATAGCCGGATTCAGGCGGCCGAAACTCAGGTGAGCCAACAATTTAACGTTACCGTGTTACGCTCGGGTATGTTCTTTTTTGCCGTCGATTCTGCGCAGTCGGCAAAGTCCGACATTCAGCTTATTGCGGTTGGCTCTGTAGCTGGTGTATTGCTATTAATGATGCTGGTATTTCGCTCTTTATTGCCGCTTTTCTTGTCAATAAGCTCCATTGCAATTGGGGTAGGCTTTGGCGTATTGAGCAGCACGCTGGTGTTTGGCTCCATTCACGTTCTGACCATCGTTTTTGGCGCCAGTCTTATCGGCATTGTTGTCGACTACTCGTTACATTACTTTTACCATTACCTGGCTCATCGTCAGGCTTCCGGCCCGGCTCACTCAGGCGTTTTGTTCCGCGCCATGCTGTTGAGCGTTATTACGTCGCTGGTAGGTTACGGTGCACTGGGACTATCGGACTTGCTGATTTTAAAAAAAATCGCGCTTTTTTCCTGTTCAGGGCTGGCGATGGCCTGGCTAAGCGTGATGCTGTTGGGCCCGCTTGTGGTGCGACGCCCTATTGAAGCCCGTCAGTCTTTGCTAAAGCACATCATTCATGGGTGCCAGCGCATATTTGCCCGGCGCCCTCGGGTACTGGTAATAACAGGTTTATTTATCACAATTGGCTGCGGTGGCTATATGTTGGTGGGCAACACTAAAACCAATGATGACCCAAGGCGATTTTTTCATGTATCTGAGGCTTTGCTGAGCCAGGAACTGGCAATTGCAGATTTAACCCAAGTTTATGAACCGGGCCGTTACTTACTTATTCAGGGTGAAACTCCTGAGGCAATATTCACTGCTTTAAACGCAGTGACGACTGCTGAAGGCGTTGCACCTCAGGCCATTAGCAGTGTGGCCGACTACTTACCATCCCCGCATCAACAATTGAACAACTATACACTACAGAAAAAGCTCTACGAGGAAGGCGGCGCACTGGATAGGTTTGTAGCAGCCATTGGCCTAGCCCCTCGGATTAGCGATCAGGTAAAGCGTGACTTTAAACTCGCCGCTCAAACTCCGCCGCTGCACTTTGATGACTTAGAGAACCAATTGCCATCTTTACCACCATTATGGTTTGAACAGGACAACCTGATATACAGCTTCGCCCTGATCAGGAAAGGCAGTGATTTGCCAGCCATCGAAGCAGCCAGCAAGAACATTACCAGCGTCGAGTATGTCAATACACTGGCCAACGCGAGCAACGCGTTAAAAGCCCAACGGGAAACAGGCACAAAGCTGTTGTTATTGGCGTATGGCCTTATAGCCCTTTTAGTCGCCGTTTACTATCGCAACTTGTCGACAGTCGTGTTGTTGCTCATCCCTGCTTCAGCCAGCTTTATTGCCATTGCGCTAGTAAGCGCGACAGGACATTCAATCAACGTTTTCCATATTATGGCGTTATTTTTAGTGCTTGGCCTGGGCATGGATTACATTATTTTTGCCAAAGAAATGGCCAGCCACCCAGAGACTACTCAACAGGCAATATTGCTTTCAGCAGTGACCAGCCTATTATCGTTTGGGTTACTCGCCTTTAGTTCCATGCCAATTGTTCAGTCATTTGGTAGCATTATCCTCATTGGCAATACAATTAACTTTATAGCAGCAATAAGCCTGTTTAATAACACTCAGAATACACACGAGAAAGGATGTTATGGCGGATAAAAAGAGAATTCTGGTCACCGGTGCCAGTAGTGGTATTGGTAAAGCAACTGCTTATAAACTAGCAGAACAAGGGTATGCCATTGCAGTACATTACCGCAACGGTAAAGACTCAGCTGCAAAGGTAGCTAAAGATATTATCGATGGCGGAGGTAGTGCCGTAACCGTTCAGTTTGATATTGCCGATCGCGATGGTACAAAAGCGGCCATCGAAAGTGATATTGAATTGAACGGCGCTTACTATGGTGTTGTATGTAATGCTGGTGTCACTAAGGATACGGCGTTTCCTGCGATGACCGGCGACGAGTGGGATGGTGTGGTGCATACCAACCTCGACGGCTTTTATAATGTACTGCAACCAACCATTATGCCTATGATCCGTTTGCGACAGGGCGGCCGGATTGTCACCTTATCATCTGTCTCGGGGTTGATGGGTAACCGGGGACAAACTAACTACAGTGCATCAAAAGCAGGCATTATTGGTGCCACCAAAGCGTTAGCTATTGAACTTGGTAAGCGTAAAATCACGGTTAACTGTGTGGCACCCGGTGTTATCGAAACAGGCATGATTGAAGGTGCGGTGGCTGACGAGGCCAAAAAAATGATACCGCTTGGCACATTCGGTCATGTGGACGATGTGGCAAATACCATAGGCTTTTTAGTATCAGATCAGGCAAAATACATTACCCGCCAGGTTATCAGTGTGAATGGTGGCATGTACTAATCAGACTAGTCGGCTTCCTACCCGACAATTAACGATCTCAATAAAAGGAGTTTCCAATGAGACGAATAAGTGCGGCCATAATGGCCTTATTTCTTTCTTTTGGTGCCATGGCCGAATTAAGCGGCGAGCAGAGATATTTAGCAGATCAATTGCTGTCAGGAGACTTAACGCAGCTAAAATCAGCCTCACAGCGTATATTTAAACAAGCAATCCGCAACCCTGAGTTGCTGGATATTGCAGCTGAGATTCTGCTGACCAAATACCCCGATGCCTATACCAGCGAAGTCGATACTCTGGCATGGCTTGCGCGCGCCATTGGGGCTTCAGAAAATGGCCGCTATTATGGTGTGCTGTCTGAGGTGATCAGCAACACAAAGTTCGATAAACTGGAGCGCCATGCTGATACAGCCCTGGATAACTTACCCGGTGCTGAAGGTGAACAATATGTGGCAGGCATGTACAAACTGCCAGAAGGTGTTTTCGAAAAAGAACAGCCGGCAGAGCGGGTCGCCCGTTTAAAAACGCTGATGCTGGCCGGTAATCTCACTTCGTTAAAACGAGCTGCCAAAGAAATTGTCAGTACCAGAACCATTGATCAGGAACTCACCGATATTGCAGCTGAAACATTATTGCTTAATTACCCTTCTGCAACGAAAGCCCAGATTGACACTCTGGCATGGTTGACGAACGCTATTGGCGTCACTGGCTTTGCGCGCTACAGACAAGTACTGCAAGAAGTCGAAGACAACAGTGATTTCAGAAAGCTTCGTAGATATGCAGAGAAAAACAAAGATAAGCTGACTGATGAAAAAGCTGAACAATATCAAAAAGGTATGTTCGTTCAACCGATACCAGCATACACCTATTAAATATTTTTAATGGTCAGAGAAACGTCGCTTTCTTTGACCATTAACATGCTTCTTTCATCGTTCTTCGAATACAGTCTGGTGTTGCCGGGGATAACGCCCTAACACTTCCTCACCAGGCTCCCAAAAGGGCAGCTGACCGCTGAGCACAGCATCGCGGTAATACTGAACTGGCCACATATGCGCTGTGCCCTGGTATTTTTTGTTTAAGATTCGTAGCGCGCTAACGTCAAACGTATGAGTATGTTCAACCGGTACGTTGCTACCAGGCACGTTATCGTGGATATCGATGTAAGCGTCACTGATGTCTGCACAAGAACCAAAGTTTTGTGTTCCGTAATGCCACTGAAATCCACTGTAGGGTCCTAATGGATCCAGATAAGTTGTGTGCACAAATAGATCCGTACTGTATTGCTTTAGAGTTTCACAAAAACCATAGGCCATAAATGAGCCTGCACTGTGGGCAATCAGGTGAACCTTTTTTAACTGTTTATTCTCAGCCAGGGCATCACCTAATTGATGACCTATTCTCCGGGCATTATTGGCAGTACGAAAAATGTTAGTGGAGTAAGGATTCCAATCGACGGTTACTACCTGCTGTGTGTCGGTTAAAATCGTTTCTTCCAGCTCCTTGGCAAAACCGTTTGGCCATGATTCAGGGTTATCACCTTTACCATGAATCAAAATAATCAGCTCTTCTTTATTTTCGCCAAGGATCGGGGGATCGATGTCGAAAGTAACTGGCCAGGGAAAGTAGGAAAAAATAAAAAAACACAGCGTTACAACCAGAAAAGGGATTGCCGGCCATACAAACAAAATCATCAACCAGGACTGCACCGTCCGTTTGTAGAAAATGTTATTCAAGAATTTCCATTTTGCCATTCCACAAATTCCAACAGTGTATCAACCGAAAGCCTGAGTATATAACTCAGTTCATACGCCCGAAATAATAAGTTAGTTTGAGAGCGTTAAGTAAACTATCACGAAACATTTAGCGGTTTTGCTAAGGGGACTGTCAACACTGCCACAATTTAAATTAAATAGGAACAGAGTGTTAACCCAACACCTTTTTTTGGCTTCCTTACTGTGCTACACCACCGTCTACATTTTTTTCTTAGGGCAATCTGCAAATAAACACATTCACCAAAACAAAAAAGGCGCTCCGAAGAGCGCCTTTTGGCTATAAGCAAAGAGCTTATGGGTGCATTACATCATGCCGCCCATGCCACCCATACCGCCCATTCCACCCATGCCGCCCATGTCAGGCGCACCAGCGTCATCTTTTGGCAGTTCAGCAACCATGGCTTCAGTGGTGATCATCAGTGATGCAATAGATGATGCAAACTGCAGCGCAGAACGGGTTACTTTAGTTGGGTCAAGGATACCCATTTCCAGCATGTCGCCGTAAGTATCGTTGCCAGCGTTGTAACCGTAGTTACCAGTGCCGCCTTTAACTGCATTTACAACTACAGAGGCTTCTGCGCCCGCGTTAGACGCGATTTGACGCAGTGGCGATTCCATTGCGCGCAGGGCAAGCTTGATACCGTGAGTCTGGTCTTCGTTGTCACCAGTCATTTCTTCAAGTTTAGCTGCAGCGCGAACCAGTGCTACACCACCACCAGGTACTACGCCTTCCTGAACCGCAGCACGAGTGGCATGCAGCGCATCTTCTACGCGGTCTTTCTTCTCTTTCATTTCAACTTCAGTAGCGGCACCGACTTTGATTACTGCTACACCGCCAGACAATTTAGCCAGACGCTCTTGCAGTTTTTCTTTGTCGTAATCAGAGCTTGAGTCAGCAACCTGTGCACGGATTTGGTCGCAACGTGCTTCGATTGCGCCTTCTTCACCCGCGCCGTCTACCACGGTAGTGTTGTCTTTATTGATAACAACACGCTTCGCTGTACCTAAGTCTTCCAGCTGAACTTTTTCCAGTTCCAGACCAATCTCTTCAGAGATAACAGTACCGCCGGTCAGGATAGCGATGTCTTGCAACATAGCTTTACGACGGTCACCAAAACCAGGTGCTTTAACAGCAGCTACTTTAACGATGCCGCGCATGTTGTTAACAACCAGAGTTGCCAGCGCTTCGCCTTCAACGTCTTCAGCAATGATCAACAGTGGCTTGCTGTCTTTTGCAACGGCTTCCAGTGTTGGCAGCAATTCACGGATGTTAGAGATTTTCTTGTCAACTAACAGGATGTACGGGCTGTCCAGCTCAACGGAACCACTTTCCTGGTTGTTGATGAAGTAAGGAGACAGGTAACCACGGTCAAACTGCATACCTTCAACCACGTCCAGCTCGTTTTGCAGGGCCTGGCCTTCTTCTACAGTAATAACGCCTTCTTTACCTACTTTTTCCATTGCCTGGGCAATGATGTCACCAACTTCGGCGTCGCTGTTAGCAGAGATAGTACCTACCTGAGCAATCGCTTTGCTGTCGGCACACTCAGTAGACAGCGCTTTCAGTTCTTCAACTGCTGCGATAACGGCTTTGTCGATACCACGCTTCAGATCCATCGGGTTCATACCCGCGGCAACTGATTTTAAACCTTCAGTTACGATAGACTGCGCCAGTACGGTTGCAGTAGTCGTACCGTCACCCGCTTCGTCGTTCGCTTTAGACGCCACTTCTTTTACCATCTGGGCGCCCATGTTCTCGAACTTGTCTTCCAGTTCGATTTC
>JABXHM010000009.1 GCA_013373625.1 Alteromonadaceae bacterium | reverse complement strand
TTATCTCGGTTAACGGTATCGAAATTCAATCGGCGCCTGAGCTTCCCTTTGTTGTGGGGCGGATTCGTCCCGGTAACGACGTCGAGATGGTGGTATTGCGCGAGGGTAAGGCGGTGGAGCTGGATATTACCGTCGGCGAGCGCAGTGCTGGGCAGGTAGCCGATAGTCAGCCTGAGTCCAGCTCAACGCGTGGTATCGGTCTAGAAGTCGTTGAACTCAGCGATCGCTTGCGTGGGAATGCCAATGTTAGTTATGGCGTATTGGTACAGCGGGTGATGCCAGGTGCGGGGCAAGAAGCAGGGATCCGAGAAGGTGATGTTCTACAAATGATTAATCAGAGAACAATCAATAGCTTAGATGACTATCAAGACGCCATTAACAGCCTGCCAGAGTTAGGCTCGGTGGCGGTTTTAGTGGTTCGGCGTGGTGTTGGACCGCGGTTTTTAGTTTTGAAACTGGGTGAAGAATAACCTTTTTCTGCTCGCGGTGCGTTTGTGGCACCGCGAGTTGCTGTCTTTGCGCTGAAAATACTGTAAGATCGCGCGTTTAAATGACACTAAGTCTGGGTTAATCACCACAGAGCGAAGGCGAGTTAAGGTTTAGGCTGCAAAGAAGCTATGTCGTACACACAATATATTCGAAATTTTTCTATTATTGCTCACATCGATCACGGGAAATCCACTTTATCGGACCGTTTGATTCAGCACTGTGGTGGCTTAACTGATCGTGAAATGGCCGAGCAGGTGCTTGACTCGATGGATCTCGAGCGTGAGCGCGGTATTACCATTAAAGCGCAGTCCGTAACGCTAAATTATACCGCCAAAGATGGTCATACCTACCAACTTAACTTTATCGATACTCCCGGACATGTCGACTTTTCCTATGAAGTTTCGCGCTCATTAGCGGCCTGTGAAGGTGCGTTGTTGGTGGTCGATGCGGGGCAGGGCGTTGAGGCGCAAACGGTAGCGAATTGCTATACCGCGATCGAGCAAGATTTGGAAGTTATTCCTATTTTGAACAAGATTGACTTGCCAGCGGCGGACCCGGATCGGGTTGCCCAAGAGATTGAAGATATTGTTGGGATTGAAGCGACTGACGCGGTGCGTTGTTCCGCGAAAACCGGCGTCGGCATTGAAGATGTGCTGGAAACCATTGTGGCTCATGTTCCTGCGGCTAAGGGCGATGAAAATGCGCCACTAAAGGCTTTGATTGTCGACTCATGGTTCGACAATTACCTCGGCGTTGTATCCTTGGTGCGGGTAGTCGAGGGCACATTAAACGCGGGCGAAAAAATGCTGGTGATGTCGACGGGGAAAGCGCACTTAGTGGACCACGTCGGAATTTTTACCCCAAAACGTAAAGATACCGGTGTGCTACGCGCCGGCGAAGTTGGGTTTGTTATTGCGGGCATTAAAGACATTCATGGCGCGCCGGTGGGTGACACCTTAACTACGGTGAAAAATCCATCAACTGAGCGTTTACCGGGATTTAAGAAAGTTAAGCCGCAAGTTTATGCTGGCTTGTTCCCCGTTTCATCGGACGATTACGAAAACTTTCGTGATGCCTTGAGTAAACTTAGTCTGAATGATGCATCCTTATTTTTCGAACCAGAAAATTCCACTGCGCTTGGATTTGGTTTCCGTTGTGGCTTTCTCGGCATGTTGCACATGGAAATTATTCAAGAGCGACTTGAGCGCGAGTACGATCTCGATCTTATTACCACTGCTCCTACCGTAGTGTTTGAGATTGTTAAAAATAATGGTGAAACGGTTTATGTTGATAACCCGTCAAAGTTGCCCGAGCCCGGCGAAATTTCTGAAATGCGCGAGCCTATTGTAGAGGCGAATATTTTAGTTCCACAAGATTACCTGGGTAACGTCATTACCCTGTGCGTTGAGAAACGTGGTGTGCAAAAGAATATGCAATATGCAGGTAATCAAGTATCCCTGACTTATGAGCTACCAATGAATGAGGTTGTTCTGGATTTCTTTGACCGTATTAAATCGGTGAGTCGAGGTTATGCATCGCTGGATTATAATTTTATTAGATTTCAACCGGCCTCTTTGTCGCGTTTAGATATTATGATTAACGGCGATAAAGTTGATGCACTTGCAATGATCGTGCATCGCGAACAAGCGCATTATCGTGGTCGCGAGCTAGTAGAAAAAATGAAAGAACTGATTCCAAGACAGATGTTTGAAGTGGCTATTCAAGCCGCGATCGGCAACCAAATCATAGCCCGCTCGACGGTTAAAGCCTTGCGAAAAAATGTTACTGCCAAGTGTTATGGTGGTGATGTGAGTCGTAAGAAAAAATTATTGCAAAAGCAAAAAGAAGGTAAGAAACGCATGAAGCAAGTGGGTCGCGTTGAAATACCTCAAGACGCTTTCCTTGCTGTTTTGCAAGTTGGAAAAGAATAATAGAAAAGGAACCGTATGAACTTTATAACCCTAACCTTGGTCATCTTTTTTGCGAGCGCTGCAGCTATCGCTTTTGACTTTTTTGTTTCTCGTAAGCAGCGAGCTGAAAAATTGGCGGCTGCATTACAAAGCAAAAAGCTAGATTATCCAAAGCGTAAGGCAATATTAGCCAAACCAGAGTGGGTTAATACCGCTGACTTTTTCTTTGTGCTTAGTAGCGTTGCGTTGGTGGTGTGGTATTTACTACCAAACTTTGAGCTCATTTTAGTGGTAGCCTTATTGATTAGCTTGGCGCTGACCCTAGTTGAAAAGCTGTATATGGAAAAGCGCAAAAAAGCTGACGAAAAAGCGTTGTATTTTAAAAATCCGAATCCACACGAAGAGGAGTTGGCCGATACACGCAAGATGCCTTGGTGGGTGGACTATGGTTGGTCTTTTTTCCCATTGTTATTATTAATTGTTGGTTTACGTTCATTTTTTTACGAGCCGTTTAAGATCCCGTCTGGCTCGATGGAGTCAACACTTTGGGTACATGACTTTATTTTGGTTAATAAATATGAATACGGACTTCGCCTTCCCGTTACTAAAACCAAAATGACTTCTGGAAATGCTCCACAGCGCGGTGATGTTATTGTTTTTCGCGCGCCTCATGAGCCAGATAAAGATTACATCAAACGACTAATTGCTTTGCCTGGCGATAAAGTTTATTACCAGCCGGATCACTCTTTGTTTATTGAGCCTAATTGCAGTAATGAGCAAGCCGCTGAATCTGCTCGCGAAGCGGGGCTGGTGTGTGGCCAATTGAATCAGATTCAACATCGTTTGAAGCAAAAGCAAGGGTTTGGCTCTAGTGACGTTTATACTGAGACGATTGCCGGTGTCGAGCACGATATCTTGATTGATCCTGCCAAACTAAGTAATCCAGTTGGTTTTGGCTATTATTACAGCGCACAAAACCATAAGATCTATGAGCAAGCGCAGCAGCAATACCCTGAGCTAACTAAGCGGTTATTCTTTTCTAAAACCGATTACAGCTCTTACATCGAAGACTGGGCGAATGGCGTCACCATCCCCGAAGGTAACTATTTCGCTTTGGGAGACAACCGTACTGGCAGTAGCGATTCGCGGTTCTGGGGCTTTATTCCTGAAGAGCGTCTAGTGGGAAAAGCGGACTACGTTTGGTTGCATCTTGAGTTTGCCTTTGATGAAGGTATTGACCCGATGACGGGCAAGCAAAAGAACTTTTTCCATTGGGTACCGACTGGTGTGAACTTTGACCGGCCGCGCACCATTCATTAGTCTTTTAAGCTAAAATAATAAAATCTAACGGTTAGGGGAGATGAGTATGTATCAAAAACAGCGTGGCGCAACCATGTGGCAATGGCTATTTTACGGCCTTGTAGGCATTGTTGTGGTTTATTTGGGGCTGAATTTAACCCCTATTTATATCGAAGGCATGGCCGTTAAAAAAGCGATTAAGCAGCTGGAAAATGCCGGTACCATGACCAAGCGTGAAGTAATCAAAAAGGTCGACGCTCAATTTTATATCGATCAAGTCGATTCTGTAGATGCCAAAGAGCTTGAGTTTAAGCCACTGCGTAACGGTAAAACCGAAGTATCTTTAGAATATGAAAAGCGCGTTCATTTGATTGGCAACTTGTTTGTTTTGGTTGAATTTAAAAATCGAGTGGAGATTTAATCTTCTGTTATGAGTGAAACTCTTCTCCTCGATGGTTTACAGAAAGCCCTAAACTATCGCTTTCGTGACGCTGCATTGCTACGGCAAGCACTCACTCATCGTTCAGCACAAGGCGCTCATAATGAGCGCCTTGAGTTTCTCGGCGACAGCATTTTAGGGTTTGTTATTGCTGCCAAGTTATATCAATTATTTCCCGAAGCTAATGAAGGACAAATGACCCGACTGCGAGCGCGTTTGGTTAAAGAAAAAAGTTTAGCGGAAATTGCCCATGAGTTGGCGCTGGGTGAATTGTTAAATTTAGGTAGTGGTGAACTCAAAAGTGGTGGGTATCGCCGAGCTTCTATTTTATCCGATGCGTTTGAGGCGCTGTTGGGCGCGGTTTATCTAGACAGTGGATTGCCAGCGGCGGAACAAGTTATCCATCATTTGTATCTATCACGTTATCAAGCTTTGTCCTTATCGATGGCCGAAAAGGATCCTAAAACCCGTTTGCAAGAATGGCTGCAAAGCCGTCGCCAAGCATTACCCGATTATCAAGTGGTTAAGTCGGAAGGTAAAGATCACAATAAAATGTATTGGGTTGAATGCCATTTGACCAACTCTCATCAATCAGAAGCTCAGACTTTGGCAACTACCGCTAGCGGTAGTAGTCGCCGTAAAGCCGAGCAGTCAGCAGCGGAAAAAATGCTGGAGAAACTAGGTGTCTAAAGAGACAAGTGTTACCCAAAGCGGATATGTTGCCATCGTCGGCCGACCAAATGTTGGTAAATCAACATTGTTGAATCGGTTATTAAAACAAAAAGTCAGCATAACTTCGAAAAAAGCGCAAACCACCCGTCATCGTATTTTAGGAATTGATACTCGCGACAATATTCAAATTGTGTACGTGGATACGCCTGGTTTACATTTAAATGAAGCTCGAGCAATCAATCGACTCATGAATAAAGCTGCGAGCTCGTCAATTAAGGAAGTCGACTTTAATGTTTTAGTGGTGGAAGGAACTCATTGGACGGACGATGATGAACTGGCACTAAAATATATCAAGCAGTCCAAGGCTCCGGCAATTTTGTTCGTAAATAAAGTGGACAACGTTAAAAATAAATCGGAGCTCTTGCCTCATTTACAAGCTTTGGCCGCCAAGCATGACTTCATTGAAATTATTCCTGGTTCTGCGGAAAAAGATGAAAATGTTGATGTACTAGAAAACAAGCTAAAAGCGTTAATGCCGGTGGGCGATTATTTCTTTCCCGAGGATTATGTTACCGACCGCAGCGCTCGTTTTATGGCGGCTGAAATATTACGGGAAAAAATCATGCGCCATTCTGGTAATGAAATTCCTTATTCGGCAACCGTAGAAATCGAGAAGTTTGAATACGATGAGAAAGGAACCGCTCACATTCATGCTCTGATACTGGTTGAGCGCAAAGGACAAAAAGCAATTGTTATTGGTAACAAGGGCGAGCGCTTAAAAGTGATCGGTCGAGACGCGCGACAAGATATGGAGCGGTTGCTTGACGCTAAAGTATTCTTGCAAACTTGGGTTAAGGTTAAAGATGGCTGGGCTGACGATGAGCGAGCGTTACGATCGCTAGGGTATGATGAACCCTAGTTATGAGTCAGCGTAGCCATGAACAAGTGTTGGTTTTACACTCAAGACCTTACAGCGAAAGCAGTCTCATTGTTCAGGCGCTTACTCAAGATCATGGCTTAATGGCCTTTTTAGTCCGTGGCAGTCGTCGTTCAAATAGCCAAAATCGCCGTGTAGACTGGCAAATGTCAGCAAAGCTCGACGTAGAGTTTGGTGGGCGCGGCGAGCTTAAAACCATCTATCGCAGTGACCTTCTTAGGCCTGCATCCACTCTAGTGGGTGAAGCTTATGCAATGGCTTGTTATCTCAGTGAATTAACCTTGCGTTTGGTACAGCCTGGTGATCCCGATAAGCTTTTATTTACTACGCTTGACTCAGGATTTACCCATTTAAATGATCGAATAAAGGCGCGCTTGAACCTACGCTTGATGGAACAGAGCTTATTGCAAAACTTAGGTGTAGCGGTGAGCTTTGAGCATGATATTTTCGGCACGGAGATTGTTGCCGATGAATTTTATCAACTTTGTACAACTGAAGGGTTCGAAGTGGTTTCTGCTGCTACCGAGGGCGCTTTTTGTGGTGCGCAGTTGCTGGCTATCGCTCACCAAGAAGGGCTCGACGCGGTTGCTATGAAAGCGTGGCGATTGATAAATTATCGATTGTTACAGCCCCATTTAGGTGAGCAACCTCTGCGTAGTAAAGCGTTATTAGCGCGTGCCTGATTAGTTTAATACAATTTTTTGATTCTGTTTAAGAGAGATTTTAAATGCGTTCACCGATATTTTTAGGCGTTAACATCGACCATATTGCAACTGTACGCAATGCTCGTGGAACTCAGTATCCTGAGCCGGCACATGCGGCGGCTGTGGCTGAACAAAATGGTGCTGATGGCATTACCATTCACTTGCGTGAAGATCGTCGACACATCACCGACCGAGATGTTTTTCTTCTGAAGCAAACTATTCAAACGGCGATGAATCTCGAGATGGCGGTGACCGATGAAATGCTCGCCATAGCAGAGCAAGTAATGCCAACTTATGTTTGTTTGGTACCAGAAAAGCGCGAAGAGCTCACCACCGAAGGTGGACTGAACGTAGTGGAAAATGAAGCCAAAATTGCCAAGGCATGCGCGCGAATGGCAGAAAAAGGTATCAAGGTCTCCTTATTTATTGATGCTGATGAGGCTCAGATTGACGCGGTTAAACGTTGTGGTGCACCCATTATTGAGTTGCACACCGGCGGCTATGCGGACGCCGCAAACGCCGCTATTCAGCAGTCTGAACTTGAGAGAATTAAACAGGCTGCGAGTTATGCCCATGCTTGCGGCATTCAAGTTAATGCTGGACACGGTCTTACTTATCATAACGTGCAAGCGATCGCTGCTATTCCAGAGATGGTTGAGTTGAATATTGGCCATGCGATTATTGGCCGAGCACTGTTCTCCGGCTTAGCAGAAGCGGTTTCTGAGATGAAGCGATTAATGGTAGAGGCTCGTTAATGGCGATCATTGGGATCGGCACCGATATTGTCGAAATTAAACGTGTCGAAAAGTCGTATAAGCAGTTTGGTGAACGTTTTGCACAGCGGATCTTGAGCGAAAAAGAGCTGCAGAGCAAAAGCTTTACTCATCAGCCGGTGCACTATTTAGCCAAGCGCTTTGCCGCCAAAGAAGCGATTATGAAAGCGCTTGGAACTGGCCTGGCCAAAGGTGTGCGGTTTGATGATTTTTCCGTACTCAATGATGAGAATGGCAAACCTTATGTGGATGTTGTTGGTGAAGCCAAAGTGATCATGGCGGCACTCGGGATTACCCATCTGCACATTAGTATTTCGGATGAGGAAAAACAGGCCGTGGCGTTTGCGCTAGCCGAAAGTTAACCAGCGGCCGGTTTTTGCGTAGGTTATGCCGTTTCCGCTAGCTCCGCGGCAAGGAGTGTGTTCTCCATTAATGTTGCAACGGTCATCGGGCCAACTCCGCCGGGAACGGGGGTTATCCAACTGGCCCGTTTGGCCGCTTCGGTAAAATCGACATCGCCGACAATACGACCGTCGTCGAGACGGTTGATGCCCACATCTACCACGACAGCGCCGGGTTTTATCCAGTCACCTTTGACGATTCCAGGCTTGCCGACCGCTACTACAACCAGGTCGGCACGAGCCACGTGCGCAGCCAGATCGCGCGTAAAACGATGGGTGACGGTTACTGTGCAGCCTTTAATGAGTAGCTCCAGCGCCATCGGGCGACCAACGATATTGGAGGCACCCACCACACAAGCATCCATTCCGCGAATGTCTACGCCTTCGATGGCCTCCAGCAGGGTAATGATTCCTTTTGGAGTGCAGGAACGTAGTTGAGGGTTCCGTTGCACCAGCCGCCCTAGGTTAAAGGCGTGAAAGCCATCAACGTCTTTGGCTGGTGAAATATGCTCCAACATCTTATTTGAGTCGATGTGTTCCGGAATTGGCAGCTGCAAAAGAACACCATTAATTTCCGGGTCTTCGTTTAAACGGTCAATCGTGGCCAGCAGTTCTTGTTCACTGGTGCTACTGGGCAAAGTAATTTTCTCTGACCGAAAGCCAATGCGCTGGCAGGCTTCAACTTTCTTATTGACGTAGATGGAAGAGGCCGGATCATCTCCGACCAATATTACGGCGAGGCCGGGCGCCGCTTTGCCTTGGGCGACGCGATCAGCGACCCGTTTGGCAATTTCACTTTGAAGGTTGGCTGCAATGGCTTTGCCATCGATGAGTCGCGCTGTCATGCTATTATTTTGTCCACTAAATAACCGAAACGTATAAGTGGCTATTTTCTCAGGAAACGGGAGCAGTTAAAAGCCTAAAAAATCATTGAATAAAATGTTTTTGGATATTGACGACCCCGAGTGAAATCAGTATTATGCGCGCTCTCTGACGGGCAATGCCCGAATGTGAGTATCTCGGGGAATAGCGCAGTCTGGTAGCGCGCCTGCTTTGGGTGCAGGATGTCGGGGGTTCGAATCCCTCTTCCCCGACCAGATTTGTACAAGTGCTTGTGTTCATGGCCTTAGTTGACTTTCAGCGCCCGTAGCTCATTTGGATAGAGCAACGGCCTTCTAAGCCGTGGGTCGCAGGTTCGAATCCTGCCGGATGCGCCACGCGAAACCGGCAAAGCAAAAAGAAAGTTAAATAAATAGATACCTTACCAGTTCTATTTTTGTATACTTAAGTAACACCTCAGTGGTGGGCGTAGCTCAGTTGGTAGAGCCCCGGATTGTGATTCCGGTTGTCGTGGGTTCAAGTCCCATCGTCCACCCCATTTCTTTGCGGGAGTGGTGGAATTGGTAGACACGCTGGATTTAGGTTCCAGTGCTTCACGGCGTGAGAGTTCAAGTCTCTCCTTCCGCACCATTTCGGTAACATCTAATTCAGTCGGTGAGTGGCGCAGCTTGGTAGCGCACTTGTTTTGGGTACAAGGGGTCGCAGGTTCAAATCCTGTCTCACCGACCATTTATTCGTCTTACTTTATTACCTGTCGCTTATAACTGCTATCCGATGCCTAAGGCCTGTTGTCCTTAGCAGGAAGGGCATATTTTGTGGCGGGACGGTATCTTGCTATAACTTGCTATAAACCAAATCCGGCAGTGCTTATTCAACTTTTAAAATTGATATCACTTAGCATAATAATGTTAATAGTTCAGCAAGTGTACGAGACACTGGTCAAGCTTCATAGCCTCGACACCTCCCGTGATTTTCCAGTTTCATGCTCGTCTCCAAAATGCGCTTCTTTTTTAAGCGTTTAATCACTTAATTGTAAACACTTTAACAACTGCAACCAGAAAGCGCTGATTTGTGCTCGACTCTGTTGTTGTCAAACTGTATACTACTGCGTCTTTTTAAGGCAGCGCGTACATTTAAGCGCGATGAAACGACCTCTTACCCAGAGTAATACTCACTTCTATATAAGTGGCGGGCGAGAGGCTGGAATATAAAGCGTATTAGGCGCAAAGTTGAGGTAATACAATGCAAGTTTCAGTCGAGACGACTCAGGGTTTAGAACGCCGTCTTACTATTACTGTTCCTGCTGAGTCAGTAGATAACGCTGTTAAATCGCGTTTACAGCAATTAGCTAAAACTCAGCGTATTAACGGTTTCCGTCCAGGTAAAGTACCAGTAAGCGTAATTAAAAAACGTTATGGGCAGGCGGTACGTCAGGAAGTTTCTGGCGACGTAATGCAACAGAATTTCTATCAGGCCATCGTACAGGAAAAAATTAATCCTGCCGGCATGCCTGCCTTTGAACTGACTAAAGATCAGGACGGTGAAGACCTGGAATTTGTCGCTAAGTTTGAAGTATACCCCGAAGTAGAAGTAAAGGGTGTTGACGAAATCGAGCTGGAGAAAACAGTTGTTGAAATTAACGACGAAGATCTCGATAACATGCTTGAAACGCTGCAAAAACAGCATGGCGAATGGAAAGAAGTTCGTCGTAAAGCCCGCAAAGATGACCGTATGGTGATTGACTTTGTTGGTACTGTTGACGGTGAAGAGTTCGACGGCGGTAAAGCCGAAGACTTTACTCTTGAACTGGGTAAAGAACGCATGATTCCAGGCTTTGAAAAGCCGTTGGTAGGTGCCAAGAAAGGTGAAGAAGTCATTGTTGATGTGACCTTCCCGGAAGACTATCACGCAGAAGCGCTGAAAGGCAAAGACGCTCAGTTCACCGTTAACGTGAAAAAAGTAGAAGGCCTGACATTACCTAAAGTCGACGAAGAGTTTGCTAAACTGTTCGGTATCGAAGACGGTGACGTTGAAGCACTTAAAGCAGAAGTACGTAAAAACATGGAGCGTGAGTTAAGCCAAACACTTAAAACACAGCTCAAAGAAAACGTGATTTCTAAGTTGATTGAAAAGAACGACGTTGACCTGCCTTCTGCGTTGGTAGACCAGGAAGTTAACGCGTTACGTGAACAAGCTAAGCAACGTTTTAGCCAGCAAGGCGGCGGCGCTAACATGCCAGAACTGCCAGCAGATCTGTTCATTGATAATGCTAAACGTCGTGTTAGCATTGGCTTGCTGTTAGGTGAAATCATCAAGAAGCAAGAGCTGAAGGCCGATCAGGATAAAGTTGATAGCCTGATCGAAACCATGGCTTCTGCGTATGAAGACCCACAAGAAGTTGTTGATTACTACAAAAATAATCAGGAACTGATGCAACAAATGCAAAATGTTGCGCTTGAAGAACAAGCCATTGAGTGGGTTGTGAGTCAGGCTAAAACGACTGAAGTAAATAAAGCGTTTGACGAGGTTATGAACAAACAGGGTTAATTTTTCGATCCAGGTTTGACTTATCCTATACGCAACTGTTTAAATGCTCGGTCTGGTCCGAGCATTTTTATTTCTGTAAGTACTTAAGGTAACGCATAATGCATAGCCCGTTTGATCCAATGAATGCCCTGGTCCCAATGGTTGTTGAGCAAACTGCCAAGGGAGAGCGTTCTTATGATATTTATTCTCGCCTACTCAAAGAAAATGTTATTTTCCTGGTTGGTCAGGTCGAAGATCACATGGCCAACCTTATTGTTGCGCAAATGTTGTTTCTGGAAGCTGAAAACCCAGAAAAAGATATCTTCTTGTACATAAACTCCCCGGGTGGGTCAGTGACCGCAGGGATGGCTATTTATGACACCATGAGGTTTATCAAGCCTGATGTAAGCACTGTGTGTGTTGGCCAGGCAGCGAGCATGGGTGCATTTTTGCTATCCGGTGGTGCCAAGGGCAAACGCTATTGCCTGCCGAACGCGCGAGTAATGATTCACCAGCCATTGGGTGGTTTCCAGGGGCAGGCATCTGACTTTGAAATTCATGCTAAAGAAATTCTCAGTATTAAAGAAAAACTGAACCGATTAATGGCTGAACATACCGGTCAGGACTACGAAAAAGTGGCCCACGATACCGACCGCGACAATTTCTTAAGCGCTTCTGAAGCGAAAGATTACGGTATTATTGATCAGGTCTTAACGAATCGATCTGACGCATCGGCGACTAAGTAGTATAGTTATATAAAACCCGGCGCCGTGTTTTGTGTATGCCGGGCAGTGTAGAGGCAAGAACCTATGAGCGATAAACAAGGCAGCGATGGCGATAATAAACTTCTGTATTGCTCGTTTTGTGGAAAAAGCCAACATGAAGTAAGAAAGCTTATTGCAGGACCTTCTGTGTTCATTTGCGATGAGTGTGTTGAGCTTTGCAACGACATTATCCGGGAAGAAATTAAAGAGATTTCACCGAATAAGCAGAATCAAAACGCATTACCGAAGCCACATGAAATTCATGGTCATTTGAATGACTATGTCATCGGTCAGGACCATGCAAAGAAAGTATTATCTGTTGCAGTATATAACCACTATAAACGCTTACGTAACGGCGATGTCCACGACGGCGTAGAATTAGGTAAAAGTAATATTTTGCTTATCGGCCCGACTGGTAGTGGTAAAACACTATTAGCAGAAACCCTGGCGCGTTTGCTGGATGTTCCTTTCACCATGGCTGACGCCACCACGTTAACCGAAGCGGGTTATGTGGGTGAGGACGTAGAAAACATCATCCAGAAACTGCTGCAAAAATGCGATTACGATGTTGAAAAAGCGCAGCGCGGTATCGTTTATATCGACGAAATCGATAAAATCAGTCGTAAGTCTGACAACCCGTCAATTACTCGCGATGTGTCGGGTGAAGGTGTGCAGCAGGCGCTGTTAAAACTAATCGAAGGTACCGTTGCGTCGGTGCCGCCGCAAGGTGGCCGTAAGCATCCGCAACAGGAGTTTTTGCAGGTTGATACCTCTAAAATTCTGTTTATTTGTGGTGGTGCTTTTGCTGGTCTCGACAAAGTGATTGAACAGCGCTCAGCGGTTGGCAGTGGCATGGGCTTTGGTGCCGAGGTTAAGTCTAAAGACAATAAACCTGCAGTATCCGAACTGTTCCGCCAGGTAGAACCTGAAGATTTAGTGAAGTACGGTCTTATTCCTGAATTCATTGGTCGATTGCCAGTGGTTACCAGCCTTGAAGAGCTGAATGAAGAAGCACTTATTCAGATCTTAAAAGAACCTAAAAATGCGATCACTAAACAGTATGGTGCATTGTTTGCCATGGAAGATACCGAGCTGGAGTTTCGTGAAGACGCCTTGTTCGCTATTGCTAAAAAGGCGATGGACCGCAAAACGGGTGCCCGTGGACTGCGTTCTATCGTTGAGGCCGTGTTATTGGAAACAATGTATGAGTTGCCTTCCATGGATAACGTATCGAAAGTCGTTATCGATGAAACCGTTATCAGGGGGGAATCGAAACCCATCCTCATTTATGATAACTCAGATAAAAAAGCTGCCAGCGAGTAATCGATAGTTAAAAGGCCCTTTTATAAGGGTCTTTTTTGTATCAAAAGCACGTACTTTTGCGCTATGGTTAACGTTGTTATGCTAAAACTATTACAGGTTGATTGAACTTTGTCGGCCTATCCCCATATAAGACACACTAGTATTAAAATTAGAGAAGAAGTATGACGTCAGAGCGAGAAAATCGCATCGAAATTCCTGTGCTGGCCTTACGGGACGTGGTTGTTTACCCCCATATGGTCATACCTTTATTTGTCGGGCGGGAAAAATCCATTCGTTGCCTAGAAGCGGCCATGGATAGCGACAAACAAATATTTTTAGTTGCCCAGAAAGATGCCGGGGTTGATGAACCCAGTACCGATGATATTTATACGGTAGGCACTATCGCAACGATCCTGCAGTTGCTGAAACTTCCAGACGGTACCGTAAAGGTATTGGTTGAAGGTAATGTGCGCGGCGAAGTGGCTGAATACTCTCAGACCGAACCGTATTTTACTGCGCATATTGATCGGACTACCGACGAAGAGCTGCCAGAGAGCGAGCAGGAAGTGCTGATCCGTTCGGCCGTATCCCAGTTTGAGGGGTATGTGAAACTTAACAAAAAAATTCCTCCTGAAGTCCTGACATCATTAAACGGTATCGATGATGCGGCCCGACTAGCTGATACGATGGCGGCACACATGCCTCTAAAGCTTGTTGAAAAGCAAAAAGTACTTGAAATGAAGGGCGTTAACGAACGTCTTGAGTATTTAATGGCGCTGATGGAAGGCGAAATAGACTTACTCCAGGTTGAAAAGAAAATTCGTACCCGCGTGAAAAAGCAAATGGAAAAGTCACAGCGTGAGTACTATCTGAATGAGCAAATGAAAGCGATTCAGAAAGAGTTGGGTGAACTCGATGACGCGCCGGATGAATTTGAAGCACTAAGCAAAAAAATCGAAGAAGCTAAAATGCCTTCGGAAGCTGAAGATAAAGCTAAAGCTGAGTTGCAAAAACTGAAAATGATGTCGCCGATGTCTGCAGAAGCCACTGTAGTGCGTAGCTACATCGATTGGTTGACTAACGTGCCCTGGCATAAGCGTTCAGCCGTCAAGAAAAACCTCGCGAAAGCGGAGGAGATTCTCAACGCTGATCATTACGGTCTCGAAAAGGTCAAAGAACGCATTATCGAGTATCTCGCGGTACAACAACGTGTGCGTAAATTAAAAGGTCCAATTTTGTGCCTGGTGGGCCCGCCTGGTGTGGGTAAAACCTCTTTAGGACAATCGGTGGCTAAAGCGACCGGGCGTAAATATGTGCGCATGGCATTGGGTGGCGTGCGTGACGAAGCGGAAATCCGCGGGCACCGTCGAACCTATATAGGTTCTTTACCGGGTAAGCTAATCCAAAAAATGTCGAAGGTTGGGGTTAAGAATCCGCTTTTCTTACTCGACGAAATCGACAAAATGTCGTCTGATATGCGCGGTGATCCGTCGTCAGCGTTGCTGGAAGTTTTAGATCCAGAGCAAAACAGTAGCTTTAGTGACCATTATCTGGAAGTCGACTACGACTTGTCTGATGTGATGTTTGTTGCGACATCAAACAGCATGAACATACCGGGTCCTTTATTAGACCGGATGGAAGTGATTCGCTTATCGGGTTATACCGAAGACGAAAAACTGAATATTGCGACACGTCATTTGATTGCCAAGCAAATTGAACGCAACGGCTTAAAGAAAAACGAGTTGGAAATTGATGATTCAGCCATTATTGGCATGATTCGTTATTATACCCGTGAGGCGGGTGTTCGCTCACTGGAGCGCGAGATTTCCAAGGTTTGTCGTAAAGCGGTTAAAGATATTCTGCTCAACAAAGCCACCAAGAAAGTACTGGTGACGCAGGAAAACCTCAAAGACTATCTGGGTGTACAGCGCTTTGATTATGGCAAAGCCGATAAGAATAACCAAATTGGTCAGGTGACCGGTTTAGCCTGGACTCAGGTTGGGGGCGACTTGTTAACCATTGAAACCACTTCAGTACCAGGTAAAGGCAAAATGACCTCTACAGGGTCTCTCGGTGATGTCATGCAGGAGTCTATCTCTGCTGCGATGACCGTTGTTCGCTCACGTGCTGAAAAACTGCGTATTAATGGCGACTTTTATGAGAAGCGTGATATTCACGTGCATGTACCGGAAGGGGCGACACCAAAGGACGGCCCGAGTGCGGGGATTGCGATGTGTACGGCATTGGTCTCTTCTTTAACCGGCAATCCGGTGAAATGTGAAGTCGCTATGACCGGCGAGATTACCTTACGTGGTGAAGTATTGGCGATAGGTGGTCTTAAAGAGAAGTTATTGGCTGCTCACCGGGGCGGTATTAAAACGGTGGTTATTCCTAAAGAAAACGAACGTGACCTGGAAGAAATTCCGGATAATGTTAAGCAGGATTTAGCCATTCACCCTGTCCAATGGATAGATGAAGTGCTGGATATTGCGTTACAGGAGCCGGTAGAGAGTTTTAAACCGGTGCTACTGGAGAGTTAATTTTGTACGTTTAAATTCGCCGTTTTACACGAGTGACGTGTGCTGCGGCGAATTTTACAGCAAATTTGGTTGTTTTTTGTTCACATGGCGCGATAAAACTCTTTTTTTTGCACTTTGGGGGCTTCAAACTCCTAAAAGTTGTGATACCTTTACTGCTGTATTCGCTTGAAGCCTTGTCACTAAAGGGATGGCAGCGATTCAACTAAAAGTTAAAATATTGTAAAGCGAAGCTTGATGTTAATCTTTAAGCTTGCTATAACGTCTGTGCAATGAGTCAATTATTGCTTTGCGGACGAAAGCATAATAACAAACGAAGGGGATCTAATTGTGAACAAGTCTCAACTTATCGATAAAATTGCCGCTGGTGCAGATATTTCCAAAGCTGCTGCTGGTCGTGCACTTGACGCTTTCACTGACTCTGTAACAGATGCGCTGAAAGAAGGCGATCAAGTTGCTCTGGTTGGTTTTGGTACATTCTCTGTAAGAGAACGCTCTGCTCGTAGTGGTCGTAATCCTCAAACAGGTGAGACTATCGAAATTGCTGCAGCGAAAGTACCTTCTTTCAAAGCAGGTAAAGCGCTGAAAGACGCTTGTAACTAAGCACAGATTTATGTTTTGAAAAGGCGATGGGATATACCATCGCCTTTTTTATTGCCGTAATCAAAGGAATGGTAATACGGCATTCTATCCGGGTGAATGTTAAGCTATAATCCCCCCTTATTTGTACAGCGACAGATATGCGAGCGCGTATTTTTGTGGTTGTAAGAGTTGTATGCAACGGAGTTAAAATCGAGTCATGCTAGAACGGATCAGAGAAGGGTCTCAGGGCCCATGGGCGATGGCGGTTATTGCCCTGATCGTATTAAGTTTTGTGTTTGCCGGCGTGAGCAGCTATGTCGGGTCGAGTGGCACTACCGCAGCGGCTGAAGTGAACGGTGAAGCCATTAGTCAGCAAGACGTAGAGCGCGCCTATCAGTCACAACGCGCACGTTTGGAGTCACAATTTGGTGAAGGGGTTAGCGCATTATTCAGCGATGAAAATTATTTACGTGAATTCCGTATGAACGTACTGGATCGCTTAATTGCAGATATGCTGGTAGAGCAAAAAGCCGAAGAACTCGGTTTGCGTGTGTCCGATCAGCAAATTCGCCAGGCCATTGTTGAAATGCCAGCGTTTCAGTCAGCCGGCAGTTTCGATAATGAACGCTACTTAATGCTACTGCGTCAAAATGGATTTCAGCCGAGTGATTTCCGCGATTATATGCGTCAGGAAATGACCCGTGAACAGCTTGCCCGCGCCGTGTCAGCCAGCGATTTTAGTCTGCCTCAGGAAATTACACTGGCCCATCGTTTACAGGGGCAAACCCGTGACGCCGACTATTTGATTGTCGACTCAGCACCATTTGCCGCTAACATCGAGTTAAGCGACGAAGAAGTACAAGAGTTTTATCAAAGTAATCTCGCTCGCTTTGATACCCAGGAAAAGGTAAACCTTGCTTACGTTTTACTATCGGTAGATCAACTCACTGATGGTGTAGAGGTAAGTGACGAAGAAGTCGAGCAAGCGTATCAGGATAACATCGCGCAATATAAAACCGCTGAAGAACGTCGCGTGTCGCATATTCTTATTGAGTTTGGTGATGATAAAGACGCAGCTAAAGAAAAAGCAGCCGCATTATTGTCACAATCCCAACAAGGGGCCGATTTTGCTGAATTGGCCGAGGCGAACTCAGACGATACGTTCTCAGCTGAGAACGGCGGTGATTTAGATTTTATTACGCAAGGCATGATGGAGCCGGCATTTGATGAAGCTGCGTTTGCTATCGCTAATGTGGGTGAAACCTCTGATCTGGTGGAAACAGATTTTGGTTATCACATTATTAAGTTGACCGATATTAAACCAGTTGCGGTGACCCCCTTAAACGAAGTCAGTGACGAGATCCGTGCAGACCTTGAAACCGATAAAGCCACTGATAAGTTTTATGCGTTGCAATCGGAAATGGCCAACCTAGCGTTTGAGGTCCCTGATACATTGGAAGATGTTGCCGGCGCAGTTAACAGACCCATACAGGAAACCGGCCTGGTAACACAAGGGCAGGTAAAAGCGCCTCTGAATGTACCGGCAGTCACCAGTAAGATGTTTGACCCGGCGTTCATAGCAGAGGGGCTTAACAGCGATATCATTGAAATTAGCGACAACCAGGTTGCGGTAGTGCGTGTTATTGGTCATGAGCCTCAACGGACTCAATCTCTCGACGAAGTTCGCACCACTATACTGGCGCAATTACGGGCGCAGAAAGCGCAAGAAGCGGCTGCTGATTGGGCGCGCGGTATTGTTGAACAGATTAAAGCTGGTGAGACTCCAGAGCTGACAGTCAATGATATGACCATTGAGTGGCAACATAAAGATGGTATTACCCGCAATAGCAGTGAGTTGCCGCGCAATTTAGTATCGACTGCATTTACACTGGGCACCAATGCGCCGAATAATATCGACATCAGTAACCTCAGCTCTGGTGATGTAGGCGTGGTGAGATTGACAGCCGTTAATCAGCCGGAAGCACTCCCTGAAGAGCAACTGGCTAACTTTAAGCAGCAGCTGACGGCGTCGAAAAGCCAGGCCAATTATCAAAGCTTTATTGATTCTTTACGAGCCGCTGCGGACGTAACGATCAACCTCTAACGGAGTAGGTGATACTGCTCGTTCATCAATACTAAAAAACAGGTCTTATGACCTGTTTTTTTATGCCTGTTGTTTACGGCGATGAGTTAATGAGTCAGCCAGTACATCAGGGTAAAAAATGCCGCGATGACTAACGAAAAGTACAATATGTATTTAAAGCCCTGTTTACCGTCCGCCACACTATAGTTGTTGATGGTGAGATAGCCAAACCATATGAGGCTGAGTATTAAAGGGATGAGGACAATTATTTTTAACATCTGCACACGACCATTCATAAATAAGGTTGCTTAATCCGGTACGTTAAGTGTTTCCTTTAGGGACAATAAGATCAAGGGTTAATTGTTCAGCACTGAAGTAAATTGCGGTCTCCGTTGTAACTGATGCCGGCATAGTCCTGTTTCAACGTTTAGGGAGTGTCAGATCTGAGTAAAGATGGTTAAATTAGCGGAGTAAAAATCGCTGTTGATTTCATTTCATCAGAATGATGTGTTTATCAGGTCTATAATTGACCAACGTTTTTAATTTAATTGACATATTAACGCCGGATTATCTGAACGTTGTTATGTGAGCACACTGGTTTACGATATTTTTAATGGCATATTCTCGATATTTTTTCGTCGTATTATTGATCCTTGGCGTGTCTGTCTTAGCAACACCTGTATCAGGAGCGACAGTGGTAATTACCCACATAGAATCGCTTTACGAACCAGGCAAGACTTTATCACTTGAACAAGCGCAAGTGCGTTTTAGCCGCGGGCAGGGTAAGGCAGAAAGCGCGCAATTTCTTACCTTTGGAATTGGCAGCGCGCCCGTATGGATCCGTCTGTCTTTGTATAATCCCAGTGAGCAGGTTATTGAACGGCGTCTCACAGCAGGTGTAACCTGGATAGAAAAACTGGACGTATATCTGGTGCAGCATCAGCAACCACTCGGACATTGGTTGTCGGGGGATGCTCAATCGCCCAATGACCATTTTCATCCCGGTATTGGCTTAGTTTATGATTTGGATTTACCTTATGGCAAAAGTGAGGTCTATATCAGGGCAGCAACCGAGGACCCACTTACTCTGCCATTGCAGTTGCTATCGATAAGTGAAGCGCGACAGCATGATACTCTTACGCACGTATTCTATGGGCTTCTCTATGGCATTTTGTTAGCACTTATCGCGTATAATTTAATATTTTACTTCACGTTTAAATCCCCGATTGCGCTGACTTATTGTCTTTATATTGGTTGCTTTATTGTACTCAATGTTGGCTATAGTGGCTTTGGATTTGCCTGGTGGTACCCCGGTTTCCCCATATTACAAAATTATGCCACCTTACTCTTTATGGTGGTGCATGGCGTAAGTGGGCTTTTTTTCGCGATGGCTTTCCTGTCGTTAAAGCAAAGTATGCCAACGCTATATCGTTTTGTGGTGGGTTACGCCGGATTCGGTGCGGCAATTATTGCTAGCGTGGTCGTGTTGCAGCTTCAGTTTTTTGCCGCTGCATTTGCCTTTATTTATCTGTCGACCACAACAGTTTTAATGCTCATTGTCGGTTTAATCAGTATTAAGAGAGTGAATAATACCCGTTTATATTTAATTGCTGTTGGCGCGAGTATGCTCGGAGTGCTCATTACAGCGCTATCTGTTTGGGGCGTTATTCCGTTTACTCAGGCGGGCTACCACGCTGCTGAAATAGGCGTGTTGTGTGAAGCGTTGCTGTTGGCCAGTATATTAGCCAAGAAAATGAAGATGAAAGAGAAACAGCGTATCAGCGCTACTTACCTTTCTGCTTACGATCCCCTTACCAATTTGTATAACCGCCGCTCATTTTTACTCAAGGGGAATCAACTTTTAAACGTGGCCAAACAGAAACAATTACCCTTGAGTTTGGTGGTTATCGATATCGACCACTTCAAAGCGGTTAACGATACTTATGGTCATCAAACAGGCGATGATGTTTTATCGCATATTTCGGTAGTATTAAAAGAAAGTGTCAGAGAAAAAGATCTCCTTGCTCGCTGGGGCGGCGAGGAGCTGGTACTTATGCTGCCAGAAACCACAACCGCAAAGTCTATTCGTTTTGCCGAACGGTTACGGGCATCACTTGAGGCAACGCCTTTTTACAAGGACTCAGAGAAAATTCTTATTACGGCGAGTTTTGGTGTAGCAAGTAATGAGGACACAGAGTCGTTGGAACAGTTAATAAATCAAGCCGATCAATACTTATACCGGGCAAAGCAAAACGGGCGAAATCGCGTCGAAGCGCCTGAGTACTAACATCGCAATGTCGCCGAAAAGTAAGCACTCACTTTTATATGGCGCTTCAATTTTAGAAGGCTTGATATGTTAGTGCTATCGTCTTATTTACGCTATTTTTGCTATCTGGTGAGAGAGGATATAACGCTTACGTTTTTTAGGTAGCAGTTTAGCTGAATCCACTACCACCAGGCCGTCAACACAGTCACAAAAGTCAGGGTCAATATTAAAATCAAGGAAAGCTACTCCGTCAGGTTCGCATACTTCGCTGTACTGTTTGTAGAGAGTGGGGACATTTACGCCCATATTAGCCAGTAAGTGTTTCAGCCGGGTGAATTCCTTTTTGTAGTCATCACCACTAAAAGTTGTCAGGTTGTCCGCAGTTACGTGGAAAGGGACCCTGGCAGATGCCTGACCAAATCGTGCCGGAAAATAAGTAGCGTAAAACTGCACAATCAACTGTTTAGCTGGTTGTGGGTAGCTGTTACTTAAGCTTACCGGACCAAACAAATACTGGTAGTCAGGATAACGGTTTAAAAACGCACCGATACCAATCCACAGGTAATCAAGACTGCGTTTACCCCAGTACCGCGGTTGCACGAAACTGCGACCCAGTTCCAGGCCTTTTTCAAACAGCGCGGGGTTATGGTCTGCGTAATCAAATAACGTGGCCGAATAAAGACCAGTGGGGTGATCGGGTTTGCTCAACAGACGCGCATCACCAAATCGATAGGCCCCCACTATTTCTAGATCCGTGGCATCCCATAGAATCAGGTGATAATAATGACTGTCATACTTGTCGATGTCGCGCCGTTGCAAGGTGCCTTCGCCTACCGCCCGAAATGCAATTTCCCGTAAGCGACCAATTTCACGCATGATCACTGAACTGCCCTGATGCAGATACAGGTAAATATGTTTGCCGTCGGCGGTTTCGCCTAAATGTTCGCAGTTGCGCATCGCCCTTGATAGTTCTTTTCGGTCTTCAGGCATGGCAATGGCTGCCTGAGTGGTAAAAATGCCCTTACGATTGGTTCCAACGCGATATAAATGGCGTTTAAATAGCTTTACCTGCTCAGGTAGTGACATTGACAACGACTGAAAGCTACTAAAAGGAATTAACTCGCCAATCCGCATCGGCAATGATTTGCGCCGCTGTTTAAACATTTCTGTGACCAGCAGGGCAGTAGCTAATGGTTTATACACCATCGACACGCTGTAGAATAAAGGTGAATTTTTGGCATCAATGAAGATGGGTAAAACGGGCGATTTTGTGTGCCGGGCGATGCGTAAAAAACCACTATGCCACTGCGTATCACGCACGCCCTGGGGACGCAGGCGAGATACTTCACCTGCAGGGAAAATTAACACTGCACCGTCTGCGGCCAGGTGGTCATGAATTGCTGATAAATGCTGTTTAGGCGTACCACCCTGCATATTGTTTACCGGCAGTAGCATGTCGCGTAATGGCTCGATAGCCATCAACATTTGGTTCGCCACTACTTTTAAATCATGACGAATTTCAGAAATCAGCTTTATTAACGCCAATCCGTCAATGGAACCAATAGGATGATTGGCAATAATTACAACACGCCCCGAATCGGGAATGCGTTCACGTTCGGTATCCCGCACCGAGGTGCTGACATTAAAATACTCAAGTACTTGCTCAACGAAATCGATGTCGTGATAGTGCGGGTAAGCTTGTCCGAAGTCAGCTATCTCCCGTTCGTGCAACAAATGTCGCAACACAAAACGCAGTGGCTTGTTCAGTAAACTGTGTTTGGCAACATGCGGATAGTACTCATTGAGTAATTCATCTACTGTAAACATAGCGGCTACACTTGAAGTCATTTGGCCACACACTAGCAGCGATTTATGACGAAATGCGCACAATACTGTTGCAGTTATTTGACAAGTAATACGGCGTGGCAATGGCAGCAAGGTGGCTATCAACTGGCGTGCGCTAAAGGCATTCTCCTTGGTTATTTAATCACCGGTGAATTCTGGTCGAATCAGACATGCAGGAATAACAGCGCTGCGATTCAGGCAGCCCGGTTTGTGCCTATTGCATCAGCCAGCTTTGTCACGTTAGCGTGCTGATTGAGGTAGTCGTGAAAATGTACTAATGATAATTCGCCGCGACGATCTTCTACCAGGGCTGAGCAGTTCTCTATCCAGTCGCCATCATTGATATAATGTACCCCATTAATAACTTTGCTTTCGGGGTGATGAATGTGGCCACAAATAATACCATCGAGCCCGCGCTCAGCGGCATAGTTACAGCCAGCCTCACGATAGCGCTCAATGGCCTTATTGGCGCCTTTTATGTGCTTTTTGATATAGCCGGCCAGTGACCAGTATTGGTTATTCCGCCAGGCTCTGAAATGGTTGTACCAACGATTCAGGAATAACAATAAGTCGTAGCCTTTGTCACCTATCCACGCGTGAAATTTACCTAGTGCGACATCAGCATCAAACTGATCGCCATGTAGTACAATATATTTTTTGCCTTTGGCAGTAGTGTGCACTAACTCACGCTCTATCTGTATATCGCCAAATGACATCCCGGCATACTTTTGAATTGGCGCGTCGTGATTACCCGGCAAATAAATAACCCGCGTGCCACGATGACTCATTGCCATCAGTTTGTGCATGACCTGGTTATGGGTGTCTGGCCAGCGAAACTGCTTTTCCATTTGCCACATATCAACAATATCACCTACCAGGTACAGTGTATCAACATGGATGTTATGTAAAAATTCGAGCAGGAATTCCGCTTTACAGTCTTTGTTTCCGAGATGGATATCAGATAACCATACGGCATTGTAATGGAGTGTGGGCATAACCTTACCTATTCAGTCGCTGGCATTACTGTGCGGTACAGTAGCGGTTACTATTGACAGTTAGGTGACGCCGACTTGAAGGTTTAGTGACGTGTATTTGAAGATTAAATGACAGGCATAAAAAAAGCGCCGAAGCGCTTTTTTAAACTAATCGTCAGTGGGGATTAACCCAGCGCTTTAATTTGCGCAGCCAGACGGCTCTTATGACGAGCAGCTTTGTTCTTGTGAATCAAACCTTTTGTAGCCATTCTGTCAAGAATTGGAGTGGCAGCAGTCAGTGCAGCCTGAGCACCTTCTTTATCACCAGAGGCGATAGCCGCTACTACTTTTTTAATACTTGTACGAGTCATGGAGCGACGGCTGGCATTATGCTGGCGACGCTTTTCGGCTTGAATTGCACGTTTCTTAGCAGACTTGATGTTAGCCAAGGTGTAACTCCCAAAAAAATTCATGTCAAAAACGAGGGTGCGGATTGTGCCTAGACACAGCCTATTTGTCAAACAATTTATCGTCTTTATCTGTATTTTTATTTGCTATGGCGGTTATCGGCGTATTTTGCGATGGCCTGCAATACAAATTTCAACCTGCGCACATTACAATGAACGCTGAGCAAAGGCAATGACTCTGGCGGTAATGGGCCATCACATACATGAGTAGCCTGGCGCATTATCACCTCAAACTGTAGGGGCAGGCCATCAATCGTTGCAGCCGAAAAAATGGTGATTAAAATCACAATTTAGTTGGTTCCCTTTCGCTGCTTTACGCTAGAATAGCGCACAAAAGTCATCATTGTTAATTACCCCATAGTAAGCGGGGCTCCCTTAAGGATTGTTGTGTCGAGGAAATTAATAAAATCAGGCCTGATTGTCAGCACCATGACGTTACTGTCACGGGTATTGGGTCTGGTCAGGGATGTGGTCATTGCCCGCTTTATGGGCGATGGCGCCGCGGCAGATGTTTTCTTCTTTGCCAATAAAATTCCTAATTTCCTGCGCCGCTTGTTTGCTGAAGGGGCTTTTGCGCAAGCCTTTATTCCGGTACTGACAGAAGTCCATGCCGAACATGATGAACGCAAATTGCGCCTCTTTGTGGCTCATGTTTCCGGCACCCTTGGTGCTATCGTGTTTGTGACTGCACTGCTTGGCGTGATCGTGTCGCCGGTCATTACCGCACTGTTTGGCGCTGGCTGGTTTCTTGACTACCTTAACGATCAACCCGATGGCGAAAAGTTCGAGTTGGCTAGCGCCATGCTCAGAATTACCTTTCCCTATATAGCGTTTATTTCACTGACCGGCTTATCCGGGGCAATTCTCAATACGCTTAACAAGTTTGCTGTGGCTTCATTTACGCCGGTATTACTCAATATTTGTATTATCAGCTGTGCCTACCTGCTGACCCCAATAATCGACCAACCCGCCTTTGCATTGGCCTGGGGGGTATTTATTGGCGGTATCGTGCAACTTGGCTTTCAGTTACCGTTTTTATATCGGGCAGGGTTATTAGTGAAACCGAAATGGGGATGGCGTGAGCCAGGCGTTGTCAAGGTCAGAACGCTCATGATACCGGCGTTATTTGGTGTATCAGTGGGGCAAATAAACTTGTTGCTGGATACCTTTATCGCCAGTTTCCTGGTCACCGGGTCGATTAGCTGGCTGTATTACTCTGACCGTTTGTTAGAGTTTCCCTTAGGGCTATTTGGCATTGCCATTGCCACCGTTATTTTGCCCACTTTATCGCGTAACCATGTGGGTAAGGATTCCCTCGGCTTTGCCGCTAACATGGACTGGGCGGTTCGCATGGTGTGCTTATTGGGCATTCCTGCCGCTGCTGGTTTAGGCGTATTAGCCGAACCTATACTCTCGGTGATATTTCAACGGGGGGCATTTACCGCAGAGACTGCGCGGATGGCTTCGTACAGTTTGATGGCCTACGCAGTGGGACTGGTAAGCTTTATGCTGGTTAAAGTGTTGGCTCCGGGCTATTACTCGCGCCAGGATACCAAAACGCCGGTAAAAATTGGCGTTGGTTGTATGGCTGCTAATATGCTGTTTAATTTAATTTTTGCCATACCATACGGTTATGTGGGGTTGGCAATTGCCACCAGCATGTCAGCGACACTCAATGCAGTGCTGCTTTATGCCGGTTTGACGCGCCAGCGTGTCTATACGGTGAGCGGATTGACCCTTGGCTTTATTGTGCGAGTGCTACTGTCGACGTGCGCTATGGTTGCAGTCATCGTTTGGTATCAGCAGGGAGTGGTATTTACCGCACTGCCATTCGATGCGCAACTGGCGTTATTAACGCAGACTATTGTTATTGCGTTGGCGGTGTTCGGGGTCAGTATGCTTGCCATGGGAATTCGTCTCCGACATTTTAAATCTCAGCACATTAAGGCCTCTTAGCGATTGGTATTGCTGGCCGGGTAGTTTATAATCGGCCGCTTTGTAGCATTTTCATCTCAATAAAGGTTGCTGTTAAACGTGGAGCTAATCCGGGGCCTTAACAATTTAAAAGCCCATCATCAAGGGTGCGTGCTGACTATTGGCAAGTTCGATGGTGTTCATTTGGGGCATCAGGCGGTTCTTGATAGTGTCATTAAGCAAGCCCGACGCCTGTCATTACCCGCCACAGTAATGGTTTTCGAACCGCACCCTGAAGAGGTATTTACGCCTGACTCTGCGCCGGCGCGGATTAGTCCGCTCGCTGAAAAGTACCAATTGCTGAAAGCACAGGGCGTGGATCGACTGTTGTGCGTTAGATTTAACGCTGCATTCGCTGCTCAATCGGCTGATATCTTTATTGAGCAGTTGCTGGTACAAAAGCTCGGTGTAAAGTTTTTAGTTGTGGGTGATGACTTTCGCTTTGGTAAAGGGCGCAAAGGTGATTTTAATCGCTTGCAGCAAGCGGGTGAAAAGTACGGATTTGAGCTGGTCAGTACCCAAAGTTACCGTATGCAGGATTGCCGGATAAGTTCAACAGCGGTTCGTGAGGCACTGGCCGACGGTAACTTTAGCCTTGCGCACACTATGCTGGGGCGGGAGTTTTTTATTTCCGGGCGGGTGATTCACGGTGAAAAGAAAGGCCGTACCATTGGCTTTCCAACCGCCAATGTATTGTTAAATCGCTGCCAAACCCCCATTACTGGCGTATTCGCTGTGAAGCTCAATATCGCTGGCAGTCAGTATGCCGGGGTCGCTAATATCGGTTCCAGGCCAACCGTGAATGGTCAGCGAAAGCAGTTAGAAGTGCATATTTTTGACTTTGAAGGCTCTTTATACGGCCAGCGCATACAAGTGATGCCGGTGGCTAAGATTCGAGATGAAAAACGCTTTGACGGGCTTGATGCCCTGCGTCAGCAAATCGCTCGCGATGTTGAGCAGGCACAGCAAGTATTAATGAATAACGACGACCTGTTGCAGGTCTGAGCCGGGTTAACACCCGATAACGTGGACGGATAGAACAAACGCTATGAGTGATTACAAAGCCACATTGAATTTGCCTGAAACGCCATTCCCCATGCGCGGGAATCTGGCTAAACGCGAACCTCAAATGTTGAAAGACTGGGAACAACAAGGCTTGTATCAGCAGATTCGCGAGGCGAAATCGGGTAAACCACCCTTTGTGCTGCATGATGGCCCTCCCTACGCCAATGGCGATATTCACATTGGTCATGCGGTGAATAAGATCCTCAAAGATATTATTGTTAAGTCTAAAACTCTGGCGGATTTTGATGCGCCTTATGTCCCTGGCTGGGATTGCCATGGTTTGCCTATCGAACTCATGGTTGAAAAGAAAGTGGGTAAACCCGGTAAAAAAGTAACCACCGCTGAATTTCGCCAAAAATGCCGTGATTACGCGCAAAAGCAAATTGATGGTCAAATGGCAGACTTTAAACGTCTGGGCGTTTTTGGCGAATGGGGAAACCCTTATAAAACAATGAATTTTGACTCAGAAGCCAATATTGTTCGCGCGCTGGGTAAAATCATTGATGCGGGGCATCTGGAAAAAGGGTTTAAACCTGTTCATTGGTGTACCGATTGTGGGTCAGCGCTGGCTGAAGCCGAAGTTGAGTATCAGGATAAAACGTCACCGGCAATCGACGTCAAGTTTCCATTAAAAGACGTGACAACGTTTGCCAGTGCGTTTGGCGTTGACAGCGGCGCTTTGGCGGCGCACAAAGCCGGTGTTGTTATCTGGACGACCACTCCCTGGACATTACCTGCCAACCTCGCGGTGAGCCTGCATCCTGAACTGGAATACTCGTTGGTGGAGTATGGTGAGGACAAGCAGTGGATCATGCTGGCGACTGACCTGGTTGAAAGCTGTATGCAGCGCTATGGTCAGGACGACTATACAACAGTTGCTACTTGCAAAGGTGCAGCGCTGGATAAAGCCCTTTTACAGCATCCGTTTTTAGATAAAGCCTCGATAATTGTATTGGGCGATCACGTGACCACCGATGCGGGTACCGGTTGCGTGCATACTGCACCAGCCCATGGTGTTGACGACTTCAATGTATGCAAAGGCTACGATATCGAAGTATATAACCCGGTGGGTAACAACGGCGTGTTTCTTGAAAATACGCCACTGTTTGCCGGACAACATGTGTTTAAAGCGAACCCGGCTATCATTGAAACCGTCGCTGAACACGGTAATCTGGTGCTGAATGTGGCCTTTGAGCATAGCTATCCGCATTGCTGGCGCCACAAAACGCCAATCATTTTTCGCGCTACACCCCAGTGGTTTATCAGTATGGATAAGCTCGACCTGCGCGGTCAGTCACTTGAACAAATCAAACAGACTCAGTGGATCCCAGAATGGGGCGAAAACCGTATCACTAAAATGGTGGAAGGTCGTCCGGACTGGTGTATCTCGCGCCAGCGCACCTGGGGCGTTCCTATTCCTTTATATGTTCATAAAATTAGCGGTGAATTGCATCCACAAACAACCAGCCTGATTGAACAGGTTGCCACAGAAATTGAAAAAAACGGTATTCAGGCGTGGTGGGATATTGATGATGCGGCGTTGCTGGGCAGTGATGCTGAGCAGTACGATAAAGTGACCGATACGTTAGATGTATGGTTTGATTCAGGGGTCACCCATTTCTTTGTAGTGGATTGTCGCGATGATATTCCGGCCAGTGCCGATTTGTATTTAGAAGGCTCTGATCAACACCGTGGCTGGTTTATGTCGTCACTGATGACATCTACGGCTATGCATGGACATGCGCCCTATAAGCAGGTACTGACACACGGCTTTACGGTCGATGCGCAGGGTAAAAAGATGTCTAAGTCACTGGGGAATGTGGTAGCGCCGCAAGAAGTGACCAATAAACTGGGCGCTGATATTTTACGCTTATGGGTGGCGTCGACTGACTACCGTGGCGAAATCGCCGTCTCTGATGAAATTCTCAAGCGTGCCGCGGATAACTACCGGCGTTTACGCAATACCGCGCGTTTTCTGTTAGCGAACTTAAACGGTTTCAATCCGTTAACGGATGCTGTGGCAGAAAACGAAATGGTGGCTCTCGACCGCTGGATTGTCGCGCGCGCCAGGCAACTTCAGAACGAATTGCTTGCTGATTATGAAAAATATGATCTGTTAGTGGTATCGCAAAAACTCACCCATTTTTGTTCGATTGAACTGGGCAGTTTTTATCTGGATATTATTAAAGACCGCCAGTACACCGCTAAAGGTGACAGTGTTGCGCGTCGTTCCTGTCAAACGGCACTCTACCACATTGCTGAGGCACTGGTGCGCTGGATGGCGCCGATCACCAGCTTTACCGCTCAGGAAATCTGGCAGGAGTTACCGGGTGAACGGTCGAAATTCGTGTTTACCGAAAACTGGTATGACGGACTTGATGCGTTTTCATCCGACAGCCAGTTTGATGATGCCTACTGGCAGCAACTTATGGCGGTTAAAGATGCGGTTAACCAGGCACTTGAGCAAGCGCGTAAAGCACAGCTACTGGGCGGCTCATTAGAAGCGGCCATTACCTTATATGCTGATGATGAGCTCAGGCAGCAACTGGAACGCTTAGCCGATGAGCTGCGCTTTGTACTCATCACTTCCGGGGCCACCGTTGCCAGCCTTGCTGATAAACCCGGGGACGCCAGCGAAACTGACGTGGACGGGCTGTATGTATCGGTAGCCAAAAGCACAGGTGAAAAATGTGTCCGCTGCTGGCATGTCCGCGATGATGTAGGCTCGCACGCTGCGCACCCTGAGTTATGTGGACGTTGCGTCACCAACGTCGAGGGTGAAGGTGAAGCACGACACTATGCCTAATTTAACAGTGAGCTTATTTCGCGATACCGGTTTGCGCTTTTTATGGGTAAGTGTGATAACACTTATTCTTGATTTATGGAGCAAATTTACGGTTATGGATAAAATGGCGTTGTATGAATCGATTCAGGTGACATCATTTTTTAACCTTACTTATGTCCATAACTATGGCGCAGCGTTTAGTTTTTTGCATGGTGCGGGCGGTTGGCAACGTTGGTTTTTTACCGCCATTGCCGTCACTGTTTGTAGCGTGATCCTGTGGTGGTTAAAACAAACGCCAAGGCAGCAAACCCTGTTGCCGGTGGCCTTTAGCTTTATACTGGGCGGCGCAATGGGCAACGTTTTTGACCGGATAGTGCATGGCTATGTGGTCGACTTTCTCGACTTTTATGTGAATGACTGGCATTGGCCGGCGTTCAATATTGCTGACAGCGCAATTTTTATAGGCGCTGCACTGTTAATTTGGGATATGTTAACTGCCAAAAGCAAAGATGCCACGGCTGAAAACAGCACTGAAAGCAATGGTTAACATTTACTCACAATCTTGCAATCCAGAGAGTATTTATAATGACTGAACAAGTAGCGACTATTCGGGATAACAGCGAAGTTATTATGCATTTCGACCTGAAACTCTCTGATGGATCAGCAGCCGACAGTACCCGGGTAAACAAGAAACCGGCCAAATTAGTGATGGGAGATGGTAGCCTGACACCAAACTTTGAAGCGTGTTTGCGCGGTTTGTGTGCCGGAGACAAAAAGTCATTTGAACTGGAACCGGATGATGCGTTCGGACAGCCAAACCCCGACAATGTTCACCACATGGATCGGAGTAGTTTTGGCGCAGATTTAGCGTTGGAAGAAGGGATGATTATGGCATTTTCGCAGCCCGACGGCAGCGAGGTCCCTGGTATTGTTCGCAGTATTGCCGGTGATTCTGTTACCATCGACTTTAACCATCCGTTGGCTGGACAAACCGTCATCTTTGATGTTGAAATCATCGATGTCATCAACCCCTGAGGCTAAGGAACTCTTCACATGCAAATTCATTTAGCTAATCCGCGCGGCTTTTGTGCCGGCGTTGACCGCGCTATAACCATTGTTGAGCGAGCATTGGAGATTTTTCAACCGCCTATTTATGTGCGCCATGAAGTCGTGCACAACAAGTTTGTGGTTGATGGCTTAAAAGAACGCGGTGCGGTATTTGTCGATGAACTTGATGAAGTACCCGATGATAATATTGTGATTTTTTCTGCCCATGGTGTGTCCCAGGCAGTGCGCCAGGAAGCGCAGCAACGTGGCTTAAAAGTGTTCGATGCAACTTGCCCGCTGGTGACCAAAGTGCATCTTGAAGTGACCCGTGCAAGCCGACGCGGTACAGAGTGTATTCTTATAGGGCACGCAGGTCACCCTGAGGTGGAGGGCACCATGGGGCAATATGACAACCAGCAGGGTGGGATCTATTTGGTAGAGTCTATTGCTGATGTCGAAAAACTCAGTGTGAAAAACCCTGAAGCACTGTATTACTGCAGCCAGACTACACTGTCAGTGGATGATACCGCTGAAGTGATTGATGCGCTCAGAGAGCGTTTTCCTGCCATTGAAGGGCCTCGCAAAGACGATATTTGCTATGCCACACAAAATCGTCAGGATGCAGTGCGCGACCTGGCTCAGGACTGCGAAGTATTGCTGGTGGTGGGGGCACAAAACAGCTCGAATTCTAATCGCTTGCGCGAATTGGCCGGTAAGATTGGTGCGCGGGCGTACCTTATTGCTGATGAAGAGTGTATTCAGCGTGACTGGCTGGATGGCGTAGAACATATTGGCGTGACTGCCGGTGCCTCAGCCCCCGAGGTATTGGTAAAACGCGTCATTCAGCGGCTGCTTGACTGGGGAGCGACAACAGCTTCTGAACGCAGTGGCCGTGAGGAAAGCATTGAGTTTGCTGTTCCCAAAGAGTTGCGTATCAAGCAAGTCAGCTGAGCAATAGACCGTCACCGCGGTTGGCTTGGGTCCACTCACCAGCATTTGGCGGGTGAGCGTTTAAATGATTGATCTATCGACATTACTGTACAGTTTGAATCATTCTTTTGCGCGCCTGCGGCTTTAGCGACAACAGTATAAGTGGTGCTGGATACATTTGTAACGCTGAAGGTATAGAACTCCGAATGATGCAGTGCCAGTTCATTAGTTGTTGCATACTGCTGATGGTCAAAACGATACGCTTCCTGCCATAAATGCATTTGCAAGAGTTTTGTTTTCGCAACGCCTCGTCTGCTGCTTTGAATTTGAGCGTGATAAGAAGGCAGAGCGATACTCGCTAATATTGCAACGATAACCACAGTGATCATCGCCTCAATCAAGCTAAACCCGCAATGCTTCTGTTGAGGGAGTGCGACGTCCCCTGAAGGCGATAAAAAACGTCTTTCCATGGTGTGCTCCTGCATCGGGTGAGTTACCTTATAACCAGTAAATCCATATTCAAAGGCTGGTTTACTCGCAACAAATTCACCTAACCTTAACGCATTCTTAAAACGATACTATTGATCTTAGGAACAGTCTCAGGAACAGTATTAAGCCAACCCACGACAGCTTTGACTCTGCACTGTAACGCATAATGACTGAGCCCATCGCCGCAAAACTCACCTGCTACTGACGCAGTGCTTAAAAATGGCTGTCTGTACAGCTGTATTTCACTGCATCATCGGGCAAGCTGAGGATCTGACTTTTACCAATCAGACCGGATATCACCGTGCGCAGAAATCGAGGCTATACATTAATTGAAAATATTATAGCGCTGACTATTGGCGCTGGCGTTGTTGCCGCTGCCGGAGCGCTGGTCAGCACAAGCCTTAAGGTTAACTCGAGGATGCTTCAAACCAGTCGGCTCAATGAAGAGCTAGGCAACATCGTGAGTTTAATTACCAGTGATATTCAGCGTGCAGGGTATTCTGGTGCCGCCTCCATCAGGCTTACCACTGATCCGGCTGCGGTTATGCCGTTTAATCAGCCTGTTAAGGTCAGTGAGTTTAA
Organism: Alteromonadaceae bacterium; assembly: GCA_013373625.1. Lineage (GTDB taxonomy): Bacteria > Pseudomonadota > Gammaproteobacteria > Enterobacterales > Alteromonadaceae > Alteromonas. Next base: position 71,350 of record JABXHM010000009.1, on the reverse strand, counting down.
CGGTGAGCAGTCCGACAGCTGCATAGTATTTACCTACGATCGCAATAGAAATGGTCAGCTAAATAGCGCGGCACCCAACGAATATTTTGGCTACCGATTAAGAGATAACAGTATTGAAATTCGTCTCGACGGCGCTGCCTGCGACGAACCCGGTTGGGAAGATCTTACAGATAATGACATTGTCAAAGTGACAGAGCTGCGATTTTCATTAGCGGTAATGCGTGCTAATCGACTGAGCTGGCAAACAGTTGTATTGCATATTGCCGGCGAATTGGTCTCTGATCAGCGTTATCAACGTCGCTATACTGAACGCGTGCGAATTGCTAATGCCTATTACTGAGCATTATTCAAAGCACGGATTCGCACGTGGCGCCGCGGTAATGTCTACCGTGGCGTTATTGCTTGTACTGGCCAGTATTGTGTCAGTGTATACCGCACGAATCCGTTCATTTGAGCAAAAAATTCAACGTAATACTTTGAATTACCAGAATGCGCATAATGTTGCACAAGCCGGCTTAGAACAAGCTGTTGGCCAGCTTATACAGCATCCGCTCTGGTCCGGGTCTATGATTGGCGACAGCCAGGTGGGCGCAGGCAGCTACGAAGTGGGCTTATCACGTCAGGCAATCGTGCAATCAGTTGTGCCTGAAGTGTTAGTCTCTTTAACGGCGCGGGGACGCTCTGCAGACGGTCTGGCCAGGGTTAATATTCAAGAAGACGTTATTATAGCTCCACTGTTGCAACGTCTTCCCCCGGCACCCGTTATGACCAATAGTAAGGTGTCGCCTGCTTTAGCGTTTACGTTGGTCGCAAACCCGAATGGTGCTGGTGAAGGGGTACCACTGTCAATGTGGACAAAAGAACCGTTGCCTGGTGCAGCGCTAAATGGAATCAGCTGCGCCGTATATGAATATCAAACCGGCCATTGTGCCACCCGGGGATACTCCGGTGCAGCAGGGAAAGGTCTGGACATTGTCGACCAGTCAGCTCAGTTTCCCGGTGATCTGAACGATTGGTTATTTGGTATCGCCGAGTCTGACTGGCGCTACTTACTGTCGTTGAGTAATGCATATGCAACAACGTGTGACGGGCTTGATCGTGCCAGCGGCGGTTTAATTTGGGTGTCCGGAAATTGTAAGGTAGCGAGAGATTCAGCTATCGGCAGTCAGCACGCGCCTGTTGTTTTAGTGATCCACAATGGTGGATTGGAAATGGCGGGTGATGCCAGAATATATGGTTTGGTTTACTTTTTCCGCGCGCCAGACCATCGCGGTAAATCGGCTATCAACATGGATACAGGCGCTGCTATTCGGGGCGCGTTGGTCGCGAATCAAGCGATGGGTGAGGCAGAGGCCCAGCTTACCGTGCTCTTCGATGCAAAAGTAATGTCGGGCTTACTGGAGCAAGAATTGTTATTACGCGTAAGCCGTGTCCCAGGCAGTTGGCGAGATTTTTAGGAGTACCGCTATGCGTGGTTTTTCACTGCCGGAAGTCTTAATTGCTATGCTTATCCTGCTAATTGGCGCTACAGGTATCGTAAAATTGCAGAGTCTTTATTTGGCCGCCAATCAACAGCAGGTAATGCGCCAACAAGCGCAACAACTGGCAAAGCAGAAGCTCGCCGACCTTAAACACTATGCTGCGCAATATGAGTGGTCAGGTGAAGGCAGTGCGTATGCGGATATTAAAACTAATAAAGGGGGCTCTGTTCTGGCCGGGGTGGTTACCATCGAGTTAGCAGATACGTCTGAAACAATGAGTTTTGACCGGCAGTGGGTAGTATCAGACCTTTTTTATGTTGATACCAATAATGACAACCATAAAGACGACTGGCTAACACACAATGAGGTGTTGGCCGCCGGATTGGCCGTACATAACCCGCCAGACCTCAAGCGTGTTGAAATTATTGTAAGCTGGCAGGATGATACCGCAGAAACTGCTTCAGTCAGACTTAATTCGAGTATTACAGCGGCTACAGATGGCCTGGGGTATCAGTCAGTGCGTTTTGAGGGTGGTCATTCTGAATCGCCACGTATCAAACGAAGTTACCTTGAGGGTACGATGCGAGTGGAGCATGAGACAGGTGCTAAGCAGGTGATATCCACCAGCGTGCCGGAAATTGCCGTTAACATGCAACAAGTGACTTTCAGTGCGCTGGGTTTCATTAATCAGGCCGGGGGCGCAGTGGTAAGCTCCATCGAAGAATTTACCACTGTAAATTGCCAATGCGCGTTGGCGGGGACAGGGCAGGGGTTTTCACCATCAATGGCGACGTGGGAACATCAATCTCCGGGAGTAAAGCGCGGGCAAGCGATTATAAAAACAATCGGCAAAAATGAGCGACCTGAGCAGCCAGCACTGTGTAATACCTGTTGCCGCGATCATCACGATACGTTGGACATGCTCAACCATGAACAATACTACCGGTCCGATAACGGGTTGCCACACAAGCACTTTTTGCAGGATGAGCAAGGCAAATGGCATCTGGCGAGCAACCCTGGAGACCAGTATACTGAAAATTGTCGGTTTAAACGTGTCGATGGTGAGTTTTTGCTTTATCCGGATTGGCACCTGTATTCACTGGTTGTGATGCCGCAAATGCCTGTTGGTAATGAGTCTGTCATTATGAACTATAAACACTACCTCAATGAATTGTTAAGCCGCTATGCTGATGGCTCTCCTTTACCACCAAAACCTGTTGGGTATGACATTCGGCTTGCCCAACCTGGTCAGCAACTGATGGCCCGGGGAATTTATATTGAGCGTTTAACCCAGGCGCATTTGGCGGCGGTAAGGGAAGCGAAGCGAAACAAAGTCGCTGACTGGCTTACCATGATACCGTTTTACGATGTTGATCTGACCGGGCTCGCCAATTGGGAAACCGATGTACCGTCAGTGCTGAGTGTCAGCAACGCTTCAACATCTGACTCCTCAGCTCGCTATCGCCGGGGATTCATCAGCAGACTAACCAGTGGTGAGGGGGTGGTTTCTGCGACAATTGCTGATGGCAATACAGGTGTTGCGGGTGCTCAAGGACATTTCCCTCTCGCTGGTAGCAAAACTGACGCTGTGCGGGTTTTTGTTCACTAAGCTGCGCAATTTAGCATGGGTGATACGGCGAGAATGCTTTATTTACCGCACATATTCTTATTCTGCCCATGTTGCTGAGAATGAGTTTGAGTTTGTAGTTATTATCGCTCAGCACCACAGACCCTGCATGACCTGCCGATATCGCTCTGGGCGCAGTAAACATGGCGAGTTGTTTTGACCCAAAGTTAAGGTCAGTGACCGATACCCTTGGATAATCGTGCTGCGTAACAACCCATTCAATATTGTCGATGGTACAGCTACCGGTAATCGTGCAGTCGCAACGGTTATTAATGGTTATACCTACACACCAGGGATTGGTCGGTTCGAAATCGATTACCACATTTTGTTGTAGTGATACCGTTTGAGAGCGTCCATGTTGTAGCAAGTAGTAAATAGCTTGTACCGCGCCATTTAACTGATATTTTTTAATCAGACTCGCATAGCTGCTAATACCTGTGGTGAGCAGAACAGATATGAGGGCCAAAGTGATCAGAACATGCAGTAGTGACATGCCTGATGATGTTACATGCCGATACATGTCTTGTCTCCAGCCGTTAGCCAGTCGGCAGCGTAACCTGATTTCGGGTAAAGAACTACGGACCCTGAATACAGTTTCATACAGGCACTGTCCCTGAGTCCATTGCTAAACCAGACTCACACAACGCTGACATTCAGTTATTCAAACTTATACGAAACTACTTACGTGGCTACGCTATTATCATGCAATGGTTGGCAAACTTGTCTACCATTCAAAGAGTCGTAAAAAGGTGCTTTTTATGTTTCTTCAAATTTCATCACAATCAGCAGCTCACTATCAACGTGGCGTTGGCATGGTTGAGATCCTGGTTGCACTGTTCGTGTTGACGATTGGCCTGCTCGGCGTGGCTTCCCTGCAGTTTACCGGCACGTTTAATAATGTGCAGGCGGCCAGTCGCAGTCATGCCGAACTGGTTGCGCGCTTTGTTGCAGAGCAACTGGTAAGCGCTGCGCAGCCCTCCGCTGCTGATGATGGCTGGGAAGTGGATGATGCTTTTTTTAGTCAGGATCTGCTCAATTTTGAGACGTTATCCTGCACCGACAACAATTTATATCAGTGCCATTGTCTGGCACAACCTGCAGCTATCCCGAATTGCCGGGACAATACCTGCAGCGCAGCCGAGTTTGCCCAATTCAGCGGCTGGGAAGCCAGTTGCCAGGCTGTGGCGAGCAATCCGGGTATGCGTATCAATTTAACCTGCAGTGACCGGGACAATGGTGATGCCAAGCTATGCTCAACAGGTTCATTAATCAGTATTACAGTCAGTTGGCCTGTAAGGTCGAGCCAGCAGGCCGCTGTTGCCACTGATAACCGCTGTGCTTTCGCTAGCGATACCAATCGGGCGTGCGTGCTCAAAGAGGTCGCACTGTGACTCGTCAGGCAGGTTATTCGCTTATCGAACTCATGATAAGCCTGGTTCTTGGCTTAATCATTACCGCCGGGGTTATTCAGGTATTTGTTGGCACCAGAGCAACCAATTCTTTGAATCAGGCTATTGCAGAAGTGCAGGAGTATGGCCGCTATATTACATGGCGTCTGCAAGATGAACTGCGTGAAGTGGGGCGTTACGACTTATCTCTGGGCAACATTGATAGAACGGTTGACTTAGTACTTGAGTCAAGTGTGGTATTGCGTCAACCGGTGGCGTTAGCCAACGATTACGCTGCACTTGCTAACCTTGGCAGTAAAGAAGGCAGCAATGGTGAAAGTGATGAGCTGGTGGTTAATTTGTTGGCCCAACAGGATTGCACAGGTAATCGGTTTGGTACGGCGGCGCCTGCCCAAATTCACATCGTTAACCGGTATTTCGTTGCTGGCACACAATTAAAATGTATTGGCTACAACGGTCGCAATTTACGTGGTTTGATGGGGAATCCCGCTCCTAGCAGTGAAGTGGTGTTGCTCGATAACGTTGAAAGCATGCAAATCGAATATGGTATTAGCGATGACGTCAGTAATAACAACGCCCAGGTAGTACGTTATGTTGATGCCAGCCAGCTGCCAACTGCCCGCTTAACGAATCAACAAGTCGTTGCCATACGTTTAGCAGTGCTGATTCAAAGTATGCCGGTCAATATACAAACCCTGGCAAACGACAAAGTTCGTCTGCTTTCTGAAACGCCGGTTACCCTCGATAACAACCATTATTATCAGGTTTTTACTGTCTCGGTAGCATTGCGAAATAGTCTCAATCATGTGGGGGGTTCAGTGCTATGAGGTCACAACGAGGCGTTGTGCTGGTGTTCGCATTAGTGTTGCTATTGTGTGTAACCTTATTAGGTGTTGCCGCTGTCAGCAGTAGTTTGTCACAAAGTAAAATGGCGAGCTCAGTGCAGGCGCAGGGCTTAACATTTGATGCTGCTGAAGCAGCAATTGCAGCTGTTGTGTTTGAATCGGAAGATGAAATTCTGCTCAAAGACAACAATGTTGATGACCCGCTAACCGCGGCGCGTCAGGGCGTGCCATTTAATCCTCTTACCGACACGCTGGAGTGTGTCAATGAAAATGATTGGATAAACCGTCAATTAACCAGTAGCGGGTTAACCCGGGGGCTGCAACATACCGCAAGCGGTAACTTTCATAGTCAGCCAAATGTAACCAGTTGGTCGCGTACGGCTTTTATTCAGGAAAAACCTTGTCGTGGTTCCAGTAATGTTATTGGTAGCGGTGGCTTAAGGTGCCATGTATTTGTAGTGCGCGGCTGTGGTCAGATAGAAGGTAAGCGCACTATTACGGCTAATACCTTAACAGTTGCAGTATTCGGACCTTCATCGGAGGCGCAGTAATGAAGACCTTTTCACCTGCCTGGTTATTAACGTTATCGCTATGTGGTATCGCCCACAATGCTACCGGTGATGACCTGGACATTTTTATCGGCACGGCCGATTCAGCAACGACCTATAACCCCAACGTGTTATTCATTATGGATACATCAGGCAGTATGGGCGGTATGGATGGCGGTGACGAGTCGCGCATGTTCAGAGTGCAGAATGCACTCAAATCCGCACTGGGTACTGCCACTAATATTAATGCGGGGTTAATGCGATTTTCCGATTATGGCGGCCCGATTTTATACCCGACCACCAATATCAATCGCGGTATCAATGCGCAGCTTAGCACCTCTACCGGAGCAACTGCTAACGATGGATATGAAATAAACGGCGCTGTTAACACCGGGTCTGATGAAGTCGTTATTAGTTACTCGACCAGTGAGGTGACGTCGGCGTTCAGGTTTACTGACTTAAATATTCCCCTTGGCGCAACCATTACCTCTGCTTATATTAAATTTACTTCGGCACAATATGATATCAGTAGCACGAATATCAGTATTGCCGGCGAGTTAGTCAACGCCAGTTCGCCCCTTACCACTGGTTTCAACGATTTGAGCGGTAAAACTCTGACCACCGCTGAAGTGGACTGGAGCACAGAAAACGAGTTTCCCGCTGATGGCGAAGATATCAGTACGCCTGATTTGTCACCTGTTATTCAGGAGCTGGTCAACCAGGCGGGCTGGTGCGGCGGCAATGCGCTGACAATACTGTTAAACTCTCAGGGCAATACCACAGGGAGTACCCGGCGTGTTATGGCTCATGATGACGGGACCGGTACTGCGCCACAGTTAATCGTAAATTATGATCAGTCGAGTGCTACCGGGTGTGTAGCAGGCGATGCCCAGTACCAGGTCGCCGATTCTGACGACAACGTCGAAGAGGCAACCAATGGGTGGGCATCAACAGGTAAAGAACTTACTTTCAGAAGTAATTCTAATAATTTCATCGGCCTGCGTTTCCCCGAAGTCAATATTCCACAGGGCGCAACGGTCAGTAGGGCGTATATAGAATTTACAGCCTATGATACGGATCGAAATAATGGTGCGTCGATGTTGATTCGGGGCATCGATAAAGACGATATCCCGAATTTTCGAAACCACAACCGCTTTGATCTGCAAAATATTGCCAAAACTGCAGGCATAACCTGGTCTATGCCTGAATTCAAGCGCAATCAATCTTACGACACGGTTGATATTAGCGGTATTGTAAATGCTATTGTTGGCCGGGCTGGTTGGCAGGCAGGAAATAGTCTGGGGTTTGTGCTAAGTGACTTTAACGCTCTGCATGGCGCGTACTCGTATTCAGGTAAACCGTCTAAAGCGCCCCGACTCTATGTCGAGTTTAGTGGCAACGCTGAGCCTGGCGCGTCGTTGTCAGTCAGGGATTTACTCATTAGTCAGGTCGATGATTTATCGGCCAATGGCTTAACGCCGATAGTTGATACGCTTTATGAAGCGGCACGCTATTATGGTGGCCGATCTGTAGACTATGGTTTGAGTCGCGGCAATTCATCGGTGTCCTCGTCAGTACGCCGTAGTACCCGGGTGAGCCACAGAGATTCTTACACGGGTGCAGACTCCGTGCTGCCTTATGGTTGTTCCGCTGAAAACCTCAGTGACAGCGACTGTATTACTGAGTACATTCCCAGTGGCGCAGAATATATTAGCCCGGTGCAGGATTTACAGTGTCAGACCAACAACCATATTGTGCTGCTTTCAGACGGTGAGGCCAATAACAATCATAGTGCATCTAAGATTCAGGCCATGCTGGGTACAGCGTGCAAGTCGGCAAATTCAGGCGAGCTTTGTGGTTTGGATTTAGTGTCAAATATCAGTAAGGCTTCTACGTCTGTTATTGGTGCCAAAGTAACCACGCATACGATTGGCTTTGCGGCCAATAATTATGCCAATAACTTTCTATATCAGCTCGCGTTACAAAGTGGCGGCGGCTTTTACACTGCTGATAACTCTGAAGATTTACTGGCCGCCTTTCAGACCATTTTGCGAGCGGTTAAAGATGTTAACGCCACCTTTGTTTCGCCTGGGGTAGCGGTGAATCAGCTTAACCGGCTGACCCACCAGGATGAATTATACTACGCGTTGTTTAAGCCTGCAGAGGGGACGCTGTGGCCAGGCAATTTAAAGAAATATCGCATTGACGGTGATAAGGTATTTGATCGCAACGGCTTAGCGGCAATTGATGATAACACCGGGTTCTTTGCCGACAGTTCACACAGTTACTGGTCACTGTTTCAGGATGGTGCTGATGTCAGAGCCGGCGGTGCCGCTTCATTATTGCCACCGAGCCGCAATGTGTACTTTTTTGATGGACCCGGCAGCATTGTATCCAGTGCCAACCAACTACATGAAAATAACAGTGCAATTACCACTGCGACAATGGGAACCGACGGCGACGCTGATCCACAGGGCCTTCGTGAAAATCTGCTCAAGTGGGCACGTGGTGTCGATCTTCGCGACTATGATGGTGACGGCGATATTACTGAAACGCGTTTGCAAATGGGCGATCCTATTCACTCACAACCCGTTATTGTTAACTATGGTAATAACGATTCAGTTATTTTCATTGCCACTAACCACGGATTTTTACATGCTTTCGATGCCGCAACCGGGAGTGAATACTATTCGGTAGCGCCGAAATCTCTGCTGGTAAATGTAAAGGATTTTTATCAGGATAATTCCAGCTACAAGCATATCTACGGGCTCGATGGGCATATGGTACTCAGAGAGTTTGACGGTAAAAAATACTTGTATGTGGGCATGCGTCGTGGCGGTCGAAATTATTACGTCTTTGACATTACCTCCAAAACCTCGCCATCGTTAGTCTACGCTATTGAGGGGGGCACCGCAGGGCTTGAAAAGCTGGGCCAGAGTTGGTCACGACCTATTTTAACCAAAATGAAATTAGGGGGTACAGCGTATAATGTGATGGTTATTGGCGGCGGCTACGACGAGACACAAGACACCAATAACGTCAGAACTACCGATGTGGTCGGCAATGCCGTAATGATATTTAATGCCGACACCGGCGCGTTGTTGTGGAAGGCCTCTAACAGCGGGGCTGATGTCAATATTGCCGAAATGCAATACGCTATTCCGGGTCATATTGCGGCAATAGATCGCGATAACGATGGTTTTGCCGACCACTTATACGCGACAGACATGGGAGGACAGGTGTTCCGGTTTGATGTTTACAATGGTGAGTCAGGTGCCGATTTCATTAAAGGTCAGCGTATCGCCGATCTGGCTGGCAGCGGCAGTAGCGACAATCGTCATTTCTATTATGGTGTGGATGTCTCTGAAGTGGCCCAGGGGGGACAAAACTTTTATGCGGTCGTGATTGGTAGTGGTTGGCGGGCAAACCCTTTGGATACTGTGGTAAATGACCGTTTTTATATGCTCAAAGATGAAGGTGTATTCACGCTCGACGACAACGGCAAATTCAGTTTTCCGACAACTATTACCGAAAACAACTTATTTGACGCGACAACCCATAGTTTAACCGCTAGTAACGAGGCAACCCGCAGCGTTGCGATTAGTGATTACGAAAGTAAACAGGGTTGGTATATCACCATGCAGACTGCTGGCGAAAAAATTCTATCGTCGCCGGTCATTGTTAATTACAAAGTGTTTTTTACCAGTTACGTACCGGCAGCAAGCAGCACCAGTGATTGCGCGCCGCCGGCAGGAAACAGTCGCGCCTATCTGGTGAATTTAATTGACGGTAACGCCGCTGGTGATCTCAATCAGGACGGAGATTACACGGCAAGTGATCGGTATGCTCAGTTAACGCAGACAGGTATCGCGCCGGATACTAAAATATTGATTGAAGATGCGGTTAACCCAACAATATGTTTAGGCACTGAGTGTGTATCGGCGGTGGTTGCCGTTGATGAAGATGGCAATGAGGAAGCCTGTACTTCAGACTTTGAGTGCCTGAGCCAAAATATTTTTGGCCGCTATCAACGCGTGATGCGTGGTGGCTGGTCATCTGATGTGGAGCAATAACTACAATGCAACACCAGCAGGGTTTTACGCTTATTGAATTAATGATTGCTATTGCTGTTATTGGCATCATCGCCGCGGTAGGTTATCCGTCGTATCAATCGATGATGGTGAAAACTAACCGCGGCACAGCACAGGCAGACTTGATGAGTTTTGCCTCAGCGATGGAGCGTCATTATGCCACGACGTTCAGTTATAAAGGCGCGGCCGCGGGAGGCTCAGACACCGGAGCACCAGCGATTTTCGCAACGCATTCGCCGTCCACTGAGCCCGCCGCAAAGAAAAAGTATACGTTAACAATTCACTCGGTGAGTACCGACGGTAATAACTTCGAGCTTCGTGCCACGCCGGTCAGTGGTTCCCCTCAGGCTGACGACGGCATAATTGTCATTTATAGCGATGGCCGCAAAGGCTGGGATAAAAATAGCGATGGAAGCATCGGCAACGCAGAGTTTTGCTGGTCCTGCTAATGCTGTAGATACAGCTGGTCTGAGCAAATGCGGGCACTGAGGATAAGTAGTGTCTTTGTTGCCTGCTGATTTCAGCAAAGCACGTCCTTTACAGCGGTATTTGGGCAAGCCGCCTGAACATTACCTGATCCTAAAAACGCGGTAAGTTCTGGTAACATACTGAATGTCAGGACACTCCGCTTTATGACGCTATCCGTCAGGTAAGCTTATCAGATCTGGTTAGTTATTCAGGGCGCGTAATACAACTGGCCTGATAAAGCTGACAGGGGAAAATAGACTAACGGTTTTGCCTGACAGCAAAGATCAACACGCCCTAGGCACAGGTGAGGGCATTACCTGCGTGGTCTTCTTTGGTTCCGTCGTTGTTTCTATCTTGTGCCACTGCAATTTTACCGTAACCGTTAATTATCAGGCCCATGGCCTTGTCAGCGTCACTGGTTTCGTCGCAAAATATGAGTGTCGTTGTGACGTTAGCGCCGCCCCGGCGATTAAAGAGTATCGACTGCCCGGGCGCTGTAACCGATACCGAGCTGTGCAGTGCTTCTGTGGCCCCAATAATGGTCTCGTTTGTGCTTCTGTCACCGTTGCCGTTGAGATCGACAAATGCCATTTTACCTTGCGTCCAATCTGTGCCGCACTGGGCGTAATTTGTGGTAGGGCACAATACGATATTGGTTTGTTCTTCCATCGCGCTGAATCTTGCCAGACGTGACAGCGCACTGATTTCGTTAACTTCTTTACTTAGCAGCGAATGATTTATGAATCCTCTGGCACCAGGAACAACAATACCCACAACGATGCTAAGCACGGCGATCGTAATCATTAACTCTATTAAGGTATATCCGGTTTGGCGCATTTTTGATGGTCTTATGCTCGAATTATCTCAATAATAGTTTAACCCGTCCTAGAGGATGTCACTTATTGTTTTCTACACGCAGGTATGTGCTTAGAATAGACTCAGGTGAAAGTGATAGGCTGATCATTATGGGGGGCCCGAATGAATTGGTTTAAATCAAGTGTAGCGCACACGCACTTACTGACAAGTTCACCAATTTTAACGTAGACTGTATACAGGAACCTAAAACACTCTGGATTATCTAATGGATAAACAAGCAGTTATTGAAGAAATGAAAGTGTTACCGAGTATCGACGTGCAATTTGAAGTTGCACGCAGGGTGGACTTTATTAAGCAGCAACTGAAGCAATCAGGCATGAACGCTCTGGTTCTGGGGATTAGCGGTGGCATCGACTCGTGTACCCTTGGCCGGTTGGCGCAACTGGCCGTTGATGAGCTTAACCAGGAGCATCATGAGCGTTATCAGTTTATCGCTGTTCGATTACCTTACAATGTGCAGGCCGATGAAGCGGATGCCCAGGCATCTATCGATTTTATCAAGCCATCAAAATCTATTGCTGTGAATGTGCAACCTGGTGCTGATGCCATTCATCAGGAGACGGCAGCTGCGCTGGATTCAGCCGGTCTGTTACCCGCCGATGAAGCGAAACAGGATTTTGTGAAAGGAAACGTCAAAGCGCGTACGCGCATGGTTATTCAATACGAAATAGCGGGTATGCTGGACGGCCTGGTATTAGGTACTGATCACTCTGCCGAAAATATAACCGGTTTTTACACCAAATATGGTGATGGAGCGTGCGACCTGGCGCCACTTTTTGGATTGAGTAAACGTCAGGTTCGCCAGGTTGCTGAGCACTTAGGTGCGCCGGTAAACATCATCCGTAAGGCGCCCACGGCTGATTTGGAAACTCTCACACCGCAAAAAGCCGATGAACAAGCACTGGGACTCACCTATGATCAAATAGATGATTTTCTCGAAAATAAAGCGGTTGCACCGGAAGTATCCGAAAAGTTACTGTATATTTATAATCGTACACAACACAAACGTGTTCCTATTCCTACTATTTACGATGAGTAAGCGACAATGAAAAAAATTGAAGCAATCGTTAAGCCCTTTAAACTCGACGAAGTGCGTGAGGCACTGGCAGACGTTGGTATTGCGGGAATGACGGTGACGGAAGTCAAAGGTTTCGGTCGTCAAAAAGGCCACACAGAATTGTACCGTGGGGCTGAATATCAGGTAGATTTCTTACCCAAGGTTAAAATTGAAATCGTACTCGATGATGAGCGCGTGGAAATGGCGGTAGAAACAATTCTCAAGTCAGCTAAAACGGGCAAAATAGGTGATGGTAAGGTTTTCATCTATAACGTTGAGCAGGCTGTTCGGATCCGTACTTCTGAATACGGCGATGAAGCCGTTTAGCTTAACCTGATAAAGCCGATTCGAATAAAAAAGCGGAGTGCTAAGCACGCCGCTTTTTATTGCCTGACGGCATGTTAGTGGTTACAACCACCTGGTCCATGAACGTGGCCATGAGTGAGCTCTTCCTGGGTCGGTTCGCGCACATCCAGCACTTCAACCGAAAAGGTCAGGGCAATGCCTGCCAGTGGATGGTTGCCATCGATAATGACTTCGTCATCGGTTTTTTCTACAACAATGACAGATTGCTCCCCGGCATCGGTAGTCGCCCGAAACTGCATGCCAGGCTCTACATCCATGCCGTCAAACATGGTTGCAGGCACTGCTTGTACCAAATGATCAAGTCGCTCACCGTACGCTTTTTCTGGCTCAATGGTCACTTCAAATTTCTCGCCGGATGATTTTCCCTGTAACGCATCTTCAAGCCCACTAATCAAAAAACGACTGCCCAGCAGTGCAGAGAGTGGCTCGCCACCCGTTGAAGAGTCCAGCTCCGTGCCGTCTTCAGTGCTTACTGTGTAGTGTAGCGTTACGACACTATTTGGAGAAATTTGCATATTACCTACCTTAGTGGTTCTAAAGTGAATGTTGGAATTAACCAGTTATTAATCTAGCGTATACGGCAAGTCACAATGGATCAACTCTGCCGAGGTAAAAGTCGAAAGCCGGAAGACGTCATCAAAAGTGGTGTTATTGTTTACAATTGCCAGTATCCAGGTCTCTTCGCCCAGTTCGGCGAGTTGTAGTATCGTCCCCCCCGAGCGCCAGTGTTCACCAGCTTGCTTTTCCAGTTGCACAGCCTCGTCATTGGTTGTCTGAACTGAAGACAATGCCGTATTCAGTTTAAACACCATCGCTGCGCGTTTGTTTTTACCTAAATAGCGCGTTCGGGCCACAACTTCCTGGCCCATGTAGCAGCCCTTATTGAAATCAATCGCGTTAAGCGCCTGCAGATTCATCATTTGCGGTACATATTGATTAACCTGAGATTCAGCGGTTAACCATGGAATACCCGATTGAATTTGTCGCGCAGCAAAGACAGCCTCTGCGTAAAAGCCAATATCACTTTGGGCCATTAATTCTTCGAATGTTTCAACCTGATGTGAATGAATGCCCACTAATAAGGTCTCTGCCGGATAATCGAGTTGTAAACACATACCTGCCGGTGATTCTGATAACGTCAGCGCGGTGTCGGGCAACGTCGGGAAGAGGGCTTTGAGCTGTGCTTTGGCAGCGTCACCAGTGACGCAAAAATAGCGATAGTCGGGTTGGTTCTGAGCAATGGTGATTTTAGAAAATACACCATATTTTTGTAGCTGCGCCGTAGTCGCGTTCAACGCTGCCTGCGGGGCTAACAATATAAAAGCTGATGCACTACGCGCGAGTAAACTGATGCTCCAGCTCTTACCTTTGAAGTCACAATGGGCAGTGCGGCGAACCTGGCCCTCTGCCAGTTTCTTAACGTCGACAGTAAGCTGGCTGTGCAGGAAAGTGCTGGCGTCCTCACCAGTTAGCTGGACCCCTGCCATAGCGTCCAAAGGAACGACAAAATTGGCCGGCAGGTCATTCAGGTTAGCAGGCATTACTTGTTGTGGTTGCATATAATAAGCACGCTCATTGGTAATTTATCAGCAGTCTGGTAACTATGTGGGGCGCAATAAACGAAGATCAAGGGGGACTTTGGTTAAGCGTGATTTATACTAATATAAAACCGATCCGAAGGGGCTTTAGGTCAGTATCAACCTCCCACCAACCGTGATATATTTGCGATCATGTCAATTACACAGAATCAACCTGTTATGTTTACTGCAAAACGTTATGCTCGATTAAAATGGGCGTGCCGTCGCGGCATGCTGGAGCTGGATGTATTATTGCTGCCGTTTGTAGAAGAAGCCTTTAATGAACTGTCGGAACAGGATAAAGAAACCTTTGAGCGGTTATTAGCATGCGACGATCCTGACTTGTTTGCCTGGTTTATGGGCCATCAACGTTGTGAAGATCCAGAATTAGCCAAGTTAGTGGCAACCGTTGTTAACCGAGTCAAAGTATAACGTTAGCCTGGCTAATACGGCGTGCTGGTGGAGGGCGCGTCTGTTACTGAGCGCTGCTGCATTTATAATTGTGGTGATGCTTAGCGAACAGTTCGAATGGACACTGCTTTTGTGCATTATTTCACTCGTACTGTTCTGGTGTTATCCGTTGCGCAAATCACAAGAACAATCGAACCCGGAACAGCAGATAGCGGTCACAGAGTCTGGCCGGTGGCTGCCGGTTGTGGATGAAGGTGCCGACAGTCACGAAGCATGGCAAATTGAAGGTCGCTCTAAATTATTACCTTTTGCATTATATGTAGTCATGGTGAGCGAACTCACAGGCCGGCGCAAAAGGCTATGGATTTTTCGTAAGCAAACCAGCGAACTCAGCTATCGGCGGTTGGCCAGAATTATATTTCGGCAAGGAATTCTCTGATTGGTTAATTTGTACACTAAAGCAATACTTAAAAAACGCGTTCCTGTAACGGCTGCCAGTTTAGAGTCATTGCAGCGTGCCCCGGTGATGTGGCAAACGTTTTTACCCAACGTTAAGCACTATGAGCGCTACTGTAAATTGGTGAAATGGGACAATCCAATATTGGTGCACCCGCTTTACTGGCAAGTGCGATCGTTATCGTTACAGCTTAAGCTATTATCCCATCCGAAAAGTCCGTTTGCGTTGCTGGGGCTGGTGCATTTGGATAACGTTGTTGCTGAATACGCTGATGCCAGGGTCGATATTCCCTGCGAAATGGTAGCGCGATTTAATCAGGTTTATCAGCACCGCAAAGGGCTGGCAGTGGTTGTTCAGGTTACCGCTTCACAACGGGGTAGGCGGGTTTACGACGCCACTGGTACCTACTTAATGCGGCGTGCTGGCCAAATACATGGTTTAGCCCCTTATGAAGGACATAATAATGGGGTTATTATGAATGATACCAACGTGGCGACGTTGTCATTCAGTCCTGCTGATGTGCGCCGCTACGCGTGGATTTCTGGCGATGTTAATCCTATACATTTAAGTGCACTAACGGCACGTATGTTTGGTTTCAAACGTGCCATCGTGCACGGTATGTTCTCCAGCGCACGCGCAATTGCTGCTTTCGATACGCGGCAGCAACTCCGGGGAGAGGCACTGTCGTTCTCCTTCAAGCGCCCCATACTTGTGCCTGCTGAAGTGGATTTACTCGCTGGCTCTGGCGGTGAAGGTCATTGTTTCTCTTTGCAGTCAACCAGCCACACAGAGCATGCTGAAACCTTTGTGCAGGGTTTCATTGCAGGCGAGTAACCCTATTGCTCAAAACCGCCAGTCAGCTTGCCGGGTTCTGGCGTACTATTGGACTTTAACGGGGTCAGTACTGACGCTTTACCTGATGCAGAGCGTTCAGGGTAATCGAGATTATAATGCAGGCCCCGACTTTCCTTGCGTTGCATGGCACAACGAACAATGAGTTCTGCCACGGTGACCAGATTGCGCAGTTCCAACAGGTTATTACTGACACGAAAGTTTGAATAATACTCGGTAATTTCCTGTTCCAGCAGTTTAATTCTTCGCATGGCCCGCTCAAGGCGTTTGTTGGTCCGCACTATGCCAACATAATCCCACATAAATAAGCGTAACTCGTGCCAGTTGTGCTGAATAATTACTTCTTCGTCTGAGTTGGTGACTTTACTTTCATCCCAGGGCGAAATGGACTCTTCAGATGCGGGCTCATCTAAACGAGCCAGTATATGCTCTGCCGCCGAGCGGGCAAACACTACGCACTCCAGCAACGAATTTGATGCCATGCGATTGGCCCCGTGCAGGCCGGTATAAGCGACTTCGCCTACTGCATAAACATTATCCAGATCTGTGCGGGCATTGATATCGGTCATGACTCCGCCACAACTGTAGTGCGCTGCTGGCACTACCGGAATAGGCTCGCGGGTAATATCAATACCGAGTGAGCGGCAGCGCCGATAAATATTAGGAAAATGTTTTACAATAAAATCGGCTGGCTTGTGGCTAATGTCTAAATACATACAGTCAGCGCCAAGGCGTTTCATTTCGTAGTCAATGGCACGCGCCACGACATCGCGTGGGGCAAGTTCTTTACGAGCATCAAACTTTTCCATAAACGGTGTACCGTCGGCATGCACAAGCTTTGCCCCTTCACCACGTAACGCCTCCGAAATCAAAAAGTTGCGCGCCTGAGGGTGAAATAAACAGGTCGGGTGAAACTGGTTGAATTCCATATTAGCGACCCGGCAACCAGCACGCCAGGCCATGGCAATACCGTCACCGCTGGCGATATCCGGATTAGACGTATACTGATAGACTTTACTGGCACCGCCGGTAGCAAGCGTTATAAAGCGGCTGCGAATTACTTCTACCTGCTGACGCTTTCGGTTCCAGACATAGACACCTTTGCAGTGATTATTTGTATGCTCACTTTTAATTAAGTCGATAGCGTTATAACGCTCGAAAATATGAATGTTAGGGTGCTGTGATACCGCATCGTTTAAGGTAATTTGCAGGGCTTCGCCGGTTGCGTCTGCGGCGTGCAATATGCGCCTGTAACTATGACCGCCCTCGCGCGTAAGGTGATAACGATTATTACCGTTATCGCTATTTTCCTGATCAAAGGGGACACCGTGCTCGATCAGCCATTCCATTGCGCTCTTGGCATTTTGCGCCGTGAAGCGAACAACTTCTTCATCGCATAAATGACCACCCGCCTCTAATGTATCCTGCACGTGAGACTCAATGGAATCGCGTTCATCGAACACCGCTGCAATGCCACCCTGAGCGTAGCGCGTTGAACCTTCATTACAGTCGCTTTTACTCACCAGGATTATACGACAGTAATTAGCGAGAGAAAGGGCCAGGCTCAAACCGGCAGCGCCGGAGCCAATAATGAGTACGTCACAGCTATGCTCAATGTTGGCGTCGCCGGCAACAACCGTTGAAGTAGATGAAGAAGAATTTGAATTCATGTAGTGTAAGGTTCACAATGCGTGATTTCTGGCAAGTCTAATAAAACTCGGCGCAAACGTAAAAGGTTAAACACCATACCAGCGTGGTTTTTCAATATTAACAGGTTGATTAGCTCGGTTTAATAAAAAAAGATCACACTCTTTGCGAACTTTTTGCAAAACACGAAGTCTACTCAATTGCTTGCATGAGCTGTTTGGGATTTAGTTAGTAGGAGAAATAGCTCGAATGAGCGAGCAGATAACTGATCAACAGTTGGTTGAACGCGTCCAGCAGGGCGATAAAAATGCGTTTAACTTACTCGTAACGCGCTATCAGCATAAAGTAATGCATTTGGTATCGCGCTATGTGAAAAACACCGGCGATGTAGCTGATGTCACGCAGGAAGCTTTTATTAAAGCCTACCGGGCGTTACCGAATTTTCGGGGCGACAGTGCATTTTACACGTGGTTGTATCGCATTGCCGTTAACAGTGCAAAAAATTACATCGTGGCACAGGGGCGTAAGCCGCCGGCGAGTGATGTAGATGCTGAAGATGCAGATTACTTTGAAGGCAGCGATGCTTTAAAAGAGCATTCTTCACCAGAACGTAGTGTGCTGACCGATGAACTGGAGTCGACGTTATATAACGCAATGGAAAAGCTACCAGATGATTTGCGTATGGCAATTACTCTGCGAGAAATCGAAGGGCTCAGTTATGAAGATATTGCAAATGTAATGGCTTGTCCTGTCGGAACCGTACGTTCAAGGATATTCAGAGCCAGGGAAGCAATAGATAAAGTCATTCAACCATTACTGGAAACTTGATATTGAGCTTTAGGGCCAGGATAAGTTAAAGTAGAATTTGAAACGGTGGTCTAATGGCTGTGTATAAATCAGTCGGGCGTAACCAGGAAAGTACAATATGACGCAGCAACACGAAAAATTATCGGCTTTTATGGATGGCGAACTCAATGAAAGTGAGTTCGTAGACACTATTAAAAACGATAGTGAATTACTGGCAAAATGGCGGAGCTACCATGTGATCCGTAGTGGATTACGTAAAGAGGCTTCGGTCATGCCAGAATTTGATATTACTGCTCAGGTTGCGGCAGCGTTAGATAACGAAGCAACCGTATTGGCCCCGAGGTCAAAATGGAAATCACTGCCCGTAATTGGCAAAATTGTGCCTTTGGTACGTCAGTCTGGTCAGTTTGCAGTGGCAGCGTCAGTGGCTGCGGCGGTCATATTAGGTGTTCAGCAGGCTAACCTTCCAGCTCCGGAAGAACCGTTTACGACCTACCAAACCTTTGGCATTCCGCAGGCTGGTATGGCGCCAGTCAGCTTGGAACAAAGCAATATTGTGGGGAATATGCAAAGCGTCGATAACGACACAAAATTGCAAAAGCGTCGTCAGATTAATGCGTTAATTGCTGACCATGAGCAGCAATTAAAGCTAAAGCAAGCCGAAGAGCAATCAAAACAATTAATGGATCCTGAAGCTAACCAGCCTTAATGAAGACATTAACGATGCGTTTTATTAAACAACGCACTGCTCTGGCAGTGCGTTTGTTATTTGTGGCAGGCCTGTTAGTGGTAAACCCCGCAGCAGCCGTATCGCAACAAAGTGACAGTGACAAAGAATCATCTGAGCCGTCGGCAGACTCGCCAGGCAATCCTGCCGACAGTGACGCTACAGAAAGATTGTCGCTCAATGGGTTAGAGTGGTTACAACGGCTGGCCGACGCGAATCGCCAATCCAACTTTGAAGTGTCATTTGTGCTCACTCGCCCTGGTCAGGAAGTCATTCCTTATTTGTGGCGTCATGCGGTACTTGAAAACGGCCTGGAAGCAGAGCAGCTGAATTTACAAAATGGCCCCGGACAAGAAATGATTCGGCTTGGCAATGTGGTCAGTGTATTTGAGCCGGATGTACAGCCTTACAGCATTTACGCCGATGCTATCACAGGTCCGCTGCCCAGTGATTTGTTGTATGAGCCAGAGGCGCTGGTGGATGCGTATCAATTTATTACCATTGGTCGAACCCGTGTGTCCGGGCGGCCTGCACAGCAACTGCGAATCGTTAGCCGTGATAACAAACGCTATAATTATCAGTTATGGCTCGACGAAGAAACCGGCATGTTGCTCAAACTCAACATGGTAGATTTACAAGGTGCGTTGCTTGAACAAGTCCAGGTGACCGGTCTGAAAATTAGTCTTGAGCCTGCACCGTACTTTGCCAAAATTAATCCACAGGCATTGCCAAGTGCGGTGGCAATGACACCCAAAACACGTCAGCACCAGTGGGAAGTTCAGTTTATGCCTGTGGGCATGGAAGAAATTAAGCGCGAAACCCGCCGTCTCGCGATGACCGGACAGGTTGTTGAATATAAGTTGTTCAGTGACGGTATGGTTGATGTGTCGGTGTATGTTCAGCCTGCCCAGGATTCGCTTGATTCAGATGTGGTGCTGCGCCACTCTACCAACACATTTTTATCTCTTACAACCGGGCAAATACAAATTACCGTCATTGGTAAAGTGCCGCCAGCGACTGCTTACGAAATAGCCCATTCACTGCGTGCTGTTGGGACCTGAATGATTACCGAAACAGCCACTGTCGTAGCCGTAGACGATGATTTAATTACCGTTAGCGCTTCGGTTAAAACAGGGTGCAGCCAGTGTCAGGTAAGCAGTGACTGCGGCACCAGTGCGGTGGCCAAAGCGTTTACTCCCCGCCAACAATTCCTTTCACTGCGCTCACCGCTGCCGCTTAGGGTCGGAGATAACGTCACAATAGGCATCCCTGAGCAACGTGTTTTGTTAGCTTCCTGGCTGTTGTATATCGTCCCCCTAATGAGCCTTGTCGGTAGTGCGGTGTTGCTTAGCCAATTGACCTCGTGGCACGAGCTTGTTGTGTTTGTTGTTGCACTACTGTCTGCCAGTGGCAGTCTGTGGCTGGTGTCGCGTTTTTTCAAACGTCAGCGACATGGCCGCTTTGAGCCAGTGATCATTAGTCAGCAACCTGATAATGATCTGCCACTGTGAACCCTCGGTTGTAAACTAACTTAGTTCATTGGTGAATAGTTAAGCCTGATATTCGCTTTTACGGCAATAAGTAGGTAAAATCCGCATCCTCGAACGGTGTCTGGGCGATTCGGCTTTCTCAAAATACGGCTATATCGGCAGGCGATTGAACAAATAAATTTTGTAGGTAATTTCCAAGCATTATGCAACATAAGCACATACGCAACTTCTCTATCATTGCGCACATTGACCACGGCAAGTCGACCTTGTCGGATCGGCTGATTCAACATTGCGGGGGCTTAACTGAGCGAGAAATGGCTGCGCAGGTCCTGGACTCCATGGATTTAGAAAGAGAGCGGGGAATTACCATTAAGGCGCAAAGCGTAACGCTCGATTATAAAGCGCGGGACGGCGAAACCTATCAGCTCAACTTTATCGATACGCCAGGGCACGTAGACTTTAGCTATGAAGTGTCGCGCTCATTGGCGGCGTGTGAAGGGGCGCTGTTGGTGGTTGATGCCGGACAGGGCGTTGAGGCGCAAACGGTTGCAAACTGTTATACCGCGATTGATATGGATATGGAAGTTGTCCCGATTCTGAATAAAATCGACCTGCCTCAGGCAGAGCCTGATCGGGTCGCTGAAGAAATTGAAGATATTATTGGTATTGATGCTTTGGATGCCGTGCATTGTTCGGCTAAAACCGGCATTGGTATCGAAGATGTGTTAGAAGTTATTGTTAAGCAAATTCCACCGCCAGAAGGCGATCTGGACGTGCCACTTAAGGCGCTTATCGTTGATTCGTGGTTCGATAATTACCAGGGGGTTGTCTCGTTGGTACGCATCGTCGAAGGCCAGCTTAACGTGAAAGACAAAATCCAGATCATGTCAAATGGTCAGGTGCATCAGGCCGACAAAATTGGTGTGTTTACGCCGAAACCTGTTGAGCGTAAAACCCTCAAAGCCGGTGAGGTTGGTTTTATTATCGCCGGTATCAAAGAAATTCATGGCGCGCCAGTCGGTGACACCATTACCCAGGCCAAGTCACCCGCAGACAAAATGCTACCTGGTTTTAAGAAGGTAAAACCACAGGTTTATGCAGGGCTGTTCCCGGTTAGCTCTGATGATTACGAAGACTTTCGTGATGCACTGAATAAGCTTAGTCTCAATGATGCTTCGTTATTTTTTGAGCCAGAAAGTTCTGCGGCTCTGGGCTTTGGTTTTCGTATTGGATTCCTCGGCATGCTGCATATGGAAATTATTCAGGAACGCCTTGAACGGGAATATGATCTGGATTTGATTACCACTGCGCCGACAGTAAATTATCAGGTATTAAAAACCAATGGCGAAGTCATTGAAGTGGATAACCCATCCAAGCTGCCTGCCATTAACGATATCGAAGAAATTCGTGAGCCGATGGTGGAAGCCAGTATATTAGTACCGCAGGAATATCTCGGTAACGTAATAACGTTATGTGTTGAAAAGCGTGGCATGCAAACGAATATGAGTTACCACGGTAAGCAGGTCGCGGTGGTGTATGAGTTGCCAATGGCCGAAGTGGTACTAGACTTCTTTGACAGGCTTAAATCAACCAGCCGCGGTTTTGCGTCGTTGGACTACAGCTTTAAACGCTTCCAAAGCTCAGATATGGTGCGCCTGGATATTCTTATCAATGGCGAACGTGTTGATGCACTGGCGATCATTACGCACAAAGAAAATGCCCAATTCCGCGGACGTGATTTAGTTGAGAAATTACGCGAACTTATTCCACGGCAAATGTTTGATATTGCAATTCAGGCTGCCATTGGGAATCACATTGTCGCCCGTAGTACCGTAAAACAGTTACGTAAAAATGTTATCGCCAAGTGCTATGGCGGTGACGTGAGCCGTAAGAAAAAACTGCTGCAAAAGCAAAAGGAAGGTAAAAAACGGATGAAACAGGTAGGTAATGTGGAGCTTCCACAAGATGCGTTCCTGGCCGTATTGAAGGTATCAAAGTAATGGCAAATTATTTCTCAATTTTATTAGTAATCCTAACCCTGGGCTCAGGCCTAATCTGGCTTGTCGATGCATTGTTGTTTGCGCCCAGGCGCAAGGCTCGGAGTGAAGCATTGGCCGGACATGGGGAGTCAGCCTTACCGCCAAGCGAAGAGCTGCCCTATATTGTGGATACAGCGCAGCAAATTTTTCCGGTTATTGCGTTTGTATTGGTTTTACGATCATTTTTATATGAACCTTTTCAAATTCCTTCGGGTTCAATGATGCCTACCCTGTTAGTCGGGGACTTTATTTTAGTTGAGAAATTCGCCTATGGTTTAAAGGATCCGGTCTTTCGTCACAAATTTATCGACACAGGTAAACCCCAGCGTGGTGATGTCGTGGTATTTAAATACCCGGAAGACCCCTCCATTGACTACATAAAGCGAGTGGTTGGTTTACCCGGTGATACCGTTATTTACCGCGATAAAAAAGTCTATATTAAACCAACGTGTGTTACCGGTCAGGACTGTGCACCGCAACAAGTCATGGTTCAGGAGTTTGTGAACAGTGGCGAGTTTGTGCAAAATCTGGCGCCACTAAAACGCGTAACAGAAACTCTCGGTGACGTTAAACACGATATTTTGCAGCATCCGGTCTCGGAAGCCCATCCATCGAATTTTTATACCCAACCCGGTACTAAGATGAATGAGTGGATTGTTCCGGAAAATCAGTATTTTGTACTCGGTGATAATCGTGACAACAGTCGTGATAGTCGTTTTTGGGGGTTTGTACCCGATGAAAACCTAGTGGGTCAGGCCGTTGCCATTTGGATCAGCTTTGAGTTTGAACGCGACAAAGACAGTTGGTTACCATCATGGATTCCGTCAGGTGTGCGGTTTAGTCGGGTAGGCGGCATCGAATAATGCTCGGTATTGATCGCTACGCCAGGTTATCTAAGTATCTGGGCTATCAATTTGTCGACCAGAGCTTGCTGAAACAGGCTCTGACCCATCGCAGCGCGGCCAAACAACATAACGAACGCCTTGAGTTTTTAGGTGACGCTGTGTTGGGAATGATTGTTGCGCAAGCCCTATACAGTCGTTTCCCGACCGTACCGGAAGGCAAGCTTACCCGTATGCGTTCTTCTCTGGTGAAGGGCGATACACTGGCCGAACTCGGTCGTGAGGCTGATGTCGGTGAATTGCTTAAATTAGGCCCGGGTGAGCTGAAAAGCGGCGGTCATCGTCGCGGCTCAATTATTGCCGATGCAATGGAAGCTATATTTGGCGCAATATACTTAGAAGCCGGTTTGGATACGACCTCCGAGGTGATATTGCGACTGCTGCAGACACGTATAAAAAAGCTCGATCCTAACGAACACCCCAAGGATGCGAAAACCCGGCTACAAGAGTATTTGCAGTCGCGCAAGCTACCTTTGCCTGTGTATGAAGTCGTGCATATTATGGGGCAGGATCATGATCAGACTTTCGAGGTGCATTGCCGTATTGAGTCGATGGATAACCCCATGAAAGGCGTTGGCACAAGCCGCCGTAAAGCCGAACAACAGGCAGCCCGTAAGGCGCTGGAGATACTCTGTAATGACTGATTCTGAACTTCCCGATTTATTGCCTGAAGCGGATACGCGTTGTGGCTTAGTGGCCATTGTAGGGCGCCCTAATGTGGGTAAATCAACCCTGCTTAATCGTTTGTTAGGGCAAAAGGTGAGTATCACCTCACGTAAGCCTCAGACTACCCGACACCGCATCCTGGGTATTGATACCGACGGTGATTGTCAAACGGTTTACATCGATACACCAGGCTTACATGCCGAAGAAAAACGCACTATCAATCGTCTGATGAATCGCGCAGCGTCAAGCTCACTTGCTGAGGTCAGCCTGATTTTATTTGTGGTGGAAGGCACGCGCTGGACCACGGATGACGAGTTGGTATTGAATAAGGTGAAACAGTCAGGTTTACCCTGCATTTTAGTGGTGAATAAGCTGGATAAGGTGAGTGATGAAGAGTCACTGATTGCCCAACTGCAAAAATTATCGGCAATGCATGAGTTTGAAGAAGTTATGCCTCTTAGTGCCAAGCAAGGAAAGCAGGTAGAACGACTTCGCGATCTGGTCAGGCTGCGACAACCACAGAGTGAGTTTTATTTTCCGGAAGACTATATCACCGATCGTTCCAGCCGTTTCATGGCGGCCGAGATAATTCGCGAAAAACTCATGCGTTTTACCGGCGATGAATTACCCTATTCAACCACCGTTGAAATAGAGCAGTTTAAACTGGGCGATAACGGTGTATACCGCATTAACGGCCTGATACTGGTAGAGCGTGAAACCCAAAAGCGGATGGTTATTGGCAAAGGCGGTAAGCACCTGAAAACAATTGGTGAGCAAGCCCGATTAGACATGGAACGTTTGTTCGACAATAAGGTGTTTCTGGAATTATGGGTAAAAGTAAAATCAGGCTGGGCTGATGATGAACGCGCTTTACGTTCACTTGGCTACGGCGAAGACTAAGGATATGTTATGAGCATTGCCGATATGCGTCGCCAGTACAGCCAGGGGCGCCTGAGTGATACTGATTTAACAGCGCACCCCATCGATTTGTTTAAAGTCTGGTTAGGCGATGCCATTAACGCGGGTATACCGGATCCTACTGCCATGACAGTTGCTACGGTGGACGCTGACGGTCAACCCTCACAACGCATTGTATTGCTCAAAGACTACGATAAAGACGGGTTTGTTTTTTATACTAACCTGGGTAGTCGCAAGGCTCGGGAGTTGGCTGGTAACCCTCGTATTTCGCTTCATTTTCCGTGGTTTTTTATGGAGCGACAGGTGCGAATCTGCGGCGTAGCAGAAAAGCTCTCTGCGGCACAAAATGCCAAATATTTTCTGTCACGGCCGAAAGACTCTCAACTGGCGGCCTGGGCATCACAACAAAGCCAGCCAATATCAAGCCGCGAGCTGCTGATGACGCAGTTTCAGCAAATGAAAGATAAGTTTGCGCAAAAGGCTGTTCCTCTGCCTGACTTTTGGGGCGGTTTTCGGGTTAAACCCAGTCAGATAGAGTTCTGGCAAGGTGGCGAAGACCGACTTCACGATCGTTTCGAGTACACCAAAAAAGCGCATGAAAGCTGGACAACCCAGCGCCTGATGCCCTGATGATAGATTCTCATTGCCACCTCGACTTACCGGCTTTTGCCAACGACTGGGAGGCGGTGGTAGCAGAGAGTCAGGCGCAGGGAGTTCGGCGTATGTTAATACCCGGAACCACAGAGTCAGGCTGGCGTAAGCAGTGTCTGATGGCGCAGCGGATCTCTTGTTTAGATATTGCATTTGGCTTACATCCTTACTTTTTTCCCACTCAAGCCGATAAGGCATTGACGACACTCGCCGACAGACTGGCCGACACCGGCCGTTCAGCCGCGCTGGTAGCGGTGGGAGAGATAGGAATAGATGCCAGTATTGATACGCCGCTTGATAAGCAGCAATACCTGTTTGAAGAACAGCTGGGGCTTGCTGCACGGCATCACCTGCCGGTAATTTTGCATCATCGCCGTTCACATCATCTGTTAATTGAATCGCTTAAACGCTGTCAGTTTTCCGGTGGCGGTGTGGTCCATGCGTTTTCCGGCAGCGAACAGGTCGCTAAGAGCTATATCGATTTAGGCTTCAGGCTTGGCGTAGGGGGCACTATTACCTATGCACGTGCAAAGAAAACACGGCAAACAATAGGTAAAACTGATATCAATCATTTGTTACTTGAAACTGATGCGCCAGATATGCCGTTAGCGGGGCGACAGGGCAGTAGAAATTCGCCGGTTTTTCTGGCTGAGGTCGCTACAGCGCTGGCCCAACTGCACAACACTACCTTGGCAGCGGTGAGTGAACAAACTGACAGCAATTATCAATCGGTGTTTGGGCGCGTTAACCACTGCAAATAGCCAACAAGGTCGCCCTGATGGTATATTTCTACCATCGAAATCTGCAGTTGTGGGGTGTTACGAACAAGAATGGGTATGTTACGCGTGTCACCCTGTAACCCAATACGCTCGCCTGCAGGCGTATAAATCGCTGCTTGCACAATCAATTCGTCTGCTACCAAACTGCTTAGCAAACGCTGTAACTCCTCATTATTTTTCGACACCACTTCAGCGGCCACAATTCGGCTGTAATGTTGGCCAATTGAAGTGCCTGACGCAGGTTCGTGAAAGTCCGACAAGACTTTCCACAGCAGTCTTGCCGAAATAGCGATGATGAGACAAGCGCTTAAAAAATAATAAGTAGGTCTGAGGGACACGCTTTGGCCTCTAAAGTATAAAAATTTGCTAACTTATTGCAAACTACGCATTTCCCCAAGCGTCGGTATCCGTTAGGATCAGAACATAAACCTCACAATGCCGGATTGGGAAATTGCATTTTGGATCAATTAGCACTCAGTAATGCGCAACTAGACAGCGCGTCGTATTTACGTCATCTATTGGAAGAATATCAGAATCTTAGCTGGGATAATACCTACAACAATGTGGTTCCGAACGTTGCTGCCAACCTCACTGAACAACAGTTGCTCGTTAGCTGCCAGGCGCTTACTGCCGGGCAATTGGCAGGCATCGCTGCGCTACTTGAGCCGGTTATAAAACTGGCGGCAATGTCATTACATGCGCATGACAGTCTGGTCGCAGAAACGGTGGTAGTGTTTAACGTAACAAATATTGATGAAGATAAGCAGCGCGTTAATCAGGCGATCGACTCAGCGGCTGCCAGTTATCATTGTGACGTTGCGCTGGTAAACCGCAATATGCCTGTTTTGAGTGAGCCAGGTTTACTCGTTATGGATATGGACTCCACGGTTATTCAAATCGAATGTATTGATGAAATAGCCAAGCTGGCAGGGTTGGGAGAGCAGGTATCTGCTGTTACCGAGCGAGCTATGCGTGGCGAGTTAGATTTTAAAGAGAGTTTGCGCTCTCGGGTTGAATGCCTGAAAGGTGTTAAGGTCAGTCAACTGGCGCAAATCCGGTCTGCCATTCCCCTTATGCCTGGTCTGCAAAACTTACTGAACGTGCTCAAGCTGCACGGTTGGAAGATAGCCATTGCTTCTGGCGGTTTTACTTACTTTGCCGGTTATCTGGAGCACCGCTTGGGACTGGATACCTCAAGAGCGAACGAGCTTGAACACGTTGATGGCATACTAACCGGAAAGGTGGTTGGCGATATTGTGGATGCAGAAGTTAAGGCGCAAACCGTTCAGGACTTAGCGACAAAGTGGCAGATCCCAATGTCCCAAACTGTTGCCATGGGCGATGGCGCTAATGATTTGAAAATGATGGGTGTCGCTGCCCTGGGTATCGCTTTTGAAGCAAAACCAGTGGTAAATGCGCAAGCAGATGTGGCCAT
The DNA here is from genome assembly GCA_013373625.1 of Alteromonadaceae bacterium. Lineage (GTDB taxonomy): Bacteria > Pseudomonadota > Gammaproteobacteria > Enterobacterales > Alteromonadaceae > Alteromonas. The sequence continues at coordinate 43,224 of JABXHM010000009.1, read as the reverse complement.
TCGTTATTCCGGTCTGGATACTATGCTAGCCTATTTACAGTAATGATTTACGAGGCATCTGGCGCTGGTTCGTCTTCGTTGGTTTCTGAACTCTTGTCCGACTCAGTGCTTGGTGCTTTTGCAAGCTGATGGTTTTTTGCAATGTCCTGAGCACCGAAATTATAACGCATTAATACTTGATCAGTAATATCCACGGCGTGAACGCAAGCATTAATACTCCATAGCCGAGCTTCTAATTCTTTAGCGCGGTGAATGGCGTACACGCTAATATAGTTAATTTCCGATTGCAGCATCTCAACGTCCGGTTTGCCGGTCGTTGAGATGGTGACATTTATGGCAATAAACAATCCGTTGTGCATTGCATCTTCGATAAACTGCCTGCGGGCAGAATCAGAGGTAAATCGGTGGGTATATCTGGCGTCAATTGTTTCGATGGCGTCTTGTGCCTGAGGGTTGAATGCAATCAGAAGTTCAGTCGTGACGGGCTGCAATTCGCTTTTAACCCGCTTGATTGACTGCTGTATGAAGGGGGTTTCGAGATTGCGATCACGGAACAGCGGTTCAAGGTTCATTTTCTGGCGATCAGCATAATAACTGAACAATGCTTTAAGACGCGGGTTTGAATGTTCACTGAGTACACCAACCTGTGGTTGAAAACGACTACCATTTTTGGATAGAACAAAAGCCAGTGTTGAGGGATTTTTGGCGTTGATGCAGCGTAAAGCATGGCCAATACCCGGAATTTCTTCTTCATCGGGGTAGGTTTTAAGCGATGACTTATTATTTTTAATCAGTTCAGCAAAAAAGCGTCTTGCTGGCAGACCTTCTTCACCATTAACTGTTCTAAGGTGCAGAACATTTCTATCGCCACTGATATGAACAACCCGGTACTGCAGTCGGGTAAGATCAAATTTAGCAGACAGCTTTTGCAATTTGGGTAGTCCTACATCCACCCGCATATTCATATCGCCATCGTACTCGCCGTCAATCTCTATGCGCATACCATTAACTGATATGTCTTCACTGATCGCACTGATATCCTGGTCGCGGGCGTATACTTGCACAGTTGTGCGCAGCAAGTAGCGAGCCTCCATGCGCTGTTCCTGAAATTTATATCGGAACGATTTTATTGCGGCGGGGACTTTGTTGCGCGCATGGCCAAAAATCTTAAGTGCTTTGAGGCGGCTGCGATCAATTTTTAACTGACTAAAGAGCATTTGTTCATGCTCAGACGTTATGTCTGTGATTTGCGCAATATGTGCGAGATTTTTGAGCTTTGCCATCAGGCGAGGTGCCGGCTTGGCATTTTGTCTTTTGACTTTCGTACCGACTTCGTCAGGTAAAGAAAGTGGTGCATAAGCTTGCTCTGGGGACATATTACAAAGTCCCACTTTAAACACCCGCCAGCTTACCTTTCTTGCACCAAAGCCCAGAAATAATTGCTTTAAACCCGGATCACGGTTGAGTTCATCATGGGCTGCTGAATAAAAATACACTCTGCCATTTTGAATGTGGTTAAAGCTGTAAATATACATTTCGGGAGAGCGATAATTGCTTTTGAGTAATCGCTCCAAGCGCTTTCCTGAGATCAGGTAACCCAGTCTCAGTTCATCTTCCTCATCATTCCAGTAGCTCAGAATATGGCGGTTTAAGTCGTTGGCCATGGCAAAACGAGGAATGACTTTGCCTTCGCTTACCTCTAAAAAAACGGGCAGTGTCGGACAACTGGGCGAAAAATACTGTTCACAGGACTTGTTTATAATGGCGTCAACAGTGTTATCCATATTCACTTTGTAACGCCGTTTGTTACCGTGAATAAATTTATCGATAAACTGATCAAAGGGATCATTCGGTGCGCTTTCAAGGCGTTTCATTTGCAAAAACTGGAAGTCACCTTTGCGACTTATACTGACTAACTGGTATTTAATTGAGGCCGTTTTATCCAGCGCATACTCACTTTCCAGCCCGCGAAAATATACGCCAAGAACCTGCCCCAATGTAAACTTATAATCTTTTGGTACCTTGACTTTCATGCCGTGGCTTGAAATGTCGACACTGGTAGCTCTGACGCTATTGTTGGTGTCTGTGACCACTTCCAACGCCACGGCAAAGTTCATGCGCTCTTCAGTACGCTGAGCATACTCTAACAAGGTAATATTGGGCACATCGAACACTTTTACATTACCTGATAGCTTTTCTGGCGGGGGCGGCGGCGCATCACCGTTTCTTTGCGCCTCGGCTTTTTCACGAATGACTTTAAAATTGTTTTCAGTGGCCATTACCGTTTCATACACACCGAAACAATAGTGACCAAAAATTCTGACCTGCTGCTCAAATACTTCGATGGCGACGTCATCCAGGTAATGTTTGATGCCGCCGTACTCGTATAATCTGCATTCACCGTCAACCTGATCACGTAAATCAATGACTCGCATGCAGGGACGTGCCAGACGCTTCATCTCCATTTTAAGCAGAAAGCGCTTTTCTTTGGGAACACTCGCCGCAATTTGCTGCAGAACCTGGTTGAACTCAGGTTCTTTTACCATGGGTTTAAGCTGTTCAATAAGTGATGCGTACTGTGATAAGTCCTGAGTCATAATCAAGGTTTTGCTGTGTACCTAAACGCTTTTTAGTATAATTAATGTTTTATCGGCAACTTGATGCAGGACATGAGTACGGTGGTACACTAAATGCCCGTCAAAACGCAAATCCCTCTTTGTGAGGTGCCTTGATGAATCATAATACTAAAGCACTGGGAAACCAATAATAATATGGCAAAACGTAAAACAGCTTATGTGTGTTCAGACTGTGGCGCTGAATTTCCACGCTGGCAAGGTCAGTGTAGTGAATGCAAAGCATGGAACACAATTTCAGAGTTTGTTGTAAGCCCGGCTAAAACCTCTGCACGCGGCAATTTAGCCGGCTATGCCGGGCAGACTGCCAGTCAGATTCAAACGCTGAACGAAATTAATGTGGAAGATTTGCCACGCTTTAGTTCTGGCTTGAAAGAGCTTGATCGCGTGCTTGGCGGTGGCATAGTGCCCGGCTCTGCAATTTTAATCGGTGGATCACCGGGCGCTGGTAAAAGTACGTTGTTATTGCAAGTTATGTGTCAGCAGGCGGCAAACCATTCGGCGTTATATGTGACGGGCGAGGAATCCCTGCAGCAAGTTGCCATGCGTGCCAAGCGATTGGGGTTGCCAGACGATAAGCTGATGATGCTGGCTGAAACGAATGTGGAAACCATTTGTAATTTGGCACTGCATAAAAAACCGCAGATCATGGTTATAGACTCAATCCAGGTGATGCATGTCAGTGATGTTCAATCAGCACCCGGCAGTGTTTCCCAAGTGCGTGAAAGTGCCGCGTATTTGACCCGCTTCGCCAAGCAGCATCATATTGCTATGTTCATTGTTGGTCATGTTACCAAAGATGGCAGTTTGGCGGGTCCCAAAGTACTGGAACATTGTATTGACTGCTCAATGATGCTGGAAGGAGAAAGCGATGGCCGTTTTCGTACTTTACGCAGCCATAAAAACCGTTTTGGGGCAGTTAACGAGCTCGGTGTATTCGGTATGACAGATAAGGGGGTTAAAGAAGTGAGTAACCCATCGGCGATTTTCTTAAGTCGCGGTGACAGTCAGGCTCCCGGTTCTGTGGTCATGGTCATCTGGGAAGGCACGCGGCCATTGCTGGTGGAGATACAGGCACTGGTAGACTATTCCCAGTTAAGTAACCCTCGTCGTGTCGCCGTTGGTCTCGATCAGAACCGCTTGTCGATGTTATTAGCGGTTATGCATCGCCACGGTAATGTACAAATGAACGACCAGGATGTATTTGTCAATGTTGTCGGGGGCGTAAAAGTGTCTGAAACGGCCGCCGATTTGTCTTTGTTAATCGCAATGGTGTCAAGTTTTCGCAATCGGGCATTACCCAGAGAACTGATCGTATTTGGCGAGGTGGGGCTGGCGGGCGAAATCCGTCCGGTACCCAATGGCAGTGAGCGTTTGAGTGAAGCGGTAAAACATGGCTTTAAGCACGCAATCGTGCCTCACGCCAATGCACCAAAACAAAAAATCAGTGGGTTAACCGTAGTGCCGGTTACTACACTGAGTGATGCGCTGGAAGCATTAGAAAACTGGGCTTAATTGAACGCTTTGGCAATCTGGTCAAGGAGAGCTGACAATTCGTTAGTGTCTAAATCTTGTTGGCCGCTATTGAGCAGCAATAAGCGACGCAACTGGCTCATATCCTCAACACTGATGTGAGTCAGCTGAATGCCGGCTATGACAGATTCACCGTCATCTGGCAGCGAAGAAATATTAGTCATGTTCCCTTTGACGGTGATCAAAGGACTTTCAGCATTGGCTTTGAATGTGAGTGTTACAGCCTGATTAGCCGAGCGGGGCGTCGCGGGTAAACGAACACGCATGCCTTGAATCGACAAGTCCTGAACTTGTGTACTGACCGTCTCACCGTTGAAAACTAACTCGCCGGGTAGGTTTATGGCAATACGTTGGAACTGACGTTTTTCTTGCGACATTGATTCCTCGATATTCATTGTTCAGGTTATGCAAACCCAAGTCAGAGCATTAGCGTCTTCATTGAGTGTAGTGCATAACCTGTAAAGCAGCACAAAATTACTTGCTGATCTTCTTGTATTTTAGACGGTGTGGCTCAACGACATCCTGACCAAAATTCGCTTTCAACCAAGCTTCGTAGTCCATGTAATTACCTTCATAGAAGTTAATTTTGCCTTCGTCACGATAGTCAAGAATGTGCGTGGCAACACGGTCAAGGAACCAGCGATCGTGCGAAATAACCAGGGCGCAGCCCGGGAACTCTAATAATGCATTTTCCAGCGCGCGCAGTGTTTCAACATCCAGATCGTTGGTTGGTTCATCGAGTAACAGGACATTACCACCAGCCTTAAGCAGTTTAGCCAAGTGTACGCGGTTACGTTCACCACCAGACAAATCTTTAATATACTTTTGCTGATCAGTACCTTTAAAGTTGAAACGGCTGCAATAGGCACGGCTATTCAATTCAAAGTTACCAATACGCACAATATCCTGACCATCTGACAATTCCTGCCACACGGTATTATTACCATCCATATGATCGCGAAACTGTTCGACACTTGCCAGTTTTACCGTGTCGCCAATAGAAATGCTACCACTATCAGGTTGTTCTTTGCCGCTGAGCATTCTGAACAGGGTCGATTTACCTGCGCCGTTAGGGCCGATAATCCCAACTATTGCACCCTTGGGTACTTTAAACGTCATGTCATCAATTAACTGACGATCACCGTAAGATTTTTGCAGATGTTCGATTTCAATCACTTTGTCGCCAAGACGCTCGCCTGGTGGAATAAACAGCTCGTTGGTCTCGTTGCGTTTTTGATAGTCACCGCTGGACAGTTCTTCAAACCGTGACATTCTTGCTTTGCTTTTTGCCTGACGGCCTTTGGGGTTGGTACGTACCCATTCAAGTTCTTGCTTAATCGACTTTTGACGCGCGTTCTCTGCACGTTCTTCTTGTTCCAGGCGAGCATCTTTTTGCTCTAACCAGCTTGAGTAGTTGCCTTCCCATGGAATCCCATGACCACGGTCAAGCTCAAGGATCCAGCCAGCCACATTATCCAGGAAGTAACGGTCGTGGGTAATGGCCACTACGGTTCCTTCGTAATCATGCAGAAAACGCTCTAACCAGGCAACAGATTCAGCATCGAGGTGGTTCGTAGGTTCGTCGAGCAATAGCATGTCGGGTTTTTCAAGCAATAAACGGCACAGTGCAACCCGGCGGCGTTCTCCCCCGGAAAGCTTGGAAACGTCGGCATCCCAGGGCGGCAGACGTAATGCATCAGCCGCGCGTTCCAGAGCATTCTCCAGATTGTGACCGTCCTTGGCTTGAATGATACCTTCCAACTCGCCTTGCTCTTTTGCCAGAGCGTCAAAATCGGCATCCGGGTCAGCATAAGCCGCATAGACTTCGTCAAGACGTTTTAAGGCGTGAGCAACATCTGCCACGGCTTCTTCAATATTGCCGCGAACATCTTTGCTTTCGTCCAGTTGCGGCTCTTGCGGCAAATATCCAATATTAATGCCTGGCTGAGCGCGGGCTTCACCTTCGATTTCGGTATCCACACCGGCCATAATGCGCAGTAAGGTTGATTTACCGGCACCGTTTAAGCCCAGCACACCAATTTTGGCGCCGGGGAAAAAGCTAAGCGAGATATCTTTAAGAATCTGACGGTTAGGCGGAACAATTTTGCCTACCCGGTGCATGGAGTATACGTATTGAGACATGCTTGGTCCTGACTTTTACAAAAGTGGTTATTGTAATCAAAGACGCTGCTACATGATAGCCGTATGCAGCATCGTTAAAGCCTGTTTATTTTGGCTGTGCTCCAGAGCAGTTAATTGCAGTCGATAGCGCGTGCGTTATTCAGCGGGAAATTTGTACAGCAAAATAAACACGGCCTCCACTGTAAAGATTAATACGTTCTATTACAGCACATATTTTTTCAATCAGTTATGAGCCAAGAGATTATTTTTTTTGTAAACTATGCAAATTAAGTTAAGTAACACTGCTTGTTTAAAGGACTCTCATGCCTGCACAACCTAAAACGCTCTCGCTTTCTCAACTCGCTGAACAGGTTGGGGGGGATGTCCAGGGCGATGGCTCAGTAATGTTAACCGGTGTGAGTACGCTAAGCAGCGCCACTCCGGCACAGATTTCATTTTTAACTAACGGCAAGTACCGGTCACAACTGCAAAGTACTCAGGCTGGTGCGGTTATATTGCACGCCAAGGAAGCCGAGAACTGCCCATTACCAGCCTTAGTGCATAGCAACCCTCATGCAGCCTTTGCGCGTATCGCTCAAATCTTTGATACCACACCAGGTGTAGCAACAGGGCAACATAAAACTGCACAGGTGTCGGACACTGCCATTTTGGGTAAAAACGTGGCGCTGGGACCTTATTGCGTAGTCGAAGAGGGGGTTGTACTGGGCGATAATGTGGTCATTGGCGCCCACTCTGTTATCAGTCGTAATACACATATCGGTGATGGCAGTGTGATTCACCCTAATGTAACCATTTATCATAGTGTTCGTATCGGTAAACGCGTACGTGTGCATAGCCAAACCGTTATTGGTGCAGACGGTTTTGGTTACGCCAATGACAACGGTGTTTGGCTGCCAATCCCGCAAACCGGCTCGGTGGTTATCGGTGATGACAGTCAAATCGGCGCATCGACCACTATCGACCGTGGAGCGCTGGATGATACGATCATTGGTACTAACGTTATTGTTGATAATCAGGTACAAATTGGGCATAACTGCATCATTGGTGATCATAGCTGTATATGTGGTTCAACCGGCATTGCCGGTAGTGCCACCATTGGCAAGTATGTCGTTATTGCTGGTGGGTGCGGTATAGGGGGCCACCTGAGTATTTGTGATAAAGTACAAATTACCGGCTACACCATGGTCATTAGCGATATCAATGAGCCGGGTGTGTATTCTTCAGGACAACCGGCTCAGCCAAACAAGGATTGGCGTAAAAATGCAGTACGCAATCGTCAGCTTGAAAAACTGTTTGACCGCGTAAAACAATTAGAAAAACGCGCTGATTAGGTCAACACGCCCTAATGATTTATTGATAAAAAAAATCAAGCCCAAATATTTGATTGTTATTGCTTAGAACAAAGGTTGTCTGTGCTTGCTTTGAATATTGCTTTCATGGCAAGTTCAACATTAACAATAGTATTGTTATGAATATCAGTGTCTTAGGTTTTTCTGTTTAAATTTAACGTCGAATTGCCGGTGATGATTCTGACAGCCAATTGGCAAATGTACCTGGCTGTTGACAGCCACGAATAAAAATTAGCCTCGAATTTGTCATAAATCAGCCATAAAGCAGTATACATAGCACGTAAAATGACTAGAATATGCCGTTCAAATTTAGATGCGACCCACTAACGCAGTAAGGAGCCTTCATGTTACCGCGCCAAATGAATATTGCCGATTTTGATCCGGAATTAGCCGCCGCGATAGATAAAGAAAATCAACGTCAGGAACATCACATTGAACTGATTGCATCAGAAAATTACTGCAGTCCTCGCGTGTTGGAAGCTCAGGGGTCGCAGTTAACCAATAAGTATGCCGAAGGTTATCCGGGCAAGCGTTATTACGGTGGCTGTGAATACGTCGATATCGTAGAAGATCTTGCTATCGAACGAGCTAAACAATTATTTGGCGCCGAGTATGCCAATGTGCAGCCGCACTCAGGTTCGCAAGCCAATTCAGCCGTGTTTATGGCGTTACTTGATGCTGGTGATACCGTTTTGGGCATGAGCTTGTCTGAAGGTGGTCACTTAACCCATGGTGCTCACGTTAACTTCTCTGGTAAAACCTATAATGCAGTGCAGTACGGTCTTAATGAAGAGACTGGCGAAATCGATTACGACCAGGTTGAAGCCCTGGCTGAAGAGCATAAGCCGAAAATGATCATCGGTGGATTTTCTGCTTATTCAGGTATTGTTGACTGGCAGCGTTTCCGCGCGATTGCCGATAAAGTCGGTGCTTACCTGATGGTCGATATGGCTCATGTTGCGGGCCTGATTGCTGCTGGTGTTTATCCTAACCCGCTCCCCCATGCACACGTGGTAACAACCACAACGCATAAAACGTTAGCCGGTCCGCGTGGTGGCTTGATCTTATCGGCCTGTGGTGACGAAACGCTGTATAAAAAATTCAACAGCTCAGTCTTCCCGGGCAACCAGGGTGGGCCGTTATGTCATGTGATTGCGGCCAAAGCCGTCGCGTTTAAAGAAGCGCTTGAGCCAGACTTTAAAGCCTACCAGCAACAAGTAGTGACTAATGCTAAGGCAATGGTCAGTGTTATGCAGGAACGTGGCTACAAAATTGTCTCGAACGGTACCGATAACCACTTATTCTTACTGGATCTTATTGACAAAGATATTACCGGTAAAGATGCGGATGCGGCACTCGGTCGCTCTAACATCACAGTAAATAAAAACTCTGTACCAAAAGATCCGCGTTCTCCTTTTGTCACCAGTGGTCTGCGTATTGGCACCCCGGCGATTACCCGTCGTGGTTTTGGCGAAAATGAAGCCAAGCAAGTGGCGAACTGGATATGTGACGTGCTGGATAACCTTGGTGATGAAAGTGTTGAACAGCGTGTTCAACAGGAAGTGGTTGAACTGTGTTCACGCTTCCCGGTCTATGCCTAACAGGCGGAGACTTGCACCGCAGGCCCGGCATAAAACGTCGGGCCATAAGTTTTACAGGAGCGTTTAATGCATTGCCCGTTTTGCTCGGCAGAAGAAACTAAAGTTATTGATTCCCGCTTGGTTGCCGAGGGTCATCAGGTTCGTCGTCGGCGGGAATGTGCCGATTGTCATGAACGCTTTACTACCTTTGAAAGTGCCGAACTGGTTATGCCACGAGTCATAAAACGCGATGGCACCCGTGAGCCATTCAATGAAGAAAAACTGCGTGCAGGATTGCAACGGGCACTGGAAAAACGACCGGTGAGCACCGAAAAAGTTGAGCAATGTGTGTTGCAGCTAAAGTCAACACTGCGCGCAACCGGTGAGCGGGAAGTTGAAAGCGGGTTTTTGGGTAATCTGATCATGGATGCCCTGAAAGAGCTTGATAAAGTCGCTTATGTCCGTTTCGCCTCAGTGTATCGTTCCTTTGAAGACATTAAAGAGTTTGGTGAAGAGATAGCCAGACTCGGGGATTAGTTCCCATGCCAGTTGTTGCCCCAAACCACCTTCTAAAGACCGATGAATACTGGATGGCGCGCGCCATACAGTTAGCCGCGAAAGGTCGTTATACCACTTCGCCTAATCCCCGTGTCGGCTGTGTGATTGTTAAAAATAATCAGTCTGTTGGTGAGGGCTATCATATACAGGCAGGCACGCCCCATGCCGAAGTACATGCATTGAGATGCGCTGGTGATAACGCTACAGGCGCGACCGCATATGTCACATTAGAACCATGTAGTCATACCGGTAGAACGCCTCCTTGCGCGGAAGCACTGGTGAGCGCCCGGGTGGTCAGGGTCGTCGTAGGTATGACTGATCCCAACCCGCAGGTAAGTGGACGCGGTATAGCTCGTCTGGAGGCGGCTGGTATTCATGTCACTCGGAATGTACTCACTGAGCAAGCAATAAAACTTAATCCTGGCTTTATTAAGCGCATGGAGACCGGCTTACCCTGGGTCAGGGTGAAGCTGGCCAGTAGCCTGGACGGTAAAATAGCGTTGGCGAATGGTGCCAGTAAATGGATAACCGGTGCTGCAGCGCGACGTGACGTGCAGCGTTTTCGAGCACAAAGTTGTGCCATTATTACCGGTAGTGGCACAGTCAGTAGCGATGACCCGAGTTTGTTAGTACGCCCTGAACAAGCATTAATTGAAGAGTATCCGCTGGCAACGGTACGTCAGCCGCTGCGGGTGGTTATTGATTCGCAGCAACAACTTTCGCCAAAGCGGCAAATGTTCACTGACGAACATCCGGTGTTGCTTGTGAACCAGTGTTGTCAGGCGGGTTTTACCAGCAAAGTGGAACAACTTACTCTGCCACTTGCAAGTTCGGGCAAAACTGATCTGGACGCTCTGCTGCGTGAACTTGGCGCCCGTGGCATTAACGAGGTATGGGTCGAAGGCGGTGCAGGTTTAGCCGGTGCCTTTACAGGCGCAGGTCTGGTGGATGAGCTGATCGTCTACCAGGCGCCTAAATTGTTGGGTGACAAAGGGATATCAATGGTCAATTTGCCTGACTATAAACAAGTAAACGACGCACCACACTTGAAATTAACCGACGTCAGACATATAGCTGAAGACATCCGCCTGACATATCAGTTGGTAACTGACACGAAGCAATAGCGGGCACTGCAGAGAAATTGCGCATGCCTTACACTCATAAATGTACACTGAGACTAGTATTATGTTTACCGGAATTGTTGCAGCACTGGGTACCATCGAGTCGATGACAAACCACGGTGAGGCTATACGGCTGAAGGTCGCCAGCGGCAAACTCGATATGACTGATGTAGCCCTGGGCGATAGTATTGCCACCAACGGGGTATGTTTAACTGTAGTGGATTTCAGTCAACATCACTACTGCGCCGATGTGTCTGCAGAAACTATTCGCCTTACGGGCTTTGCTCACTACTCACCAGGTATGCAGGTTAATCTGGAAAAAGCCATGCAAGTTGGCGATCGTTTTGGCGGTCATATTGTATCGGGTCATGTGGATGGCGTCGGCGAGGTCTCGGCGGTGATTACTCACAGTGACTATGTGGAGATCTGGATCAAAGCACCCGATGAGTTAGCCCGCTATATTGCCCATAAAGGCAGCATTACCGTTGATGGTGTAAGCTTGACGGTAAATAAAGTTAACGGCAGTGAATTTATGTTGTGGATAATTCCACACACGCTGCAGGAAACCGTGCTTGGAACCTACAAAACTGGTACCAAGGTTAACCTGGAAGTGGATGTGATTGCCCGCTACCTGGAAAGACTGATGCTCGGTGATAACGCCGCAAATAAGAAAAAAGATATCAGTCTGGAATTTCTCGCCGAACATGGCTATTTAAAAAAATAACCCTACAAGAAACTATATTTATGGCACTTAATACTACCGAAGAAATCATTGAAGATATCAGGCAAGGTAAAATGGTCATCCTGATGGATGACGAAGATCGCGAAAATGAAGGCGATCTTATTATGGCAGCCGAGCATATTACGCCTGAAGCAATCAATTTTATGGTCAAGCATGCACGTGGTCTGGTGTGTCTGCCGATGACCGCTGAACGCTGTCAGTTGCTTAATTTACCATTAATGGTTGATCGTAATAAGGCGCAATTCTCAACCAACTTTACGGTATCAATTGAAGCCGCCGAAGGGGTCACGACCGGCATTTCAGCCGCTGATCGCGCGACGACGATTCTGGCAGCAGTAGCATCTGATGCCCAGGCGAAAGACATTGTGCAACCGGGTCATATATTTCCACTCATCGCTAAAGATGGCGGGGTGCTTAATCGCGCAGGCCATACCGAGGCCGGGGTTGATCTAGCGCGTCTTGGCGGCTGTGAACCGGCAGCAGTGATCGTGGAAATCCTTAATGATGATGGCAGCATGGCAAGACGCCCTCAACTGGAGGCGTTTGCCAAAGAGCATGATATTAAAATTGGTACCATTGCCGATCTTATTGAGTACCGAAACTTAAATGAGACTACCATTAAAAAAGTGGCGACTTGCCAGTTACCTACCCAATATGGCGATTTTGAATTACATACATTCAAAGACGTTATCGATAATCAACTGCATTTTGCCCTCCAAAAAGGTGATATCAAGGCTGATGAGCCAACACTGGTGCGTGTGCATTTACACAACACGTTAAGTGATCTGCTTGGTTCAACGAGGGGAATTTCGCGGTCAATGACGCTGCCTGATGCGATGCTGAAAATTGCCGATAGTGGCGGTGTCTTAGTATTGCTGGGAAAAGAAGAAGATCTTGAATCACAGTTAATCCGTTTTGCAGCGGAAGATCGTGGTGAGCAACCAGTGGGGAAAAACTGGCAGGGATCATCACGAACTGTTGGCGTGGGCAGCCAGATTCTGGCAGCAATGGGCGTGCAAAAAATGCGGTTATTAAGTAAACCAATCAAATATCACGCGTTATCCGGGTTTGGACTCGAAGTTGTTGAGTATATTCACGACTAACGATTGGGTTTTGGCGCCGATGTGGTATACTTCGCGCCGTTTTTCATACAGGGTTTGGGCTATGCAGGTTATCGAAGGTAATATCCGCGCAACGGGCAAGAAATTTGCGATTGTTGTGTCACGTTTTAACAGTTTTGTGGTTGAAAGTTTGCTGGAAGGCGCACTGGATACACTGGAACGTCACGGTGAAGTGAGCGATGATGATGTTACCTTGGTACGTGTACCAGGCGCTTATGAACTGCCCGTTGCGGCCAAAAAGCTGGCAGAGTCAAAGAAATTTGATGCTATTATTGCTCTGGGCGCGGTGATCCGCGGCGGTACTCCGCACTTTGATTTTGTTGCTGGCGAATGCAACAAGGGGCTTGCTCAGGTATCACTTGAATACGGTTTGCCTATCTCCTTTGGTGTGATCACTACCGACTCAATTGAACAAGCCATTGAGCGTTCAGGCACTAAGGCTGGTAACAAAGGCTCTGAAGCTGCCCTTGGCGCCCTTGAAATGGTCAATGTTATGTCTTCACTCGACGATCTGGTATAAGGATATTTCTGTGAAAGTATCTCCTCGTCGTCGTGCCCGTGAACTCGCTGTTCAGGGCATTTACTCATGGCAAATGAGCCACAATGCGGTTGAACAGGTTGAGTTAAGCCTTGCCACCAGTAACGACATGAAAAAGGTCGATATGCCTTATTTTCAGTTATTGTTGCGTGGCGTGGTTAAACAAGCTTCTCAACTGGATACCGCCATTAAGCCCTATTTAGGCCGCCTGCCTGAAGAACTCGATCCTATCGAAAAAGCGATATTACGCCTCGCTACCTTTGAACTAACGCAGCAGATGGATGTCCCATACAAGGTCATCATTAATGAAGCGATAGAACTCGCCAAGTCTTTCGGGGCTGAGGAAAGCCACAAATTTATTAATGGCGCACTTGATAAAGCGGTTAAGACCTTGCGTCGGGATGAGCGCGGTTAAGTCATTTAGATTTCATAGTTTGTGGGCATCATGCTCGTTGTTGTTCAACATTAAAACTTCCGGATTGTAGTGAAAGAGTTTGATCTGATAAAACGGTATTTTGCCCAAGGTGGTCATACCCGAAAGGATGTACTGCTGGGAATAGGCGATGATTGTGCTGTCACTAAGGTGCCAGAAAATCAACATCTTGCAATAACCACCGACACCTTAATAAGCGGTGTCCATTTTTTGCCGGACGCGCCTGCACGGTCTGTCGCTTACAAAGCTGTAGCGGTTAATCTCAGCGATCTGGCTGCAGCCGGTGCTGAACCAGCCTGGATAAGCTTATCGTTGTCCTTACCCTCTTATGATGAGGATTGGATAGACGAGTTTGTTAAAGGGCTTTTTGAGTTAACCGAATACTATTCAGTTCAGCTTATTGGTGGTGATACCGTTACCGGGCCATTATCCCTGACTATTACGGCGCAGGGGTTTGTGCCTCCGAACACCGAATTACGTCGAAGCACGGCTAAACCCGGTGACTGGATTTATGTGACGGGTCATTTAGGTGATGCTGGCGCGGGCCTGGACATTTTGCAAGGCAAGGTACAAGCCAGCGACAAACATCGTGATTACCTGGTAAATCGCCATTATTTTCCAACGCCTCGTGTGATGGCCGGTACCGCATTGCGTCGCACAGCGAATGCCTGCATTGATGTGTCTGATGGGCTGGTCGCCGATCTGTCTCATATCCTCAATAGTTCAGGCTGTGGCGCAACGGTTCACGTCGACCGCTTGCCGGTATCCTCCGCATTGTTTGATACTGTCGGCGCGCAACAAGCTTATCGGTATGCTTTAACGGCTGGCGATGACTATGAATTAGTATTTGCCGTAAACGAAGAACAGCGCGGCAACCTGGAAACTTCCCTGACAAATGCCAATGTAAAAGCGACTTGTATTGGTCAGATCACCGGCCATGCCGGTCAGATGGATCTGCGCTTGTACGATGAAAAGTACGAACTGGATAACGAAGCAGGCTACGAACACCGCTTTACCAATGGATAAAATACTCAGATCCCGAGTTTCATTAAAAAATCCCGTGCATTTTTTAGCGTTGGGCTTTGGTAGTGGACTCATTCCGTTGATGCCAGGGACCTTTGGTTCTTTAGCCGCTTTACCCTTACTGCTCCCCTTTGTGTGGCTCAATGCTTCAGCGTTATTTATCGCGGCTGTAATAGCGAGCCTACTGGGTATTTACTTGTGCGGTAAAACTGCCAGTGACATGCAGGTACACGATCATGGCTCTATTGTATGGGACGAAGTGGCCGGTATACTGCTGACGTTTCTTTGGGTACCCCTTTCGCCATTAACGGTCGTTGCCGGATTTTTGTTGTTTCGCTTTTTCGATATATTAAAACCATGGCCAATAAAGCCAATTGATAAGTACATTCATGGTGGCTTAGGTATTATGCTTGACGATATCGTTGCCGGCCTCATGGCTTGTTTAAGCCTTCATGGGTTGATGCTGCTAGTTTAACCTCGGCACTTAGCGCTTACACAGGCAGTTATCTGCGCCTGCCGCTTTTCTTAGCCAACTCTACCAGCACTTTGAATCAGCTTTTTATTACTACGAATGTCACATCTCAGTCCTTAATCCTTTAAACGACATGTTATATGCCCCACTGAGTGGGCAGGGCAATCGTTTCGGTCATGCTTGTGATATGCTCATAGCCTGACATTAATCTATTATCCGCAAGTTGTTATCATTAAGACCGTAACTTCACACTTACCTTTATAAAAGGCTGCTATGCAGAATTTAACGTTTACCCGAAAGCTGGATTATATTGCGCACGGTGCACTGGTGGGTATTGTTGTGGCTGCATTATGGGGCTGGCAAGCGTTGCCGCAGAATATTGATGAAAATGTTGCCAAATTAGCACCCGCTATGATGGTCTGGCCGTTAGTGTTTTTTTATCAGATCTGGCTAATTTATGAATTTGCCCGCTCACCCAAAGAAATCACTATCGACGCTGACACCAATGAATTAAAAATCAATGGCGATGTTTTTTATCCGATTGAACAACTTGATACGCTAAGAGTGAGTTATTTTGGCTCCCGCTATAAGCTGAAGATCGTGCAAAGTGGTAAAACGGTATTTAAGACGGGTCATTGCTACGTTACGCAAACTGGCAAGAAAGAAGTAGAGAATTGGGTGCGACATCGCCTGAAAGGCTTGTTCAGAGCCTGGAATAAGTAGGCGATGCTCAACGCAGTGGTTATGCCACTGCGTTGAGTGATATACAGATTAGCGTGTAGCTTTTTTACCCGCCAGGCTAGCGGGTAAGTTGCTTCACACTGTTTACGATGCCTTCAGCATCCAGGCCCAGTTCCACGTACATTTCTTCCTGGGTACCCTGTAAAATAAATTCATCCGGCAGTCCGAGTTGTTTTAACCGAACCGGTAATTGATGCTGCAGAATATATTCGCCCACTGCACTGCCAGCGCCACCCATAATGCAGCCGTCTTCGAGGCTGACAAAATAGTCATGGTCTGCGGTTAACTTATCAAGAATAGCAGTATCCAGTGGTTTAACAAAGCGCATGTCGATTAAGGTTGCGTTGAGTTCTTCGGCGGCAGTTTCAGCAAAGGGGAGCAATGTTCCAAAGTTAAGGATTGCCACACGTTCGCCGCTACGCAGCGTACGGCTCTGCCCAATCTGCATTTCAGCCATTGCGGTATCTGGCACGATGCCTTTGCCTGCGCCGCGCGGATATCGGACGGCGGCTGGCGAATTTGCTTTATGGCCGGTGTAGAGCATTTGACGACATTCGTTTTCATCTGAAGGCGTCATAACAATCATATTGGGTATACAGCGCAAAAACGCAATATCAAACGCCCCTTGGTGCGTTGGGCCATCGGCGCCCACAATACCAGCACGGTCAATGGCAAACAGCACCGGCAGTTTTTGCAAAGCAACATCATGAATAAGCTGATCGTAGGCACGCTGTAAAAATGTCGAGTAAATGGCGACGACAGCATTTAAACCTTCTTTCGCCATACCAGCGCCCAGGGTTACTGCGTGTTGCTCTGCAATGGCAACATCGAAATACTGCTCCGGAAACTGCTGCGAAAAAGCCACCATTCCTGAGCCTTCACGCATCGCTGGGGTGATGGCCATTAGCTTAGGATCGACCTTAGCCATATCGCACAACCAGTTGCCAAAAATAGCAGAAAAAGTCGGGTTAGACGCTTTGGCTTTTGGTAATGCCTGATCGGCAGGGTTGAACTTGGGCACAGCATGAAATTTGATGGGATCTTTTTCCGCTTCCGGATAACCTTTGCCCTTGCGAGTCACTACATGCAATAACTGCGGGCCTTTAAACCGCCGCATATTCCGCAAGGTATCTACCACGCCATTTACATCATGGCCATCGATTGGACCAATATAGTTAAAGCCAAGTTCTTCAAAAATAGTACCCGGTACTACCATACCCTTTATATGCTCTTCGGCGCGGCTGGCAAATTCTTTTATGGGCGGTACGTTGCTTAACAGTTTCTTGCCACCATCACGAATACTATTAAATAAATTACCTGTTAATAACCGGGCAAGGTGACTGTTGAGCGCGCCGACATTTTCTGAAATCGACATTTCATTGTCGTTAAGAATGACCACTAAATCTTTACTGATATCACCGGCATGGTTAAGCGCTTCAAACGCCATTCCCGCGGTCATGGCGCCATCACCGATAACCGCAACGACCTTGCGGCCTTCGGCTTCTTTCTCGGCCGCGATGGCCATGCCAAGCGCTGCGCTGATTGATGTGGACGAATGACCCACAGCAAAGGTGTCATAGTCACTTTCTGCTGGCCACGGAAAGGGGTGTAAACCATTTTTCTTACGGATCGTTGACATCTCAGCGGCCCGGCCAGTAAGTATTTTATGTGGGTAAGCCTGGTGGCCAACATCCCAAATCAGCCGATCGAAAGGGGTGTTGTAGATATAGTGCAACGCAACGGTTAATTCAACCGTGCCAAGACCCGAGGCAAAATGGCCGCTGCTTTGACTGACGCACGTTAGCAGATACTGGCGCAGTTCATCGGCCAGCGTGCGTAGTTTTTCCTGAGGTAACCGGCGTAACGCGTCAGGCGTGCCGGCTAAAGCCAGTGTAGGGTAGTGCGCTAAATCTAAAGTCATGCTGTTATTATTCTGATGCGTTGTGCTGGTCAATGATTACGGCTGACCATTAAATCCGTAAAAGCAATTAAGTACTGGGTATTGTAGGGCAAACCGTGCAAGGCTTGAAGCGCCTCGTGATGTAATTTTGCTAACTCTTGTTTGGCCCCATCCAGGCCTAACAACGAAGGAAATGTATTTTTACCCTGTGCCACGTCTGAACCACTTGGTTTACCCAGGGTCTCAGTGGAGGCAGTTACATCTAAAATATCATCCTGAACCTGAAACGCCAGCCCTATTGTTTGGGCAAATTGACAGAGTGCTCTCTGGTGGTTGGCTGACATATCCGGTGACACCAGGCATACCATTTCTACACAAGCGGTTAACAGTGCGCCTGTTTTTAACTGATGGAGCTGTTTTAAACTGGCCACGTCGATAGCATCGCCGGTCGCTGCCAGGTCTATGGCCTGACCACCGCACATACCACGATAACCCGCAGCCCGCGCTAACACCGCCACCAGTTTGGCCCGTTGCTGATTAGCGAAATCACTCATTGGATACTCAGCCAGAATAGAAAAGGCCTGAGTTTGCAACGCATCACCGGCCAAAATAGCCGTCGCTTCATCAAATGCAATGTGGCATGTTGGCTGGCCTCGGCGTAAGTCATCATCGTCCATGGCCGGAAGATCGTCATGCACCAGAGAATAAGCATGGATACACTCAATGGCCATACTAATGGTTCGTTGGTCAGTTTCCGGAATATCCAGCATGTTTCCCGTTAAATGCACTAATAAGGGGCGCATCCGCTTACCGCCATTGGTGAGCGAATATAACATTGCTTGTTTTAACGAGGTGGCTGTGTCGGGTAACTGATTGACAGCTTCTTCAAGCCCGGCATTAATACGACGCTTAATTTGCTCGTGTAAAGAGGCTAACAGCATGCTAGTCCTCTTGTTCAGCAGAAAAGTCTTGCAACTGGCTGTCACCACTTTGTTCAGTCAGTATCCTGACCTTTTGTTCGGCATCCACAAGGGCTTTCTGACTCAGTCGTGACAGTTCTATACCGCGTTCAAATTTCTGCAACGCATCATGGAGTGGCAAATCACCTTGTTCCATTTCTGTTACGATGGCTTCCAGCTCACTAATCGTTTGTTCAAATGACTGGTTGGGTAGGGCGGCTTTTTCGCTCACGGTTCCCTCTTAGTGTCTCAGGCTGAGTAAAGATGGCACATTAACCGAGGGTCGCGCGGGGGTCAAATGGTTTACAGCCGGTGAGGTAAAATTGGGCGAAGATCAGCCCATGGCACTGCCTGAGGTTAACGACGATGATGAAATGGTTATAATATTCAGTATAGAAAAAAAATAAACTGCCGATAAAATGGCAGACAGAGTTAAACATAATGATTGTTATAGCCTAACCTTACCAGTACAGTTCATCTGGACGTTTGTCTGTATTGTTTGTAAAGAGTAGCTATAGTTAAACCATTAATTCAGTTACGCCCTGAATAAATGACGAAATGAGGGAATCAAGTGGATTTAGCAACCCTGGTAGGTATGTTAGGCGGCATCGGCTTTATTGTGATGGCGATGATCCTCGGCGGGGATCTCAGCATGTTCGTCGATGTACCGTCAGTACTAATTGTGTTCTGTGGCAGTCTTTTCGTTGTTATGTCGCAATTTACTCTTGGCCAGTTCTTTGGCGCCGGTAAGATTGCGGGTAAAGCATTTATGTTCAAAATAGATGTGCCTGAAGATCTGATCGAAAAAGTGGTTGAGATGGCTGATGCTGCGCGAAAAGGCGGTTTTTTGGCACTTGAGGAGGCAGAAATTGCCAACCCCTTTATGCAAAAAGGGGTCGATATGCTCGTCGATGGTCATGATATCGACGTAGTACGTGAGACCCTGGCCAAAGATATTTCAATGACAACTGAGCGTCATGAGTTCGGCGTATCCATTTTTAAGGGGCTCGGTGATGTCGCACCCGCGATGGGCATGATTGGTACCCTGATAGGGTTGGTGGCCATGTTATCTAATATGGACGACCCCAAAGCCATTGGGCCTGCAATGGCGGTAGCCTTGCTTACAACACTCTACGGTGCCTTTCTGGCAAACGTTATTTGTTTGCCCATTGCAGCCAAGCTCAGCAATCGCTTAAACGAAGAAAAGCTCAACCAATCGTTAATTCTGGATGGTATCGTCGGTATTGCTGATGGTCAGAATCCCCGTGTTATAGAAGGGATCCTCAAAAACTATCTGGCCGCCAGTAAACGCGGTGCAGCAGGCGAGGAAGAATAACGTATGGCGCAGCAGGAAGAGTGTCCAAAATGTCCTCCTGAGGGGCTGCCCGCGTGGATGGGCACCTTTGCTGATCTGATGTCACTACTGATGTGCTTTTTTGTACTTCTGTTAGCGTTTTCTGAAATGGATGTACTTAAGTTTAAACAAATTGCCGGCTCCATGAAGTTTGCCTTTGGGGTGCAAAATAAAATTGAAGTGAAGGACATTCCCAAAGGCACCAGTGTGATTGCCATGGAGTTTCGCCCAGGCCGACCTGATCCAACCCCCATTGATACAATTCAACAGCAAACTATCGATATGACCCAGCAAATGCTGGAATTTCAGGCTGGCGATGAAGATTCTGCAGGCGGTCGTCAAAAGCAGCGTGGCACTCAGCGTGGCGGGCAGTCTCAGCAAACTGCTACCGAACAGTCCGCTTCACCACAGCAAACAGCCGCGGAAGAGCAAGTGGCTGAAATGATGAAAAAAGTTGCGCAGCAGCTACAAAAACAAATACTCGACGGCTCAATAGAAATGGAGTCTTTGGGGCAGCAAATTACTATTCGGATTAAAGAGAACGGCTCTTTCTCAGCGGGCTCTGCATTTTTACAGCCTCAGTTTCGGCCGGTTATCCGCAGGATAGGTGCAATTTTGGCAGATATGCCTGGCAAAATAGAAATATCCGGGCACAGTGATCAACAGCAGATTTCCAACGAGCTATATCGTTCAAACTGGGATTTGTCCTCTCAACGGGCGGTCGCCGTTGCTGAAGAGCTGCGTATGGCCGAAGGATTTGAAGAGAACCGTATGTCAGTAGTAGGCAAAGCCGCAACTGATCCGCTCATCGAAAAACCCGAAACTGCCGATGAGCGCGCCCGCAACCGTCGGGTGGAGATTAATATTAATCAGGGCGAACCTATTCGTTCTAAACCGATATCGGTGCTGGAAGAGGACGCCGCCTCAAGCAACCCATAAAACCTTGCCCGCAGATTTAGCGGGTAAGGTTATTGACGTATCGTGGTTTACTCAGCACCAGTTGTACCGTGCTGATAGTACGTTCTAAAAAGCCACCCTCGCAATATTTCAGATAATATTCCCACATCCGGGCAAAACGTTCATCATAACCGTTTGCCTCCAGTTCCTGGCGCGCGGCTGTAAAGGCAACAAACCAGTCTCGTAATGTTTTGGCATAATCCAAACCAATATCCTGTAAGTCGCGGATAGAAAAGTCACTGGCTTGTTTGATATGCTGATTAAGCACTAACTGTGACGGCAAAAAACCGCCAGGGAAGATGTGTTTCTGAATAAAGTCGACACCTTTGTGATAACTATCGTAGCGGCGGTCATCGATGGTAATGGATTGCAATAGCATTAAGCCATCAGAAGTAAGCAGGCTGGCGCATTTATTGAAGAAGTGATTCAGGTAGGGTTTACCTACAGCTTCAATCATTTCAATAGACACTAACTTGGTATATTGACCTTCCAGTAAGCGATAATCTTTTTTAAGTAACGTGACCTTATTATCGAGCCCTTCACGCTTAACCCAGTCGCTAGCATAAGCATACTGCTCTTCTGAAATTGTGGTGGTGGTCACCTGACAGCCGAAATGCTTTGCCGCATGAATCGCTAAGCCGCCCCAGCCAGTGCCAATTTCTACCAGGTGATCGTCAGGTGTCAGTTGCAACTTCTGGCATATAGTGTGTAATTTGTGATATTGCGCCTCAGCGAGGCTGGCATTGGGATCCGGGTAAATAGCCGATGAATACATCATGCTTTCGTCCAAGAAACGGCTATACAGGGTGTTGCCCAGGTCATAGTGTGCGGCGATGTTCTTCTTTGCCTGGTCAGGCGTGTTGCGGCGCATCACATGTTGGATTTTATCCATGGGAAACGATAACCAGCTAAAGCGATTCTCCCATTTGTCGAGGGTCGGTAAATTACGTGCAAAAATACGTATGACATTGGTAAGTTCCGGGCTCGACCAGAGTCCATCAGTGTAAGTTTCTCCTGAAGCCACACTGCCGCCCAATAACAATTTTTTATAGGCTTTAGGAGAGTGTATATTCACTTCAGCATGGAGGTCGCTCTTGTGATTACCGCATTGTGCAACCAGCTCATCATTTTCTTTAATCACCAGATAGCCTTCCGGTAACGCCTGCATCAGCCGAATAAAGATTTGACGACTGCAACGGTCCAGGTAAGAGAACGACAAAGGCTGTGCGATGGATGATTCAGTATTGGCCATGATTTATTCCTGACTATTTATCGGATGTGAATAAACTGGGGTTCGTTTTAACCATAAGCGAAGTGCTTGCCAGTAAATTCCGATGACAGTTCTTAGCGTCATATTAGGGATTGCTTTAATTACGTTTCTAATCGACTTTGAGTTTAACGGTTTTTGCTCTAAGTGCATTTCAGCGGTGAAATGTTTGTTGCCCTTGTAACAACTAAGGCCTACAGAAAATGTTTTTGCAGGCGACTGAATGTGCCATTTATAGACCATATCAATAGGGTTAAATGGCGACACATGAAATGCTTTTGGCGTGTTAGCCTGACTGGCCAGGTTAACCAGATAATGATGGCGTTCATTCCAGGGAGTATTGCTGACCTCGGCGAGCATATGAGTGAATAGGCCGGTATGTTTTGCGCGCAGGAAATACAAGTTTACCGGGCTAAAATAAAAGCCGAAATGACGCGCCTGACCGAGCAAAAAGACATCTCCGCTGAGTGTGTCGTCATCGTCATTGAGTTCATTCATTCTCAACAACACGGATTGTTTAAGTGGCTTGGCCGGATCGCCAAGATAGTCACTGCGGCGAAATTCAAAGGCTGCTTTGCCCGTATTGGAAAAGCCCTTAACAGTGTGGGCGAGGAGGTTTACTTCATCCAGATTCAGGCACATCATGGCTATATCATACTTAAACGCATGTTGAGTGGGACGAAATCGCTCGTGAACCACTTTGCCAGTACAGATTGTGCTTTCCACTACAGTGATGCTCCAAATCGTTGGCAGACATCCAAAGCAGACCTTACACCATCTTCATGAAAACCGTTATACCAGTAGGCACCACAAAAATGCAGATGCTCCTTACCGCAAATTTCCTCACGTTGCTGTTGGGCATTAACCATCGCAGGACTGAACTGTGGGTGTGCATATCGATAGGTACCCAAGACTTTGTCGGCAGCAATATCAGGTGTATTCAGACTCACGCAATAGGTGGTCTCAGATGACAGACACTGCAAAATATTCATGTCATAAGTCACTGCAGCAGGTCGCTCCTGTTCTTTAGGGTCGCCCGTAAGGCGATAGTTCCAGCTCGCCCAGGCCAGCTTGCGTTCAGGCAATTGTTGTTGGTCATGATGCAGCACGACATCATTCTCCGCATAACCTATGGAACCCAATATACGCGTTTGCGCATCATTTGGATGCGCAAGCATGGCCAGCGCCTGATCGCTGTGACAGGCAAAAATGACCTCATCATATGTTTCCTGATGACCTTCATGGTCTGTCACTACAACACAATTACCTTCACTGTCGCTATGGGCAACGTGCCTGACGGGCGTGTTAAGGCGGATATGTTGCTCGAAGGGTTTGACCATTTTCCGCACGTATTCTCTGGAGCCGCCTTTAATAGTAAACCATTGCGGCCGGTCATTAATGTTTAATAAGCCGTGATTATTAAAAAACTGCAAAAAGAACGTCAATGGAAACGCTTTGGTTTGTGCCAGGCTTGCTGACCAGATCGCCGCACACATCGGATAAATGTAGTGCTCGCTGAATGCTTCGCTGAATCCATGCTGACTAATAAACGAAGACAAGGTCTGGTTGCTGGTATCTGTGTTACTGTCGAGGACTTCTTTGCACAATGAATTGAATCGAACGATATCTTTTACAATCTTCCAGAACCGCGGACGCAGCAAATTGCTCCGTTGTGCAAAGAGTGTATTAAGATTGTGGCCGTTGTATTCGATGTTAGTACCGAGGTGACGCACAGAGAAACTCATTTCGGTAGGCTGGTACTCTACTCCCAATGCCGTCAGAAGTTTAATAAAATTAGGGTAAGTCCAGTCGTTAAAAACGATAAACCCGGTATCGATTGCGGCTTTTTCGTTACCGACCTTAACGTCTTTAGTGGCAGTATGACCGCCAATGTAGTCATTCGCCTCGTAAACAGTGATAGCATTTTCTTTGTTAAGTAGATAAGCGCAGGTCAGGCCGGATATACCGGAGCCGATAATGGCAATTCTTTTAGTCATACTGCAAACCTGTGAGTCCTGTTGTTATTGTAATTTTGATGAAAGCCAAACTTGTATACGACCTGGTAGCCGAGAAAGGGAACGCAATATCAGGCCGAATACGGTGGGGAAATATATAGTACTATGACGCTTTTCGATGCCTTTTAGTAGTGCCTGGGCAGCTTCTGGCGCGGTGATCTTCATTGGCATTTCAAAATCGTTCTTATCGGTTAATGGCGTTTCTACAAAACCGGGCGAGACAGATTGCACAATGACATTGGATTGTTTTAAATCGATTTTCATACTCTCAGTAAAGTACCGTACTGCTGCTTTGCTTGCCCCGTAAGCCTGGCTGCGTGTAAACGGCAGCAACCTTGCCATTGAATCGATAATAACGAGCTGGCTGCCTGCTTTTGTTAACGGTAAAAGCGCCTTCATACAATTTACGATACCAAAAAAGTTCACTTCGAAAACCCGCCTGAACATATCAGGTTCAAAGTCTGGTAGATCAACATATTCGCAGGTTCCGGCATTTAGCACAGCGATATCAAAATGAATATCTTTTAGAGCCGCTGTCACCGAGTCAATCTTGGTCACATCAAATTCCAGTGTAGAAATATTATGGCTTTGGCTCAGCTCGCTCAGCTTTTCACTATTTCTACCACAGGCAATGACCTGGTATCCGCGCGCCGCAGCGTGATTGGCCAGCGCCTCTCCGATCCCCGATGTCGCGCCGGTTATTAGCATGGTTTTCATGTTGTTAGCTTCTTTTTGATGAATTTAATAATACGTTTGAGTAGTGGTATATGCTCATACACCATTTCGCCGAGATCATAATAATCACGGTGATAAACGATTTTATCGTTTACGACGTTTAGCAATGTGACCCCTGAAACGTCGATCCAGTTGGACCTGCCGCAAAGCTTTAACTTCATTGTCCACTCCAACACATCGCTGTAAGCAGATGCTGAAGAAGGCGGCTGCTGGTTGTTGGCAATATTGAGCCAGCTGTTTATTTCAAACTGGCATGACTCGGCAGATTCCAGCAAACTTGCAAAGTAGGCATTGACAGCGTCAAGACCGTGATGGGTTGTCAACGGATCAATAAATACAACATCCGGATGATATATTGACGCTAATTCCTCGACGTCAATCAGAGCCAGATCACGATATAAATTGACGAACTGTTCCTTAAACGACACGGTAATGTTTCCAGCAATAACAATTGTTCATAATACCTGCACTATTAGCGGATAGATCATCTTCTATGTATAATTTTGTCCGATTAGATCCAAAGCTTTGATTAAAGCGTATCTCTCCCAACGTCTAGTTAACTTTCTTACTGGTTATAGATATTTATTATGCGTAAAGCTCATATTCCATTATTCCCGCTTTCAGCTCATTTACTTCCGGGTGGGCACATGGCGCTGCGAATCTTTGAGCCCAGATATGTACGTATGGTTAAGGAAGCCTGCGCCGGTGATGGCCGGTTTGTGTTATGTATGCTCAATAGTCGCGGTGAACAGGGTACTAATCAACATATTTTTGATATTGGCACAATGTGCAAAATTGTTGACTTCGACCTACTTGAAGATGGCTTGTTAGGTATCAAGGTTGAAGGTCAATATTGTGTGAGGGTGACCAACATAAAAACAGAAAGTGATGGGCTGCGCACCGGTGAATGCGAGCAGGTCACTGATTGGGCGTCTAACATTGACGATGACGCTATTGAGCCGCTGAGAGAAAAGCTGGAGGTTATTTATTCACGTTATCCGGAAATTGCTAAATTGTACCCCGAATTAAAGTTTTCAGAACCACTTTGGGTTATTTATCGATGGCTTGAGCTACTGCCGGTTGATGCAGAAAACAAACAAGCTTTTCTAAGCGAGCAAAATTGCGACAAGGTGTTAAACTATATAAACAACCTTGTTCGATAATTAAATCTTTTTTGATCTAACGCCGTGTTTGGTGCGTAACCACTACACACGGAAAAAAATCGGACCGAAAATATGCTTGTTGGAATTCCATTGGAACACGAGAACAGTGCGATAGAACCGAAAGAATGTGCAACTGAAATGTCAGACTACCTAGTGCGAGTAGCGGAAGAGCGCTGTAAAGCATCTTTCTCGCGAGTATTTGGTTTTTTTGCTCCGCGTTTGCGTTCGTATGCCCTAAAGCAACTGGGCAACGAAGCACTGGCCATGGAACTGGTGCAGGACACAATGTCTAATGTTTGGCAAAAAGCACATCTTTTTAATTCCGAGAAGGGATCGCCTTCTACGTGGATTTTTACTATCGCCCGGAATATCCGGTTTGATATGTTGCGAAAAGTACAGAACCGCAAAGAAGATATTTGTGCGGATGATTTGTGGCCTGTGTTATGCGAGCAAACCCCGGACGCGAACGAAAAATCACTTGATGAACAGGTTACTTTGGAGCAGATTGGCCATTTGTTCGATTCGCTGCCAGACAAACAGAAAGTAGTTATAGAATCCATTTATATCGATGGTAAGTCACAACAAGAAATAGCTGATGATTTGGATATTCCGTTAGGTACTGTAAAGTCGCGGACCAGATTAGCCCTACAGCGTCTTAAAGGTATGTTAAGCGATCATGATTAAGTTTCATCCAAAACCTGAGCTCTTAGAGCAGTTTGTATCGGGTACATTATCTCCCGCAGAATCGTTAATGGTGTCTGCGCACTGTGATATGTGTCAGTACTGTCAGGGACAAGTTGAGGCGCAAACTGAAGAGTTTGCCGCACATGAGCTGGAGCTCGAAGCGATCAGTGAGCAGTACGATCCGCAGTTCGATGTGATGTTGGCGAATATCACACAGCAACCCGTTGCTGAAACTGTTTATTCTGGTGGCCGCATGGCTCAATCAAACGGCCAGGCAGTTGCTACCATCGAACTGGATGGTAGAAAGTTTGAATTACCCAAAACGTTACACAGGTTAGTGCAAAAGCGTGGCAACTGGTCATCACTTGTCGGTAAGTTATGGCAAGCACCTGTTGAGCTTGGCTACGAGGGCGTGGCGAATTTTATTTATATGGGTAAAGGTGGCTCTGTTCCTGAGCACACACATCGTGGGTCTGAGATGACACTGGTAATAGATGGTGAGTTTTCAGACGGCGTCAATGACTATGATACCGGTGATTTTATTTATTTGAACGGCGAACACACGCATGCACCACATTCAAACTCAAATGAAGGATGTTTGGTGTTTAGTATCGTTGATCAACCGCTTCACTTTACGTCAGGTATTGCAAGATTACTGAACCCCTTCAGTCATCTTTTCTTCAGATAATCACATTGAGCCTGGCTTTGTACCGGGCTCAATGAATACCACTAATAACCAGGCTTTGTTTTTTCTTTCAACCTGTTAGAAATACTATTCACTGCCAAAATAGCCCTATCATATGGTCATATTGCGTAGCCCTGCTATGCTGGAAAGATATGACGATCTCGATGAACTATAAATGGTTACGCAGCTTTTAGTGCAGTTTGGTCTTTACTGTTTATTTCCACTCACTCTTACGTTTGAAAAAAATCCACAAACCCGCCGTGTTTCTCTGTATGTTTACATTAGCATAGTGCTATTAATGGGCGGCTTTCTGGGCGCTGTTTACAATGTAACGCTGCCTGGCGAAATCAACATTTCGGGTGGAACACTCGCTTATGGCGGGTTCATCATGGCGTGCGTCTTGATGGCGTTTATCGAAAATGATGCCTTTATTCTACGTAATATCATGCGCCTGGTTGTGATGGTAGGTATCTTCAAGGTCACTTTATTCGCCAGTATTTCTCAAATATTAGTCGCTTCAGACATCGGCAACCCATTAAACACACCCTCAGAATTATTTGAGGTGTCAATTCCGTTAATCGTTATTGGTGCCGTACTCATCATTGTCGAACTTTACATATTACTTATTACTTTTGACCGGTTGAAGTTGCTGCTATCGAACTACGTAATGTTAAGTGCCGCATATTCTTTGTGGTTTGTCGCCATGATCCTGGTTGATGGTGTGCTATTCCCTGTGCTGGCCATTGGTTTAAGTGACGAGGTATTCACATTAATAATTGGTAACCTCAATGGTAAAGTTATTATTGCTTTGTCGTTCGGGTTGTTTTTGTTTTGTTTCATGCTGACAAATAAAAACAGAATGAAAAAAGCCTTGTCGGATCCTCTGATCGATTGGCAGCTGTTACTTTCAAGCAGCAGTAAAATAGTGGCTAAACTGGAATCTAATGAACAGCAACTGCGTCAGGCGACGACAGTTTTTGAACAAAGCCGAGAAGGCATTGCCGTGCTTAATGAGCACTATTGTATTATTAACACTAACAAAGCTTTTCAAACACTATTTAATAAGCAACAACTTAACGAATTAAAAGATCAGAGTTTGCTGGGATTGTTTGATCTGACTTCCGCCCAAGAGGTCATTACTGAACATTTAAAAGAAGTTAAAAGTTGGACCGACGAAGTTGCCTGGCGAGACAATGATAAGCTCCAATATGGCTTGTTAACCCTGGTAGCAGTTGAGAACAGACAACAACAACTGACGAGCTATACGGCAACGCTAACCAATATCTCGGAATTGGTGGAAGCACGGGAAGAACTCCGACACCTTGCCCATCATGATGTGCTGACTGATTTGCCTAATCGTCGCGCACTGCAGGCTGAACTGGAATCTGCGCAAGCGTTGGACCAGAACGATGATCAAAAGGTTTATGGTCTGTTGCTTATCGATTTAGATAACTTTAAGCAAGTGAACGATAGTCTTGGTCATTCAAACGGTGATAAGTTGTTAATTCATATAAGCCGTCGCCTGTCGCCAATACTGCCTGCTGGTGCGCGTTTGTTTCGTGTTGGCGGAGATGAATTTTCACTGTTATACAAAGAACCGGAAGAAAGCGCTACGGTAATACAGCTAGCTAATGCTATTCGTTTGCAACTCAGCTACCCCTATGACATAGGCTGTCCGGTACCAGTCTATATCGATTGCTGTATTGGTATCAGCCTGTATCCCAAGTATGCACAATCGCCCAGTGAGCTTTATCAACAGGCCGATACAGCTTTGTACTGGGCGAAAGGTATAGGAAAAGGCACTGTCAGAGTTTATCAGTCAGTGATGACTGAGTCGCGTTTGTCGTCATTAACCATGGAAAGTGCACTACGAAATGCAATAAGTGCAGGGCAAATAAATGCCTATTTACAGCCTAAAATAGATATCGAACACGGACGGGTAGTTGGTGCTGAAGTTCTGGCAAGATGGATTATGCCGGACGAACAAAGTATATCGCCCGATATTTTTATTGACCTGGCTGAAGATACAGGATTGATTGAACAACTAACACAAAGCATTATGCTAAGTGCCTGTAAGGCGCTACAGCAAATAAATCCGTTAGTGTCGTCATCGTTCAAACTGGCCGTGAATATTTCTGCCCGTCAGCTAATAAACAATAATTTATGTTCAGACCTACAATCGGTGATTAATGATTTTGGCTTGTCGGCGAGTCAGTTTGAGCTTGAGTTGACCGAAACCGCATTAATTGATGTTGAGTTAGAAACCCTGGTGGCATTTAAGCAAGCCGGGTTTACACTTGCGCTTGATGACTTTGGCACGGGATATTCGTCTTTGTCTTACCTCAATAAATTGCCCATCGATACACTTAAGATTGATAAAAGCTTTATCGCAAGTGTTCCAGGAGAACAATCGAGTTGTAATTTAACCAGAAGCATCATCAAAATTGCAGACGACTTAGGTTGTGACGTTGTTGCTGAAGGAGTTGAAACGGCGCAACAGTTACAGTTTTTAGCATCAGAAAAATGCCGTTATGCACAAGGTTTTTTATACAGTAAACCGTTGCCGATGGATGAATTTATTAATTTCTTAGGGGTTAATCAACAGAAACAAAAAGGGCAGTCTGTGACTGCCCAATGAATTCATTTTAAAAACATTTGTTAGCTCAGTATTAACTAATAAATTCACTATCAGGATAGTTGAGTTTGAGGGTCTTCATGGCGTTGTCACGTAGCTCCTGAAGGTCTAACTGATCATAACTTTCCACCATGATTTCGAGCGCTTGTTGTACCTGGTTTGAGTCAGGGTAATGTTCAAGTATGTAGCGGCCACGGTTAGCTGCAGCAACGAAGGCCTGGCGGCGCATGTAAAATCTTGCAATCGAAATTTCATAACTTGCCAAACGGTTCTTGATAAATACCATTCTTTGACGTGCATCAGCTGCATATTTACTGTCAGGATACTGCTGAATAAGTCTTCTGAAATCATCGAAAGCCTGCTTCGATTTACTTGGATCCCGGTCTGTGTTGTCGATGCCAACTAGCTCTTGAAACAAGTTATGGTCGGCTTCCATGTTGGTCAGGCCGCGCATATAGTATGCGTAGTCAACGTCGGAATGATTGGGGTTTAAGCGAATAAATCGATCGATAGTGGCCAAAGTTTGGTCTACTTTCGCTGATTTGTAATAACTGTATATAAGATCCAGTTGTACCTGATGTGACAATGGACCAAAGGGAAAACGCGAGTCAAGTGCACTCAACGTGTCGGAAGCGGCGGCAAAATTACCATTTGCCATGCTTTCTCTTGCTCTGTCATACAGTGCCTGTGCGCCTAAGTTGGCGTTAATCACTTCTTCTTCTTTGTTAGACGATGAGCACCCAGCCAGCGTAAGAAGAAGGCCGACAATCAACGGTACAAAGCAACGGTTTATTTTCATAGTACTACTAATTCCTGGTACATATTTAAATTTACTGCAGAGCATTACAGTATGTATAGGGGTATTTTAACGTACTCTTAAACGCAAACACCACATAAACTCCAAAAGAAAACGTCCATACGGTGCAAACCTGTTATAATCTGCCTTTTGTGTTCTCTCTCTTTAGGCGGTTATGGTACAACAAAGTTCACAGATTTCTTTAGCAGCGCAAACTGACTACCAACACTTTGGACTCAGGTTAGATCAGGTTGTTGCCGATTTGTTCCCTGAATATTCTCGTTCAAAGCTAAAAGAATGGATTCTGGGCGGTAATGTAACGGTTAATGGCGAAGTGTGCAAAGTTCCTCGTCAAAAAATGACTGGCGACGAGTCTATAGCCGTTGAAGCTGAGATAACTCAGCAGGTGACTCATAGTGCCCAGGACATTGAGTTGGATATTGTATTCGAAGACGAACATATCCTGATTATCAACAAACCTGCCGATTTGGTTGTGCATCCAGGTGCCGGCAATCGCGATGGTACGTTACTTAATGCTTTGCTGGCGCATGTGCCCGATATTGATAAAGTGCCCCGGGCAGGAATCGTCCACCGGTTAGATAAAGACACGACCGGATTAATGGTTGTCGCTAAAACAGTACCCGCGCAAACGCACCTTGTAGAACAACTTCAGTCACGAGTAATGAGTCGGGAATATGAAGCCTTAGCCTTTGGTACTATGGTTGCGGGTGGTCTGGTCGATGCGCCGATTGGTCGTCATCAAACTAAACGAACCCATATGGCAGTGCGTGAAATGGGTAAACCCGCGGTTACCCATTACCGTGTCATCGAGAAATTCCGTGCGCATACACATTTAAGATTAAAGCTGGAGACTGGCCGAACCCATCAAATTCGGGTGCATATGGCGCATATCAAGCATCCACTAGTGGGTGATCCCGCTTACGGTGGACGTTGGCGTTTACCTAAAGGCGCGAGTGAAGAGTTTGCTGATATGTTGCGATCTTTCAGACGACAGGCATTGCATGCTGCGCAGTTGTCGCTTTACCACCCGGAATCAGAAGAGTGGCTTACCTGGCAAGCCCCTTTGCCGCAGGATATGGTAGATTTGATTGAAGCAACCCGCGCTGATACGCAGCAGTATGGACTTGATGAACTTTGACTTACCTTTGGTGCTGCCGCAATGGTCGGCACCCTCTAATATCATTGCTTACAGCACTACGCGCCATGGCGGTGTTAGTGACGAGCCATATCAATCGTTAAATCTGGGGTGTCATGTGCACGACGATATTGCAGCGGTGACCAACAACCGGCAACGCTTGCCGTATGCCAATAAACTGCATTGGCTTAACCAGGTACATGGCCATCAGGTGATTGATTTACCCTCTGAGGAAAACACCGCTGACGCAGCAATTAGCCGCACGCCGGATCACTTTTGTGCCGTAATGACCGCTGATTGTGTGCCGGTGTTGTTGTGCAATAAGCAGGGAACAGAGGTAGCGGCGGTGCATGCGGGCTGGCAGGGATTAAAAGTGAAAATTATCGACCATACTCTGGCCAGGTTAGCGACAAGTGCGCCAGACATCTATGCGTGGATTGGACCGGCGATTTGCCAGCAGTGCTACGAAGTGTCGCATCAGGTTGCGCAGCATTTTAGCCAGTATCCCGGAGTACTAAAACGCTCAGCTAATGCTGAAAAATACTTGCTTAACTTGCCCCTGGTTGCAGAATATCAACTGCTTGCTGCAGGTGTTAAAAATGTGACACAGGCCGGGATATGTACTTATGAGGATGAGCGCTTTTTCTCGCATCGACAGGCGACTCATAATCAGCTCTCTCATACTGGCCGGCAGGTCAGTGTAATTGGCCTCATTGCCTAATTTCGTTTATTTCTGTACAGCTTTCAAACTGTCACATAATATTCCCCTTATGCTTACATTACTATCGTTACCCGACCAAGGAGATATCTGTGAACAAGCGTCTGCGTTCGTGTATTGTGGTTCTATCCCTTTTATTTGTAGAATCCGGCTCTGCTAACGCCGCTTCGGCAGAGCGTTTTAAAGGGCATATGATGCTTTTAGCTGACGATTTGCTGGCTGGTCGCGATACTGGCAGCATCGGTCATGATTTTGCATCGCTATATATTGCCAGTGAACTACAAAAAATGGGCGTTGCTCCGGGCGGGGAGAATGGCAGTTTTTATCAGGTTGTCCCCTTTAAACAATCCACCTTAGACATGCAATCACCCAAGCTCGTGGTGTCAAAAGGCGCAGAGTCAATTGAGTTTGAGTTTATGCAAAACATGCTCATGAGCGCTGATATCAACAGTGAGGCATCGAGCGTTTCCGCAGAGCTTGTGTTTGTTGGCTTTGGTATAGATGCCCCTTACCTTAACTACAATGATTATGAAGGTGTCGACCTCAAAGGCAAAATTGCGGTGATTTTGTCTGACCGACCTCACGATTTTCCCAGCGAAGAGGGCTCTCATTATCGCCGTTTAATTTCAGACAGTTTAGTTAAATATGGGGCGGTAGGCGTGATTGTAGTGAGTACGCCTGTTTCAGAGTCGGTATCGCCATTTGAAAAACGTAAGCTTTACGTTAAAACTCCGCGCACACGCTGGTTGACCAAAGACGGTGATGTATTTAACGGCTATCCGCAACTGAAGGGCGGCGCTACACTGAGTATTGATGCTGGTAAACGTTTATTCGATATGGCCGGTATCGATTTAGAAGCGATTTACGAAAAAATTGAAAACAATCAACCTCTGACATCCAGATCATTGGGGTTGACTGCATCGATTGAAAAAAAATCAGTATTAAGTGAAACCACGAGTCCAAATGTGATTGGCATTATTGAAGGCTCAGATCCAAAGTTAAAAAACGAATACATTATATTAACCGCTCATTCTGATCATATCGGTATCAGCAAAAATTCTGTTCTTAAAGACACAATCAATAATGGCGCTATGGATAATGCCAGTGGCGTATCAACGTTGCTTGAAATCGCTCATGAGTTTCATCACGCCGACAACCAACCAAAGCGTTCAATTATTTTTGCCTTTGTTACCGGCGAGGAGAAGGGCCTGTTAGGTTCAGAATACTATGCCCATTATCCAACCGTACCGATTGACAATATCGTCGCTAATGTTAACTTGGACATGCCTATATTAACCTACCGCACTAATCAAATTATTGCCTTTGGTGCTACCCATAGTTCACTTGAGAAGTCGGTCAGTCAAACCTTGTTAAAAAATGAAATGAAGCTCATTGACGATCCGATGCCCGAGCAGGCTATCTTTGTGCGCAGCGATCAGTACAGTTTTGTGAAGCAGGGAGTTCCGGCGGTATTCTTAGTACCGAGTCTGGCGGCAGAGGTAAAAGACGCCCTTGGCGTATCGCCGCAAACTTTCCTGGCTAAGCATTATCATATGCCCTCTGATGATCTTAACTTACCTATTGATTACGAGTGGGCGGCGCAGTTTGTAGAAATTAACTACGCGATTGCGAGCGATCTTGCCAATACGCCAATCACGCCAAGTTGGAACGAAGACAGCTTTTTCTCCACCCTTGGTGGCAATAAATAACGCGTCATTGTCATCGTTACGCACCGCGCCATCTGTTTTCAGTGGCGCGTTTTTGTATGGGAAATAGCGTTACCGAAGCACTACTGATAAAACCTCTGTCACAGAAAATTTGATCTGCAGCAAGATAATTTTATCTAAACTTAAAATAGTGACTGAATTTTGCTCAGTCGACTTGAATCCCGAAACGTTCATACCCATAAATTGAGCAAGGTTATTCAGCACGGTAAAAAGAGGTTCCCATGCGTTTAGATAGATTTACCAGCAAGTTCCAGGTTGCGATCTCGGATGCGCAGTCACTTGCCTTGGGCAGAGATCATCAGTTTATCCAGCCCGTGCATTTGATGACAGCGTTACTTAATCAGCAGGGCGGTTCAGTACGCTCTATGCTTGATCAGGCGGGTGTCAATGTAAATGCCCTGCGCTCGGCGCTCGCCGAAGCCGTCGACCGTTTATCCCGGGTTGAGGGTGTAGGCGGCGATGTGCAATTGAGCAAGGAAAGTGTTGTGCTGTTGAATTTGTGCGACAAGATTGCACAACAGCGCAAAGATGACTACATCACTTCAGAAATATTTGTTTTAGCGGCTATCGAAGATAAAGGCCGCTTGGGCGATATCCTGCGCGATCTTGGTGTGACTAAAGCCACCATAGAGACAGCTATCGATACCATTCGAGGCGGGCAGAAAGTCACGGATCCCAATGCTGAGGATGTGCGTCAGGCTTTAGAAAAATACACCACCGATCTGACCGAGCGCGCCGAACAAGGCAAGCTTGATCCGGTGATTGGTCGCGATGACGAGATTCGCCGCACCGTGCAGGTGTTGCAACGTCGTACTAAGAATAATCCGGTACTGATTGGTGAGCCAGGGGTGGGTAAAACCGCCATTGTTGAAGGCCTCGCCCAACGAATTATTAACGGCGAGGTACCCGAAGGGTTAAAAGATAAACGTGTTTTATCGCTGGATATGGGCTCGCTGGTGGCGGGTGCAAAATACCGCGGCGAATTTGAGGAGCGGTTAAAAGCAGTACTTGCTGAACTGTCTAAAGAAGAAGGGCGGGTCATTCTGTTTATTGATGAGTTGCACACTATGGTGGGGGCGGGTAAATCCGATGGTGCAATGGATGCCGGTAATATGCTCAAACCTGCGTTGGCTCGTGGCGAGCTGCATTGTGTTGGCGCAACGACGCTGGATGAGTACCGTCAGTATATTGAGAAAGATGCCGCGCTTGAACGTCGTTTTCAAAAGGTCGTGGTCGATGAGCCCAGTGTCGAAGATACCATCGCTATTTTGCGAGGGCTGAAGGAGCGTTATGAACTGCACCATTCAGTAGATATTACCGATCCGGCCATTGTGGCAGCAGCCAACTTGTCACACCGTTATATTAGTGACCGCCAGTTGCCTGATAAAGCCATTGATCTCATCGATGAGGCAGCATCGTCTATTCGTTTGCAAATAGATTCAAAACCCGAAGATATGGATCGCCTTGAGCGCCGCATTATTCAGTTAAAACTGGAAGAGCAGGCGTTGGCCAAAGAAACCGATGATGCCAGCCATAAACGTCTTGAAATGATTGAGTTAGAGCGCGAACAGGCAGAAATAAAATCGGCCGAACTGGAAACAATCTGGAAACAAGAAAAAGAAGCCATGCAGGGCACGCAATCTATCAAGTCTGAGCTGGAACAAGCCAAATTAGACTTAGAAATAGCTCGCCGAGCTTCTGATCTTAACCGCATGTCAGAGCTGCAATACGGACGCATTCCCGAACTTGAAATGAAGCTCGAAAAAGCGGCCGAGAATGAGTCAAAAGAAACGTTGCTCATGAAAAACCGGGTGACAGAAGCAGAAATTGCCGATGTGCTTTCTCGCTGGACCGGCATTCCTGTGTCAAAAATGCTCGAAGGTGAGCGTGACAAACTGCTGCGTATGGAAGATGTGTTACACAAACGGGTGGTTGGCCAGCAAGAGGCGGTTAATGCAGTGTCTAATGCTATTCGTCGGTCGCGGGCCGGGCTTTCAGATCCTAATAAACCGATTGGTTCCTTCCTGTTCCTGGGGCCAACCGGGGTAGGTAAAACTGAGCTGTGTAAATCGTTAGCCGGTTTTATGTTTGACACCGAAGACGCCATGGTTCGCATTGATATGTCGGAATTTATGGAAAAGCATTCCGTTGCACGGTTGGTCGGTGCACCGCCGGGGTACGTAGGCTATGAAGAAGGCGGATACCTGACCGAAGCGGTACGTCGCAAACCGTACTCAGTAATTTTGTTGGATGAAGTAGAGAAGGCACACCCGGATGTTTTTAATATCCTTCTGCAGGTATTGGATGATGGCCGGTTAACGGATGGACAGGGACGAACAGTCGATTTTAAAAATACCGTGGTGATTATGACGTCCAATTTAGGTTCTGACATTATCCAGGATAAGCATCAGGAAAGTCAGTACGAAGAAATGAAATCCATGGTCATGAATGTGGTGGGGCAGCATTTTCGCCCTGAGTTTATTAACCGTGTCGACGATATCGTTGTATTTCATCCGCTGGGTAAAGAACAAATTAAACGGATTGCTAAAATACAGCTGGCTTCGCTTCGTGCACGTCTGGCCGAAAAAGGCTACAAGCTGGAGTTATCAGCCGGAGCGATGGACAAGCTTGCCGATGCTGGCTTTGATCCGGTGTTTGGCGCACGTCCCCTGAAGCGTGCTATACAAACGCAAATAGAAAATCCACTGGCGCAGCAGCTTTTGTCGGGTAGTTTGTTACCGGAATCAACGGTGAGGATCGATCTGGACGGTGACCAGTTGGTTATTGTATAGCTAGGGCCAGCGGACAGGATGCTGCCCAAATAAAAAAGCCGGTAATTTATTACCGGCTTTTTTATTTTAACTGGCTTAAATTATAACAAGCTATCCAGCAACGCTTGGGCTTTGCTTCGGCTATAAAACGGACGCTCCACTGAAACCGCTTTGCGCAGCTCATCTATTGCTTCTTTGTTGCGGTTCAATTTAGCCAGCGTGTAGCCAATATGATAGCGGGTTTCAGGATTATTGGAGTCGCGCGCAAAAGCACGCCGTAGTATACCTAAACCATCTTCCAACTGATCTTGTTGCACGAGTACCCAACCGTAAGTATCCAGAATTTCGGGAGAACTACTGTCTAATTCATAGGCCTGGGTTATGTACTGCCTGGCTTGTGCGATATCTGTAGTGAGGTTCATAACCGCCAGTTTGGTTAACACTATTGGTTTATTGAATAACTGTTCTTCTTGCAGCAAAGATGTATACAGTGGTGTGGCCTTGTCGAAATTACCTTGAATAAAATAAAACTGGGCAAGGAGATTTTTTGCAAGAATATTGTCGGGGGAGTTATTAAGGATTTTTTCAGATTGTGAGGTGAATGCAGCTTCGTTATTCCCCTTAAGCGCATAGTCATAAAGTAATACCAGCGCTTGGTAAAAATCAGGGTCAATGTTCAGTGCTTGTTGTAAATCATCAGTGGCCTGATTTATGTCACCTTGTCGGTTGTGATACAGCGCCAGTACTAACCAGTAATTCGCATTCTGACCACTGTTACTTTGCATCGTGTCTAATAACTTTTTCGCAGTATCCAGATCATTGGTTTCAATCAGTAGTTTTATTTTTTCTAAGGCCAGGCGTTGGTTGTTTGGTGCCAGGTTCAAGGCGGTATCTAATGATTTCAACGCTCCCGGGAAATCATCGACAGCCCGCTGGAGTTCACTCTGTTGCATCAACAATGACACCGACTCCTTGGTGAAGTGCTCTACAATGGCTAACGTTTTCTTGGCCTCAACATTACTTCGCTTTTGAATAAGCAATGAGGTTTTAAACAATAAATAATCCGGGTTATCGAAGTCGTCTACAAGTAGTCGATCGATATGATAAATCGCTCTGTCGAAGTCACCTTCGGACTGATACAACCTTGCCAGTTCGATTCTGGCGAAATTGAAACTGGAATCGAGAACCAAAATGTCGTTGTAAAGTGAGATTGCGTTTCCTACATCGCCCTGCTTGACCATATTATGTGCTTTCAGCAAAAGTGACTGGGGATGGTTTGGTGATAACGCCAGGAGTTCTTCTATCACAAGGTTCGATGCGGCAAACTCTTCCTGGCGGCTGAGTATTGCGGCTTTATTAAACTTTGCTGCAAATAAATCGGGCTTCTTTGCTAAAGCGAAGAGGATAAGGTCCAGGGCTTCATCGTATTCTTTAAGGCGAATTAATATTCCTGCTTTCAGGTTAATAAAGTCAGGATCATCCGGATAGAGCGATAAGATAGCTTCAGCACTATTTAGCGCATCGTTTAGTGAACCTTCTCTGAGTTTTAGCAGGCTGTAAGTGAGCAGAAATGGAATATTATCCTGGTTTTCCGCATAGCTACTATCCAGGATTGCTATTGCTTGTTCCATATTACCCCGGACGGCCATCAGGCGAATTTTATACAAACTAACTCTTGGGTCCTGGGGGTATCGTTCGCTGAGCTCGTCGCTTAGGCGTTGTGCTTTAAACGTTTTGTTTTGCTTTAAATATAAATCGCCAAGTAATAACGCTGACTCTATATCGTCAAGTAACTTCTTTTCGTGCTTTTCTAATAATATCAGTGCTTGGCGATTTCGTTGTGTCATCAGATATGTTCTTGCCAATAGCACGATAGCTTGAGTGTCGTTGGGGTTGTTCAATAAATATTGAGAAAAATCTCTACTGGCTTGCTCAGTATTACCGTGGAAGAAAGCCGTTAAACCGCTTATGTAAAGTAGCACGGGCTGGTCAGCAATAAGCTCTGGAGATAAGCTCGCCATAATCTCATTGAGTTGCTCTAGGCGAGCATTACTGATCAGCTGTTTCTCATCCTTGCTTTCAAGCCAGCTGCTCAGCAGTATAGCCAGAGGATCGTTAGGTGTTTTTTGAATAATTTCATCAACAAAAGCTCTGGCGCTATCAAAATCATTACTTTGTAAGTAGATATCCGCCAGCTTTCGCAGCGTAATCGGATCGTCAGGATCCAACCTTAACGCTTTTTGCAGATAACCAATCGCATTGTCATAATCATTTCGCGCATGTGCTAATTCGCCTTTAAGCCGCCAGGTCACCGCAGCCTCGCTATTATAACTAAGCGCTTTGTCCAAATATTGCTGGACGTTATCTAGGTCTTCTTGAGAAAGTGCAACGGAGGCAAGGCCGTTATAAGCCGGTATGTAAGTTGGATCGATATCTAAACTTTGTTTATATGCGGTATTTGCGCATTCCAAGCGTGCTAATCGAATGCATGCCGTTGCACGGATTTGTAACCATTTTATTTTTTGCTCATTAACTAATTGTTCGGTGCCGCTGAAATTAATGATTCTTTCGTATTTATTTTGAAAAAGCAGTGAATTACCGAGTGCTTCGGCGACCAGATTGAAGTCTGCGCCCTGGTCTAAAGCTTCATAGAATTCGCTTTCTGCAGCGTTCAGGTAACCGTTGATAAGTAAAATCTTACCCATTAAGATTTTTGCCGCGAGATTGTCAGGATCCTGTTTTAAGCTGTTTTTTAAGTGGATAAATGCATCGTCATAAGATGCCTGATTATAAGCTGAGAGCGCCTTTTCATAATCATCTTCTGAACTTGCAAACGACAAGGGGCTAACCTGCAGAGACATAACAACTAACAAAGCTAATGTTAAACGCATATTTTTTATAAATCTCGGTTGGATAATTTAGATTGTGAACAAAAAGTGTTGTAAACACCACACCCCTGTAAGTGTATCCGTTGTGTTTTATGTTACTACGCTTTAGGGTTAAAGCTGAAGCGTACCAAAGTAGATTTATTATTATCAGTTCAACTCTGCATTCTGAATGGATGCAGTTGAGTTTCTCGCCTGTTTAAAAGCGCGTCGGCGTGACGCTCTGCACAGCGATAGCTCGCATGGCGAAAAATAGTACTGTGCGGTCCGCTGTAAAAAGATATTAATAGTAGTGACTGAAGTATCAGAAAGTACCGTTACCTAATGTATGAATTCGCGCAGTATTTTAAAAAATACAGCTTCACCGAATGTGGTGAGCGATGTGTTTCAGAAGGTTGAGTGAATAGGTCGGCGGAGGGCACGTAAGCATGTGTTTGTGCATGCCTACGTAATGCCAGGATATCGCGGTATTACTTGAGCTGTTTGGCCTTTCGTTGCCAAACAGCAAAGCTACCCGCCAATAGCATTAGTGCAAGCGTACTTGGCGAGTTAACCGGTTCTAGATTGTCATCGTTTGGCGAGCCTTGTGCTTTGCTAAAGCCAATAGACGACAATTTAAACTTATCATTGCCCTGGGAGAAGTTATCAACATAGGCAAATATTGAGTTATACGCACCGACCAGCCAGTATTTTGAGTAGCCAGTGGTGGTAAAATCGGAGTGATAGTTGCCATAGTTTCCAGTAATCCCAAAGCTCCCTTTTAAAGAGTTGCCTACTGAACTTGCAATATCAGACCAGCTTGCAGAGCCGCTGGTAAGTTGATTGGTATCCGCTAAACCTGCCACAGTCACCTGCTGACTCGACGAATGTCCGCCTAACCAACTAAAGGTTGCCCCACTGAGTTGGACTTCTTCAGAGAAGGAGAAGAGCACCATATCATAGTCAGCTAAATATCCTTCATTATCGATGGCGTGGTTGTGGCTGTGATCGTCGAAGCTTTGTTCATCTTTGTTTAAAATACCCAGACCTTCACCATAAGGCCCGGACAAACTGGCCGAATCAACTATATTATCATTTGAACCCCCAGTATCTGACCAGGCAGTAACAGAGATTGAGACGCCATCGACGACAACGGTACTGTTTGTTGGATCTACACTATTATCATAGACGCCCTGACCATCCCTTGAATTAATGCCGTACCCGTCCTGAGAATTCGTTAAATCATATGTCGAAGCCGCTCGCCATGAATCACATCCGTTCACGTCACAGCCAGAGGTTGCATTGGTAGTTTTAGGTGTCGCGATAATCAGAGCGGCTACTACCAGGACAGTTTTAGTATAATACAGCTTCATTCAACTCTTCCTCATTCTGCACTAATCACCTTGTAAGGATTCAAGCATTAATCATGCCTAAAATTTTAACTTAATGCTTTACAAGGGGTTAGAGCAATTTACAAATAATGGCTGTCATATATGTAAAAGAAATCGACAGCGACTTTAGGATGAGATGAGCTTCAACATGGCTTATTCTACACCCGTAGATTAAGTTAATTGTATCATCTGGCAGAGCATTGTTTGGTATATGAAGTGATAAGTGATTATAGTAAACCACTATTTCACCTGGGCTTAAGATCACCCTTGTGCTGAAAACCACAGAAACTTTTCAAAGAATGTGAAATAATAAACGTTGATGTAAGTAATAGAGAAAACTATGACAGAAAGTAAACATAAAGGCATATATCTGCTGCCTAATTTGCTAACAACTGCAGGATTGTTTTCAGGCTTCTTCGCTGTGGTGTCCTCGATGAACGGTAAATTTGAAGCCGCAGCAGTCGCTATATTTGTAGCAATGATTTTTGACGGACTCGATGGTCGCGTTGCACGTATTACTAATACACAAAGTGATTTTGGTGCTGAATACGACTCTATGGCTGATATGGTGTCCTTTGGTATGGCGCCCGCATTGGTTGCATATAATTGGGGATTAAGTGAGCTGGGTAAATTAGGTTGGTTTGCTGCTTTCATTTATGTCGCAGGTGCGGCGCTGCGTTTAGCTCGCTTTAATACACAAGTAGGCATCGCTGATAAACGCTTTTTCCAAGGGTTAGCTAGTCCCGCGGCGGCGGCAGTTGTCAGCGGCTTTGTCTGGCTGGGAGTCGAGTACGATATAAATGGTAACGATATAGGTATAGTCGTAGCACTGGTGACTGGTTTGTCGGGCTTACTCATGGTGAGTAATTTTAAATATAACAGTTTCAAAGAAGTAGACTGGCATGGCAAAGTACCCTTTGTAGCGCTTTTGCTTATATTGCTGATATTTATTGTTGTAGCAACAGAGCCTGCACTCGTATTGTTCCTTGTGTTCGCATTGTACGCATTGGCTGGGCCAATCAATACATTTAGAACTGTAGATAAGGTTACGTTAAACGATGTAGTGGGCGATCATCTGGAAGATGCTGACTTTAAGACCGCTAAGCCAACTCATGATGAAAATGAAACGGAAAATACCGACTCAGACGCTAATAGTGAGCAGTCAGATAAAGATAAGACGTAAAATTAGGGTGTAGATTCGCCTGATTGTACAAAACGCGACCAAACGGTCGCGTTTTTCATTTTTTTTCTCAGATCAGTATTGACGCAAGCGCAAAGATACGTAAAATGCGCGCCTCACTTCAAGGGAGTTTAACAACATCATTGAAGTGAGTTTAAGAGAAAGCAGTTTTCAGAATTATTTCAAAAAACATGTTGACTCTAAAAACGAAAAGCGTATTATACGCATCCCGCTTCGGCAGGGCCTTAAGGGCACCGAAGCAGCGAATCAAAGAGGTTCGC
>JABXHM010000086.1 GCA_013373625.1 Alteromonadaceae bacterium | reverse complement strand
GTAATGGGTAATGGGTAATGGGTAATGGTTTATATCATTAATCCGGTTCGACGATGATACCCAACTGACCAAGCAGTTCCTGTTGCTGCCACTGGGTTATCTTTATTCCGGTAACATCAACGCGACGTATATCCAGACCAACCAGGTCGCAATGGCGTAAATCGGCGTTTTGAAGGGCGCACTGGTACCAGCATTCCGGCGAGAATTCACCACGTGATAAATCAGCACCGCGTAAACTAGCGCCACTCAGGTTAGCATCGATCCAGCGATTATCTGACAGTTTACACGCTTCTAAACGCGCACCAGACAAGTTAACGTAACTTAAATTGCAGTCGGTGATGGTTGCTGAACAAAAGTAGGCATTATGGCTAATCTGATTGCTAAACGATGCCTGGGTAAAGTCAGCGCCTTTCATATCGCAATGCTGCAACACAATACCAAGGCATTCCGCGCCCTTAAAATTAACCATCGCCAGTTTACATTGCTCAAACCGGGCATCGTTTAACTTCGCAAAGCTAAATGTACAGGCTCCCTGAGCACCCGGCTCTATAAAACTGCAGTGTTCAAAGACCGTGTCAGTCAGGTCGCAACGGTCAAATCGACAGGCATAGAAGTGACAGTGGGAGTAGTAGCGGCCAGAAAGATCCTGACCTGAAAAGTCTTCAGACTCTAATGTTTGATTATTCATAGTAGATTTACTTTTTTATGTGCACCTGTCTACCCCCAGGGCAGACAGGCTATAGGATGTTAGATTAGCCCTTTGGCTAACTGTTGACTGGCATAGTCAACGGCTCTTGCAGTCAGGGCCATGTATGTTAAAGATGGATTCTGACAGGCTGACGACGCCATCGCCGCGCCATCAGTAACAAAAAGATTGGGGATATCATGGGCCTGATTATAACCATTAAGCACCGACGTTTTCGCGTCCCGTCCCATGCGAGCACCGCCCATTTCATGGATCGCCGAGCCACCTGGATTAGGCTGGTCGGAGCCAAACAAGACCTTCCCGCCCGCGGCAACCACCATTTTTGCAGCCTCTTCTTTAGCCGCATGCAGCAGTTTGTATTCATTTTCACTAAATGAAAAGCGGATCTGCAGTTGCGGAAAACCATCGGCATCGGTTTTATCCGGATCCAGGGTGA
This sequence comes from Alteromonadaceae bacterium, assembly GCA_013373625.1. Classification (GTDB taxonomy): domain Bacteria; phylum Pseudomonadota; class Gammaproteobacteria; order Enterobacterales; family Alteromonadaceae; genus Alteromonas. The sequence goes on along the minus strand of JABXHM010000086.1, from coordinate 64,895 downwards.
TGGCATTTTCGGCACGGGGTAAACATTCAGCAAAACTGGTCAGTACAAACTTCCAGTCGCCCGGGCCTTGCAGACGTTGTGCAAACGACTTACCAATCCCAGCCTGTTTCATTCCCCGCGACCAGCTCGCCCGATAGGCGCCGCCCTGATAGGAAAACCCACGGGTAAATGGTTGATCCTGTTCTTCTAAATTGACAAAACGCGGAACCACCACACCGGTCGGTCGATTACCGTAGTAATAACGATCTTCAAAACCGGGGATCACTGATGCAACACCAACGGTACTGGCATGATCCATAATATATTTACCCAACACACCACTGCTGTTAGCTAACCCATTCGGGAACGCCGCCGACACGGAACGCAACATTAACGCCACAGAATTAAAAGCACCGGCACATAAAAATACCAGCTTCCCATGATAGGTGGTGGTTTGCCGGGATTGGGTATCAATCACTTCGACACCGCTTATCCGGTTGCTGTCAGGATCATGAATTAAACGCGACGCCATCGCATTAGTAATAAGCGTGAGATTACCCGTTTTTTGTGCGGCCGGTAAGGTACTGCTTTGGGTACTAAAATAAGCCCCAAAAGAACATCCTCGCGCACAAATCGAACGATTCTGGCATTGTACGCGGCCTTCTTCGGGTTTTCCTTCAGTGAGGTTAGCCGTTCGACCAATGGTGAGTCGCCGTTCCGGAAAGTGCTGGCTAATCTGGTCGCGCATGTATTGCTCAACAACATTGAGCACCATCGGTGGCTGAAACTGCCCATCGGGCAACTGAGGCAAACCTTCTTTAGCCCCGGATATGCCAACGAACTCCTCCACTTTATCGTACCAGGGTGCCAGATCCTTGTAGCGAATCGGCCAGTCAGTGCCAATACCATCGCGAGCATTGGCACTAAAATCGTAGTCGCTCCAGCGGTAACACTGACGTCCCCACATTAACGATTTACCACCAAGATGATAGCCGCGGATCCAGCGAAATTTTGTATCGTCGGGCGTTTGGTAGGGCTGCGCTTTATCGTCAACCCAGTAATCTTGATTCCATTCATCCAAATGCCCGGAATGTTGCTGAACCGGAAAGTGTTCATCCAGATAATTCTGGTCTCCTTCACCGCGGAAGGGCATTTCCCAAGGCGCTTTCATTTCATTTTTGTAGCCCGTGCGATGCGGGATGTCTTCGCCACGTTCTACCATCAGCACCTTTAAGCCTTTTTCGGTGAGCTCTTTGGCGGCCCAACCTCCGGTAATACCGGAGCCTATGACAATCGCATCGTATTGCTTGCTGTGTGTCATCCGTATTTTACTCCTGTCCAATCTGAAGAAAATGCTTTGGGGTTGTCAGAAAGCGGTACATCGGGATCAAACCTTCCGGGCACCAGCACGTACCTGAGTGCCTGGCTGGCGCCGATTTCAGACGTGTAATAACCAAGTACAATTAATGATTTGAGCGTTTTCCATGCCGCATACACGTCAGGTAAAGCCTGTCCCCGCGGATGGCTGTAGGCTGCACTGTCCAGCGGTTCAAGGTGCGCTTCTAAGCGGGTTTCACTCAATGTTGTCAGATCATTCCCGGAATACTCATTAAACAAATGTTCAAACTGAGCAATTAACGACGCCTTAGCGCCTTCCAGTCCATGATCAGCGGCCATTTGCACAAACCCGGGAACTTTTGCAGCAACGGCGCCAGGAACATCGGTATCCGGAATAACACAATCACACACTGCCGTTAACCATGCAGGGACTGTTGCGCCGTCAGGACTGCTGGCAGCCCATACGGCACTGGGTGCCATAATCAGACCGCAGGCTGCCATCGCTTGTTTGAGCCAGACTCTGCGCTGTTGATTTTCTATTGAATTCATAATTCCACTCTCATTTATTCAGTAAATGCCCGGGCTTTAGGACCAATTGGCAGCGATACACCACCAGTGGCAGCCCATTGTGTTCCCCGCAGGATCAGGCTCTTAACGCCGTCATGCAGCAAGGTGTCCGGACCATGTCCCAGAGCGATACAAAAAACCCGCCCGGTCCCGTACTCCACAGTCCAGACCTGTGGGTTATCTGCTGCCATCGCTGACATACCGGCAAGTTTCTCAGGCGTATACAGACTTGGTGGATATTTAGGTCCGGCGATCGCCTCGGTATATAAATCCGGGTCATCGTACGCTGTCGCAAGTACCCTCACCTTTGCTTTCGGATCCCAATACATATTGGTGTACATGTCATCATTCATGGTCCAGATGTAGTCGCGCATGCCTTGCGTGACGGGATGATCATGATCGACAATCCTGACCAGAAACGCATCGGGGGGCGACCGGCGGCTACCGTACTGAGGACGCATCGTGCCCCCTGCCAGCCGCTCAAAGGCGGGCCATGACGGGGCGCCCATATTGAACGAGGCATGGTAGAGCACCACGCCCCCACCCTTTTTTGCATAGTCAAAAAGTGCCTGCTCAGCGGTGTGGCCCCAGCGTTGTTCCTCGCTGTCGCTGTAATTCCAGCGTCCCAGATAGTTGATAAAAACCACGTCGTAGCGGGTGAGTACCTGCGCGGTCAGCATGCGGGGATCTTCGAGCACCCGCACATCAAAAGTACCACTGCTGAGCATTAAACTGCGTAGCTGTGTGTTCACGCCGGTCCAATCATGCTCATAGGAGCTTTCACCAGTGACAATCAGAACATTGCTCACTTTGCTATCGGGCACGATTGGGACGGCTACACGTTGAACGGTTTGCGGTGGACGATAGTCCGGCACCGGGATCACAACACTCTCTGCCGCTTCTGCAGCACTGATGGACAGCAGAAGTAATCCACAAAGTCCTGCGCATAATTGCGCATAAGAAAAGAAGTAAAGGTGTTTCACAGAGCACAACATCATTGTCTCCGATAGTCGCCGGGCACTCACAACATGACTGCCCGGCAGAGTAAATTACAGGTTTAAGGTTTTAACGTCTCGCGTTGTGGGAACGAAAGGTAAGTAAGAAACGCGCATGGTGATGGCGACACTCACTTCATGAGAACCGCTGTCCAGCGGCTCCCCGGTGACCACGAGCACTTTGGCCTTCTCCCCAAAGTTCCAGCGATCGCCGTATTCCGTTTCCATTTCATCCAGCGTCCACATATTGCCACGTACTGCAAACCTTACGTTGTCCCGCTGAACGTCCTGTCCATCGATGGATACGGCTATGTTTTCGACCATCGACAACCCCAGCCCCCGGTAATAAGGTAAACGCGCCAGGACACTGACGCCGTAGCGGCCATCTTCAAGTTGCTCTGAGGCCAGACTGTCTTCAACAATCACTTTATTATCAAACATGCCGCCTCCTATTTCGCGTATTGATTAATTAGCTTATCAAGCATTTTTTGCTGACGGCTAACCTGAGTAACTGAATCTACCTCAACCGCATCCTCTATCCAGCGATTACCCTCATATTCGGAACAAATATGGCCATTGTATCCCCCTTCTGTGAGTATTCTGACAATGTCATCATAGGGGATCGATGGCTCAATCAAGTCCTCAGTCACCTCATAAAACTTACCGTGGATATTGTGAATGCGACTCATGTGATCAAGCATGCGTCTCGGATCGTAAGCGGCGTTATGACGCAATGTTTCTGCCATAGCAATCGACGGACCGCTACCGCCCATTTCACGTACATTTTGAATAACGTACTCACTCAGCACGCGATCTTCATACGCTTTTTCGATATAGTCGGCAATCTTTTGTGGTACGCCATTGCGAATGAAACGGGCTTTCCAGACTGGCGGGAATTTATCCAGGAACATGCCCATATCGGGCAAAAATCCCAGGGCATCAGAGCCGCTTTGTTCATAGGCTTCAGCGTGTCTTAAGATCCACGGATGGTCAAAATGCAGCGGCGCATGAACTTCAAGCAATAATTTAACGCCTGCCTCTTCGGCATAAGGCGCAGCCGCAACCAGTACATCCGGTTCAATCGCCACCAGGGCTCTTAAATAAGGCGCACCGAGTCGTTTGGCTAAATCAATATCGCGCTTAATGCTCGCGACCTGTTCATCAAACGGCATAATGCGACCTTTGTAGCGTTTATAATCCAGCATAAAATCGTGGGCAACCGGCGTTGTACCGTATTTTTCCATCAATGCATGCCAATGTTGTATATCCGCTTCTTTAACGGGTTGTTCCGGGTATCCCCAGAAGCTTTGTTCACCAATGACTTCAATGCCAAAAGCACCTAATTCAGCACAAGTGCGAATACAATCTTCCAGGTCCATTTTGCCAAGAAAGGTCTCATGCTGAAAACTGTAAAGGCTGACGCCTCGTTTTATCGACATAACTATCTCCGATAGCGTTTTCAATTGTCTTTGTTTGTGAGTTTACTTAACTCACGCGTTGGCCCTGCATGGCCCTCACCTGTTCAACAACAGCTGCAGGTTAAGATGCGCTTCTCACCGTTTTTATTTAAGCAAGCGCATCAAATTTTAGGTTTAACCGTGCGTAGACACCGGTTTTGCTTTGGAACGGCCGCTTATGTGAGCAATCAACGCTATGACAGCGGCGGCGATCCCAACCAGTCCGGCGGTTTCAAATGCACCTTGTACCGAGCCCACAACGCCTTCGAGTTTAGCGACCAGCCATGGGCTGGAGAATTGTCCGAAGAAAAAGCAGGAGGCCCATATTCCCATTCCCCGACCGCGATGCTGAAGCGTCACTTTAGATTGGGTCCAGGCGATTAAACACGGAACAGACATGCCAGCGCCGGTTTGCTGGATCACCAGACCTGCAAGCAGCACCGGTACTGAGTCCGCTAATCCCATAATTAGCAGGCCACTGCATAGCACTGCGAAGAGCGCCCCTAGCTGAATAGCGTTAGATTGCTTACCTAGCAACCTGAATATCAGGGCACCGACCATAACAAATAAGCTTGGAATTGCTGATAACTCACTGATTCGGGAAGGTTCGTTTATGCCTATTTCACGAAACACCAGGCCACCAGAAATAATAAACACATAATAAAGAGCCGAAGCGAGGAGCGTGACGCCTCCAACCAGCACCATAGCCCCCACGGGGAAAGGTGTTTTTACAGCGGCAGTCTGATTAGTGATTGGTTGTGAAGCAGCATTATGTGGTGTTGATTTTGCGCGCGTTTCCGTCAGGTAACGGGCCATTAACGCAAAGATTATAAATGCCACGCCATAAATTAAAAATACGCCGTTCCACTGGATTTCTGTTGCAGGTCCGGCCATGCGAATAACGATAGCGCCTAAGAATGGCCCCGCTAGTCCTTGCAAAAATAACCAGTCGCGTCGACCTTCGTCTTCCCAGTAGTCAGCGATCAGCGTATTCACACCAGTAATAATGACGGCTTCAGAAAAGCCCAGCAAAAACCGGCTCCCCATCATCATATACAGATCGGTTAGAAAAAACGGCGCCATACCAAACACGCCATAAAAGAATGTGGCCCACAGCAGTGGTTTTACACGCCCGAATTTATCGACCAGCACCCCGGCAAACGACGCCGTCAGCGCGATAGCCAGGCCTGGCGCCGATACCATTAACGGTACCAGCTCCCTGGCATTCGGGTGGTCTTTGAAATGATCAATAATCGAAGGCAAGGCCGGAAACATTGAAACAATTGCAAAGAGCGGTAAAAACGATGAGATGACAATGATCAGTCCTTGTGGCACTAATGTCAGTCGTTTAAAGAAGTTAACAATATTTTTCATCTGTACCGATCCTAGAATACTTACTTCACACACGAGACTTATAGAATATATATTCTAATTAACCAGTCAAGAATATTTGTTAAATATTTATTTATAGCGTGTTATTAACTTTAAAGAGAAAGGTATATTCAGAGCCAGTAGAAAGGACGAAAAGAGCCAACAGTAAGCGTTAAGCGATGCAAATAATCGTTTTTAATCATGCACTGTCTATTTAAACCGTTATTCAGGATTGATAAAACAATACACCACTGGCGCAAATTAAGGCGTGGCCACAACGGCAATTAGCTGTCAGATGAAATTTTTATTAACATCTAAAATAAATGCGTGTATTCTAATTTTTTAATTTGTATTACTTACTTATCAAAGCTAGGAAAGCCGCGTGACTGTAGCCTCAAAAAACTACTTAAAAGAACCTAAACAAACTCGCAGTAAAGCGTCTTTAGAACGACTACTCAATGCAACGTCTGAGTTACTGGTGGAGAAAGGCTATAAAGACTTTACATTGCAGGAAGTCAGTAAACGCGCAAAAGTGTCAATTGGCTCTATCTACAACCGGTTTAAAAGTAAAGAGGATTTGATCCGCTTGCTGCAGCAACGTGAGTTGGACGCTCTGGAAGTTGAAACCGCGTTGGTCATTACCCGTATCCGCCGTAAAAAATTAAAGTTACGGGCGCTGGTACCGGAAACTATTACCGAGTACGCCAAACTGCTTGATAATCATAAAGGTATATTGCGTCCTTTGATGGAAGTTTCTGCTATTGATGAGATAGTGCTTGCTTACGGTAAAAAGCATGCAGCGCAAAATATCGCTGACTTTATTCAACTGCTGCTGGAATGTAAAGACGAGATGTCGCAACCCGATCCGGAGCGCGCCGTTGACCATATTTTTAAAGTCATCTATGCCGCGCTGGCTCGCTACCTTGGCTTAGGTATTATGGACAGTGTCGCTGGAGAAGGTGACTGGCAAGAATTGCTTGATGATTTAAGTCAAATCACCCTGTACTATTTGCTTGGTCACCCTGATCAATTAAAATAAACTTCCTAAGTTATTGTTTATTAATAGATCTTTTCCAAAATAATTTACGGCCCCTTGCGTTTTCCCCTTACTTATCTTGTTTTGATGCCGCTTTTGTCCAGGCGCACCCGCCAAACAGTAACTCAACTCAGTCCTGAGCGGGCAGGCCTGCCATAGCGGCGTCAATTGAGACAGATTAATAGCCTGACAAGTAACGGGATCTGGCAGGCTAATCCGCACGTTAAGGCAGGTTTGCCAGCGCGAATTCAATCGCTGTCCTCAAAACGTCACCGCAAAACCACAGTTAAAACAAAATATTTACAAAAATTAAAATAATCGGTTGCCATTAACTTGTAATTAATATTAGAATTCTAATTACAATAAACTTTGTAAATGGTCAGTAAACCATCAAAGCTTGTCGAAATATGTTGTCTGCCCTTTGTACTGCGCCAGGACATTAAATAGCGCGCCAACTATGGTGTTCTGTTATGTTAACTAACAATGCGAACAAAGGCATACTGTCTCGTCGCGAGATTGTCGCCTACGGCTTTGGTGATGTATCAGCAAGCTTGGTATGGAATGCGGTCAGTGCCTTTGCTCTGATGTTCTACACCGATGTCGCCCTGTTACCGGCAGCCGCAATCGGTACTCTATTTTTTATTTCCCGAATTGTCGATGCCGCCTTTGATGTCGGTATTGGCCTTACTGTCGATCGCACGCGCAGTCGCTGGGGCCGAGCCCGTCCCTATTTACTGTTTGGCGCCATCCCGTTTGGGTTGTTCGGTGTGCTCACATTTTATGTGCCCGATTTAGGCACCGACGGACGTTTTTATTACGCGTTAGTGACTTACTTTATACTCGGCTTGTTACTGTCTGTCGTGACCATTCCTTACAGCGCCATGCTGCCAATGATGAGTAATGTTGCCAAAGATCGTATTGACTTAAGTGCTGCACGCTCGGTAGCGACATCGGTAGGCGTGATCATTGTTACAGCGTTGTTTATGCCTGGTGTAGCGTATTTTGGTAATGGTGATCAGCAACACGGCTTTTTGGTGATGGGCGGGATTGTCAGCGCTATCGCAACGGCGATGTTATTTTACTGTTTTTGGCATTGCCAGGAAAGGGTAGTACCGACAGAAACAGAAACGCCAGTCACCCTGAAAACCGATCTGTTGCAAATGTTTAAAAACCGGGCGTGGAATGTGGCATCGGGTTTTGCACTACTTAACTTTATCCGCTTTGGTGCTTTGCTTTCTATAACGCCTTTTTTTGCAATCAATGTACTCAAACAACCCTGGATGATTTCGGTGCTGTTACCAACGCTATCCGGTACTTTGCTCGTGGGCGCCTTTATTGCCCGCCCGGTTTTAAATCGACTCGGACTGATTAAAGCGGACACGTTGGCACTGATTGGCGGTTTTATTTGCTATGCCGCGCTGCCGTTTTGCGAACAGTCCCCCTGGTTGTTTATCAGCCTGTATGTGCTGTCATCACTGTTTATCAGCATCACAATGACCTCCATTTATGCCATGGCCTCAGAAGCCGTTGACTTCCACCAACACTGGTTTGGAATTCGCCAGGAGGGTCTGCTGGCCGCTGGCGTATCACTGGCAATAAAAATAGGTATGGCTTTTGGCGGTGCCGGCGTGGCCTACGCACTGGCATGGGGCGGTTATGATCCAACCGCAGTCAGTGACCGCGCAACCAGCACGATAGCCTGGGTGTATTACCTCCTGCCATTGATCATTTTTATTTTACAAGTAGCACTTATACGCTGCTATCCCTCATCACAAATACTGACAGCGTCTGAACGCTGAAACTGGAGACAACTATGAAACTAACCGCTTGTATTGAATGGCTTTTTGAAGACGAAACAGACAACTTTGCCGAGCGAATTTACAAGGCCAAAGAAGCCGGCCTTGAAGGAGTGGAGTTTCATCTGTGGCGTGATAAGCCCATTGCGGACATTAAGCAAGCGTTACAGGAAACCGGCATCACTCTGACCAGCTTTTGCGTGGATCCTCGCCGCAGCATAGTGGATGAATCGCAGTTGGAAGAGTTTGTCACCGCAGTGACCGAGTCGGCTGAAATTGCACAGCAACTTAATTGCAAGCAAATGATCATCGCTTCTGGCTTTCTTTTACCTGATACCTCACCTGAAAAGCATTTCGAATTCGCCCTCAGAGCCTTGAGAAAAGCGGCTGAAGTGGGTGAGCGTGCAGGCGTTACCTTGCTACTGGAACCGATTAACACCAAAGTCGATCACCCTGGCATGTATCTCGATAGCAATAAGGTCGGGCTCGACCTGGTTGAGGCCGTTAATAGTGCCAAACTGCGTTTGCTTTACGATGCCTATCACTCAATTGTGATGGGAGAGGATATTGAAACCATTATTGCCGGACGCACCCAATGGGTAGCACATATTCAAATTGCTGACATGCCTGGGCGTGGCGCACCGGGTACCGGCGACGTTAACTGGAACGCAGTAAGCAACATGTTAAGTGCTGAAAACTTTACCGGTTGGCTGGGTCTTGAATATAAGCTCAACGATTTATCAACCCGCGAAGCATTGTCTAAAACGCGCGCAAGCCTAGGTCTATAAGGACGAGGATATTACCATGTTTACCATCTCCGCAAACCTTGAATATATGTTTAAAGAAGCCGGCGAGAGCATAGAAGAACGCATAGCGGCAGCGGCCGCAGCCGGCATCACCCATGTTGAAATATTTTCACTTGAAGGCCGCGATACTGACAGTATCGCCCGGGCATTAAAAACACATAATGTTACCTTACACTCCATGCTGGTTGATCCGCGTATTATGCTGGTCCTGAAAGATACCCACGAAAAGTTTGTCGAAACCGTTAAAGCAACGGCTGAGCAAGCCATCAAGCTCGGCTGTAAAAACCTGGTTTGCGGCTCTGGAACCGGTGCACCATTCATGCCCCGCGCGGTATCACTGGATGTGGTATGCGAGGCAATCGATAAGGCCGCTGATGTTGCTGACGAAATGGGACTGACCTTGTTACTTGAAGCAGTAAATACCAAGGTAGATCACCCTGGCGTGTTTTTCAGCAATACGTCTGATACTTACTACATTGCCAATAAACTCAATCGCCCAAGCGTTAAGATACTGTACGATCTTTATCACTCAGCGGCTGAGCAAGAGGACGTGACAGACACCTTACGCACAATAAAAAGCCAGATTGGCCATATCCAGCTTGCCGATTATCCTGGTCGTGGTGAGCCTGGCGCAGGTTCACTTGACTGGCCGGCGCTTCTAAAAGAAATCAGCAACACGGACTATAAAGGACTGATTGGAATCGAATGTTACCCAACCAAAGATTCCACGCCTGAAGCGCTCACCTATATTCGCTCGCTTATTCATTAATCCGCAGCCTGCCCAAAAGGAAAGCAACATGTCTACACAGCACTTTGCTATCAGCCTGGATATGATCAATCGTCATTATTCAGAGCCGAACCGCAACCGATACGAATCAAAATATTACTGGGAAGAGCTTTATACCCTGATAGCGGCGGCGGGCTTTGACAGTATTGAAATCCCCTTTGAGCCCGTCTGGCAATTTGGCGGACGCAGTGGCGTGCCCATGACGCAGTACTCGCTCAATACCAAATATGGTAATACCGAGCAATATCGCAAACTGCTGGCTGATTCGGGGATCAACCGGGTGAGCGCAGTGAGCTTTAACGCCAACCTGTTTGTGCGCAACGATCAACTTGGGTTTTATTTCGGTGCCAGTGGCCATTTTGGCAGTCAGGCGATTGCGTTTGCTTCTGAGTTAGGTGCCGATACGCTGGTACTATCGCCTACGGCCTATGCCGGACGCCTCCGTCATTATCATCCGCACCTGCAAGTTGACGATAAACAATTTATTGAACAAACCAAAGCGTTGATCGAACAACTTAGTGAAACGGCGGCGAAAACAGGGATTACGCTGGCGTTACGTCCTGAATACTGGAGCATGATTTCAATCCCGGTTTTATTGGAATTGGTTCATCAATGTCCGGCGAATGTAAAACTGGCAGTAAACACCGCTCATTTGCAATTAGCGGAGCTGGATTCTGTGGCATTTATTCAGGCCAATGCTAAGGCAATCAGTTATGTACAATTAGCGGATACCCCCTTAACCACCAGCCAGTCGTTTAGTCAGTCCGCTAGCCCGGAATTTCCATCTCAGCAGGCTACCCAGGTGTTTGCCGATGTCGGAACCGGCTCGGTGCCGCTTACTGATGTGATAAAAACCTTAACAGACCAGGACTATAGCGGTGATATTTGCCTGTGTAACCACCAGACCCGCGACCCAATGCGCGCATTGCTGCGTGACAAGCGCTTTGTCAATCAACTTGTCTCACAGGCAAAAGGAGTTTAAATCATGCCAAACATTCGCTATGCGTATATGAATCACTGGAAGAACATTCCTTACCAGAAAATTCCCAATTTTCGTGATTTTTACTATCAGGATAAGTCGAACACGGCTTATTACAGCGACTGGGACAACTTACTAAAATACCAAAAAGCCCTTGGCTTTGACGGTATTGAAGTGGCGCCCTGGGATCTGGCGGATATTATACCGCTGTTTGGGTCGGCTGACGCATTTCGGCAATTTGCCGCCGAACGCGGCGTTGAAATTACCGGCATGTTTCACGGTGCCCATGCCAGTCACGATAAATCAAAATTCGAAGAAGTGGTTAAGGCAGGTAAGGATGCCGTGGACACTATCGTCGGATTTGGCGGGACACAAATGAACACCTGCCCTACTGACAATTACTGTGGCATAGGCCCGCTGTCGCGGGAGGAAGTTGCTCAGTGCGCTCATGTCATGAACGAAATCGGCCGCTACGCCACCGATCATGGCGTGAAGCTTGGTCTTCACAATGAATTCTTTTGCGGTATTAACTTAGCTGAACACCGTGAATTTATTGAGTTAACCGACCCGCGTTTCGTACACTACTGCATAGACACCGCCCAAATAGCCATTATGGGGGAAGATCTATTAGACTTTTATGATACTTATGCGGAGCGTATCAGTGGTTTTCACCTCAAGGACACGGCTGATCCCCAACAACCAGATAACGTGAGGTTCTCGCGGGATCCGGAAATTCAGGACGATGGCAAACGCTGGTTCTGGGAGTTGGGTAAGGGTGTACTGGACTTCCCGGCGCTTTATGAGTTGCTGAAAAAGCATCAGTATAAAGGCTGGATCACGCTTGAAACCGATGGTTCACCTGACTACTTAGCCTCGATGGCCATGTGTCGGTACTACATTAACGACAAACTAAATCCCATTTATCGTTAAGGTAAGCATGTGCCCAGCATTTTTCAATTGAAATGTTGGGCGCGATTACTGCTAACCAGCACTCATATCTGAATGTGCAGTCTAATTATTGCAGATTTATATTCACGGCTACTTTGATAGTTGAACTCTCCCTTTTACGATCTCGCTGACTATCTTAGGCCCTCACTCCCTGTAGATAAAAGATTGACCCTTCACCGCAGAACTTACAGCCTCTACCCCGCACTTAAGTAACACTTTCAGACCAGTCGAAGCGAAATTACGAACACAAGTAGAACGACGTTACAGGTTTGCTTTTGGCATAATTCGCGCTTAATTCAGCACGCTCAGGTCAATTCCGGTTAATATCGCCACCCAGGAATCAATACCGTGACTAACAGGAAGATAGAAAATGTTTAAGGCAGCAAAAGCATAACATATGATAGGTTAGCCCCCTTTTACATTCCTCGGCCGTTCACCATGGCAACGCATCCTTTTCAGGTTAATGTGAAGCACATATAACTTTATGCTGCGCACTTTTCCGATCTATATCACGCAACACGCCGTACCTGTTTTTTAAGTGTGTAAAATTAATGAGTCCGGCTAACTAATTGTCTTCGGTATGTTTTTACCCGAAGGTTCACTTACGTCACCAGTTTAAAATGTAAGGAAGCAGCATGACAGAGAAGCAAAACGCTACGCCAGGGTTATTGCTTGCACTCACCCCCGTGGTTTTGACACTCATAATACTGGGCACACAGATTTTTTACTTTGGTGTTTTTGAGCCGCATATTCCGTTAGCGATCGGCGTGGCTTTGGCTAGCTTTGTGGGTGTTTACCTTGGCCTGACATGGGAAGACATCCGGGCGGGCATTTTCAAGGTGATACACGTGGCGTTGCCGTCAGTCAGCGTGCTGATTGTGGTGGGTATGATCGTCGGCATATGGATTGCGAGCGGCACAGTACCGACTATTATTTACTACGGCTTAAAAACATTATCTCCCGAGATCTTCCTTGCAGCGGGCATGGTAATATGTGCGGTGGTAGCCGTTTCGCTCGGCACCAGTTGGGGAAGTGTTGGTACGTTGAAGTCAATACCTATTCACCGAAGCTGCACATAAGCTATTGGCTACTTTTATTCTATTGATAAGTCGCGAGATCTCTACTCCGCAGATAATATTCAGATTAAGGTTGCGTTAACTCAAATCTGTTAACGATTACGGACTAATATTTCATTATTAAAAGTAACCAAAAACGATATGCATTGTTCCTGGAAATGTTTGTTACGTACCACGATTCAAGCACTGATTTTGCGGCAGGCGTTCCTCAGGACCAAATATTTGCAATTGCAAGTCAGGGCGAACGAACGTGCAAGCCAGTGCCCTGGCAAGAGCGTTACGAGAGCTGATCAATACACAACAGCATAGAACTCCTCGAATATACTGTATTTATTTACTACCTAAGCAGGTGGGACATTATTACCCCAATTAAAAGACGCTTCATAAGCTTATCTTAAGTTTCGTTTGCTAGATTTTTCTGTCGAAAATAGAAATTGCTTGATATTAAGGCTTAGACAGAGGGCTACGTGCGAATTTCAGTTGTCATACCAGCAAAAAATGAAGAACAAAATTTAAAACCTTTAATTGAGGAAATTTATAACACGTTGAGTGATGTAACTAACTTCGAAATTATCTATGTCGACGACGGAAGCACAGACAAGACGTATGAGAATTTGCTTTGTCTGAAAGCCGGTGGCTTCGACAGAATTAACGTACTGCGGCATAAACATTCTGTTGGGCAAAGTACAGCCATCTGGACAGGGGTGAGCCATGCTAGCGGAGAATTAGTTGTGACACTTGATGCGGATGGGCAGAATGACCCCGCCGACATACCTCATCTCCTGACTATAGCGACTCAACTTCCGTTGGGCAGTCACTTTTGCATTGCTGGTCACCGTAAACAAAGAAAAGATACCGCCTGGAAAAGATTTCAGTCAAAACTAGCCAATTCGGTAAGAAGTAAATTGCTTAATGATGATACACCTGACACCGGATGTGGGTTGAAGGTCTTTCCAAAACAAACATTCCTCGCCTTACCCTACTTTGACCATATGCATCGTTTTCTGCCAGCACTGATCCGGCGACAAGGTGGAGTAATTAAAGTTGTTGAAGTGAATCACAGGGACCGGCAATTCGGAAAATCAAAGTATAATATGCTAGGTCGGCTTGGTGTCGGCCTTATTGATATGGCAGGCGTTTATTGGCTTCAGAAACGTAATAAGCTTAACGATGTCATCTTAGAAAATGAAACGAGTAACTAAGTGAATTCAAGTATTTTTCGCTTCTTCATTCTGGTACTTACCATTTTGTTCTTGAGTCATTTGATGTCGCTCTTTCCTTCATTTGACGCATTTAATCAGGAGTGGATAGACAAGCATACCCGTGATAATGGAGTGACGGGGATCGTTAAGTTTTTAGCCGTCTCAGTATTTTTACTTTCTATCGGACTTCCACGCCAGTTAGTCGCGTTTATGGGGGGCTATGCGTTTGGGTTTGCTGAAGGTGTCATCTATTCAACATTTGCAGCGACCCTTAGCTGCGCAACAGTAATGGCAGTATCACGATATTTCGCCAGACCGATGATTATTCATCACTTTGAAACGCGGGTACGCAAGTTAGACCGGTTCTTATTTCGCTCTCCCTTTCTTAAGTCCGTAATCATCAGGCTGTTGCCAGTAGGGAATAATCTACTCACAAACATTTTTGCTGGCGTTTCAAAAATTCCACCACGCTCTTTTATTTTAGGATCTACTGTTGGCTACATCCCTCAAATGGCGGTTTTTGCATTGATGGGTAAGGGCGTATTAGTCAACTCAGAGCTTAAGATAATCATAAGCGTCTTATTATTCGGAATGTCCAGCTTGCTCAGCGCATACCTTTTCAAGGTTTACCGTCGTCAACATAATGGCGACCAAACACTTCGTTCACTCACCAAAAACAGTAAATGCAACAATGAACCAGACAAGCTTAGCCGTTAAAAATAAGTCCAAGCACTCAAACTACACTTTCTGGCTTTTTTTACTGGCTAGCGTGTTGATATTTATTGGTCTTGGATTACGAGATCCCTGGCCTGCTGATGAACCTCGTTTCGCACAGGTAGCAAAAGAAATGGTCGAAACAGGCCAGTGGTTTTTTCCTGCCAGAGCGGGAGAGTTTTATCCTGATAAACCACCGGTGTTTATGTGGTCTATCGCATTTTTCTTCGCGTTATTCGGGTCAATTAAGGTTGCGTTTCTACTCCCATCTGCTTTATGCAGCCTACTCACACTCATTTTGGTGTATGACATCTCAAAACGACTGTGGAGCGCAAAAGAGGCACTGATCGCAACGTCACTTCTCTTATTTAGTTTTCAATTTTTACTTCAAGCCAAGTCTGCACAAATAGACGCAATGGTGTGCTGCTGGATAACAGTCGGATGCTATGCTCTTCTGCGCTTTTTCTTAATTGGCCGGCAATGGCGTTGGTATTACCTCGCCTTTTTTTTCATGGGAATTGGCGTCATTACAAAAGGGGTTGGATTTTTGCCAGCTCTGATGCTGCTACCGTACTTTATACATCGACGCGTCTGGCCTCAGCTGGAAATAACTAAAAAGCAAACTAAGAAGCAAACTAAAAACGCCGTATTCCGTTGGCTAACCGGGGGGTTGGTTATGTTACTGGCTATATCATTATGGTTGATACCTATGTTGATATTGGTCGAAAATAGCCATGACCCCTCACTTGCCCTATACAAAGATAACATTCTATTCAGGCAAACGGTCACTCGATATGCAGATTCCTGGCATCACATAAAACCGTTCTGGTATTACTTGGTTGAGGTTATTCCATTATTCTGGCTGCCGATTAGCATCGCTCTGCCATGGCTCATCCCATTTTGGTATAGAGCGATTAAAAAAGGTGATGCCCGCATATTCCTGCCCCTGGGTTGGATTGTACTGGTCCTGCTTTTCTTTAGTCTAAGTCCTGGAAAACGGGGGGTGTATATCTTACCCGCATTGCCGATGCTGGCACTGATCTCTGCACCTTATTTTGATTCCATTATTAATAAGAAAGTATTCTCCTGGTTATTGTGGGGGGTTGTATTTTTACTGTCAGCGGGCTTATTGGGTTTTGGTTTGTCCGGCATAGTAGAGGCATCATTCGCCCTAAAATTAGAAGAAAAGTTCGGACTTTCTCCTTGGATGTTTTTCTTAGTAACGGGAGGACTGACGTGTCTGGTTGCGGCGCTGACTGTTAGGGGGAAGCGCTGGAGAGTCTGGCCCTATTTCCTGTGTACTCTTTGGGGCATATACGCTACTTGGGGTTACGCTTTACTTGATGATGTAAAAACACCCAAAAGCGTATTTGCAAACATTGAAAAAGCAATTGGTCAACATGATGCAACTATTGCACTTGTTGATTTTTCTGAACAGTTTATTCTCTTCTCGCCTTATCCGATCATCCATTTTGGTTACCATACCCATACTGATGAGCAATTATCTGCCGCCTATCAATGGCTGGCGAAGGAGGACAAGGGAAGGTATGTCCTTGTCGATGAAAAACACGTGCGTTACGATTGTTTTAAAGAAGAAATGGCAACGTCTGTAGGATATGCCCATCGCGTCCACTGGGTACTATTATCGCACAAAGCATTAAGTGAAAAGTGTCCGCTGCCAACAACGACGACGGAGATTTTTCGTTACACTCCAGACAAACCAGATACATGATCGATATCCATTTTCACAGAATAAAAAAATGGTAAGTTAAATTCAATTCCACAGTTTTACTTAAGCATGATTTAAGTTTCGACAGATATCTTGTGTGCAAAGAAGTACACGAGAACCTTATTGTGAAATTTCCGCGATCACTAAATTTTACCCCTACATCAGCTCAGTTTATTTTAATTGCTTCGTTATTTATCACAGCAATATTTAACGCACCATTTCTGTCTGCTGTGTATGAAGTAGTAGCCCCTGTAACATTGAAAGAATGGACATTTTTCGTCTCTGTACCACTTTTGCTGACTTTTTTGAATGTCATTTTACTCAGTCTTTTTGGTGCATTATTTTTACCTCGCCTTACTGTTGCGATTACCTTCGTTGTAAGTGCTCTCCTACTTTACGGCACCTTGACTTATGGCGTCATTTTCGACAAGAGCATGATGCAGAATGTAATGGAAACAAATTCTGGTGAAGCCTTTTCATATCTGAATTCAACACTTTTTGTCTTCTTTGCTCTATTGGGATTAATCCCTGTATTTGCGATTTTCAATCTGGAAATAAATGGGCAGCTCAAGGCGCGTATTAAACACCTTCTGGTGCTGAACCTGATATCTTTAGTAGGTATTGCAGTCATTGCCACGTTTCTTTTTAAGAGCTATGCAGCTGTCGGCAGGAATAACAAAGACTTAACCAGATATATTATTCCCTATGCCTTTTATAACTCAGGGTACAAGTACCTCCGGGACACTTACTTCTACCCGCCTTTACCTTACAAAGTATTGGACAAGCGTCCGTTTGTAAAAGAGGACGCTGATGTATACCCATCTACTACAGTGTTAGTGGTTGGCGAAACTGCCAGAGCGGACAAGTTTTCAAGCAACGGCTATACGAGAAACACTACGCCCAATATCCAGAAAGCAGGTGCAATCAGTTTTAGCAAAGTAACATCTTGCGGTACTGCTACCGCTGTCTCCGTGCCATGCATGTTCTCAAGGCTTACACGAGAAAATTATGATTCGCGTACTGCAGACAGTCAGGACAATGTTTTAGACATTATTCATCGTGCAGGTGTGGACGTTACCTGGATTGACAATAACAGCAGCTGTAAAGGCGTATGCAAGAGGGTAGAGACCATAGACTTCAACCCGTCCAGAGATCCCAGGTTGTGCGATGGCGATTATTGTTATGATGAGGTACTTGTTGACCTGTTAAGAGAAACTCTTTCAACGCCATCCAAAGAGCCTAGAGTGATCGTCCTGCATATGATTGGCTCACACGGACCTACCTACTACCGGAGATACCCAGAGGAACTCGCTAAGTACGTGCCAGATTGCCCGAGAAGTGATATTCAAAATTGTGAAGAGGCGGAGCTGACAAATACGTACGATAATACAATTGCTTACACAGACTATGTGCTAGGCCAGATTATTGAAATGCTTTCTGCGATTCCTAATTCGTCGATGCTTTATTTGTCGGATCATGGTGAATCATTGGGAGAGAAAGGCCTTTATTTGCACGGTTTCCCTTATAATTTAGCGCCCGCTGAGCAAACTCACGTCCCCATGGTTTATTGGGCCTCCAGGTTTAGCCAACCTCAGTATAGTGACTGTGTCAATTCGTTATCCAGTCATCCTTATTCGCAGGACAACCTTTTTGACACATTACTTGGTCTTTCTCATGTGCAGAGCAGCACCTACCACCCCACTCAGGATATTTTACGACAATGCGAGTCATAGACGAAACCACATCAGCAATGCACTTCGACCCCAAAGCCAAACCAAAGGGCATGTTGCGTATTGTATTAGCAATGAAGAACTCAGTAAGAGCTGTATCGTGGCTTGTTAAAAACGAGTCAGCATTCAGGCAAGAACTTATCTTACTTATTTTAGCAGCGGTAGTGCTTGCTTTTTGGTCAATACCTTACATGGAAAAGGCGATTTTGCTCTCCTCCATACTCTTCATCCTGTTCGCTGAAATTGTTAATACTGCAATTGAAGTCACAATTGACCGTATTGGAAAAGAGATTCACCCTCTGTCGGGCTTAGCGAAAGACTTAGGCTCAGCGGGTGTGTTGGTGGCCATGGCAATTTCATCATTGTTGTGGTTAGGGACATTGTATAAATATTTTTGATTTGAGCCTGTTGACACCGCTATATGGTAACGCTCAGGTATGGGCCCAACTATGCAATACGTTTATATTGCTAAAAGCATTGAAAGCCTGTAATTCACAAACTTTAAAATGGGAAGTTAAAGTCTGTTTTTACTAAGAGGCTAATCACAAATATCCCTGGATGCAGTAGTCGCTATTTGTCGCAGCTACCCAAAAAATCGCAGTAAGCCAACGGCTATCGCACGCGTGATGACGCACCAACGGGAGCAGTTGGCACTAAGCGAACTCTATTATGCATCAGCACAACAAGTCGCTTTCGTGCCAATTACGCCTTTTCAGTCAGTGAAACACCTCACTGTTGCGTCACAGAATTAGCCGCTAACGCCAAAAACATAAAGTTAGTCGCGCCGCCGCCCATTACATATTCGGTTTGCTGCCAAAAAAACGGCCAGATTTTCAGCTCTGGCAGATCAGGGCGAATTAACGCTGTGCCTGAAACCGAGCCACCAGGAATAAACGACCAGTCGCCACGATTAACACCGTAGGCCACCAGCGCAGATTCAGAGCCTACGCCCGACACAAACGACATGGTATTTTCGCCTGGGTGTACACCCAGGATAAAGTTCAGCGCGTTTTGGAACAGCTCCGTTGAAGCATGCTGTGGCCAGGCTTTATGCATAAAGTACTGCTTTACGCCGAAATCCTGAATGGCCCAGCCAGCGCCCCAAATATTAGGCTCATAAGGCACGCCATAGGGGGTTTGTTCGGCTTCGTTGCGCAACTTCACCTGGTAAGCCGCTACCGCCTGCTCGATGGCGTTTACAAAGCCCGTGTTGTCTAATCCACTGTTTTCAACCAGCGGCATCACGCGCCCAATCATCCACGCTACTTTGTCAATGTTATTCACCAGCTCTTCCTGCATTGCAACAAGCTGGGTTAAATAAGCCTTGCGGTTAGCAGAGCTGATTGCCAGTTCGCTTAAAGCAAACACTTTTGAACCAAAGCTCTCTGCCTCGGCCACGCTGACTTCATATAAGGCTTCAGCGGCAGCAAGGGATTTTTTAGCCAGTTCGGGACGGTAGTCTTTAATCACGCGGGCAGCCGTTGCCAAACCGGCGGCGGTGTATAATTGCCGGTTCGGATTATCTTCGGTAAACACCCAGCGATCATCGGCGCCGTTCGTGCTGGTAAATAGATTCTCGGTTAACGTGGCCGGGGCATCATCCACAATGCCATCGGTTTGTGAGCCGGCATCGCCAAGCATCACATACTGATCAATACTGGGCACAATAATGCCGCGGTACAATCGGCCGAGGCTTTCATAGCCGCCCATCACGGATAGCAAGCCATGCTCAATTTGCTGCAACGCATCAGACACGCCGTCAGGGCGATGAATTTCTACCAGTGAGGTTTCCTGATCAATGCGGGTCGCATCATAGTCAATACCAAACTCTTCAACCATTGCCGCCAGTCGCCACACCGTACCAATTTGCGATTCAACCCGTAAATCGTAATCACCGGCATCGTGCCAACCGCCCTGATTGAGGCCCGGTACATGCTCGCCCGGCTGATACTCGGTGAGCGTTGACGGCCCGGCAATATAACCGTCGAAATGATTGTGATTAACCGGTGACATTTTTGCATCGTCTTCATGGCAGTTGTCATGCCATACACGATAATTTTCGACCACGCGCATGTGACACATTTGTACCGGTAAGTAATATTCCAGTGTGGTTTGCCAGACATGGCGGTCGTAAACATCTTTGGAGATTTTAAAGGCATGGGTTTGTTCGCCGCGATACTCGGCAACATACAAACCTTCTTCTTCGATATCACTAAAATCAAAGGTGAAGTAGTTGTAACGTAAGAACTCGCCCCAGTAATCCGGCTTGTCAGTACGTACCTTCTGCTTGCCGTTTTCTGTGACTTTGTACAGCGTCAGCGCACTGGCCTGTTTATCGCGTTTGTCCTGCTCAACCACAATTTTTTTACTTTGCTTTGCCGCGTAACCCACTTGTGAGACCTGCACAACCGGTTTGTAGCGCCAGTCGGGTTCGACACTGGGTGTAATCGTCCACTCAAGGGCATTTTTTGTTTTACCTGCCGGAATTAAGCTGCGCACAATAAACCAGCTGTTGTTGTGGTTGGCGCGGCCATCCAGTAGCTGCATGGGTTGCTCGGCACTTTCAATTTTAATGCGCTGTAAAGCCGACTCCGGCGCCACAACCAGCGTATGCCCCTCGCCCATTGGCAAGCCCAAAGGCGCACCATGTACATCGTGAATTGGCCCGTTCGCCTGCACCGGGAAATGCCCCGACACACCGTCAATCATATAAGACTTGCCAAACAAGTGGCCGGGGAATAATTCAAAATTAAACCCCACTTTGTTCACCCACTCATCCGGCAGGGGTTTATCTAAATCCACACTGACCTTAAAGGCGTTGCCATCCAGGGCTTCAACATTTATCTGATAGGTTAATTTAAGATCAGGATAGATCACCGGATTAAAACCAGTACGGTCAAGCTTTTCATTAGGATAAGCAAGCGAGGTGCTAATGCGTTGATTGTCGCTATCAAAGGTCTCATCCACTTTTTTAGGCACCGGCGACCACTGCCCCGGCGACGCCTCCAAGCGCAAATCGCCGTTGGCGGCTACACGAACACCGTGCTGAATAATGGTCACGCCGGTTTGGTGCCCCTCCGGGTAGTAATCGGCAAACGACGTTACCTCTAGCCCCGGCTTTTCAAAATACCCTTTTTTATTGAGTTTTAAGGTATCGGCCGTGGCCTGTGTAACAAAGCCTGCTAAACACAGTATCGCGAAGCTGCGGAAGCGGTGTATTCTTGTTGTTTTCATGTAATGCGTGCCTTTTTCTTGTTCTGTATATGATGTCGGTACCCGCAGCCTGCGTTACCACAAGGTGTGCTCACCTCATCATCAACCGGCCAACATAAAATGTAAATACATTGTAAAGTTAAATGTTGACTGCGGACAACCGCATAACTAAGTCACCCATTATCGCCGCGCATACACGGGGCCATGCTGCAAAAGTGGTTATCTCCCTTAACGTATTAAACAGCCTACAGGAACTATCTCCACAACCCCGGCTTGGTCGAGACCTGAGGTTAACTATGGCAGTCTGCGAGTACGATTAACATAGTAATAACAAAAATGCGTATTGCACTTATCTTACTTCACGAACACTTTGCGTTTTTATAATCTCAATGCCAGCCTACGCATTAACCTCAACCCCAATAGTCAAATCAAGGCGTTATTGCATAGCGATGAAGAAGCAACTTTTTACCTCTATCACCAATCTGTATCTGCTCAGGATGACTGCAATCGTTTTATTGCTCAGCGGATGTGCCGTTACTCCACAAACACATGAGTCCGCAACAAGCTGGACAACCACTTGGGCCACTGCCACCGAAGACATTCGCGAAGGCTTTTGGATGTCGAAAGGGCACTTCCCGCCCATGCCACTCAAGGACAATACCCTGCGCATGTTTATGCGTACCTCTATAGGTGGTAGCACTGTACGGGTGAAATTCTCCAATGCTTTCGGTACCACGCCAATCACTATTCAATCAGCGCATCTGGCCCAGGCAAAAACGGCCAATGCCAGTGAAACCAATGGCGCAATCGACATAAGCACCGATACACCCCTAACATTTTCCGGAGCTGCGACGGTCACCATTGCCCCGGGTGAAACGCTATACTCCGACCAGGTTGACTTCCCGCTTACGCCTTTAGAAGTTGTGGCTATCAGCATTCACTATGGCAATATTGCACAGAAACCTATAACGGGCCACCGCGGTGCCAGAACCACCTCGTTTTTTGCCGAGGGCAATACTGTGTCGAGTCAGGCCATGGGTGATGTCACCACCAAGGATGTCTGGTATACCGCGACCGCCATTGAAGTGTTAGCACCAACTGCGGGCAAAACTGTGGTGGCTATGGGAGATTCGATTACTGACGGCTACGGCACGCGTTACAATTATCATACACGCTGGACAGACTACCTTGCTGAGCGCCTGCAAAACAATCCTGATACCGCCGCAGTAGCGATGGCCAACATGGGCATTGGTGGCGCAGGAGCGGCAATGTCTATTGACCGCTTCGAGCGTGATGTTGCCCAAATTAAAGGGGCCGGATGGCTGGTTATTTTCATAGGGATTAACGATATCGTTTACGGTGACAACCGCGACGCGTCGTATCTGATTAACCAGTACAAAGAGATGGCAGAACTTGCCAGGGGCCAGGGGCTTGCCGTTATTGGCGCAACCATTACCCCCATGGGCGACCACAGTAAAAAAGCCGGCAAAGAAGCCACTCGTCAGGCGGTGAATAACTGGATACGAGCCACGGCTTTGCAAGATAATATATACGACAGCGTTATCGACTTTGACAAAATCGTACGTGACCCCAAACGCCCGGCCTATTTGCTGCCCGACTATGCGGTAGACGACTTACATTTGAACATTACCGGCTATCAGGCCATGGCCGATGCCGTTGATTTAACATTGTTTAAGTGACACCGTCATCCCCGCGCAAGCGGGGACCTCCCAAATCGTGTAACTCAACAGAAAAGGCTCCTTTACCCTGGTCAGGCTGTCTGGGAAACCCCGGAACGACACATGCGTCGATTATTGTGCCCAGGATGACATGCACTATTATTCGTCGTCTTTCAGTGTACAAGTGTTCGCTGAACTATTACACTGAACATTCATTGTACGAGGAGTTCTATGACATCAGTAGCGAAGGTTACTCACCGCGCCTATTCCGTTGTGGAAGAATGGCTCAATAGTATCAGCCACGGCCTGGCTTGCATTGCCGCCATTGTTGGTCTGGTATTTATGCTTTTGCGCGCCGAAACGTCGGTGAGTATTACTGCGTCAGCCATTTACGGTAGCACTCTTATTTTTATGTTTTTGGCCTCGACCATTTACCATGCCGTCACCCACTCAAATGCAAAAGGTTTACTCAAGCTATTTGATCACAGCGCCATTTACTTGTTAATTGCAGGCACTTATACCCCACTCACACTGGTGGCTATTGGTGGTACACTGGGCATTGCCGCCACCGTATTTATCTGGCTTTTGGCTGTTGCGGGTGTCGCGTTCAAGCTGATTGCCCGCCACCGCTTTCCTAAAGTATCAGTGATCACGTATTTAGTAATGGGCTGGTTCGCAGTCGGCATCATTTACCCGCTCTATCAGGCTCTGCCAGGCTCCGGGCTTTGGCTTATTGTAGCCGGCGGATTGTGTTTTAGTATTGGCGTACTCTTTTATGTGGCGAAGTCTAAAAAATACACCCATGCTATCTGGCACTTGTTTGTTATTGGTGGCTGCTGTTGCCATTACTTTTCAATTTATTATTATGTGGTGTAACTCCTTTTCACCCGGCAGCTGACTCATGAGCAACAACCTTACCTGGTTTACTGTAGGCAATGGCCGCATAACCATCGGCGCACGACCCACACCAGACTACCTCGACAAGCTGCGTCAGCTGGGTGTTAGTCATATAGCAACCATTCAAACCTCCGATGAAAATAAACCTCAGCTTAAAACAGACGTGGAAAGCAAGGGCCTTAAATGGTTATGGTTGCCTTTCAACATAGCCGATATGTTTGTAAGTAACGACACCGAAAAAGCATTTTTACAGCAGTATCTGGCAGAAGTCGCACAAACGCTGCGTGAAGGGGGCAGTGTTTATCTGCACTGCGATGGCCACTGCGAACGTTGCCGGCTGTTTTTGTATGCGTTGTGTATTCACCAGCGTATTCCGGCCAGTAGCGCTTACACTATTATCCATAGTTTTGGCGGCGATAAAGCCAATCAACTATCGCGCCGTGAATTGCAGCAAGCCGCTAGCATCGTCCACTAATCCAAAGAATTATCTTTAGCGGTTAAATCGCAGTAGAGTTTATCTATAAGATACGTCAGTTGTTCGAACTCCCGCTTATCCAGATTTTGAATCCGGCACAGCATTTGTTTTGGAACTGCTGTTGCATGCGATTTCGCAGCAAGCCCTTGGTCTGTGAGGCTAACCTGTTTAACACGCTTGTCATTATCGCCAGGCAAAATTGCGATTAAATTTTTTTGCTGCAGTTTTTTAAGAATAAGCGTTAACGCACCAGCGTCAATTCTGCACTTTTTAACCAGCGCTGAAATTGCCATAGGATGCGACTCCCACAAAGCCAGCATAACCAGATATTGCGGATAGGTAATATCCAGTTCTTTTAAAAGCGGTCGATAGGCGCGGGTAAATGCGTTCGACACAGAATAAAAGCGGTGACAAAGCTGATTATCCAGCTTTAATAAATCATCTTCAGTCATTACGAGTAACCTCTCTATATATTTTGCATGCAAAATAGTTGTCAGGCAACCCAAACTTTGCTAAGTTAGTTTGCATACAAAGTAACTTACAGTCCAGAGGATACATTTATGCATAAATTAGATGATGTACTATATACAGGCGTAGCAACAGCTACAGGTGGTCGCGGCGGTAAAATTGCGTCAGACGACGGCCGATTAGAAGCCACACTTTCCGTACCGAAGGGCTTAGGTGGTGACGATGGTAAGGGGACTAACCCTGAGCAGATGTTTGCTGCCGGTTATGCGGCATGCTTTATTGGCGCACTTGGCTTTGTTGCCGGGCAAGAAAAGGTCAAACTCCCTGACGATGTCAAAGTTACTGGCGAAGTGGGTATCGGCCCAATTGCGACGGGTTTTGCTATTAAAGTTAAACTGATTGTCGATCTTGGTGATGTAGACACCGACAAAGCGGCCTTAGTTGAAAAAGCTCACGTCGTTTGCCCGTATTCAAATGCCACCCGAGGTAACATCGAAGTTGAATTCGAAATCGTATAAAACGCCAGGCTTAGTGCTATTTCCACGTACTAATTCATAGATCATCCCGCGCCCCCAAGCGCGGCGTTTTCTTAAGTGTGTGGCAGGAACATATCTTTCCTGCTACACCAACTTTAAACCCTTAGCACGCTACTCTGCGCTTTAGTCTTACTCTCGTAGTTTTACCTTAAATAGCCACTACTACGCTGTTCCCCTAAAAGAAATTGCACAATTTGGCTCTGATCACCTCACCAACACACTGGCAATTCCCGGTCTTATCTATATACTAGATTAAAAAATTAAATAACAATCGAGAATATTGTTGTGAAATGGCCAAATTTAAAGCACCTGCATTACCTGGTAACACTTTACCAGGAACAGCATTTTCATCGCGCCGCACAGCGCTGCAACGTGAGCCAGTCTACGTTGAGCACCGCTATTCAAAACCTTGAAGAGCATTTCGGTAGCCAGTTATTAGAGCGAGAGCATAAAACCTTTGTATTTACTTCACTGGGTATCGATGTCGTTGAACGGGCTCAGATCATCCTCCAAGAAGCTGGTGAGTTGGTGGAGCACGCGCAAAATGCCGGTAACTGGCAACGTGGCAAATTAAAGTTAGGCGTAATACCTACCATTGCGCCGTTCTTATTTGAAGCCATGCTCGGCGCATTTAACGCTTTTTTACCCGATATTCAGTTGGAACTCCAGGAAGACACTACCGCTAACCTGTTACAACAACTAACCGATGGCAGCCTTGACTTGCTGGTACTCGCGCTGCCAATGGCAACGCCGGGATGCAAGCAGATGGTCCTCGGTCATGATCCGTTCCACCTGATTGCCCACAAAGAACTCGCCGACAAATTACCTAAGCCGCTTGATATCGCTAACCTGCCCAAAAAGAGTATTTTTTTATTACAGCAGGAGCATTGCATGACCGGCCATGCTGTTAGCGCCTGTAATTTGCAACACAGCGACCAAATAAGTTCACTGGCGGCCAGCTCTCTTTACACCCTGGTGCAACTAGCAAACAGTAAGTTGGGCTACACATTTTTACCTGAGCTCGCTCTTAATCAACGATTACTGCAAAACACTGAGTTAACGTCGTTCGCCGCCGAAGACAATGCGTTTCGGGAAATTGGCCTGGTGTGGCGTTCGGGCACAACCAGAATGCGCCTGTTCCGCCGGGTTGGCGAGATTATTTCGCCATTACTGCCCGTGCCTACCTTAAATTAATTTGCATCAGGGCAAACTTTTTTGCCCTGCCCCCCGACTATACCCACAACACAATCATAAAAATGGGAATAACCGGTGTTTGAAAAGCGTGATGAACAACTCATAGAACAGGCATTAAAAGGGCATAAAAAGGCCTGGTTCACGCTAATCAAACGTTACGAATCGGCCATTTACCAGTATGGCGTGCGCATGACCGGTAACCCACACGATGCTGCGGATTTAATGCAGGATATTTTTATTGCCGTCTTTAAAAGCCTGTCTAATTTTCGTGGTGAAGGCAGCTTTAAAGCCTGGTTATTCCGCATTGCCCATTTTCGTTGTATTGAGTTTTATCGGCGCAAGCGCCCGGATTCACCGTTGGAAGATACTGAAGAACTCAGTTGTGACCGGCCTACGCCAGAACACAACCTGGTTGCTGACACGACCAGTCTGTCGCTAACCAACGCGATGCAGCGTTTACCACTGGCACAACGTGCAGTGGTCGAACTGAAATTTTTTGGCCAGTTTACCTTTGATGAAATTGCCGAGCAGCTTGGCTTATCAAGCAACACAGTAAAGTCGCGTTTATACAGCGCCTTATCAAAGCTAAAACTGGATTTGGAGGTAGAACATGGTTAATTCAAACCCTGAGTATTTACTGGCTCAATGGCTGGAAAATAGCCTGACACAAGAAGAGCGCGCAGAATTTGAGACGCTGTGCGTCAATGACGCAGAATTTGCAAAACAGGTCGAAGCGGCTACCCAACTGAATGTGGCGGCTGAACAATTTAGCCCACCGCCCATGCCAGCCTGGGACAAAGAGGCCACATATATCGCACCTGATAAGTCCAGATGGTGGCAATGGCAGGGCTTACCCGCCGTGAGTATGGCGATGTCAGCCGCAGCAATGGTGATGGTGGTCAGTGGTTTCTCGGTGCAGGTTGACAACGGCAGAGTCACGATGGGCTTTGGTCAAACGGCACCACAGGGCCCTACCGAAGCCGAGGTAGCCGCACTGGTCAGTGATAAGCTCAACGACTATCAACAGGCAAACCAGGCAATGTTTACCCAGTACGTTAACGCGTTGCAGCAGCAACAACAGGACAACAGTACACAGCTTGCTCAGTACTTACTTCAGTCAAGTCGTCAGGAGCGCCGCGAAGACTTTGCTGAGTTAGTGCAATTTATTAACGATCAACGGGACGATGACCAACGTTACTACGCGCGTCAGTTAACCCAGTTGCAGCGTGAAATTAACTCTATAGATGACGGCTTAACCGCTGTTACCGAATAACCCGAAACGATTGGAATCTGGTATGAAAGCATTTGCAAAAGCCGCGCTACTTGGCTCACTGATTAGTAGCACTCTTGTTAGTACTGCAACACAGGCACAAAATTTAAACGAACTCGACCGCCAACTTACGATAATGTCGGGCGTCATCGATACCGCTCTTAAGCAGGATACACGTAAAAATGCAGTGCGCTACCGGAGTATTGATGCCACTTATCTGGCCAAACAAGGTGTCGTATTTACCATTAATACGCGCAGCCAAAATCACATTTTTGGCCTGGGTAATTTTCTGGGAAATGTGCCCCACCCGCCTGAGCCCCCAAGCGTTAGAGTAATATCTGATGGCGTCACCGTGGTCGATGGCGACATGGATTTCGACGGTGATATAGATTTAGAATTCATTACCGAAACTGACTGGAGCGAAACCGCCAACCGCGTTATTCGCAAGGTAGAACGTATTATTCATGAAACCGATGACCGTTTGCGCGAGTTTCGTAGTCAACATCGTGAACTGGAATGGGAAATGCGCGAGCTTGAGAGACGCAACCGCGATCTTGAGTTTGAGCTGCGCACCGCAGACGAAGAACGCCAGCGAGCAGTTAAAGAGGAAATGAAAACGCTGGAAAAAGAACTGACGCGGTTAAAAAGCAAAGAGACTGAAATTGCTGAGAATGCTAAAGAATTAGCCGCCGAGCAAAAAGCAGAACTGGAGAAGCAAAAAAAAGCGCAGGAAGAAGCTTATAAAACGTTTCTGGCCAACTTTGAGTCCAGCATTGGCGACACGCTGTGTAGTTTTGGTGCAGGATTACGAGAATTGCCAGACAACGAAAACATCACCTTTGTTCTCGATAACTTTGCCAAAAATGAAGAAGGTAAAACGGAAGACAGAGTGTATATATTCAGCAAAAAAGAAGTAAAACGCTGTGTGACCGAGGATATTTCACCCAGTGATATATTAGCCAAGGCCAAGGTATATACTTTTTAGGCGAAAACTACTGCACGTCGGCCAGAGCAACCAATTGGCAAACGCGCAATGCAGGCAACCTCTTAGCGTATCGGTATATTGGCCGGTACGCTTTGTTACGTTAAAGACACTATGGTTACCACCCGTTCACGCCTGAATTAACACCCTGAAGCGCGAGCCCGGCGAACGCTTCGCTGAAAAGTAAGCCGCCAGCGAGCAACTCTCATCTGTACAGTATAAAAGCGATAAATAGTGTGTATGCTGAGCAATTTTTCAGCCCAAAATCTACTCGATTAATGAACACCCTACTTTCAAAGCCCATAAATATGCATAACATTAGCCTGAGTTTATTTAAACTCGAATTTTTAAAAATGCTATTTATCAGCAACTTAGTGAAATCCTCCGCGATTTTTTGCATAAATTAGGGCTAATCAGCAAAATAAACTTGATCACATAACTGTAATAATGTAAATTTAAAGAGTGAAGAACTAACCAAGGGGGCTTATCATGCTAAAGGCATTCACAAAAATTTTTAAACGCAAGCACCCATACGCAGTCGCCGCATACGTAGGTCGCAAAAACGCACAACGTATTCTGGATTGTAAAATCGAGAAAAAGTCGAAGCTTCTGGCACACGACTAGCTACTAGCATATGGCTCCGTAAGGAGTAACAACGAAAGAAACTTTCGAACGTTGTTAAGCTATAAAGAAAATCCGATGATTGGAAAGTCATCGGATTTTTTTGTGCCCGGACATGTATATATTCACGCACAGTGTATTAAGCTAAGGTGTAGTTAAAGATACCAGGCACCTGTTATACCAAAGCCTCTAAGCAGCTCTAAATAACGCCAAATACACCATCAAGCGCCGCTCTCCCGACTCGCTTCAGTTGCCATTACGACAACTAAAAAGACAAGTCCCACTGCAAACGATAACGAACTTCATCTACAGTGCCCAGTCCGGTTTGTTCAATATCGAACTGGGTGATATCAGCAGTGAGTTTATTGCTGTGACCATTAAAAAACCAGTTGGCCGCAATCGCTTTCTCAAAGTGCTGTTCATCGAACAAGTTGTCGACTTCTTCATATGTCGCATACCGTGCAGCAAGCTCAAGCGGTGCAGGCCACCAATCAAAATACGCATGGCCAAAGTAACCGGCCTGTACATAATATCCCTGGTAGTCAGTTTCAGCGCTATTATTAGCGCTGTCTGTTACTGTTTTCTCGTGGTACTCACCCTGTGCACTCAAACCACGATATTTAATGGCAAAGTCTATATTGTACTGATCAAGCTTATATTGGTTTGCGACGCCAGCCTCAAACTCTTCAAGCTGCCCACCCGCCGAAGACGAAAAGCGGGTAAATGCACTTTCATTCGATGAATACGCAATGGCGACATTGGCCTGCAACGTTTCACTGAACTTTAGATCGCTGGCTTTAAAGCCAAAGTTTTTACCGGTAATATTCCACTGTAAACGGCCATAATACAGTGGATCACCGCCATCATTTTTATTACTGCCTAACCCGTTACCTGTGCCAATGCCTAACCAATAGCTCAGACTCGTGAGCCCCTGTCCGCCCAGATCACCATAAATTGCCGCACCTTGTTGGCGGTCGATGGTGAAAATCCGATTGATAATTGAACGGTCGAGCATTTGCTGGCCACCACTACTGATACTCCGTTCTCTGGAAAACTCAAATTTCCACTGGCCGGCTTTAAACTTAAGCCAGTCATATTTTTCTACATTTACGGTGTAAGTGAGTAATCGACTGTTTACAAAATCATGTTCAATGGCAAATTTTAGCCAAGGCTGGTAGGCATGCCCTTTGATTTTTAAACGGGCGCGATTGATGCCAAATTCATTGCCGCCTGCGGAGTAACTGGCGTAATCCTCTAACGCGGTTGGCTGGCTGTCAGAAGGCGTGGCAAATCGGGTCTGGATACGCCCCTGGATCTGCATTTTAAATCGATTGTCCGTAGTTTCAAAAGTAAATCCATTTTTCTGATATGACACTTTCGCGTCTAACGCATCAGCTTGTGCCGGTAAACACACTGCCAGGGCAGCGCCAAGACTCAAACCAACTTTAAACAGTATTTTCTTAGAAATCACAATATCCAACTCTTTTTAAAATGCTGTGACTGATAGGGTCACGCAGTTTACGGTTTGAACAATGCCTGTCAAATAAAATTCACATAAAATTCATTAAATCGTCATAAATCATCAGGATTTACTTTTCCAAACCAGTCAACCTTCGTTTTAAAATCGAAAGACAGTAGTTTAAAGCAGTGTTTTTACACATACCCACTGGCAGAGGTTACGTTAGGTATTTGCTCTGGTGTTAACCGAAGTTCAATTAACGGGCTTCGTTAATCAAAGGATAGCAGTGAATGTAAAAAGAGCTAGCGAGCCAAACATGCCTTTAGTTGTAACAGCAAAATTGACTAACGTTTAGCGGGAATAAAAAGTACTGAAATAACGTTGTGAGGTGCGTTTGCCTTCGTTGCGAGAGACAAACGCAAATTCCTCAAACTAATAGTTAAACGCCAAATACGGCCTTTAAAAAGAAGAAACAAATGATAGACAGTAATGCACCTGCCGGTAGCGTCACAATCCAGGAAATGGCAATGTTGCGCACTATGCCAAGATTCAAGGCCGATACACCTCGAGCCAGGCCTACCCCTAACACTGCACCTACCAGTGTCTGAGTGGTCGAGATGGGCAACCCTGTACCAGAAGCGATAACCACTGTGCAGGCGGCAGCCATTTCAGCAGCAAAACCACGGCTTGGGGTAAGGTGAGTAATACCTTCACCAATCGTGGCAATTACCCGATGACCAAACAACGCCAAACCAGCCACAATGCCGAAGCCGCCCAAAGGCAACACCCAGGGCGCTAATTTAGCACTCGACGCAATTTCACCGCCTGAAGAAACAACACTAACAACCGCCGCTAAGGGGCCAATTGCATTCGCCACGTCGTTAGAGCCATGAGCGAAGGCCATACAACATGCTGTCACAATCATTAGCAGGGCGAACACTTTTTCTACATTGTTACGTTGCAGCTCTTTGTCTGCTGAATGATCGTAATGCTGTCTGTTAATTAACCACTTACCTAACAATGCAATACCTATCCCAATACCGATTGCTACGAGATAACCAGACGTGGTTGATAACTCTAAACCAACGTGCTTTAAACCCTTTTTAATGGTCACCAGAGCCATTACAAAGCCTGCAAACCCCATATAAACAGGCACGTATCGACGCGCGTTAGCAAATGGCGTTTCTGTTGCAAATATCAATTTGTGTGCGCTCATAAAAATCAGGTAAGCAATAACACCTGATATAGCGGGTGTCACTATCCAACTACCCACAATACCGCCCACTTTGCCCCACGCAACGGCATCTACGCTGACACCTACCGCGGTAAAACCTACTATTGCGCCAATAATAGAGTGAGTCGTAGATACCGGCCACCCCAGATAAGACGCAACAGCTAACCATATACCAGCGGCAAACAGGGCGGATATCATACCCAGTACAAGATATTCCGGTATATCCACAAAGAATGCACTATCAATAATTCCTTTACGAATAGTGGAAGTGACTTCACCACCCGCCAGGTAGGCACCTGCAAACTCAAATATCATCGCTATGAAAATAGCTTGTTTAATGGTTAAGGCTTTAGACCCCACCGAGGTTCCCATTGCGTTGGCCACGTCATTCGCGCCAATTCCCCACGCCATGATGAAACCAACAACGGCGGCCATGATAATAAGAACCATGCCATAACTTTGAATAATATCCACAGACAGTTGCTCCCGTTGTGCTTAGCAGTGTAACAATGGCTGCCTTAAGAAAAGCAGTCTTGCTGCAGGTTGAGCAGAATCAATCACTCCACTCAGTAATGGCAGCATATTTACTACAAGCATCTTTTTCGGTTGTTTTTTATACGACTAAACTTGGTTGCGGCGAATCATAGCGTAAAGTTTCTCTCAGCCAAAGAGTAAATTTCAGGATTCAACGTAATTTATTTAATCAACAATACTGTTCGTCCATAATTGCAGCAAATGTTTCAGTTTTATGACAAACAAACAATAAATACAGTCGCAATTCAGCTTAAAGCATCGAGTTTCTGTTGCAAGTTTTCCAGCGGAATATGCCGGACATCCCTGCCACGACTTAGCGAAACAATGTACTCACAAATGTTTTTACAGCGATCGCCGATACGCTCTAATGAACGCAACGCCCATAAAATATCCAACCAGTCTTCCATATCATCATGGGTCCGGGTCATTTCCAGCGTGGTGTAATTGAGTAGTTTCTTATATTCACTGTCAATGCGGTTATCCTGCTCATAAACACTCAGCGCAGCATCTTCATCCTGACGGGCAAAGGCATCAAATGTACCGCGCATCATTGCCGTCACCTGTTGGCCAATTTGCAGCATGCTACTCTTTATCGACGCTG
The DNA here is from genome assembly GCA_013373625.1 of Alteromonadaceae bacterium. Classification (GTDB taxonomy): domain Bacteria; phylum Pseudomonadota; class Gammaproteobacteria; order Enterobacterales; family Alteromonadaceae; genus Alteromonas. Next base: position 31,222 of record JABXHM010000086.1, on the reverse strand, counting down.
AGGCCGGGAGCTTATTGCGGGTAACAAGTTTTGCTATACGCTCAATTTCATCGCCCATGCGTTCGATATCAGCAATGGCTTTTGAAATAGTCATTATTAAGCGTAAATCACTAGCGGTAGGGTGGCGCTTGGCAATAATCCGCAGGCATTCTTCATCAATCTGAATTTCCATCGAGTTTATTTTGAGATCATTGAGAACAACCGCTTCAGCCAAACCCTGATTATTGGTGCTAATCGCTTTAAGGGTATCCACAAGTTGTTGTTCAACTTCACCGCCCATGGCCATCACCGAATTACGCAGGTTTTCCAGCTCTATATTAAACCGGCCTGATATGTGGGTGTTTAATTCAACCTGTCGCACAATCCAACTCCTGTGTTTTCCAGTTAGCCATACCGGCCAGTGATGTAGTCTTCGGTTTGCTTTTTGTCGGGCATGGTAAACAATGTATCGCTATCACTGTATTCCACCAAAGCCCCCTGGTGCAAAAATGCTGTGTAATCAGACACTCGCGCTGCTTGCTGCATGTTGTGAGTAACAATAATGATAGTACAGCGCTTTTTTAACTCCGCCATGAGCTCTTCGATAATTAAGGTCGTCAGCGGATCAAGTGCTGAGGTCGGCTCATCGAGTAACAATATTGAGGGTTTTAATGCCAGAGCCCGGGCTATCACCAACCGTTGCTGCTGTCCGCCCGATAATGTTGTCGCAGAATCAAATAACCGGTCTTTTACCTCATCCCATAACGCCGCTTCGATCAACGCTTGTTCCACCGCATCGTCAAGCTGGCGGCGCTGTTTAACGCCTTGCAACCGCAGGCCATAACACACATTGTCGTATACACTCATCGGGAAAGGATTAGGCCGCTGGAATACCATTCCAACCTGAGAACGAAGCAATGAAAGGTTTTCCTTTTTACCATTAATATCACGCCCATCAATAATAATCTGCCCCTCGGTTTTGCTATTATCAATGAGATCATTCATGCGGTTAAAACAACTTAGCAGCGACGACTTGCCACACCCCGACTGACCGATAAAGGCAGTGATACGATGTTTAGGAACACGCATCGTAATATTGTGCAAAACATGCTTTTGGCCGTAGCGTAGATTCAGATCACGCACATCCATGGCAGTTTGCTCGGGTGACAGCGTGGCTAAATCCAGTTGCTCCCTTTCGAACAGTTTCAGCATAACGCTAATCGCCTTGTAAGTTTAAGTTGGTCATAGTGCAGTTAATAACCTCTCAAATAGCGCTTACGTAATCGACGGCGTAAAATTACCGTCAACACATTCAACACAAATACAACAAACAATAACAGTAAACAGCTGGCAAACATAAGTGACGCACTTCGCACGTCTGTTTGACTATGAAACGCCCCATCATAGATCAGTACGCCTAAATGCATAAACTGACGGTCTAAATGAAGATACGGAAACTCACCATCGAAGGGAAGATTAGGCGCAAACTTAACGGCGCCCACCATCATAAGAGGCGCCACTTCTCCAGCCGCTCTGGCAATAGCGAGTATAACGCCGGTCATAATCCCCGGGCTTGCCATAGGTAACACTGTATGCCAGATAGTTTCCAGCTTGGTAGCGCCCAGCGCATAGCTACCAGCCCGCAAACCTTCGGGCACACGCTTAAGGCCTTCTTCGGTCGCCACAATAACAACCGGTAACGTTAAAATTGCCATGGTGAGCGATGCCCAGAACACACCAGGGGTTCCCATTGTCGGTGCAGGTAACGCATCGCTAAAAAACAGTTTATCGATATTGCCACCCACCTGATAGACAAAAAAGCCCAGGCCAAAGACACCATAAACAATAGACGGCACGCCAGCCATATTGCTTACGCAAATACGGATCACCGATGTATAGTGATTATTAGGCGCATATTCATTCAGATACACTGCCGCCAGTACGCCAAATGGGGTAACTAAAATGGTCATCACGAAAATCATTAGCACAGTACCAAATAGCGCCGGGAAAACCCCACCCGCTGTATTGGCCTGTTTCGGTGCCTGAGTAAGAAAGTCGCCAATACCCGACCAAACCAGCTTGAGTTTACCCAGCGTATCAAGCTGCCCTGGATAGCTCAGCCTGGCAATACTGTCTATGGGTATAAAAAATTCGCTGCCATCACTAAAGCGTGTATGTAGTTGATAATCGGTGAGTTGGGTTTCAAAACGCACCGCCTCTTGTTGCCAGCGCTCAAACGACTCATAAAGTCGCAAACGGGCTGGCGCATCCCTTTCAACCTGCCTTAAGTCCAGCTGTGCGAGATCGCGATGAATAGGCGCCAGTTTCGCTTCCCGCAGCGATTCTATTAGCTGACGAATATCAGCAACGGTGGCGCGAACATCCTGAAAATTCGCCAGCGATGTTGTTTCTTCTCCCGGCAGGCGTATGTCAATTGGTTGGCTAAATACGCGAGTGCCATCATTGAGTAAAATATTTGCCGCCTCAGGGGCAGTAGTGATCTGCCCCATGAACTGACTTTCAATCAACACCTGCCGTCCATAAGGATAGTGTTTATCCGAATATTGAAACAGCACATCCGTTGTCGCATTTTGTTGAGCGCTGTTGATATGGCGCTCACCCACTTGCGCATAAACTTGCTGACTTTGTCCGGTTGGTGAAGTAAAGGTAATGCTCTGTACCGGCTGCGGCCAAAAATAGTCAAGGCCACGCAGGGCGATCAGGCTCAAAATGCATACCAGGGCTACAATTAGCAGCGCAGCGCAAAACGCCCCAATGTTAACCACATAAGACTGCTGCTGACGATTGCTGAGCACCCGATCAATTGACCACTTACCCATAATTAGCCACCTTGCGCAAACGCTGGCGAAGCAGCTCTGCTAACGTGTTCACCACAAAGGTAAAGCTAAATAAAATACAGGCGGTCAAAAAAAGCACCTGATAGTGAATGTTGCCCACTTCGGCTTCAGGCAGTTCAATAGCCAGATTTGCAGTGAGTGCCCGCAAGCCTGCAAACAGGTCCCAGTCAGCAATAGGCGTATTGCCAGTGACCATAAGTACAATCATTGTTTCGCCAAACGCCCGCCCAAAGCCCAGCATTACAGCGGCAACAATACCGGGTAATGCAACTTTGAGTACGACTCTGTGCAAGGTTTGTAAACGCGTTGCGCCCAGTGCATAAGACGCTTGTCTTAAACTGGCCGGCACACCACTGATCGCATCTTCAGCCAATGAATAAATACTGGGGGAAATGGCTAACCCCAACGCGATGGCTACCAGAATAGTTGTTTTCCCCACCGGGACGTCCGAGGCATTCGCAAAAAATGTAAAATCATCGACACCCAGTAGCGAGAAAAGCAAATCCGGCGTCCAGGTGACACACAGATAACCAAACAACAAAATGCCCAGAGTCGGAAACAACACTTCGGCGAGGGTTTGCAGTTTACCACTTAAACTTTCGGCAATACGATGCTGCACCAGGGCAATCAACATTAAAATAACCGGTAGCGTGACAAGAAACACTGCAAAGGAAAATAAAAAGCGCTCGGCCAGTGGTGCCAGCCAGATAGCAGCAATAAAACCTATCAGTACCGAAGGCACCGCTTCAAGCATTTCTATTGTGGGCTTCATGCTATCGCGAACGCGAGGCTGGGCAAAATATGCCGTATACACGGCCGCACCAAAAGCCAGAGGAATGGCTATCATTAGCGCCAGAGTCGATGCTTTTAAGCTGCCAATCAGCAATGGCACCAGATTCATTTTAGTTTCCTGGAAATCGGTTGCACTGCTGGTTTGCCATATGTGATCAGCGCTGGGATAACCTTCGTAAATTTGTGGTGCAAATAAACTATCGAACGTCGCCAGCCCCCCCATATTACTGATGTTGAGAGTAAGATAACTGGCTGCCCCATAAACATAAACCCGCGCGTCAAACCAACTCACCCCGTTTGGCTGTATGGCTAAGGAAGAACGTTGAACAACGTCGCCACTAAGTCGGTTTACAAGCAATAACTGGCGTTGATTTGTTATCAGCGCCAGGCCATTTGCACTGGCGTGAGCAGCGATAGCTACCGGTAACTCATGTTGTCGAAGCGCGAGCGTGAAAGCGGGTTGATAGCGTAAAATACCGGCCTGATTAAAGAGGCTTAATCGCATTAACGTATTATCAGACTGAGCAATATACACCGAACGATTTTTAACAATGGTATCTGCCCAGGTCACGTTGTGTTCAAGTGTTAGCTGATGTAAACGCTGATTGTGCTGATCAACAAATGTAAGCGTACGCCCACTAATTAACATAATCTGACCGGTATCGGGCAACATAACTATGCCCTGCTCATTCGTATATTCATGGCGGAGAATATGGGCGGGATTACTGCGGTTGATCCACTGAATAATTTGCTTGTCTGGCGTTACCACCTGCATTGTTATCCAGCGTTCTCCTAATGACAGCTTCCAGCCTTGTTGTTGTTCCCATATTTCTGCTGGCAGGGCAAACGAGATTTCGCTCGCCAATGAGGGCTCAAGCAACTGACTTTGCTGTAGTGGTTTACTGGCAGAAGGTACAGGCAACAACCTCACCTGCCCCGATCCAGAGATATCAGTAACATAGGCCTTACCGTAAGACGTCATTGCGCCTAATGTATGGGAACAGGGTCGACGTATAAATTCACGCACTGCCAACAGGTCGTTGTGCATTCGGGCTATTGCAATTTCGCATGCCGGACCGGCAACTAAAGCTGCCTGACCATTACTGACATCACCAACGTATAAAAACTTCCCCTCTTTGGGTACAGTAACCTCGTGTTGTAAATTCACTTCTGGCGACTTTACGAGGCCGGATGCCTCGGTAAACAAGTGCCATATGAGGGTGACCATGGTAAGCAGCACAATAAACCCAAAAACAGTGATCACATACCGGGCGATTGTATCGCGGCGATAGCGCTTTTTGAGGATACTTGCCTGTTGAGCTGCTACATTCATGATTTAGAACCACGATTTACGTGAATTTGCACTGCCCAGCAGTGTAAGTTGTGATATTTTAAGATCAAGTGAAAGTTACACCAATGCTATTAAATTCCTGTACCTAAGGCGATGCTTTATTACGCAGGAAGCAATATAAGGAGTAAGAGGATGAAGCCTGTCATCTTCACAATAATCGGTAAAGACCGGCCGGGCCTGGTTGATGCCGTTGCTAAGAGAGTGTACGAATATGGTGGTAACTGGCAGGGCAGCAGCTTTGCCCACATGGCCGGGCAATTTGCCGGCTTTGTAGAAGCGCAGGTACCAGCCGATAAACATCAGGACTTAATTACTGCTTTGAATAGCCTCGAAGGGTTACAGGTTCATTCACAATCGGTATCCGAAGCCAGTGACAAAGCGCATGACTTAATCACCATTGAGGTAATGGGTAATGACCAGCCAGGTATTGTGCAGGAGATAACAAATGTACTGCACCGGTTCAGTCTCAATATAATGCACTTCGACTCTACGTGTGAAAGTGCGCCCAACTGGGGCAGTGAAATGTTTAAAGCCCGCTTGCAGGTCAGAGTACCGGCTGAGGTTGATCAGGATGACGTTAAAGATGCCCTTGAGGCCGTGGCGAATGATTTAGTTGTAGATATCACAACCACTATTTGATGATACTAAAACGGGTCAAAAAAACCGCATCTCGTCAACAACTTGTCACACTCCGTTGGCATATTAGAGCCTTTTTATCTCTGTAGAAATAGTGATTTATCAATATGGAACCAACCGATTTATACTATCCCAAGGAACTCAGCTGGCTGGCGTTTAACGAACGTGTGCTGCAGGAAGCCGCCGATGAAAATAACCCAGCGGTAGAGCGACTTCGATTTTTAGGTATTTATTCAAACAACCTGGATGAGTTTTTCCGGGTCCGTGTGGCCGATGTAAAGCGACTGATTCTTATTGCACACAATGAAGAAAACGAAGAAGAAGGCCGTCGTCAGCGCCAGTTGATGGTCGAAATCCAAAAGAAAGTCAGTGAGCTGTCAAAAAAATTCGACAAAATCCATAATCAAGTGGTCAAAAACCTCGCCCGTTACAATATTTATATTTTGCAAAAACATCAACTTACCGAGTATCAGCGTACCTGGGTCCGCAACTATTTTGTCAATAAAGTACTGCGTCATATCGCGCCTATTATCATCGACAAGAAAACCGATCTGCTCAGCCGCTTAAACGGTTCAGCGGTGTACTTATACGTTGCCCTGCGTCGTGAAGGGCGTAATCCGCGTTTTGCTGCGGTGCAAATTCCCACATCAGAGATATCCCGGTTTCACCTTATACCGCCGGAAAAAAGCCGCAAGAATAAGCATATAATATTGCTGGACGACATGATCCAGCTCTCGATGGAAGATATTTTCCGTGGCTTTGTAAAATTTGATTCGCTTGAGTCGTATTCCTTCAAGATGACCCGTGACTCGGAATATTCCATCAACGATGAGATTGATGAAAGTTACGTAGAAAAAATGTCCGAGAGCATGAAACAGCGACTCATCGCCGAACCTGTGCGGGTTATCCACGATCAGGGAATGCCTCAGGATATGGTGCAAGATCTGCAAAAACGGCTGAAAGTGACCAAGCTTGATACCCTCAATGCCGCTGGTAACTATCGTAACTTTAAAGACTTCATAGGTTTCCCCAATGTAGGCCGCGATTATCTGGAGAACAGTAAATTACCGGCGATAGATACTCGTGATTTTTCTGGTTATAACACGGTGTTTGATGCCATTTCGGCACACGATATTTTACTTTACTATCCTTATCATCGCTTTTTGCACTTTACTGAGTTTGTTCGCCAGGCAGCGTTTGACCCCAACGTAAAATCAATTCGGTTGAATATCTATCGGGTTGCCAGCCACTCACGTATTGTCAGTTCACTCATTGATGCCGTAGACAACGGCAAAAAAGTCACTGTAGTCGTAGAGCTGCGTGCCCGATTCGATGAGGAAGCTAACATTGAATGGTCTAAACGTATGACCGACGCCGGTATCCGCGTTGTGCTGGGTGTTCCCTCGTTAAAGATCCACTCCAAGCTTTGTATAGTGTCGCGGGAAGAGCGCGGCAAATTAATGCATTACGCACACTTTGGTACCGGTAACTTTAACGAGAAAACAGCCAAAATTTATACCGACTACAGTCTGTTTACCAAAAACCAGGAGATGGCTGAAGAAGCCAATGCGGTATTTGATTTAATTAACTACCCCTACCGCCGTTACAAATTTCAGCACCTGCAAATATCGCCACTGAATGCCCGAACCAAAATACAGTCGCTCATTCGTCAGGAAATACAATATTTGAAAGAAGGGCACGAGGCGGCCATTACATTTAAAATAAACAACCTCGAAGACAAAGAGCTGATTGATGATCTCTATCGTGCCAGTCAGGCAGGTATTAAGATCCGTGGTATCGTTCGCGGCATGTGCGGACTGCGTCCGGGGATCCCGGGGCTCAGCGACAATATTACCCTCATCTCCATTGTTGACCGCTTTTTAGAACATCCTCGTGTGATGATTTTTAACGGCGGTGGTAACCGTAAGGTATTTATATCTTCGGCTGACTGGATGACACGTAATATGGATAACCGTATCGAGGTAGGCGCGCCCATTTACGATCCGGCTTTACAACAGCGTATTATAGACATTATGGATATTCAGTTTCAGGATACCCTTAAGGCGCGTGTTATCGACAAAGACCAGCTAAACCTCTATGTTAAGCGCGGCAACCGTAAAAAATTGCGCTCTCAGGAAGAAATTTACTCATACTTAAAACAGGCTGAAGAAGATAAATGACAACCCCGCACGAGTCACTCGACAGTGTTGACAGTCGCGAATCCAGCAAGGTCGCGGCGTTGGATATTGGCTCTAACAGTTTTCACCTGGTAGTTGCTCGTATTGTGGCTGGCTCGGTGCAGATCCTGCACCGTGTAAAACAAAAAGTGAGGCTCGCAGAAGGCTTAGACAACAACAATGTGTTGTCTGATGAAGCCATTGAACGCGGCCTTGAAACCCTGCGTATTATTGCGGCCAGCCTGCAGGGCTTTGAGCCCGACTCTGTGCGTATAGTGGCCACCTACACATTACGTAAAGCCGTTAATGCCAATCAGTTTATCAGTGCAGCCCTTGAAATAATGCCCTACCCGGTAGAAGTTATATCGGGGACAGAGGAAGCCCGGCTTATTTATTCGGGGGTTGCACATACCAATCATGACAATGGTAAACGATTAGTTGTTGATATTGGCGGAGGCTCAACCGAATTTATCATTGGCGAAGGCCTCTCAGCCAGACTTTGCCGCAGTCTGCAAATGGGCTGCGTGAGTTTTACTCAGCGGTTCTTTGCCAACGGCGAGTTGAAAGCCAAAGCATTTCAGCGTGCGATAACCGCCGCAGAACAACAAATGGAACCTATTGAAGGACGATATCGCCGGTTAGGCTGGCAGCATTGCATAGGTACATCCGGCACCATAAAAACACTGTACAATTTGGTCCAACAAACTGACAAAGCCCCCGGCCAGGACGTGCCGGTGACATTAAAAGGGCTTAAGCAGGTGATGAAGGAATTTATTGACGCCGGCCATATCGATAACCTCACCCATCCAGCCATAAGCGAAGACCGCCGCAAGGTCATTCCTGCGGGGTTGTGCGTGCTTATTGCGTTATTTAAAGCGTTAAGAATAGAGGAACTGGAATACTCTCCGGCAGCATTGCGTGAAGGCGTGCTTTACCAAATGGAAGATGAACTGCACAACAATGACATTCGCGGCCGAACTGCGTCGAGCCTGGCAGTCAGATACGATGTGGATACTAATCAGGCCAATCTGGTTCTCAGCACCACCAGACTTTTATTTGCCGCAGCGCAAAAGCCGTGGAAACTGAATCACGCAGACTACCCGGCAATTCTCGGCTGGGCTGCATTGTTGCACGAGGTAGGCTTACAAATTAATACCCGGGGCGTGCAACGTCATTCTGCCTACATATTACAAAACATAGATATGCCCGGTTTTAACCAGGCACAACAGGAACTGCTGGCAACGCTGGTGCGTTTTCATCGTAAAAAAATTCGACCTCAGAATGTGTCGTCTTTCACCCAATACAGCAGCGATGAGATTGGCCGTTTAATTGCGATACTTCGCTTAGGCGTATTGTTGAATATTAAACGCCAGCAAGACTTTTTACCTGAGTTTACTGTCGACGCTGACAAACGTAGCCTCACTTTAACCTTTCCTGAAGACTGGCTTGCTTCGAAACCAATCATGGCAGCAGATTTAGAACGTGAATGTCACTACTTAAAGGCCGTCGATATTACGCTAAAAGTGCGCTAATACATTGTCGGAGCAACAATTTGGCTATACCACAATAACCTGATTACGCCCGTTTGCTTTGGCATCGAAAAGCGCCTGGTCGGCGTGTTTAACAGCACTTAGCAAATCTGCGTTGTCAGGCATTTCAATCACACCAAACGATGCAGTGAGTGAAATTGACACATCGCGGGCGGTAATTTTAGTTTCGCTTATGGTTGCGCGCAGGCGCTCAGCCATTTGCTTCGCCTGATCGCCATCACATCCCGGTGACAAAATTAAAAACTCCTCACCTCCCATTCTGATTAGCGTATCTTCTAAGCGCAATTGCTTTTGAATAATTTCACAAAACCGTTTTAGGGCAATGTCACCCACCACATGGCCATGCTGGTCGTTAATGGATTTAAAATAATCGATATCACATGCTACAACAGATAACACCTCGTTGTTGCGCCTGGCGTGTGCGCTGAGTTTAGGTGCTGTTTCATAAAAGAAGTAGCGGTTTTTGGCGCCGGTCAGCGGATCGGTATGCACAAGGGAATGTAACTTAACCAGTATTGACTGCAATATATTCACCGCAAAGGCCAGCATAAAGGTCAACATAACAACAAGAATCAACGCAAACGTCGCTGTCAGGTGGTAAGTACTCTTAGGATCAACATTACCCAGGTACAATGGGACAACAACAAGCAACATTAGCATTACGAACCATAAAACACTGAACAACAACCGCCCGCCGATGGTTTCATCACTGAGGTATCGTCCCACTCGTTTTTGTGCAAGCCAGACAGGAAAAGCAGTACTGCTTATTGCCAGCGCATGGGCAAACCAGGCCTGAGACTGGCTTAACAGCAATGCGAGCGTAGCAATAAACAGTAAGACAACATGCGCCGTTGCCGCATATTTTTTAACAGCTGCGACTTCGTGTCCATATCGTTTATTCACCGACATTAACAGCATGTAACCGCTTACAGTCGCCGCAGCATAAATACCGGGTAAGCCGATATATTCATAACCACTTTGAACAACTGCTTGAAACGCAACAACTAACCACGAAGAAAACAAAAACCAGCGGGCGTAAATGACCGACTTAGCTTTAATATGGTGACGAGGGGTCGGCAAAGCAAAGGTGAAGCCGATGCCGATAAAGGCAACAACGGCAAGAATTCCTACCTGGATGAACGTTTGTGTGTACTGCATTAAACTGTGCGTCCTTGCCTGATGTTTAGTTGCGCATTATCCAAAAAAAAAAGCCATTAAATATTCAACCAAAATAATATAGACCATTATTTTTAATATATCTATTAAATGGATCGACCGAACCGTACGCTTTACTTCACAGCGGATAACGATTTGCCTTAAGAGGCGCAGACACGGCCAATCCTAATACGTCCGGGAATAAATAAAGACCGTTTCAGTGAGAAAATAATTTTAGCTAACCACGATTCGGCACTTACAAAACGCCAACGCATTACTGTGTAATATTATTTGATTTGAGCCACAACGGTAATTGCTGTTCAGTTGAGTTCTGAAAGCTATGCGTTATTCACTTGATAACGATTACGCAGGCGCCGGCAAAATAGTGGAATAAGAAGCGAGAATAGCAACTGCTCAAGGTTGAGCAGTTGCTTACAATGTCATAAATATCAGGTTAGTGATGCCTGATAAATACTTTCAATAGCACCGTCGAGCGTCTTTTCAAATGCCTCATCGCTTTGCTGCGCCGAACCCCCCTCAGTAAGGGCGCGTGAAAAACTGGCAATCACACCGTTATTTTCGGCCAGTTTGGCATTGGCTTCGTCGCGGCTATAACCGCCTGATAAAGCAACCACTTTAATTACTTTTGGATGATCAACCAACTCTTTATAGAAGTTTGCCTGGTCAGGCAACGTCAGCTTTAACATCACTTTTTGCTCACCAAGCATATTAAGCTGAGCAAGAATTTCCAGCTTTAGCAGTGCTTCGGCGGCGGCCTTTTCAGGACTGTGAATATCCACTTCAGGCTCTATTATAGGCACCAGGCCAGCGGCAAGAATTTGTTTCGCCACTGCAAACTGCTGTTCTACAATTGCTTTTATCCCTTCATGATTAGCCAGCTTGACAACCGAACGCATTTTCGTGCCAAAGACATCCTGATCATTTGCTTTGCTGAGCAGTTCCTCAAGTTGCGGGATGGGTTTCATCAGCTGCACACCGTTCGCTTCGGCTTCGAGACCCTTATCCACTTTTAAAAACGGGATTACGCGTTTTTTTTGCCACAGATACCGGGCTGATGACAGCCCTTCGATGTCACGCTCCAGCGTATTCTCAAACAAAATGGCGCCAATCACACGCTCACCGGAAAAGGCAGGACAGGTAACAATTCGGGTACGCATGGCATGCACCAGATCGAACATCTGATCATCACCAGCATATTCTGACGCTTCGATACCATATAACTTTAACGCTTTGGGGGTACTTCCGCCGCTTTGATCCAGTGCGGCAATAAAGCCTTTTTGGGTATGAATTTTATCCAGCATAGCTTGCTGAGTCTGTGAAGCCATTGGCAACACTCCTTATTTTTATACCGTTTTGTAACGGTTGTAGGGTTTAGAGAAATCATTTTTCTATAAGGCATGTTTACCCCGCCAAACAATGCTTCGCCTGAATTGACAAGCCATTTAGCGGGGTAATCCTGCGTTATCCTTTGCAGGTCACAGCGGCATATTATTATTGTTATTGGCAATGCCGCCATGGGGTAAGTCTTACTCTGTTAGCGGTTTTTTTCTTCTAATATCGCTACTGCAGGTAAGGTTTTCCCTTCCAGGAATTCCAGAAAAGCTCCGCCACCGGTTGAGATGTAAGAGACTTTGTCGGCTATTCCATATTTATCTACTGCCGCTAGCGTATCACCACCACCAGCGATTGAAAACGCATCACTGTCTGCGATAGCTTGTGACAACGCTTTTGTTCCATTAGCGAACTGATCAAACTCAAACACGCCTACCGGACCATTCCACACGATTGTCCCGGCGTTCTTTAAAATATCTTCCAGTGCCGCTGAACTATCAGGGCCGATATCAAATATCATGTCGTCGTCAGCCACATCAGCAACGGCTTTCAACTCGGCCGCCGCATCTTCAGCAAACGCTTTACCTGTTACCACATCCGTCGGCACCGGAATATCGCCGCCGTTCGCCTGAGCCTGGCTGATTAAACGTTTTGCTTCGTCGACTAAGTCCATCTCTACCAGCGAGTTACCAACGTTATGTCCCTGAGCTGCGATAAAGGTATTGGCAATGCCGCCGCCAACGATTAGCTGGTCAACTTTCTCGGCTAATGATTTAAGCACTGTCAGCTTGGTTGAGACTTTAGAGCCACCCACAATGGCGACCATAGGACGCGCCGGGTTATCCAGTGCTTTAGTTAACGCTGCGAGCTCACCCGCCAATAAGGGGCCGGCAATCGCCTGGGGAGCAAATTTAGCCACGCCGTGCGTAGACGCCTGGGCTCGGTGCGCAGTTCCAAAGGCATCCATTACAAATACATCACATAACGCGGCGTATTGTTTAGCGAGTCCCTCATCGTCTTTTTTCTCACCCTTATTAAATCGCACGTTCTCAAGGATCATGCATTGACCCGGCTCAATGTTTACGCCATCGAGGTAGTCTTTTACCAGAGTGACTTCGGTATCGAGAACATCGTTCAGGTAATTAACGACAGGTTGTAACGAAAACTCTTCAGCGGGTTCGCCTTCCGTTGGACGACCAAGATGTGACATCACCATTACCGCAGCCCCCGCTTCCAGTGCCGCCTTGATGGTCGGCAACGACGCCTTGATGCGTGCATCGGAGGTCACCTTACCGCCTTTTACCGGCACATTCAGATCCTGACGAATCAATACACGTTTTCCTGACAAATCAATGTCAGACATGCTTGGGATTGACATAGCGTTTCCTTCTCATTTTTCGTTGAATTCAAAAAAGTTATTGGGTTCCCGTCTGGTACATTGCCAGCGCGGTATCTAACATTCGATGTGCAAAGCCCCATTCGTTGTCGCACCATACCAGGGTTTTCACCAGTTGACGGTGACTGACTCTGGTCTGTGTACCGTCTACAATACACGAATGAGGATCATGGTTAAAATCCACCGATACCAATGGCTCTTCGGTGTAGTCGAGTATGCCTGCAAGCCGCCCGGTGCGGGCCTCACTAAGGGCCTGGTTTACTTGTTCTATAGTAACTTGCTGCGCCAGTGTGACGCTTAAATCCATGGCAGTGACGTTAATGGTGGGTACACGCACCGCGATGGCCTCAAATTTACCGGCAAATTTTGGCAATATGCGTTCTATACCGCGCGCCAGACGCGTGTCTACCGGAATAATAGATTGGCTGGCAGCGCGCGTGCGGCGCAGATCAGGGTGATAAGCATCGATTACCTGTTGATCATGCATCGAAGAATGAATAGTAGTAATTGTGCCGCTCTCAACACCAAAAGCTTCATCAAGTACCTGGATGACCGGCACGATACAATTTGTAGTGCACGAGCCATTAGACACCACGGTATGCTCAGGCAACAACGTATCTTCGTTACAGCCATAAATAATGGTGTTATCCATATCCGGCGCGCCCGGCTGCGAAAACAGCACTTTGCTGGCTCCGGCAGCGATGTGCGCCAACCCGCTTTGTTTGTCAGAATGCTGTCCGGTACATTCCAGTACAATGTCTACGGCAAGTTCAGCCCAGGGTAAACCTGAGATATTGTCTTGATGGCACAACTGAATCACATCGCCCGCAACCGTGAGTTTATCGTTATCCAACTCTACGTGACAGGCAAACCGGCCGTGTGATGTGTCATATTTGAGCAGATGTGCCATACCTTCTGGCTCAGCCAGTTCGTTGATAGCCACAACCTGTATAAATTGATTCCGGCCACTTTCATACAGTGCCCGTAGTACATTTCGGCCTACACGACCAAAGCCATTGATGGCGATTCTTACCATATTTTTTCAGCCTTCAGACTCACGCATTGCTTCAGTCCAACGTAGCCTCTACTACTGCTTCAACAGTAATGTTGAAGTGCTTAAACAGATCACCGACCTATGCCGGCTCGCCATAGATATAAATCATTTATTCGCCATTACAGCCGACACATCGATACCTGCGTTATATTGCTGGTGTTATTGGGGTTTAAGGCAACACCCACTATCAGCCCACACATTCACTGATATCAGTTTCGCGTTGCATATAAACGCTGGTCCTTCGTTTGGATCAGGCTTGGGCCATATTGTTACCCACCGGCCAGTGCAGTTCAATGTGTTTTCGGTCACCCGGGCGTATTTTGCGCTTTCGACTAAACAAAACAGGGTAATATTCTGAATCTGGCCGCAAGCGTCCCTTTAGTGTCAAGATAACGTAACAAATAGACTTTTAGACGTCCAGAAGTAAAGACTGGTATTTATAATTCGGCTTGCTACAATAGTAGTCATAAAGTTGATTACAACATCTCAAACAAGCAAACCCTATACGCAGTTATACTGTATAGAGTTATCAGTTGGATATGTAACAACACCTGAATTACGACATTTTATTAATACGGAGCATGTATGGCAGCCCACTTATTTACGTCCGAGTCAGTTTCTGAAGGTCACCCGGACAAAATTGCCGACCAGATTTCCGATGCTGTACTCGACGCGATTTTACAGCAAGATCCCCAGGCCCGTGTTGCCTGCGAAACCTATGTAAAAACCGGTATGGTTCTGGTCGGTGGCGAAATTACCACATCGGCCTGGGTCGATATCGAAGAACTTACCCGTCAAACCGTAAAAGATATTGGCTACACCCATTCGGATATGGGTTTTGATGCCGAGTCCTGTGCCGTATTAAATGCTATCGGTAAACAGTCTCCGGATATCAATCAGGGTGTTGACCGCTCTCGCCCAGAAGAACAGGGGGCTGGCGATCAGGGGTTAATGTTTGGCTACGCGACCAATGAAACTGACGTACTCATGCCTGCACCCATAACCTACTCTCACCGGTTGGTGCAGCGTCAGGCTGAGTTACGTAAATCAGGTAAACTCGAGTGGCTGCGTCCGGATGCTAAAAGTCAGGTAACGTTTATATACGAAGATAACGTGCCTGTCGGTATTGATGCCGTTGTACTATCGACCCAACATTGCGACTCTGTGGCAACCAGCACCGTGCGTGAAGCGGTAATGGAAGAAGTGATCAAGCCGGTATTACCGGCCGAGTGGCTTACGGCAAAGACGAAATTTCATATCAACCCTACAGGCCGTTTTGTTATTGGTGGGCCAATGGGTGATTGCGGATTAACTGGTCGTAAGATTATTGTTGATACGTATGGCGGTATGGCTCGTCATGGTGGCGGCGCTTTCTCAGGTAAAGATCCGTCTAAGGTTGACCGTTCAGCCGCATACGCTGGCCGCTACGTGGCAAAGAATATCGTTGCAGCAGGCCTGGCCAAGCGGTGTGAAATTCAGGTTTCTTACGCCATTGGTGTGGCGGAGCCAACTTCAATCAGCATTGATACGTTTGGAACCAGTAATATTGATGAAGCCACGCTGGTTGCGCTGGTTAAAGAGCACTTTGATTTGCGTCCTTACGGTTTAATCAAAATGCTTGATCTTGAACGGCCCATTTATCAGGCTACAGCAGCTTATGGACATTTTGGCCGTGAGCAGTTTCCTTGGGAAGCAACAGACAAAGCTGAGGCATTACGAGCAGCTATTGGCTGAATGTCACTAAACTGAGGTTGTCAGTACGTATTGCGTACTGACAACACCACTCAATAGGTATTCAACAGTGCTGGCGACGCTGGCATTCCAACCCTGGCCAGGTGTTCGTTTTGGTATTCCCGCCGGTGCGTAACCTCAAAATCAGCGTAATCGGGCAACGTGAACTGTTGACGACTAATTTCGCTGTCAAACAATGCCGTTGCCATAATTAGCCCTTGAAGATGCCGACCAAAGACATCCAAACTTAACCTATGGTCAACAAGCTCCACCCGATAGCGTGATTTCTCGATACGCAAATGCTGAGTGAGCGGCCACATTTGTTGAAATTGTTCCGCTGACAGAGGAATTTCAGTTTCCTCAATCTTTAGCCGTTTACCTCGCCTGATGGTCATACTATAACGACCACCGCAGTCACTGATTTGCACCTGATGCTCAGATTGTATTGCGAGATAACCCTCTCTCATACACATTGAGCGGGCTTTTTTCAAAAGCCCCACAGGTAAGTACGTTACAACAAACTTCCTTTCGTTTTGCCATTCTGTATGCATTCGCTGCTCCTCAATTGGCTAATCCTGTGCCGAAACATTGATGTCCTTTTATCCTGAGTCCTGAAAAGCAATTCAGAGGTTGTATTAAAGTGAAATACTGCGTTGATTTGAAAATACCTGGCGTTTTTTATCTATCTGCTCCGGCACAATGCGAGTCATTGGCTGCACATTACTGACTAATAATTCAGAGCCGGTCTTTAAATTTAGTTGATTATTTGCCACTACGCTATAGAACGCCGCTTAAAAATGCATATTTTTTAGCCACTACACTTGTATAGAAACAGAGAAAAGCTATAGTTTGTTTAACGGGCGTTTAATCGCACCTGGTATCATGGTCGCTACTCTGAATGGAACACCACACAAATGAATGGGCCCACACTTCGCTCGTTAATCGTTAGTCTGGTTGCGAGTTTACTGTACACTTTCCCTGCAAGCGCAGCATCTGTGCTGGCGGAGTCTCCCTTAATGCTAAGTCCTGTAGGAAATGATGATTATTTTATTGCCTACCAGAGTAAACGATTACCCAATTGGAATTTTAGTCTACAAGTAAACCGTTCATATAACGCCCGTTATGGCAACAATACGCCTTTGGTACCAATACGAATATCCGGCGTGCGAGCCTTTAGCTTATCGGCTCGCCGTGCGTTACCGGTAAATACACCACATTGGATTTATGCCTCTATCCGGTCAACTCAGTACACTCTCTCGCACCAAACGTTAGTTATGCCATTATTGGGCGATCATGATCGGGCCGCGAGTGTCGGCTGGCAATTTGGCGAGCAACAAGGATTTGGAATGGCTGTAGGCTACGAATATCGTGACATCGGTGCAGAAGACATTAATTCTTTAGTGATGGGGGTTCACTATTACTTTTAACTAATCTGAAGTAATAAAGTCTGCCGCGGCTTTAGCATGCAATTCAGTCGTGTCGAGCAGCGGTAAATCCACATCTGTTGAACGAATAAGTAAACCAATTTCTGTACAGCCCAGAACCACAGCCTGTGCACCGTTTTCGCCAAGACGACCAATAATAGCCCGGAACAACTGTTTGGAATCGGGATTAATCTTACCCACACACAACTCCTGATATATCACATCGTGAATCAGGTTTCGCTCACTCTCACCCGGTGTCAGCACCGACAGGCCAGCATTTTGCAAGTGCTGACGCAAAAATGTCGCTTCCATTGTAAAACGGGTGCCCAGTAGCCCGACTTTAGAAATGCCCTGTACCAGACAAGCATTAGCGATTGCATCGCCGATATGTAGCAGCGGGATCCGCACCGCCTGCGAAACGTCACTCGCCACGTAATGCATCGTATTGGTGCAAATAATCAAACCCTCCGCCCCTGCGCCTTCTAATTTCGTCGCAATATTCGCCAATTGCTGACCCAGCATTGGCCAGTTATTAGCATGTTGCAGATTGGCTATTTCGGCAAAGTCGACACTATAAAGCATCAGCGGTGCGCTGTGCAGGCCGCCTTTTCTGGCTTTTATTTCGTGGTTGATATACTGATAGTACAAGCTGGTAGACTCCCAGCTCATGCCACCGATCAGTCCGATTGTTTTCATGATAAGCGTTCCTGATGACAGACACGGTGAATATCTAACCGTTGCCTACCGCCAAATGTGGGCGCGGCGAAGAAACGACTGGCTGCGTTTGCATAAAGGTTTGCTGAATAATTTCGGCATCAGTGCTGGCACGGTGTCGCTTGCCGTTAAACCGCGCCACGACACGGTTTTTAACCGCCAACCAGTGTTCCATTTGATATTCATTTAATACATATTCAAGAGCGCGAACGCTGAATGTCATTTCGACACCCGAGGCTGCATATAACTTGATAAGCCAAGGGTGATCAACTACCCAACCGTCTGAATAAACAACTGAATTCGCAAGAAAATCGTTTAATTTCAAACAAACATCATACCCATCGGAGCCAAATTCACTAAGGTGCTCCCGGCTGATTCCATGCAACGCTTCTGCGTTGTTATCCCAGTGTGTCCAGTGCTCAAACGGCTTAATAAGTCGGCAAAAACGAGCGCCGTCGCTACGTATTACTCCCACCTCGATAGGGTAACCATGCGAACCAAATCCGCTCGCTTCAATATCAATAATTGTGGGTATTTGCATACTGTTTATTTTGTTAGTCACTACATTAAACCTGGTTTGTTATGTGTCAGATGCAAATTGGTTCCATATGACGTTTGATATTTTTCTGCTACATCATCACTACTACAAAATTAAACAATTACCGTGCCAGAAATAGTAAAGGCAGGCCATATTGCCAATTTAGCTAACACCGAATAGATTAATTGAAGGTACGTTGGTATAAAAAGCGCTCGCATTCCCTATTTCAAATATAGTGTAGACGCCGCTATTTGCCAGTAATAACTCGCTATGACACACTGGCTGTCCGGACTATTCAGAACCCATAACTATGACTTCGTCACTCAACAGAGTTACCGATACCTCAACCCGACATTTTCGCTTTTTCGATTTCATGTTAGCTGCGACCTGTATTTTGATTGTTTGTTCAAATATTATTGGTGCAGGCAAGGTCGCCGAAATTGCCGGATTCACCTTTGGCGCTGGTGTCATTTTTTTTCCACTCTCTTATGTACTGGGTGACGTTCTTACTGAAGTATACGGCTACCAGCGGGCCCGCAGAGCAATTTGGGCTGGTTTCTTTGCCGCCGCATTTGCCGCCTTCATGGCTTGGTTTATTACCACAATGCCGCCAGCGACCGGCTGGAACCAGGATGTCGGTGGTATTAGTCGACAAGAAAGTTTCGCCATGAACTTCGGACAAGCACCGCGAATTGTTCTGGCTTCTGTGCTGGCCATTTGGCTGGGCGAATTTACCAATGCTTTTGTTATGGCCCGCATGAAAGTTCGCAGTCAGGGCAAAGCATTGTATCAGCGCACGATCGGTTCAACTATTGTGGGTCAGGCTGTCGATTCAATCGTGTTTTATCCTGTGGCATTCTGGGGGATCTGGAGTACTGAATTGATTGTTACGGTGGCCCTCACCAATTACGGCCTGAAAGTTCTCTGGGAGGTTATATTAACGCCGGTTACTTATAAGGTAATTGCGGTCCTGAAAAAAGCAGAGGGCGTTGATGTGTATGACGAACACACCAACTTCACACCATTCTCAATAAAATAAAGGTATACCTGGTTGGTCACCATACCCAGCATAGGCGCGAACAGAGACTGGTGCGACATCGTTTGCGCATCAGACTAAACACCACCGTTGCCAGAGTTATGTGCACTTCCTGGCAGTTCAACACAGGTATTTACACCAATTTTCAAGCGTACAAAAGTCTGTAATGAGACGTGATACTCTCTGTCTGAACCTTAGCCTGATTCAGGCCAGTTTAGCCAGGGCCGCTACCAGCATGTCGATTTCTTTTAAAGTGGTAAATACCTGCGGCGTAACGCGAATACAGCTACCACTGGCCAAATCATGACGCCCCACGGTGAACACCCCAAACTCTTTTTCCAGGCGCTGCTGTAATGCATTAATCTGTTCGCGGCTGGTTTGCCCGGCTATGCGAAAAGCCCCCATACCGCTGGCACTGGCATTATCGGTTGCCCCCAACACTTCAATGTGAGACATCTTACGCGCCTGGCTAACCCAGTGTTCCCGGAGATACTTGAGACGAGCCATTTTAGCGGCCGGCCCCACCTTATTATGAAATTGAATGGCATCCGGTACGGCAAGGAATGCCGCAAAGTTAGACGTGGCCATGTGCACGCGCTTATGCACGAGTACATTGTCTGGATCGGACTCCCCCGGATAAGGTGCAACTTTATTCAGCGTGCCCTTGCGCATATACAACGCCCCTACGCCGACCGGCGAACCAATCCACTTATGCAAATTAAACACCGCCCAATCGACATTCAGTTCTGGCAAAGTAAAATCGATAAGCCCCCAGGACTGCGCGCAGTCACATATCACATCGACACCGTGTTGCCTGGCAAACGCGGCAATTTCAGCCACGGGTAGGATCAGCCCATGCTGATTTGACGCATGAGTGAGGAGCATCAGTTTAAGGTTGGCTGTTGTGCGGATCTTGTCTTTATATACATCCAGCAGTTGTTGCTTGTTAGCCTGAGCTGGTAAGGTCATTTCAACGCCTTTAGCTCCGCGCTGTTCGGCCACCGCAGCCATTGTTCGCTGAAAAGCCGGGTAGTCGATATCGGCCCATAATAACGTGTCGCCGGGTTGAATGCCTTTGTACTGGAACAGCAAATTATGCATGGCTTCCGTAGCATTTCGGGTAAGAGCGATTTCTTCGGCAGGCACGGCTAGCGATTTGGCGATCGCGTCAACCGCGCCCTGAGCATCTCGATACCAGTCTTTACGGGCGTAATAAGAGAGTTGCTGGTTAACCATCTCAGTCAGTGTAATGTAAGACTGCTCTACCGGTAATGACATCTTGCCCCAGTAACCATGTTCAAGGTTTACAATTCCCCCCGCCTTTTTGTAAAACGCACTTATCGACTGCCAGTAGGCTTCGCTCCGCGCCAAATCAGCAGCGGACATACTGCTATCGGGCAAGGCTGGCCACTGAGTAGCAAGCGCCTGAGCACTCAATAGTGAACCAGATAAAAACAAAGACTGTTGCAGCAGTTGACGCCGGGAAATAAGTTGGGCTGACATTGATGAGACTCCAAATAAAATAACTAACTGTATTTTTTATACGATTACACTTTCGAGTCTTAAAAACAATTGCTTACCTTTCAGTTACGGCCAATCGCCACAAATCATAGATATGTTACAACATTACACTAGGATCTACCGCAACAGAACGTCCAGACTGGCTCTCGCCAAACTTAACCAAGGCAAATGACGCAATACTGAATTATGCTCAACTCTCCCTTATTTTATGGCTAAATTTGACTTAAGCACATTTCACGATAGAGTGCTCGTAAATGGGATGTGTTATTCATGTCGTCTTATACAGCAAGGTTGAATAGTTTTATAAAGACGGGATGTGCGATGTCGCTGATTATTATTTATTGATTAAACAAGGATGTAACATGAAAAAATTGTTCCTCGCCCTTTTGCTTTTACTGGTTATTATTGGTCTGGCAGGGCCTAAATTTGCCGGCAATTCCTTTAACGGGCAGTTAGATGCTTTTGCTGAAAAACTCAGTGAGCAGCCCATGTATCAAGCCAGGATTGAAGAACGTGATCAACGTTGGTTTTCAACAACCGCTTCTTTAGTTATTACCCTGGACATGGCTACGTTTGGCAACACCGTAAACACGACTGACCAAGCCGCCTTTTCTTTTTCTATTCCTATAACAGCGCAACACGGTCCTTTTTTAACCCAATCAGGTTTAGCAATAGGCTGGGTTGACTGGCAGGTTAAAATGAAGCTTGCAGAACCTAATGCACAACTAACACTGGCTGATGATAGTGAATATATTTACGCTGCCGAAGGTATTATCAACTTGTTCGGTACTGTTTCTTACACTGACGTTATTCCAGCATTAACCTATACAGACCCTCAAAGTGGTTTAACATTATCGGTAACCGGCTGGCAGGGTCATGCAAGCTTAGCCTCAGACTCTATGGACTACGAAACTGATCAACCATTGTCTTTAGAGGTATCAATGCAAGGCACCCCAATCGCCTCTATCAACAACATGTCTCTCGATGCAGATTTAGAAACGGGGCTAATGCAAGCCTGGGACAACCCGCTCTATGACAGCGAAGCATCTTTTAGTATTGATGCCATAACAATGGTGAATCCCGCCACCAATGTCGAAACAAAACTAGAAAATATCGTTATGGATTCAGTGACCAGTTACAACGACAGTACTGAGCTCGGTGCCATGCTAATTTCATCTAAAGTTGCGAAATTTACAAACAGCGAAGTAACAATGCAGGACATCCAGCTTGATATTGAAATTGCCAATCTGCAAAGGCGTTTCTTCATCGCTTATCAGGCACTCTCGGAAGACATCGTCAACGCCCCTGAGCAAACAGAAGCGATCTTGCAGGCATTTATGCAAGAGGCTGGCCTGGCTCAGTTACAGGTAAATCCTGAACTGAATATACCGGTAATCAAAGGGGTCATCAATGAGTCAAAGGTGAACGGCTTTGCAAACGCCAAGCTTGTCGATATTGACGCATTGCCTGCCCGACTTGAAAACCCGGCATTTTGGGCTGAGCATGCGGTGGTTGACGCTAAATTAGCTGTAGAGAAAGACGCGGCGTTATTCATCGCCGAACTCATTCTAAAAAGCCAGCTTGGCGCTAATCCGCAGTTTGCTCAAATGAGCGAAGCCGAACAAGATGCGTTAATTACACAACAGTCACAAGCAACCATTGATGCATTTGTGCAGCAAGGCATATTAAGCAAAGTAGATGAAGGTTATGAAATTACCTTTAGTATGGAAAACGCCAACGCCATGCTCAATGGCCAGCCTATGGGACTGCCGTTCTAACGCTGTAACAACGTTATTAAAAGCAAAAGGAGCAGCTTTGGTACGTTTTGATTGGTTAATGTATTCAGAGTTTGCTCTGCTGCCCGGCAGAGTCATTTATGAAGTAACCCTCTCCCAACGCTCGGGGTGCGTATGCAGCTCGTCCAATTGATACTGCCTACTCAGTTTTGGGTGATCTTTTATTAACTCCACAAGCTCTGAGCTATTTTCGATAGGTTTAAGCTTATATGCTTGATCAAGCATTTTCACCACCTCTTTGAAATACAAAGCGGTACCATACTTTTGAATTACAGGATTGCTCTCGTATCTTAGTTCCTGAGCTATTGCGATCATCCAAAACATGGGGCGCCACCAGGAATAAGAAAAATCGCAGCGCGCAATCACATCGCCGGCATCTTTTTGGTAGGCCAGTATAGTAAAGAAATTGATTAATTCATCCAGCTTGTAACGGTCATGTTGTTCACTTTCTGTAAATTCTTCAAAAGTGTTGCTTCGGGTTACCAGCTTTATTCGCGGCCAGTCTTCATTGGATAGCGGCAGTTGTTCGGCAACAAAAAAGCGACTCACTACAAAATCAAAATAACCACGGCTTGCCATAGCAGGAATCAAAACGTTCATTGATGAATTCTTAACATCTTGAAAATAATCGCTACAGTAAGTTTGAAATAACTCCACTATCGCATTTTCTTTCGCATATTCAGCGGTCGTATTATTTGCTTTTGCAGTTTCAGCCAATACTTCTCTGGTATCCTGAAGCTCTTGTATTTGGAGGTAAACCGTTAAAATAACGCCGCAGAATGCAAAGCCGGCAAATAACGCGTTAATACTGCTAAAAACATCGGCTAATGGTTGAGTGGTAAACTCACCAATTACCCCCTGCTCAGTACCAACGTACCAGGCCCCCAACCATAAACCGAGAATTAATGAGCTCGATGTGGATATCAATAACAGTGTTGTTTTCCGTTTCATATGAACTTCCTTTGATATAAACCTTTAATTTATATCACTCTTGCAAGAAAAATACGAAACGTAAGCTGTCGTTCTGGCAAATCTCTTCGCCAGGATCAGAGCACCTGCTCCCCAGAAACGGTATGTTATGTGAAGATACTGAACCATTCACATATGGAAGGGCTCCCCACATATTTATTGTGAACCGACTTTCCGGGGGGATTACAACTCTTTAATTGGTAAAGGTCGATAACATTCCATGAGTGTGAAAATCAGTATATCATTCTCGTAAAACAATGATACAAAGTACATGATATGGATATTAGAAAATACAGATGGCGTACCATTCTCAACCGGCAAAGAGAAGACTTTAGTAAACTTTTGCTCAGAGATAGTTTGAGAAGATAGTTATTTAATGATGGCTATGCCAATAAAGTTTCTGCTAGATATGATCAGCTAGATAAAAAGAACAACAAGATATTAGGCATTTATTATATATTGATGTTGGTTCTTTTCTTTTCTCAAACTCAAGTAAATAGTGAAGTTCGTATATTTGGTTTCAAGTTAGCGAACCTAAGTGAATACAATGAGATATTGTTGGCATTCGCTTCGATTATATTTTTATTTTCTTCAATACTAGATACACACATAGGTCGTCTGAGGATGATCATGGAAGAGTACTTAAAGTCAAAGTGCCCCGACTCTTCCGCAAGAAATTATTACTCAGAAATTTTCGAAACTAACCTTTTTCCATCATTAACAAAACCGAAAGTCGACAAGTACGTTACTGAATCTTCCGTGGCTTTATTTATCAAGTCAGTGTTCATTTTGATACTGTTAGTTTTGTTATTCATGTTTTTTGTTGCTCAGGTTTATATACAAGCCTTTGTTGTTTTGGATGTCATTGAAAACCCAAAGCTAGATGAAGTTTTAAGTAACTACCTAATATTCATTTCCATCGCTTCATTAATAGCGAGTTATATATTAATCCTATTAAAACTTCCCCTTCCAGAAAAAAATTATAGCTTTTACTTCGATCTCTTAAAGCTGAAAGAGAAAGATATTAATGAATGGGAGAAGAAGTTAACAGAGATAACAAAAAGAGAGAACGTTTATACCAATACTCTACTGCTATTTTTCGGGTTTATATTTTTCAATGTCTTTAGTTACTTTAATGGAAACTATAAAAGCCTAATAGATTCTGGAGACATTAGTATGTTTGTCATTGTAGGCACTTATAAAAGCTCTCTTTATCTGATTTTTCTTCTCGAAAGCTATCGACTTATGACTATCTTAGAAAGCAAGTTCCGGCTTTTTAATTCTGATAAGTTCAAAGAAAACTCCAGATCACTATTGAGAAATGATATGTTCGCCAAGTGGTTTAAAAGGATTGTACTTACTGTAGTTTCAATATTGCTTGCCCTTTATTTCAGTTAAAAACTTGATTCTCTCAATAATTTTACACTAGTTTTTGGACTTCCCTGCGACTTTATTTTACCTAAGATCTTACTCACTAGTTCTAACGCTTCAACTCGACAGCTAGTACGAAGCGACCTACGAACAATAAATGATTTGTGCCATAAATTAAAATGATAAGTGTTTCCACGCAGTATAGTGTGTGGAACTGCTAAGTGTGACATGATGTGTGACGCCCCCGAGACAGTGAGGCTTTCAGCGTTCTATGCCTACCAGCAAATTACTGATAGACATAGATTTTCCGAATTAGGGCGGAGTTGGCCGTAAGCCGGGTTCTGTTCTCTTGCGAGTAGCAATCATTCCTCTAGGCCAGCAATCGCTCACTGGCTCAAGCAACCTACCCGCTCCCCGCACGGGCCGTACGTATAGGGAGCCTATTTGGTCTTGCTCCGGGTGGAGTTTACCGTGCCACAAACTGTTACCAGTTGCGCGGTGCGCTCTTACCGCACCCTTTCACCCTTACCGGCGCCGAAGCGCTTAGGCGGTATACTCTCTGCTGCACTGGTCGTCGGCTCACGCCGCCCAGACGTTATCTGGCACCCTGCCCTCTGGAGCCCGGACTTTCCTCCCCTTCTGTATACACAAAAGCGGCGATTGCCTGGCCAACTCCGGCGCGCATTGTAGCTAAGTTAGCCCGGTAACGCTACGGGTTATTATGCGGGCAAATCAAAATAGAGTATGTGCAGCCCCTGGCTCTGTTCAAGAACCAGTTCTTCTCCAGCTGCCAGGGCCACACCATCGCCTGGACCGACAGGTTCTTTGTTGACCAGAGTGTTACCGTCAATAATCTGAAGCCACCCTTGGCGACTACTGCCTGGTGTGTGCCGCCACTGACTGGTGCCGCTTAATGTGCCAGCATAGACTTTAACGTCCTGGTGAATCTTAAGTGAATTTTTTTCTCCCATGGGTGACAAGATCAGCGTTGGCTCGCTGGCAGGTTCAGCAAGCTGAGTAAAGTGTTGTTGTACGTAACCCGGGGCAACATTGACTTTGTTAGGAACAACCCAAATCTGTAAAAATTCGACCAGCTCGTCTTTACTATGATTAAACTCACTGTGGCGTATACCTGTCCCTGCCGACATTTTTTGCACATCCCCCGGGCGAATTACCGATTCATTCCCTTCGCTATCCTTGTGTGCAAGTTCACCTTTAAGTACGTAGGAAATAATTTCCATGTTGGCGTGTCCGTGCTCGCTAAAACCACCGCCTGGCTGCACGACATCCTGGTTAATCACCCGCAGTGGGCCATGGCCCATATAGTCTTCGTTATAATAATGGCCAAACGAAAATGAATGCTGTGACTGTAGCCAGCCAAGATTAACCTGACCGCGTTCATCGGCTTTACGAATGTTCATAGCGTGCTCCTGTTGATATATTTGATTATATTAGCAGCACATTTAAAAGAGACAATAATCACAATAATAGATACACTGTCGCTTTATACGCGACAATGAAGCAGAGCATTCATCATGGATAAACTGTCAGCCATGCAGGCATTCGCCGCTGTAGCCAGACAAGGCAGCTTTGCGGCGGCGGCACGAAAGCTTGGCCTGTCACGCTCTCAGATAAATCGCCAGGTACTGTGGCTGGAAGACGAACTCTCTGTTACCTTATTTAACCGCACGACCCGCCGGGTTGATCTCACCCATACCGGCCAGGCTTATTTAGAGAACATTGTGCCGGTACTGGATAACCTGGCGAATACCGAAGCGCAATTGCAACAAAATCAACAAACCCTCTCTGGCACCATTAAAATTAATGCGCCGATGTCGTTTGGCCTTACCCACTTAACCCCGGTTGTGGTTAAATTTATGCAGGAATACCCCAATATTCAGGTGCAACTGGACTTATCCGACGAAAAACGTGATCCGGTGTCCAACCAGTTTGATATGACACTTCGTATCGGCCCTTCGGAGCCAAACCCCGCCATGATTGAGCACGACATTACCCACACCGAACGCTACATTTGTGCTGCGCCGGCATTGTTGCAGCGTATTGGCCGAGTCACATCGCCTGAGCAACTCATCAACCTGCCGTGCTTACAATACGGTAACCTGGTGCACGGCAACTATTGGGATTTGCTGCATCACAACAAGCCAAAACGTGTGCGCATTAATGGCGTGATGAGCTCTAACAATGGTGACGTGCTAAAACAGGCTGCACTGCAGGGTGTAGGGATTGCCATGTTGCCGAGCATTATTGTGGGTAATGCAATAGGCAGCGGCGCATTAGTACCAGTGCTGCAGGACTGGCAGCCTGCACCGCTGCATATTTCACTGCTGTATGCACCCAACCGCCACATGGCGCCGCGTCTGAGTGTATTTATTAAATATATTCAGTCAGCATTTGAGAACACGGACTTTTGCTTTACCGGTACCCGCCAGCGAGTCTAAGTGCCTTATTTTAGCAGGCCAGAATCATCATGTTATCGCAAGCAAATCAACGCGCCCGGGCAGCGTTATCATTACTGAAATACTGTGTCGGTTTTTTTTACAAAGCATTGATGGTCACATGAAAAACTAGCATTAACTATATATTTTTATTGACTTTTTAATTAAGGAACAAAGTTTGCTTAAAAAAATACTTGAAGGTTAAGAAAATAAACCATCAAACCCAGCGCTGTATTTTTGGGTTAACTTTGCTTTTTGCGATACAAGGACGTCTTATGCGCAAGCTATTATTTACGCTTTTCTCGTTATGTTGTTTAACCAACGCTCAGGCTTCGATCATCACTGATTTTGCATGGGTTGGCGGCACAGAAACCAATACGGCTAATACAACACTCAGCAATGGTATCGAAGTCACCCTCACGTCATCTCTTGTGCAATTTCTTGCAGATCCGGGAAGTCCCAATTTTGCGAGTATTCACGATGCCGGCCCCGGCAACACGGTAATTACATTAACCTTTAGTGATGTGATTCAGGATTTACGTTTGTTTGTGTCTGATATCGACGCAGGCTCTGAATCTCTGAGTAATTTATCGATTATCCCCACAGCCGTTGATAGCGTATACAGTATTTCTGGTAACGATGTTTTGCCCAACGGCAATAACAGCAATGGCAATATTTACTGGACTGGTTTGAATGCCACATCAGTGTCGTTTACCTATGAACGACTATCCGGGTTGGGTATATCCTTAGATGAAATGGAGATTACCACAGCCGTGCAGGTACCAGCGACTTTGGGCTTGTTTTTGATTTTAACCGGTGCATGCCTGCGTCGACGTATGCTGCAAGCTGCATAATTTCCTCTTCTGAGCTAAATAATCAGCCCACTTAAGTGTGGGCGCACCTATACATTTGCTCGTTCCTGCAACAATTATTTAACATAAACCCCGATTGGTTTTTCAGTAATGATCTGTACGACAACTGCGCCTATGATGCACAGTCGTCATGCTCGGAATTTTTAGTAAAAGGAAAATATGTGATGCAGATGAAGCACTTATTAGTAGCCAGCGTGCTGGGCCTTGTAAGCCTGTGTCAGGCGCAAGCCGCTGATTTTGTGAAATGGCCCAACGGGGCTAAAGCCGCAGTCAGCCTGTCTTACGATGATACCCTGAACAGTCAGTTAGATAACGCGATACCGGCATTGAATAAATATAACCTGAAGGGTTCATTCTATTTAAGTGTCGCCAATGAACCATTGAGTCTGCGCATGGAAGAGTGGCGGCAGGCCGCCAAACAAGGCCATGAACTTGGCAACCACACCATTTACCATCCGTGCCGAAAAATGCTGCCGGGCAGAGACTGGGTCGTCGATTATGCCGATTTAGACCGTTACACTCTGCCACAGCTGGAGCGTGAAATCGCCACCACCAATGCGTTTTTGCACGCCGTCGATGGCCGTACTGAGCGCACGTACACACCGCCCTGTCTTGATTTGGCGGTGGACAACGGCAACACCAGTATTAAACCGTTACTCAGCAAATACTTTGTTGGCGTTAAAGGTGCCCCCATGCATTTGCCGCCTGAACAAATCACTGACTTAATGCCCTCGGGTGTTAGCGGTAAGGAATTAATTGCTTTTGTTGAAAAGGCCGCTGAGCAGGGGCAATTAGCCAGTATTATTTTCCACGGAATTGGCGGCGATCACCTGACGGTATCGACCGAGGCACATGAGGAGCTATTACAGCATCTGGCCAGTCATCCGGAGCGTTTTTATGTTGATTCTTTTATCAATATTATGCGCTATGCCAGAGACCATAAAGAGTAAAGCTTATTCCGGTCAGGCGTTAAAACTCGCCCTGCAGAAATGCAAAGTCAAAAAAAAAACCCACTTTTTAAGTGGGTTTTTAAGACTGTTATAACAACCAGGTAGCTAACTACCTGGCCCCAGTCACTTAGTTTGGCGTGATTGCGTTGTGGTAAACGTCCTGTACGTCATCGCAGTCGTTAAGCATGTCCATGAATTTCTCGAACATGGGCATGTCGTCTTCGCTGATTTCCACTTCGGTTTGTGGAATAAAGCTGATTTCCTCAGCGTCGAACTGCAAATCGGGTTTGGCGTCGGTAAGTGCTGTTTTAACTTTATAGAACTCAGTGTGGGGCGCGTATACGGTAATTTTACCGTCCTCACACTCAACGTCTGTCACATCAACGTCGGCTTCCATCAGGATTTCCAGGATTTCATCTTCGTCGTCACCGGCAAATACGAACACGGCCTGATGTTCAAACATATGCGATACCGCGCCCTGAGCACCAATTTTCGCACCGGTTTTGGTAAAGCAGTTGCGGACATCGGTAATGGTACGGTTATTGTTATCAGTTAAACAATCCACAATGACCATACAGTTACCAGGACCAAAACCTTCATATCGAGCCGGAACAAAGTCTTCGCCAGCACCACCGACAGCCTTGTCGATTGCCTTGTCGATAACATGGCTGGGTACCTGATCTTTTTTGGCTTTTTCGATGAGGCGCTTCAACGACAGATTGGTATCCGGATCAGGCCCACCGTTTTTTGCACAGACGTAAATTTCTTTACCGTACTTAGAATACACCTTGGTCTTTGCGCCAGCCGTTTTGGCCATGGCGTTCTTTCTTACTTCAAATGCTCTTCCCATCTTAGGTATCTCTTATTAAAACGTGCTAATTTTTGCGCATCAACCGGCCGTTAAATTACCGGATAAAGGCGATCCGGGGTTAACCGTTTACTGCGAGTGCAGGAGGCTTTGCCTGCTGCGACTGTATTTGTGGCTCCAAAGTTTAACGGCTTTTGCCGCTTAAGGTAAGTGCTCTGTAGCCAAATAATCGTGCGACTGCATTTCCTGTAAGCGACTTAAACAGCGTCTGAACTCAAAGTTTAACATGCCGTCGGTATACAAATCCTCCAGCGCTACAGCGGCTGACATAATGAGCTTTACATGGCGCTCATAGAATTCATCAACCATGGCAATAAAACGCCGCGCAACGTCATCATTGCCCTGCCCCATTTGCTTTACATTGGCGACCAACACGCTGTGATAACACCGGCTCAGTTCAATGTAATCTGATTGACTACGCGGCCCTTCACACAACTCTGCAAACTCGATCATCAACACGCCGTCAGCGTCACGCAGCGTGCTTAAACGCCGGTGATTCACTTCGATAGTCTCACCGCTGGTGCCTTCATCGGGTGCCAACTGGGTAAAATAGCCGTGTAAATTAGACGTCGCCTGTTCATCCAGCGGGTAATGGTAAATCTCAGCCTGCTCAAGCGTTCGCAAGCGGTAGTCAACGCCACTATCAACATTGACCACGTTACAGTGTTTATTGAT
>JABXHM010000030.1 GCA_013373625.1 Alteromonadaceae bacterium | reverse complement strand
TTCGCGTAATTCAATGACTGCTGTGTACTCATAGCGGCCTGAAGCCTACTCAGTTTTATCCTTAAACTCACACAAGTCTTCAATAATGCAGGAGCAACATCGAGGCTTGCGAGCAATGCAGGTGTAACGGCCATGCAAAATTTGCCAGTGGTGCACATCAACTTTGAACGCTTTTGGGACGACTTTGAGGAGCTTTTCTTCGACCTTTTCTACGGTTTTACCCATGGCGAATTAGGTGCGATTGGATAGGCGATAAATGTGGGTATCAACCACTATGGTCGGCCAGCCAAATGATAATCAAAGTAGATGCAAGAAAATGCTGGGTTATAGTGGTTTGCTGTGTGGCGAAAGCAGATAAAACGACAATCGCTAGAAACAACAATAGCGTCAATTTTTCAGGGTACCCGTTTGGAGAACAAAAATTAGCTGTATCAAAGTGCACATTAAATAATTACATTCGTCGTATATCAATAAGTTACTTAGGTGGTCTGAAGTGGAAGCAATTATTAATTCGAGTTTTTATTCCTTTCAAATAGTATCTTTTTGTGTTGTAGTTTTGCGCATATCGTTATCTTTAAAAGGAATTTTAGATGTACCTTAAATTTTTGAGTGTACTTGTTGCAGTGAGTGCTTTATTAAGTGCATGTGGAGATGGCTCTGAAAGTGCTAAAAGTAATGTTCCTTCTGTTCCTATAGCCAATAACTTGCCTGTGGCCAATGCAGGGGCAAATCAGGAAGTTGATATAGAAACACTTATTTTTCTAGATGCTAGTGAAAGTTTTGATAGTGATGGTGATACATTATCATATCAATGGAGGCTTAGGACAAAGCCAGTAGGTTCTGCAGTTCTATTAAAGGGCGACACAAGTGAAAAATTAAGTTTCATACCGGACAAGTATGGGGACTATGAAATTGAACTGACAGCATTTGATGGAGAAGATTACAGTGTTCCAACCCAAGTAATCATAACTGCAAAGAAAACGCCAATCGATTGCAATAAGCTAGATCCAAACAAAATCTATTTATTTGGTACTTTACAAGAGGACACCCGTTCCTACGCTATTGCAGACCCTACTGATCCAACTGACTTTTGCATTGGTTTTGTGCGAGATCATAATTTTGAAGGTCAAATAACTTCGTCTGGACGTTATATCTATGCTTACAGCAGTTTTGACGACAAAAATATTTATGCTTTCTCCCCCGATGAACTTATTAAAAATGAAGATGGGTATTGGGTCTATCCTCAGTTTTCTTTGGATAATGACACAATTATTCACACTACATCATTAGAAGGGTGTGGTTTCAGTCGTATAAAGGTCATTCCGGGGACAGATGAAGTAGTTTATTCTTGTCCGAACAGAATTCTTAATAAACAAGGTCAGGTAAACTATTATGATATTGGATCCTCAAGTATAAATGAACTTCTGTCGGTTTTTGCTGATACTAGTATGCTCATATTTACCACTGAAGATGGATTGGTTTATATTGACCCAATGCGCAACGAAACTATTATTTCACTACCTTTCTCCTTTAATTGGACATATTACTTCGGGGCTCGTCAATATGTTGACCCCAGTACAAACAATGACTCTATTTGGCTTGCGTTCTATCGTCAAAACACAGATGCAGAATCTTTAGTGCGTATCAGCGTTGATTTAGAAACGTTTGAAGTAAAAGAGGACGGGCGGTTTGCAGATTCACCTAATGGCTTTATTGCGTCTATTAAGAGCAGCAAATTTGATCTGGAAGGAAACCTTTGGCAGTTCGGTTACGAAGAAGGAAACCGCGATAACACAATGATTGTAAAGCGACCGATTGGTGCTTCAGATTCACCTTCTACGGTTATCTATAAACATTCAGATTTTGAAAATGATGAAGTGTATATAGGTCCTGCTATAAAATGTGAACAAGCAACGTATGGAGAGGAGTGTGATGACGGAATTTATCGATGGTTTCAGCATGATAACTTATTTATTAAGCTTGATGGCTTTTCTATGCTAATAACAGGGACATAATTAACATTGACAGTTTGCTAGACATAGCAGTCTAACTGAAGTTGTTTTTTAGCTTATAACATCGCAATATTAATCTGTCTTGTCTTTAAACTCACATAAATCTTCAATAATACATGAGCCACAGCGAGGCTTGCGGGCTATGCAGGTATAACGGCCGTGGAGTATTAGCCAGTGATGTACGTCGACTTTAAATTCTCTGGGCACGACTTTTAGCAGCTTTTCTTCTACTTTTTCAACCGTTTTACCCATGGCGAATTTGGTGCGATTGGAAACGCGGTAAATATGGGTGTCTACCGCGATAGTCGGCCACCCAAAGGCAGTGTTGAGCACCACGTTAGCCGTTTTACGACCTACGCCAGGTAATGCCTCTAAGGCTTCACGGCTTTCTGGTACTTCACTGTTGTGCTGTTCAATAAGTATCTGACACAGTTTAAAGACATTTTGCGCTTTAGAATTAAACAACCCAATGGTTTTTATATAATCACGCAGGCCGTCGACGCCAAGTGCAACAATGGCCTCAGGCGTGTTCGCTACCGGGAACAGTTTGTCGGTCGCTTTGTTTACACTGACGTCTGTGGCCTGAGCTGACAGCGTTACAGCCACTAACAGTTCAAAGGGGCTGGAAAATTTCAATTCGGTGGTGGGGTGCGGATTGGCATCACGCAGTCGGGTTAATATTTCCAGTCGTTTTGCTTTATTCATTACATCTAACTCTCTGCAGTTACGCGGGCTCGCACTACGGTTTTAGTGTCTTTGCTGGCGGCTTTTTCGGCGAGTTTTTTGTCGATAATATTTTTCACCGCAATGAGCAGTCCCATACCTAAAAAAGCACCCGGTGGCAGAATAGCGAGCAAAAAGGGATGCTCGGTGGTAAACAGGGTTATTTTCCAGTGCTCAGCCCCTGAACCAAACAAGCGCTCGGCGCCGTTAAGCAGGGTGCCGTTGCCAAGAATTTCACGTAAACCGCCAAGAATTACCAGAATAAAAGTAAAACCAGCACCCATCATGAGGCCGTCAAAGGCTGCATTGGGAAGTGAATTTTTTGACGCGAAGGCCTCTGCGCGACCAATGATGGCGCAGTTAGTCACAATGAGTGGAATAAAAATGCCCAGCGCCAAATAAAGCTCATAGGTATAGGCATTCATTAATAACTGAATAATGGTGACAAAGGCTGCGATGATCATTACAAATACCGGGATCCGTATGGCTGACGTCACCCAGTGGCGAATGATCGATACGGTAGCATTAGAGCCTATTAGCACTAACATGGTAGCGAGGCCAAGGCCGAGGCCGTTAATGACGCTTGAAGTGACTGCCAGCAGTGGGCACAGGCCTAAAAGTTGTACCAGCGCCGGGTTATTTTTCCAAAGACCCTCGACAACGAGTTGTTTATACATAAATCACCCTTGTTGTTCTGAATTTGCCGATACCTGGCAGTTGGCCGGCTGATTAAACAATTGCTGCTGGTTATCGTTAATATAAGCTAACGCACGGGCCACGCTGTTAACAACGGCTCGCGGGGTAATGGTGGCACCAGTAAATTGATCAAACTGGCCTCCGTCTTTTTTGACCTTCCACTGCTTAGCGTCCTCTTCTGAGTAGGTTTTACCATTAAATGACAACATCCAGTCACTGACGCCCATCTCAATTTTATCTCCTAGTCCGGGCGTTTCCGCATGTTCTAATACGCGCACACCCAAAACTTCGCCGCCAGAGGATACCCCAAGGATAAGGTCAATGTTACCGCTGTAGCCGTCAGGCGCAGTAAACTCAACGGCCAACGCGGTGTCGGCACCATCCTGTCGGGCGCGGTATACCGATTTGGTTTCCTGCCCCAGTGCGGTAGCGCTGATTTCAATACAGTCCATAAACAGCTGGTTATTGTAATATTCAGGTGGCACTACCTGGTTTAACGTTGCCAGCTTTTTAGCTGCACGTTGTGCGTCAATTTTGTCTTTAGTGCCATCAAAGGTGAGGGCAATTAATCCTGTTGTGACAATGGCAAAACCTGCGAGTATCAGGCCATTTTTACCGATGCTTGATAAGGGCATTAAGACTCTCCCTGTTGCTTAGCCTTTTGCTTCGGCGTACGGCTTTGCCCGTATACTTTTGGCTGTGTGTAGTAATCTATTAACGGCACCGCCATATTCATAATGATAACACTAAACGCAATCGCATCCGGGTATCCGCCAAAGGTACGAATAATAACGGTCCAAAAGCCAATGGCCGCGCCAAAAATGAGCCGGCCTCTGGGCGTAGTGGAGGCTGACACAGGATCGGTAGCAATAAAAAAAGCCCCGAGCATAACGGCACCGTTACTCCAGTGAAACAGCGCTGAAGCGTATAAGTCACCATTTATCATCGATAATATTGTCGCTGTAACCGCTACACCGGCCAATAATGACAGCGGAATATGCCAGCTAATTACCCGTAACTGAATAAGTGCCAGGCCGCCTGCTGCATAGAGTAAAGCGACCCAGGACCAGCCTGCGCTGGCCGATGACCACAATGTATTGTTAAAGGTCGAGTGGTTTAACGCTTCGGTGTAGGTATAACCTTGTCCGATTTGAGTTTTAACCATATCCAGCGGTGTTGCCATCGTCACACCGTCTGCGCCTGCACGCAGCTGCAGTGCATCATATCCGGCGCTGTTAAAACCGCTAAAAATAACCTGCAGGGCATCCGTAAATCCAACTGTATGCTTTGCTAAGTCGGCGGGTGGCAACCAGCTACTCATGGCGGCCGGAAAAGAAATTAACAACATGACATAGGCAGCCATGGCAGGATTAAACAAGTTATAGCCTAAGCCACCATACAGTTGTTTGACGATAGCAATCGCAAAAAAAGTGCCCAGAACAGTCATCCACCAGGGTAATAGCGGAGGCAGGCTTACGGCCAGTAAAAGCGCTGTAACAATAGCGCTGTAATCTGCTAGTGCCTGACCGATTTCACGTTTTCGCAGTGTAACCACCGCGGCCTCGGTTAACAGAGCCGTTACCAGCGCAATCAGTATTTGCCAGAACACCCCCCAGCCAAAAAACCACAATTGTGCAATGACGCCCGGGACCATAGCGTACAACACCAAGCGCATTACCTGATCGGTGGTGCGTCTGACATGCTGGTGGGGTGAACTTGATACGGCTAGCTTCATGTGTCTGAATTACCTTCGTCGGTCGGGCGGGGAAGTGCGGCGTCTTGTCGTTGCGCCTTTTTGGCTTTCGCCCGGGCTACAGCAGCCGCGATTTTGGCCTTGCGCTGCGCTTCTGGCGAGTCTTGCGCCGATGTGTTTTCGCTGGTTATGTCGTTAGCTTCACTGTGTTCAGTTAGGCTATCGCTGTGTTCTTGTTGCGTTGGCGAATCTGCCTGAGTGGTGTTTTGTGCTGCGGCCTGTTTGGCTTTTGCACGTGCCACTGCTGCGGCTATTTTTGCCTTGCGTCGTGCTTCTGGCGAATCATCTGCTGTATTTTCTTTGGCATGCTGCGCAATCGCTTCATCAGGTTTCACTTGCGCCGATGCAGTATCTGCCGGAACGGTATCAGAATTGTTTTGTTTACTCGCTTTTTTTGCTTTGGCACGCGCTACCGCGGCATCAATTTTTGCCTTACGTTTGGCTTCTGGAGAGCCCTCAGCGGGTAGAGAGCCTTCAGATGACGTGGAATCCGGCTGCCCAGCTTTATCAACGTCGTTAACATCAGTCTGAGCAGCATCGCTGGCCGACTGGTCAATCTTGGTACTTGATTGCGCCGCAGCCTTTTTAGCTTTCGCTCTGGCTACTGCCGCCGCTACCTTAGCTTTGCGTTGTGTCTCGGCATTATTATCAGTATTCGTGCTATTTTCATCGGCCGTGTCATTGGCAGGGGAGCCTGCCGCGTTTTGTTCGCGTTTGGCCTTAGCGCGGGCGACGGCGGCAGCAACTTTGGCTTTGTTATCGTTTGGCGCAACTTCATCTGTTGGTTGCACTGGTTCAGCGTTTTCTGACTGGCCGGCTTTTTTTGCTTTGGCGCGAGCCAGCGCGGCCGCTACTTTGTCTTTGGCTGCACTTGTTGTGTCATCGCTGGTTTGTTTGGCTTGTTTGCGCGCTGCAGCAGCTTTTTGATGCTTGGCCTCGCGTTCTTGTTTTTCTTTTTCCAGTCTGGCTTTGCGGGCTTCAAAACGTTGCCGCGATTTTTCGGCTTTGTCTTTTTCGTCGCGCTGAATACGAATTTGAGACTTGGCTTTACGGTAGTAATGCACCAATGGAATTTCACTGGGACATACAAACGCGCACGCGCCGCATTCAATGCAATCAAATAAATTGTATTCTTCGGCTTTATCGAGTTCGCCAGCTTTACTGTGCCAATACATTTGCTGGGGCAGCAAGCTTGCCGGACAGACATCAGCACAAGCACTACAACGAATACAGGCCAGTTCACGCTGCTTGATATTCAGTTCTTTTTTCGCTGGCACTAATATGCAGTTAGTTATTTTTACTACCGGTACATCGACCGACGGTAAGGTAAAGCCCATCATTGGGCCGCCCATAATAACCGTGGGCGTTTTTTGGCGCGATAACTGGTAGTGGGCGTGATTCAACAAGTGTTGAGTTGGCGTGCCTATGAGCGCCCATACGTTTTGCGGTTTTTGCAGTGCTTCGCCGGTAATGGTTACCACACGCTGAATTAACGGTTTACCATATAAAATGGCGTCGGCAATGGCGTAACAGGTACCCACATTAAACATCATCACACCCACATCAGCGGGTAACCCGGTGCGTGGTACCTCTCGACCGGTGAGTACCTGAATCAGTTGCTTTTCGCCACCTGCCGGGTATTTGGTAGGAATTTGTACAACGCGGATACTGGCATTATCGGCGCACACTTTTTGCATCGCCTTGAAAGCCTGAGGTTTGTTATCTTCAATCGCTATTACAATGACTTTAGGCGTAATCAGGTGGTTTAATATGTCTACTCCCTGTCTGATTTGCCAGGCATGTTCGCGCATCAGGCGGTCATCAGCAGTGATGTAGGGTTCGCACTCCACCCCGTTAATGATCAAAAACTCAATGGGTTTTCGCGCTGTTGATTTAATATGGGTTGGAAAACCCGCTCCGCCCATTCCGGCAATGCCCGCATCGCACAGGGCATTAAGGAGTACTTGTTTGTTGTGCTGTTGATAATCTTCAAAAGGCTGTAATGATGTCCATGTATCCAGCCCATCGGGCTCAATGACCACACACAGTTCAGGCAAACCGCTGGGATGGGCGGTAGTGCAATCTTCAATGGCGGTGACAATCCCTGACGTGGGGGCATGAGTCGGTACTGAAAACGGATTAGGGCTGCTGGTGAGCGGTTGACCTTTGAGTACGTTTTCCCCGACAGTGACCAGGCAACTTCCCGCAGTGCCTATATGCTGACGCACCGGTACCACCAGTTTTGGCGGCATCGGCATACTGGCTATTTCCGTTTGATTGGATAACTGTTTACGGTACTCAGGGTTTACACCGCCAGGAAATGTCCAGAATTTGTGTTGGTCAATGCGTTCAACAATGTGTGAGAAGTCATTTTGCATGTCAGGACACCATTTTGACCGGAATGTCACCACGCGGTGTTTGTTTAAAATCCCACTGCCAGGATGCCGTTGTAGGCGAAAGAGTGACCATATCAATACAATCGACAGGGCAGGGCTCTACACATAAATCACACCCCGTGCAGGCGTCTGTGATGACCGTATGCATTTGTTTGGCGGCACCTACAATGGCATCTACCGGACAAGCCTGAATACACTTA
Organism: Alteromonadaceae bacterium; assembly: GCA_013373625.1. Taxonomy (GTDB): domain Bacteria; phylum Pseudomonadota; class Gammaproteobacteria; order Enterobacterales; family Alteromonadaceae; genus Alteromonas. The sequence continues at coordinate 83,227 of JABXHM010000030.1, read as the reverse complement.
GTGCAGCCAATGCATTCATCCTCGCGGATATAGGCAACTTTGGTCTCGTCATCGACACCGTGGGCAGCATCGAGTGGTTTTGCTTCAACACCCATGAGTTCGGCGAGTTCTTTTATTGTGCTCTCGCCACCAGGCGGACACTTGTTAATTTCATCGCCGTTCGCGATTGCCTCGGCATAGGGGCGACACCCCGGATAGCCACACTGGCCACACTGGGTTTGCGGTAAAATTGCATCCACTTGCTCTACCAGCGGATCAGATTCCACCTTAAAGCGAATAGCGGCATAGCCTAACGCCAGGCCGAAGGCCAGGGCGAGGAGTCCAAGTGCGATTAACGATGATAATAACATTAGGATGTCACCAGTCCGCTGAAACCCATAAATGCCAGTGACATAAGACCCGCTGTAATCATGGCAATCGACGCTCCCCTGAATGGGCTGGGCACATCTGCTGCTGCAAGACGCTCGCGCATGGCGGCAAATAAGATCATGGCCAGAGAAAAGCCCAGAGCGGCACCAAAACCATAGATAATACTTTCAACCAGATTATGCTGTTCTGTCAGATTGAGTAAGGCAACGCCAAGTACTGCGCAATTGGTCGTGATCAGCGGTAAAAAAATACCCAGTAAACGATACAGCGTCGGGCTGGTTTTATGTACCACCATTTCAGTAAACTGAACCACTACCGCAATGACCAGAATAAAACTCAGTGTGCGTAAAAAACCTATCCCCAATGGCTGCAACAGATAAGTTTCCACTAAATAGCTACACACCGACGCCAGGGTGAGTACAAATGTGGTGGCCATTGACATGCCAATAGCTGTTTCAAGCTTACTGGATACCCCCATAAACGGGCATAATCCAAGAAACTTAACCAGTACAAAGTTGTTAACCAGTACGGTACTGATGAGCAGCAATAAAAATTCAGTCATGGGTTACGTTTGGCCACTGTGTCGTTAAAGCAATTCGATGTTCGTTGGGTTGATGATGTTGTTACACTCAAAGCGTGCGTATTATCTAATATTTTTACGCAGATTAACAATGTTGTTCGACATTGTTTGCGTTAACAGTAAATCACGGCGAAAGTTTGCTAACTGATTGATTGGTTATACATTAACCTTTCACCGTTGTATGCGCTGCTGGGCCCAAAAGATCACAGGTTTTTGTCTCCTGTTAACCCATTACCGGTGAGGTAATATACCAGTAATTTACTCACCGCTGACAACTGCGCCTGTAAACGACCCGGATGCAAGGTTTCCAGTGTTGCTAACCTGTCATTACCGGTGTGCCATATGCGCCCCCAGCGTTTTTCTGCGTCCCGATCACAGGCTGTTTGTTGAGGTGCGTCCAGGCAATCCCACAATTCTGGATGTAAACTCTGCGAATAACCGTCAAAACCATCTTTGCCATTAATGGCAAAATTGGTCGCTTCGATATAAGCAATGGGAATACCGGTGCAGGCAAAAGGGGCGTGATCTGACCAACCTGCGGTTTCACCCTCAGGATAGCCGGGAAAACTCGGATGTAAATTAAACGGCAGGCCTTGATCACCAGCCAGTTTCAGTAGCTCGTGGCGGATCTCAGGTGATGCATTATACGTACTGGCAGTAACACAGCTCTTGTAAGCAGTTTGCGTCGGACTATGAATATACAATTTATCGCCGCCGGCAATAGTATCCAGATTTATCATACTGTCAGGCTCAGGCAATTGCCCGGTTTTTACGCGTTCTGCAACAAATGCTTTAGCACCTTGTAAGCCAACTTCTTCAGCGCCAAACAAAACAAAGGTGACAGTCGCATTGAGTTTATAGGCTGGTAATTGCTCAGCTAGTGCGGTTACTAAAGCCAGCGCTACGCCATTGTCGGTAGCACCTTCGGAGCCAGCCTTAACACCTGTTGAGTCGTAATGTGCACCGATAACGATATGTTTATCTGAAGTACCGGGCAGCGTCACCCAGATATTTTGACTATCTATGTCTTTGCCACGCACAGTAGCGCTGAAAGATTGCTGTTCAATGTTAGTTAAATTGGCTTGTTGCCAGGTACTGGCAATTAATTCTACAGTATTTTTTTCTTGTTGACTGCCAGCAGGGCGAGCGCCAATTTGCGATAATACGTCTGTTAAGATAACCATACTGCGTTCAGCTACAGTACTGGCAAGTTCGTCCCTTGAGCTTTCTGCACAGGCAACCGTTGAAAAGGTTATCAGCGTTGCAAAAAAGAATACGGTTTTTAAGAACATCAATACTCACCATCGACAACAAGAAAAAGGCTAAGCATACATGATGGATTCATGTATTCGAAACACAATAGTGATAATTTACCGATGGCACTGAAAAGAAGTGTGTATGTGTATAACTAAATGGAGCCAATAAAGTGGCTCCCCCTCCCCGACTCGAACGGGGGACCTGCGGATTAACAGTCCGTCGCTCTAACCAACTGAGCTAAGGGGGACCTGTATTTCAACGGTGGCGAATATTAATGAGCATCCGGTGTCCTGTCAACTAACTTCGTGAAATTTTTCACTCGAATGCTTAAAAAATATATTTTAACGTGATTTCGGTACAATTAATGGGCGAAACGCGTATTTTTTAGGCTTTTCTACTTAAGAAGTTAGCTAATTGATTGATTAATATTGTTTAAATAATACGACTATTCGATAGTCGTTTTTAAGTTCTGCTTTTAGTAATTTAAAATGATAGGCCTATAACCAAACGCTATTAAAAAACAATTGAACACTGTTTTCTTGTACAGTGTTTAATAATTTTGTAACCTATCAAATAACGCCACAAGGTTAGTCGTTACTTACAAAGTGAATGTTAGTATTTAGTCCTAAGCCGCGTGGTTACTGGCTCTTTAATAGTTATCCACCAAAACTGTGGATAACTATGTTGATAGTTTTCACCAGGGGCTGCAAATCAACATTGCGAGTCAATAAAGTGTCACACTACTGTCATATTCAATAAATATTAAGTATTTTAAAAACAATGGTTTAGTAAGTTTTTATGGGGCTGTATGGCCAGTCCGTCAATTTTTTCATAAGAATAATAGACAACGTTTTTCTTGTGTGTTATTCGCCCTTTGAAGTCATTCGTAAATACACTTGTTAACAACATATTTACGAAATTAAAACAAGGCGGCGGTGATTATCATACAATTGGAATCGTTATTTTTGGTGCAGATCTTTTGTTGCCCTTATGCGTCAAGGCTTTGTGACAATCTCTGTTTTGCAATTTTTTTTCGTCGCAGAAAAAACCCCCAGAATTGGTCTGATTTTTTATTTGCCTAAATGATGAAAAGAACAATCAACTTTGGAGTTTGTCGCGTAAGGCATTTAAACAATAAAAGCCTGTTGTTAGGCATCGCTGTCGATTACACTGATAATTAAAAAATATTTTGTTCAAAAGACACAGTGGTTGTCATTATGAACAACTCGCAAATTACTTATCTGAACGGCTAACCAGCCAGTGTTGGTATAGTCAGTAATGCCGGCGCTAAATGCCATAGTTATCTTTGTTGTTTGTCGGCAGAGAAACACAGTTAATCTTAAGAAGTGAATAGAGTGAAGCAATCTAAGTCGCGGGATTTAATAAATGGTGATATCGCAGAGTCTCTGAAGCGTATGACCATGCCAGTTATCGTTGGCATGATTATGATGATGAGCTTTGGCTTGATAGATACTTTTTTTGTCAGCTTGCTGGGTACAGAGCAGCTTGCTGCAATCAGTTTTACCTTTCCTGTTACCTTTACACTGATAAGTTTGAATATCGGTTTAGGTATCGGGACATCGGCTGTAATCGCCAAACTTGCCGGGCAGGGTAATCAGGATAATGCCCGTGAAACGGGCTCTGGTGCAATTATGCTGTCGGTGTTAATGGTGGGTTTGCTCGCTATTGCCGGTGGAGTAAGTATTAATTTTACCTTTGAGTTGCTTGGCGCGCAGTCCCATTTATTGCCCTATATTCACGATTATATGGCGATTTGGTATTTTTCGGCGGTATTCCTCGCCATTCCAATGGTGGGAAACAGTATTCTCAGAGCCAGAGGCGATACGAAAACGCCGAGTATTATCATGGCCACAGGTGGCGGTATTAATGCGTTATTGGACCCGATGTTAATTTTTGGCTTTGGGCCCATCCCCGCGATGGGCATTGGCGGCGCGGCTTTCGCCACACTGATTTCATGGATATTTTGCTCTGCCTGGGTGTTGTACTTATTGGCTAAGCAGCGCGGTTTTATTCTGCCGCGCTTATTATCTTTACCTGAGTTGGTGCAAAGTGGCAGAGCGATATTGCCAATAGCGTTGCCAGCTGCTGGTGCCAATATGCTAACCCCCGTCGCCGGCGCTATCCTCACCAGAGTCGTGGCAGACTATGGTGAAGAGGCTGTAGCTGCCTGGGGAGTTGGTAATCGACTTGAGTCGTTTACGTCTATAGTTGTGTTGGCGCTGTCGATGAGTCTGCCGCCTTTCATAAGTCAAAATCTCGGTGCCAATCGCATCGAAAGGGTGAAAAGTGCTTACTGGTTAATTATTAAGTTTGTGCTGGGCTGGCAGCTTTTAATTTGTATTTTATTGTGGCTTACATCAGGCTTATTGGCGTCGTTGTTTGCAAAAGAGCAGGCGGTCGCAGAACTGATCCAGTTATTTCTTATCATTGTACCTCTTGGGTATGGTTTGCAAGGTATCGTTATCCTCACCAACTCATCGTTAAATGCCATGCACTTGCCCATGACAGCATTAGTGCTTAGCGTTGTCAGGTTGTTTGTGTTTTTTGTGCCTATCACTGTCGTTATGAGTTTGTTTTTAGATGTGCAGGGGATATTTATTGGTGCAGTAGTCGCAAACTTTTTTATGGCTATGGTGTCAGTGTATTGGTTTCGACGCTCGTTGCTTTCGTTGACTGACGAGCAAAAATAAGCAGAATTTAAATAAAAGGTTTTTAAGGCATGGCAAAAGGGTTCGAGCTGGTCTCAAATTACCAACCTGCCGGCGATCAGCCTAAGGCAATTGAGGCGTTGGTTGATGGTTTGGAGAGTGGTCTGGCAAATCAAACGCTGCTAGGGGTTACCGGTTCAGGTAAAACCTTCACCATGGCCAATATTATCAGCCAGGTTCAGCGACCTACGCTTATTTTAGCGCATAACAAAACTCTGGCGGCGCAACTTTACGGCGAGATGAAAGAGTTTTTTCCGCATAATGCTGTTGAGTATTTTGTGTCGTATTACGATTATTATCAGCCTGAAGCCTATGTGCCGAGCACCGATACATTTATCGAAAAAGATGCTTCTATTAACGATCATATAGAACAAATGCGTTTATCTGCCACCAAAGCCCTAATGGAACGCCGGGATGTTGTAATTGTGGCCAGTGTGTCAGCAATTTACGGCTTGGGCGATCCTGAGTCTTATATGAAAATGCTATTGCATTTGCGACAGGGCGACACGATTAATCAACGGGATATTCTGCGACGGTTGGCAGAGTTACAATATAAGCGCAACGATATCGCTTTTGAGCGTGGTACCTTCAGGGTTCGTGGCGACGTGATTGATATTTTCCCTGCTGATTCTGAAAAACAAGCTGTTAGAGTCGAGTTGTTTGACGAAGAAATTGAGCGTATTAGTTTATTTGATCCGCTAACCGGTTCAGTAGACAAAAATGTCGTACGGGCGACGGTATTTCCGAAAACACATTATGTGACGCCACGGGAAAAAATTATAAGTGCTGTCGAGCATGTGAAAGAAGAACTGGCCGAACGTAAGAAGCAATTGCTGGATGTTAACAAGCTACTCGAAGAGCAACGCATTTCACAACGTACTCAGTTCGATATCGAAATGATGCTTGAGCTGGGGTATTGCTCTGGCATTGAGAATTACTCGCGCTATTTATCCGGCCGCGCGCCGGGCGAGCCACCGCCAACCCTACTGGATTATTTCCCGGCCGACGGCCTGATGTTTATTGATGAATCCCATGTAACGGTATCGCAAATTGGCGCTATGTATAAAGGCGATCGTTCGCGCAAAGAAACGCTCGTTGAATACGGGTTCCGATTACCATCAGCCCTGGATAACCGGCCGCTTAAGTTTGATGAGTTTGAGCATATTTCACCGCAAACTATCTATGTCTCAGCGACACCCGGTAACTACGAACTGGAAAAATCTGATGGGGAAGTGGTTGAACAGGTAGTGCGGCCCACCGGCTTACTTGACCCGGTCATTGAGATCCGTCCGGTGGCGACTCAGGTTGATGATGTCTTGTCTGAAATTCATTTACGCGTTGCAGCAGATGAACGCGTGTTAATCACGACACTAACCAAGCGTATGGCTGAAGATCTCAGCGAATATCTTAACGAGCATGGCGTGAAAGTGCGTTACCTGCATTCCGATATCGATACGGTAGAACGCATTGAGATCATTCGTGATTTACGACTGGGCAAGTTTGACGTGTTGGTAGGGATCAACCTGCTGCGTGAAGGCCTTGATATGCCAGAAGTGTCGTTAGTGGCAATTCTGGATGCCGATAAAGAAGGCTTTTTAAGGGCCGAAAAATCCTTGATTCAGACTATGGGACGCGCTGCCCGACATGTAAATGGTAAAGCGATTTTATATGCTGACAAAGTAACCGGCTCTATGCGCAAAGCAATTGATGAAACGGAGCGTCGCAGAAACAAGCAAATTGAGCATAACCTGGCTAACAATATTACGCCACAGCGTCTGAACAAACCGATTACCGACGTAATGGACTTAGGTGACTCGGTTGCACCGGGTGCCAGTAAGGTGAGGTTGCGTAAGGTATCAGAATCTAAACAAGCCGCGAAGGCCGCTACCGCCACCGATTTAATGGCTCAGGTGGCTGAGCTTGAGAAGCAAATGTTTGAATACGCCAAAGAGCTGGAGTTTGAGAAAGCAGCGTCACTTCGGGATGATATTGAACAACTAAGAAAACAGGTTGTAGCGCTGTCATAATTACCACAAAAATATCCTAAGCGACGAAAATCACTAGTAAAATGAGGGTTTGTTAGAAAATCTAATTGTAAATGTCGGCGTCTCTGCCTATTATGGATTGAGTATTGATAACTATACCTATATACATACGATGGTGCTGGCATGTTAAATCGCTTACAAGAATCAGACATTAAACTGCTGCGGGTATTTTATGCAGTCGCAAGTTGCAATGGCTTTACCGCTGCCGAACCAGTGTTAAGAATGCAACGTCCCAATATAAGTGCTGCTATTAAGAAACTCGAGGAACGGCTTGATTTAGTGTTGTGTCACCGTGGCCGGGGCGGATTCCAGATGACCAAAGAGGGCGAAGTGGTTTTTCAGGAAACCAAGCGAATTTTCAATGCCTTCGATAATTTTGTTTTTAACTTAAAGTCGCTCCATGATGACTATTCAGGCCATATAACGCTGGTAATGATGGCCGGATTACCGTTGTCGATGCACCTGGCTGTCAGCCGTGCAGTAAAAAGCACCATGAAAAAGTTCGACGACATTCATGTGAATATACAAACCCGTTTGTATAATGAAGTCGAGCATGTCGCGTTATCTGGTGAGTGTCATTTGGTGATTTCTACCTATGACATGGTGAAGCCGGAGTCGGTTACATTTCATCCCATCGGGACTTCATGTAAAGGGCGATTATACTGCGCGCCTTCACACCCTCTGGCTAAGTACCGTGATGTTGACAGTCTGCCAGAAAGCGTCAGAGTAGAGGATTATCCGGCCATCGGTATTTCAGGGTTATCGTCGGCGAATTATATTGATGGTGACAGTCGTTTAGCTATTCAGACGTTTTCTGATTCGTTTGATGCGGCAATGTCAGCCATGATGACGGGTGAATATGTTGCCCTGTTGCCCGATTATATGGCCAAAGAACAGGGTGTGTCGTTAGGCCTGGTGCCCATAGCGAATGGTAGCCTGTTTGAGTTTAGTCACGAACTATTCGTAATGAACGGTAAAAATACCCGCCTCAATCCGGTGCTACGCCATTGCATAAAAGAACTAAGCTATTTTATTACTGAAAGCCAAAAATAATGTTCAGCACAGAGCGCCTGAGTCGAGTAGCAGGTATGGTGAAACGGGTTTCGGTCAGTCTGACACTGTGACAGAATTACCACGCCGGTTGCGTCGGTTTTCACGGCCTGCGATATATTATGCGACTTGATAAATTTATCTGTAAAAGTACTCAGTTAAGTCAGGCTGAAGCCATAGCATGCATCGACCAGGGAGAGGTCGATGTGAACGGCTTGACCATCACCAATGCAGCAACACAAGTTCATGAAAATAATCTGATAATGCTAAAGGGCGTGACACTCACGGCCCGGCCATCCAGGTACATATTGCTACATAAGCCAGCTTCGACAATTTGTTCAAATAAAGACGAGCATTATCCCTCTGTATTGAACTTGTTAAACCTGGAAAATCGCTCTCAATTACATATTGCCGGGCGATTAGATGCCGACACCACAGGGATGATTTTAATTACAGACGATGGTCGTTGGTCGTATAACATCACTCATCCTTCCAGACAGTGCCGCAAAGTGTATCGGGTGAGACTATCTCATATTATTGCCGAAAACCTGGTGGATAAGTTCAGGCAAGGCGTGAAACTGCAAGGCGCGGAGCATCTGACACGACCTGCTGAGTTAGAAATTTTAGCGCCACGGGAAGCCCGTTTGGTAATAACAGAAGGCAAGTTTCATCAGGTAAAGCGAATGTTTTTTGCGGTAGGTAATCGTGTGGTTGCGCTGCATCGTGAGGCGATAGGTCCCGTGTCTCTCGATGTCGAAGAGGGGCAATGGCGATACCTAACGCAACACGAGGTTCAATGTTTGCGTCAGTAAACCACGACAGTACACAGATTGAACACGCTGGCGTCAGTGCCAGCCCTGAAGCCAGGACCGGCACGTTTCGTTTGTTGTGTTACTCGTAAGGGAGTGGATCGGTTTGGTTATTATCGCGGAATGCTTCTAACCGCTCCTGGCATGCGCCGCACTGTCCACAGGCTTTGTCCCGGCCGTTATAACAGGTCCAGGTCTTACTGTAGTCCAGCCCCATACGTATACCGTCGGTTAAAATCGCAGTCTTACTTACGGTTAAATACGGCGTCACAATTTCAATGGCTTCGTAATTAGCGATGGCGCAAACATCATTCATTTTTTCCACAAACTCCGGACGGCAGTCAGGATAAATGGCATGGTCACCGGAATGCGCGCCGTAATACACTTTATTAGCCTGTTCGCTTACGGCGAAGCCCACCGCCATCGACAGCAATATCATGTTGCGGTTAGGGACAACAGTTTGTTTCATACTGGGCTCTTCGTAATGGCCCTGGGGGACGTCGATGTCATCGGTCAGCGCTGATCCGCCTATCAGCGAGTTTATTGCGGAAATATCCACGATTTTATGTGGAATATTAAGTTCGGCACACACCCGCGCTGCGTAATCGAGTTCTTTTTTATGGCGTTGCCCATAGTTAAACGATAACGCCAATGGTGTTTTACCGTCCTCTAATGCTTTATTTAATACGGTAAAGGAGTCCATGCCGCCGGAATAGATAACAATCACTTTTTCAGACATAACAGGTATAATTAAGGAAATGATAACGGAATTTTATGCTATCCCTGCTAGAATCCCAACAATAATCATCACAGGACTATGCAATTGACAGAACAGCGACTCAACATTAATGAGATGTTTGAAACCATACAGGGTGAAGGTATTTATACCGGTGTGCCGGCAATATTTGTGCGCCTGCAGGGCTGCCCGGTAGGCTGTCCCTGGTGTGACACCAAGCATACCTGGACGCTGGATGAAAATCGTATTGATACTGTTGACGCTGTGGTAAACAAAAATGCTGAGTCTGAGCGATATTTTGGCATTTCTGAGCTGGGGTTGCTGGCACTGTTTGAGCAACAGCGTTATCAAGCACGTCATGTGGTGCTAACAGGTGGCGAGCCTTGTATGTACGATTTGACCACACTGACAACCTTATTACACGAGCAGGGGTATACGACCCAAATCGAAACCAGTGGCACCTTTGAGGTGCGTTGCGCGCCTGATACATGGGTAACGGTATCGCCCAAAATAAATATGAAAGGCGGGTACGAAGTGCTCACAAGTGCATTGCAGCGGGCCGATGAAATTAAGCACCCTGTTGCTATGCAAAAACACATTGATGAGCTTGATGCGTTGCTGTCGGTACTTGAAAACCCACCTAAAAACGTCTGTTTGCAGCCTATTAGTCAACAACCCCGCGCCACCGAACTGGCCATCAAAACCTGTATCGAGCGCAATTGGCGGTTGTCATTACAAACACATAAGTATGTCGGTATTGCTTAGCAATTATATAGGTTAACCAGGGGTTATGGCGAGCAGTGAAAAAGGGTAAGGGAGTCATTATGATTAAACACTACCGGTTAAGTTTTATTGTACTGGTGGGCCTTTTGTGGCCAGTCGTGAGTTATTCTGCTAACTGGTCTATTCATTATCCTCGTCCAATTAATGAGAATGACATTCGTCATGAATACCCGCTGGCCCTGTTAAAACTGGCCTTGAGTAAAACCGGTGTACGTTATTCACTTACTCCCTCAGAGCGCATACTGTTACAAGGTAAGGCCATCCGGCAACTAAAAGAAAGTCGTGAAATCAATATCTTATGGGCCATGACCGATAACCAGCGCGAGAAGGACCTGTTACCCATTCGGATCCCTGTATACAAAGGTTTGATTGGCTGGCGGGTGTTTTTAATTCATCAGGCGTTCAGCGATAAATTTAGTGGTATAGATGATGTTGAAGACTTAACCTCACTCACCGCCTTGCAAGGTGCAGAGTGGCCTGATACCAAAATACTCCAATCGAACGGCTTTAATGTACTCACGGTGCCTGAATTTCCAGAAGCATACAGCCGTTTAGGGCTTAAGCAGGGGGATTACTTTCCGCGCGCTGTCAGTGAAGCCTTAGGTGAACTCAATGCCCGATCATTAGATCCAAATATTGTGCTTGAGCCATCATTGGCGCTTCATTATCCGGCGGCGGTTTACTTTTTTGTTAATCGCTCTAACCCCATCATGGCGCGTCTTATTGAGACAGGATTGCGCCGGGCTTTGGAAGACGGTTCCTTCGACAATCTGTTTGTGGCTCACCACCGTGAAGCGCTTCTAAAAGTAGACATAAATCAGCGAAAAGTATTTGAACTGGTTAACCCGCTGTTGCCTAAAGAAACGCCAACAGACGAACCAGCCCTGTGGTTTGACCCGCAAAAGCATGCGCCAGCCACAGGCGATAATCCTTGAACTCATAGTATGGACACATCAGTCAGATAGTGAGGATAAACAATTCTTTAAAGCATAAATAAAAACAGCACCCTGCGGTGCTGTTTTTTAGTGTTTTAGTGTTGATTCGGGGCGTTACGCTTTACCGTGAACGTCGCGCATAGAGCGTCCTGACGGGTCTGCATTGTTTTTAAAGCTTTCATCCCACTCAAGTGCTTCGACGGTACTACACGCAATCGATTTACCGCCCGGTACACAGCGCGCTGCGCTTTCCTGCGGGAAGTAGCTCTCGAAGATAGTACGGTAATAATACCCTTCTTTGGTATCAGGGGTATTGACCGGGAAGCGGAACTCCGCTGACGCCAGTTGCTGAGCCGATACTTCAGCCTCGACAAAGTCTTTTATTGAGTCAATCCAGGAATAACCGACACCGTCACCAAACTGTTCTTTTTGACGCCACAACACTTCTGCTGGCAGTGTATCGCCGTTGTCGAAGGCTTCGCGCAGGATGTACTTTTCCATCTTACCGTTGCCACACATCTTGTCTTTAGGATTCAGGCGCATGGCCACATCCATGAATTCCTTATCAAGGAAAGGTACTCGTGCTTCAACCCCCCATGCCGACGTTGCTTTGTTAGCGCGGGCACAGTCGAACATGTGTAAGCGGTCCAGCTTGCGGACAGTCTCTTCATGAAATTCTTTGGCATTGGGCGCTTTATGGAAATACAAATACCCACCAAAGATTTCATCAGCACCTTCACCAGAAAGTACCATTTTAATGCCCATCGCTTTAATTTTGCGGGTCATCAGGTACATTGGCGTGGCAGCGCGAATGGTTGTTGTATCGTAAGTTTCGAGATGGTAAATGACGTCACGAATGGCATCTAAACCTTCCTGAATGGTAAAGTGTATTTCGTGATGCACGGTGCCAATCATGTCGGCGACTTTCTTTGCCGCCTGCAAATCCGGCGCACCTTCCAGGCCCACGGCAAACGAGTGCAGACGAGGCCACCAGGCATCAGATTTGTCTTCGTCTTCTACGCGTTTAGCAACATATTTCGCCGCTACTGCTGATACCAGCGAGGAGTCTAAGCCACCCGACAGTAATACGGCATAAGGCACATCTGACATCATATGTGATTTCACGGCCTTTTCAAACGCGACACGCAGCGCTTTGATGTCTGACTCATTATCTTTAACGGCGTCATACTCCATCCAGTCGCGCTTGTAATACTTTTTCATCTCACCGGTTTTGCTCCACAGATAGTGGCCGGGAGGAAATTCACTAATGGATTTACAAATCGGCGCCAGCGCTTTCATTTCTGATGCAACGTAGAAATTACCGTGTTCATCGTAACCGGTGTAAAGCGGAATAATACCAATATGGTCACGGGCAATCAGGTAGGCATCTTCTTTTTCATCATAAAGAATAAAAGCAAACATGCCTTGTAAATCGTCAATAAAATCAATGCCGCGCTGTTGATACAAAGGTAAAATGACTTCGCAATCTGAGCGTGTTTTAAAGTTATAGGGTTGGTCGAGTTCTTTGGCTAACTGTTTGTGGTTATAAATTTCACCGTTTACAGCCAGCACTTGATCTCCGGTGTCGCTAATGAGTGGCTGCGCACCCGTATCAACATCGACGATAGCTAAACGCTCGTGACACAAAATGGTATTATTATTATTCCAGATGCCGGACCAGTCGGGGCCGCGATGACGCAGCGTTTTGGTGAGTTCCAAAGCTTGGGTTCTGATTTCAGACACATCGGATTTGATATCTAAGATACCGAAAATACCACACATAAAAAGCGTTCTCTCTAGTCACAAAGTTAAAGGATAGTGTTTTCTGTCGGTGCTCGATTTGGTGTACAGCGGTGTATTATTGTTATTGCAGGTTAAACCTTATCACTCGCGACTACTGAATGTGCCAGTATGAGTAAAAAATGCAAGTACATTCTGGCCGATTTAATGATTTAACAACAAAAAACCGCCTGAATTGGCGGTTTTTAAAGTCGTTTTAACAAAAGGTGCAGCACCACTTTGTCACTGTGGTTGATTTTTCATCATTTTGTGGTGGCTATAATCATGCTAAGTCACGCTGGTTGTAATTACTTGCGTTGAAACTCGCTGGTTTCACTCCAGGCGGGCCAGGTGGGTTTATTGGCTACCAGGACACCCACTTCCATAAGTAACTGTGTGTCCTGAACGATACCACTTAAATCCCAGTCCTCACGAAACTTATCACATACCTGATGATAACAGCCGGTAACAATAACCTTGGTACGCTTGCGATAATTTGCTGTGGCTTCATCAAAAGGTTCGCTGCCACCTTTAGCATATAACGCGGGCACACCGGCTTTGGCAAAACTAAAATGATCAGAGCGGTAATAATAACCTGCTTCAGGTCTGTCTTCCTGGGTCACCACACGTCCCTGACGCTGGGCAGCAATTGTCAGCTCCTGTTCCAGATCAGATTTGCCCATACCAATGACAGCAATATCTTTGGTTTTACCGAGCACATTCATCGCGTCCATATTGATGTTAGCCACGGTTTTATCGAGCGGGATTAGCGGATTTTCTGCGTAGTATTTTGATCCTAACAGTCCTTGTTCCTCGGCCGTTACAATCAGGAAGGTAATAGATCGTTCTGGCGCAGGCTTAAGTTGCGTGAACGCGTCAGCCATCACCAGTGCGGCCGCTGTGCCGGTGGCGTTATCATGCGCACCATTATAAATTTGATCGCCTTCGAGACTCTCATCCTTACCCAGATGGTCCCAGTGTGATGTGTAAATGACGTGTTCATCCGGGCGCTTACTACCGGGCAGCGTGGCAATAACATTGTAACTCTTTGATGCCTGGTATGTGTTATTGACCGTAACAGACATGGTTTGATCCAAGGAAACAGAGTAGGGGCCTTGCAAGGCTTTGGCTTTTTCTTCAGCAAAATTTAATCCTGCATCGGCAAATACCCGTGTGGCAGCATCTAAAGTTAACCAGCCCTCAACGGCAACCCGGCTCGCGCCTTTATCGGGGCTAACCAGGCCATACTGCGGGCCACTCCAGCTGTTGGCCACCACCGACCAACCATACGAAGCGGGTGCTGTTTCGTGAACAATAATAGCGCCGGCAGCGCCCTGACGACTGGCCTCTTCGTATTTATAACTCCAGCGTCCATAGTAGGTCATAGTGGTGCCCTGAAATTTACCACTTTGTGGGTTTTCAAAGCCAGGGTCGTTAACTAACATCACCACAGTTTTACCTGTAACATCTAAACCTTCATAGTCATTCCAGTCATATTCCGGCGCGTTTATGCCATAGCCAACAAAAACTAATTCAGAATCGGTAAGATTCACTTGTTGTTGCTCACGCTTTGAGCTGGCTACCATATCCACTTTGTAATCAAAGGTATTATCACCGATGGTCATTGTCATTGCAGGATCGGCGGTAATCTCCATTAATGCCACTTCTTGTAAATAGCTATCGCCGTTACCAGGCTCCAGGCCGAGACGTTTAAATTCAGTCGTCAGATAATCCAGGGTTTTCTTTTCACCTTCGGTAGTCGGCAGGCGGCCTTCAAATTCATCTGACGCGAGTGTTTTGAGTGGGGTGGCTATTTTATCAGCAGTGATGCTGGCGTACACTTCGTCAAAGTTGTCTTGTTCTGTCACTTGTGGAACTGGCGACTCTGCCGTGCACGCGCTTAATAATGCACAACCTGATACCAGCAATGGATAGAGGATTTTTTTCATTTTATTGTCTCTGATTTATTGTCGTTAAAAGCTTTACTTTCACGCCACAGTATAGAAAATTCACGGCAAGTTTGTATACCTCGATTAAGGCACTGATTTTGCGATGACAGTTACCGATAAACACATTGAACCTGTTGGTAGGTTGTTGAAACTATTTGGTACCCACACGGGGCAACTGCCAGGCATTGAACAACTTAATCAATGGGCGCAACGCTGGCATGGTGACTGGCAGGGGCCAGCGTTTGTCGCTGAGCAGGAGACAGATTTAACCAACCGTTATTACGAGGTTTACATCGCAGAAGAGCGCAAAGTGCCGACGCGGGAGCACAACTGGCATGACGTGTATAATGCGCTAATGTGGATATTATATCCGCGTGCTAAGCAACTAATGAACCAGTGGCATTGTGAAGAAATAGCACTGCATGGTGTACACCCTCGCACACCCAGGCGTAATCGTTTAACGCATTTTGATGAGTGTGGTGTGGTAATCGGGGTGCCTGAGAATCATCTTAATCAGGCAAATTCACAGCTGCAGTTGTTAGCAAACCACCAATGGCAGGATGTATTGTTTAACAATCGGTACGGGTGGGGGATGTTACTACATCCGGTAATTTTTGGTCATGCGCTTTATGAAATGCTGATGACACCTTTTATTGGGCTGACGGGTAAGTGGCTCGCTGTTGTGGTGCCGGAACATTTTGCTGCACAAACAACGCCGGTACAATATGAAATGTTAGACAATGCTTTGGTTGCACGACTAAAGACGCTTGATGGCCTGGCAGATAAAAGGACGCTTAAGCCGTTACCCCTATTAGGTGTGCCCGGATGGTATCATGGGCAGAGAGCTGAATTTTACCACAATACCGACTACTTCAGGCCGCTGGCGCATAGCGCGCCAGCGACCATTCAGTTGCCATTAACTAAACCAGATTAATGATGGCCCATACCAGCCAGATTATGGCAAAGGGGGCTGTGGCAATGATGGCTGATTTTTTAGTGGTAAAACTGGTCCATTGTGAGACTCCGACTGTTATCAGATAAATTGACCACAGGCTGTCGATGCGCACTGATTGCGCAAATGAAAACCAATCAGAGCCCATTTCAACACTAAACAGGTATGCTACCGACAGGGGGCTGATAATGGTGGGTAAAATCTGATGGTTGCTGGACATTGCAATAAGTGCAATTGCAATTAAAGAACTGACTACTACTGGCATACCCACCCACCAGGTAAATCCATACCAATCGGTATAACCGTTAAGGTTTTCTTCATCAGACTTTGTGGTTAGATTTAAATACAAAGCCAATATGGCATTGATGAGGATTGGCCCCAATATGCCGCCAATCATCATAAAAGTCATGACTGTGGATTGAGCCATATTAGCTCTGATTATGTCTTGTTCAGCCGGACTCACGTCAGCGTACTGGGTGTCTATGATGATGCCTTTGTACCACTCAAAATCGACGTAGTTCATAAACAAATAGGCGGGTAAGATGCTCATAGCAATCACAATGAAAAATGCGATCCATGACCAGTTATTCTTTTCATTGAGTGCTTTGAACACACCATTGGGTTTAACAAATATGTTGTTGCATGCCTGGAAAGGATTACTGACTTCTGACATCCCTGACTCCTTATAAATTGTAACATTTCTGAGATTACTATTTTTGGTCGAGCCAGTATACTCATAAACTGATACGGTTTTGAGTAGAAAAGTGTAACGAATTTTCACACACTACCTACTGAGCACATTCGAAGCGATCAATAATACTCATTATGTAGTAGTGTACTCACTTTACTGGCGATTTATAGCGAGATAAACAGTTCCGTCATTGCACAATAAAGTGAGAAAGGGGCAACGTGATTGAGTATGTTAAAACTGCGGCATATTGCTTTTCGCATTTGCTGAGTTGGTCATTGGTATGTGAGCGGAAACAACAATAATATAGGGAAGGCGAATGATAGAAATTTCGAAACTGGCAAAAAAATTCACCGTAGAAAATCCTAAAAAGTTGAGTGAGCAGGAAAAAAAAGATCCTCGTTTAAAAGGAAAGTTTTTCCATTCTGTGCAGGATGTATCATTTTATTGTGAATCAGGTGAAGTACTGGGATTACTGGGCCCCAACGGCGCTGGCAAAACAACGACTTTACGCATGCTATCTACCGCATTGACGCCAGACAGCGGTGAAATCGTCATTAACGGCACCAATGTGGTAAAAAAGCCAGTCGTGGCAAGGCAAATGATTGGTTTTTTGTCTGGATCTACCGGGTTATACGGGCGTTTAACCGGGCGCGAGAATATTGCCTACTTTGGCCAGTTGCACGGCATGTCGGCCGATAAAATCGAGCACAAAATTGAAGAGTTGGCTGACATTCTGGATATGAGAACCTTTCTTGACCGCCGCTGCGAAAATTTTTCCACCGGGATGAAACAAAAAACTGCCATTGCGCGTGCCGTAGTGCACGAGCCTAAAGTAGTCATACTGGATGAACCGACCACCGGCCTCGACATCATGGCGGCGCAAACGGTACTCGATTTTATTCGTCGTTTAAAAGATCAGGGCGTGCCAGTCATCTTTTCTACCCATCACCTCGACGAAGTGGCGGAACTGTGTGACCGCGTCACGGTTATCCACCATGGCCGTACTCACTTCGCAGATTCCTTTGAGCAGTTTAAAGCACAAGTGCCGGGCTCGCTGCATCAGTCATTCATGCATGTTATTAACCAGGGAGTGTAAATTATGTGGACTGTCATGCTAAAAGAAATAAAAGAATTATTGCGCGACCGCAAAACGCTGTTTTTCATGGTTGCGCTGCCCATTCTGGTGTTTCCATTAATAATTGGTCTGGTGATGTTTATGGCTGGAAAGGCCGTGGATAAAGCAGAGAATAAAGTGCTCGACTATGCAGTAGTGGGCGCCCAGTATGCACCGGCATTGGTTGAAGAACTCGCCGCTTCTGAACTATTTAATCAGGTCGCTATCGATGACGGCGCAGATGTCACGGCGTTTGTTAAGTCTGAACAAGCTGATTTTGTGCTGGTGATACCAGAGAACTTTAGTGACGATGCACTCGCCAGTGGACAGATTGAGCTGAGTCTTTACTTAAACGACGCCGGTTTGAATATGGTGCACCGTCGCCTGGATAAAATCGTTGATACCTTTGCTGATGCCAGTCAGCAAAAAGCCTTTGCAACCCTGGGGCTCGATGAGTCACAACAAGCAGCACTGGTTGAGCCGATTGTGATCACTAAAGTGAATGTGGCCGATAAACGGGAAAACTGGGGCGAAAAAATTGGCGGTATGTTCCCTTACCTTATCTTTATGCTGTGTTTGCAGGGGGCCATGATCCCAGCTACCGATTTAGGCGCGGGTGAAAAAGAACGTGGTACACTTGAAACCCTGCTTATTTCTCCCATCGAACGGCATAAGCTGGTACTGGGAAAATTCTTTACCATCGCTTTGGCGGGGGCTACGTCGGCGCTGATTACGGTAAGTAGTATCGCTATCTGGGGACTGGTTTTAGGTCAGAGTATGGCGCTGGAAGTGGTGTCTGAATTTATGAGTGCGATCAATCCTATTGATTTTGTACTGATGTTCCTGATGCTGGTGCCTATTGTGGCAATCTTCTCTGCCGTACTGCTGAGTTTGTCGATTTATGCACGCAGTTTTAAAGAAGCGCAAGGTTATATGACGCCATTGGTGTTTGTGGTTATCGTGCCCGTTGTGTTAGCCATGTTGCCTGGTGTCGAGCTTAAAGGTGGTTGGGCTTGGGTACCATTAACTAACGTGGCACTGGCCATAAAAGAGCTTATTAAGGGCACCATGGATTACTTCCAGTTGTTCGCAATATTTTCATCCACAGCGGTTATTGCCGGTGCGTTATTGTACTTCTGCGTATTTTGGTTTAACAAAGAAAAGGTGCTTTTCCGTTAAATGATGCCTTGCTTAAAGTTGTCAGGCGCACCGCAGTGCAAGAGGGTATATATTGCCTTGTAGATTGCGGTAAATAGCTAAGCAGCCTGATAGCCGGATGAGAATATAATAATCCCCGTCGTATTTTATGCGCGGGGATTTTTTTGTCTCGAAAATAGACCCGCAGGGTATCTAAATGTTAGTGGACAGTAATAAGCAGGCAGAACGAGCACTGGTTGGTTTATTTAAGTCTGCAAAGCCATAAGCAATGATCTTTGGCGGGTCTGTTGCGAGCACGGGGAACCCGACTTACCCTTGGGTAAGTCAGGCGGGAAAAAGTGTTCCGGTGATGTTATTCACTTGCTATGAAGCTTACAAATACACCCAGTTTAACAGTGCAATGACAATTGAGGAGTAGACACAGGAAATTGGCAACCCAAAGGCGATAAAGTGGCGGAAGCTATAATTGGCGGCATTAAACACCAGCAAATTAGTTTGGTAGCCATAAGGCGATATAAAGCTGGCACTTGCTGCAAAGGCAACAGCCAGCGCAAAAGGCAGTAACGGGGCCCCTATTATTTCGACCAGGCCGTACGCAAACGGAAACATCAGTGCAGCCGCCGCATTATTGGTGACAAACTCGGTAAGTAACAGGGTGAGTACGTACACGACAATCAGGGCTATCAGCCAGTTAGTATCAGCCAGATAAGGCAGTAATAATTCCGTTGATAAGCTTATTACACCGGATTGTTGCAGGCCGCTGGCCAACGTCAGTGCGCCAACAATAACCACAATCAGGTTGAGGGGAAGGTTACGCTTAATTTCGGCGTTATTGGTCACTCTTGAACCGAGTAACACGGCGGCAAAAAACAATAAACCGATGCCTAACGGCACCAGTTCCGTGGCCGCGAGCAAAACAGTAATTAAAAATCCGCCCACAGTTACCCATTCCTGAGGCGTCGACAACGGTCGTGCAATACGCTGCTCAGAAAGAATAAAAAAGTTTTTGGTTAAATTGTGCCGGGTATGAAAATCCGGGCCCACAGCGAGCAGTAAGAAGTCGCCAGCCTGAAGTTTTATTTCACCGAGTTTTCCTGAGAGCTGCTCACCGTCGCGACGAATAGCCACCACCGCGGCATCAAACAACGCTCTGAAGCCTAGCGCTTTAATAGTCTGATTAATGATCTGCGCTCGATTAGACACAATCACTTCGGTCAGGTTTTCGCGCAATATGCCGTCAGCTTCGGCAAAGGTTGTCAGCCCTTTAATATGACTTAATGTATCGAGATGTTTAACATTGCCTGAAAATATCAGCTTATCTCCCCCCTGAATAACCAGTTCAGGATTGACCGGGCTAATCAGGTTGCCGTTACGCACTACTTCTAAAAGAAAGAGTTCAGGTAAGTTGCGTAAATGGTTTTGCTCTACGGACTTACCGACTAACTCCGAGTCAGCACTGACTTCGGCTTCTACAATATACTCACGATAATCGGTCTGTTTGTTGGCAATAGTTGGCAATAAAGGGGTAAGCATAAACATTAGCAGACCGCAGCTTAAACCGGCTACCAGACCAAACAAAGTAAAGTCTAGAAAGCCAAAACCAGGGTGCCCTTGTTCTTGCAAAAAGCTATCTACAATCAGGTTGGTTGACGTTCCTATTAAGGTTACCGTGCCGCCCAAAATGGCTGCATAGGATAACGGGATCAGTAAGCGGGACGCGGCATGGTACTGATTTTGTTTAACCGGTCCAATTAAACTGGCAACAATAGCCGTGTTATTGAGTAAAGCCGATGACAGGAATGTCAGGCCAAATAAACGCCAATAGGACTTCGTAAAACTGGCTGTTACGAGTTTGCGTCCAAGACGTTTAATAAAGGCCGTTTTGTCGATCGCACTGCTTACCACCAGCAGCAAAATAAGAGTAATGAGTCCTTTGTTAGTCAGGTTATGCAGAATTTGATCGAAGGTAACCTGTTGGGTAACTAGTAAACCCAATACCGTCAAAGCAAACACAGTAGAAGGGCGCTGATTTGTAAAAATCAGCGCCCCGATGGTACCAAAGAAAAACGTTAGTACCAGTAGCTGGTTGAGATCCATCTTTTAAGAACCCGCTCCTACAGCTTGGTAATGTCGGTAGCATTCCAGTGAGGGAAGTGCTTACGGACTAACTCATTAAATTCCAGCTCAAAGGCTGAGAATGATTGCGTAGCGTGTTGTTTATCTTGTGCCAGTTCATCAATGATCATACCAGCACCCACCGTACCATTGGTCAGGCGATCGATAACAATGAATGCACCGGTTGCACGGTTTTTCTGATAATTATCACAAGGTACAGCCTGGGTGAATTTCAGATCAACCACTGCAATTTCATTCAGGTTCATGTGCGCACCCTGAGTTTCCTCCAGGGTATTTACATCAATTAAATGGTCAACCTCAGCAACAGAGCCTAAGGTTAACTGGCTGGCAAATTTAAACTGATACTGCTTGTTAGGCATCATCGGTTCATCAGCCATCCATACCAGGTGTGACTTATACTGCGTGCTTAATAATGGCATGTTGTCTGATTTTACAATCATGTCACCACGGGAAATATCAATTTCATCTTCCAGTGTCAGTGTAACAGCGTGTGGCGGGTAGGCCACATCCAGCTCACCATCAAAAGTGACAATTGATTTTACTTTTGACTTTTTACCAGAGGGCAGGGCGGTAATTTCGTCACCAGGTTTAATCTGACCCGATACAACGGTTCCGGCAAAACCACGAAAATCAAGGTTCGGGCGGTTGACATACTGTACCGGGAAACGGAAGTCTTCTGTATTAGCGTCTTTGGTAATTTCGATGTTTTCAAGCATCTCCATTAATGTGCCACCGTCATACCAAGGCGTGTGCTCGCTGAGGTTAACAACGTTGTCACCTTCCAGCGCTGAAATAGGCACAAACTGGATATCCGGAATAGTTAACTGCTTAGAGAACTCCAGGAAGTCAGCTTGTATCTCTTTGTAGACTTCTTCGCTGTAATCCATTAAATCCATTTTGTTAATGGCAACAATAACGTGTTTTAAGCCTAGCAAAGAGGCTAAAAATGAGTGACGACGAGTTTGGGTTTTTACCCCGGCACGAGCATCAACCATCAAGATAGCTAAATCACAGGTGGAAGCACCGGTTACCATGTTGCGTGTGTACTGTTCGTGTCCCGGCGTATCCGCAATAATGAACTTGCGCTTGTCAGTAGAGAAATAGCGGTACGCTACGTCAATAGTAATACCCTGTTCGCGTTCAGATTGTAAGCCGTCTACCAGCAGCGCTAAGTCAACCTTGTCGCCGGTGGTGCCCATTTTTTTACTATCTTGAGTAATGGCAGCTAACTGATCTTCAAATATCATTTTTGAATCGTGTAATAAGCGGCCAATCAGGGTTGATTTACCATCGTCAACACTACCGCAGGTTAAAAAACGCAGCAGATCCTTGTGTTCATGTTGGTCGAGGTACGAGAGGATATCGTCTTTGAGTAATTGATTTTCGTTATTCATGCTTAGGCACTCACGAGGAAATAAGGGTTTAACACAGACTCTTCCTGATTATAGGTAAGAGCCTCGGCATCAGCATTTAGTGGGTCGGCGGCATCGAGTATTGTGACATCTGCGCCCGCCGCGAGAGCTACGGCATGCGCAGCGCCGGTATCCCACTCAGATGTGGGACCCAGTCGCGGGTACAGGTGCGCGGCACCCTCAGCCACCAGACACAGCTTTAACGAGCTGCCCATCGCAACCAGTTCGGTGTCACCATCAAGCAGTTCGAGTAGGTTTTTAATCTCAGGGCTTTGATGTGAGCGACTCCCCACTATTTTCCAGACTTCACCAGGCTGATGCGGCTTAGCAGAAATAGCATTTATGCCATCAGCGGTTTCGGTCCAGGCACCCTGGCCAACAATGCCAATGTAAGCTTTTTTGAGAACGGGAGCATACACCACACCCATCACTGGCTTGCCAGCGTCTATAAGCGCGATGTTGACGGTAAACTCGCCGTTCTTCTTAATAAATTCTTTGGTACCATCAAGTGGGTCAACTAACCAATACTTGCTCCAGGTTTTTCGCTCATCCCAGCTAATATCTGCCGATTCTTCTGACAGGATAGGCAGCGTTGATATGGCTTCAAGGCCAGCCACAATAGTATTGTGGGCAGCTAAATCTGCTTCCGTTAACGGACTGGTGTCTTGTTTTTCGTAGATGGCAAAGTCACGGTCATAAATTTCCATAATTTTATCACCGGCTTGTTTTGCGATGGCCAGCACCTGAAGCGCCAGCGGGTCTGAAATCGCCATTATAGTAATCCTTTTTCTTCTAGCAGGTTATAGAGTCGCTCAGCAGTTTGTTCTGCCGGTTCGTCCTGATACTGCAAATGTACTTCCGGTGACACCGGCGCTTCATAGGTTGAGTCGATGCCAGTGAAATGTTTAATTTCGCCGTTACGGGCTTTCTTATATAGTCCCTTTGGATCGCGTTGTTCGCAAACCTCAAGCGGAGTATCAACAAACACTTCAATAAACTCACCGTCAGCCAGGAGTTTGCGGCAATAGTCGCGGTCTATCTGAAACGGAGAAATAAAGGCGGTTATTACCACCATGCCTGAGTCAACGAATAGTTTGGCAACTTCACTGATGCGGCGGATATTTTCAACCCGGTCTTTGTCGCTGAAGCCTAAATCGCCGCACAATCCATGACGTACGTTATCGCCATCCAGAAGGTAAGTGTGCTTGCCTAATGCATGCAGCTTTTTCTCCAGCAAATTCGCCATCGTTGATTTACCTGAGCCACTTAGCCCGGTTAGCCACAATACCCGTGGCCTTTGTCCGAGGCTTTCTGCACGAGTTGTTTTATTGATCTCGTGTTTATGCCAGACAACATTGGTGGTCATTAGAAGTACCCTTCCATTTTCTTTTTCTCCATAGAACCTGCGCTGTCGTGGTCAATCACGCGGCCCTGACGCTCTGATGTTTTGGTTAGCAACATTTCCTGGATAACTTCTGGAAGCGTTGCCGCTGTAGACTCAACTGCACCGGTCAGCGGGTAGCAGCCCAATGTGCGGAAACGAACCGATTTCATTTCTGGTACTTCGCCCTCTTCCAGCGGCATACGGTCATCATCAACCATAATCAATACGCCATCACGTTCAACAACAGGACGTGGTTTAGCCAGATATAGCTGAGGAATATCGATGTTTTCTTTGTAGATATACTGCCAGATGTCCAGTTCAGTCCAGTTTGACATAGGGAATACGCGGATGCTCTCACCTTTATTAATTTGAGAGTTATAAATGTTCCATAACTCCGGACGTTGGTTCTTAGGGTCCCAACGGTGGTTGCTATCACGGAAAGAATAAACGCGTTCCTTGGCACGTGATTTTTCTTCATCACGGCGGGCGCCACCGAAGGCGGCATCAAACTTATATTTGTTTAATGCTTGTTTCAACGCGGCAGTTTTCATGACGTCGGTATGCTTGGCACTGCCATGAGAGAATGGCCCCATGCCCATGTCGACACCTTCCTGATTAATGTGTACCAGCAGATCAAAGCCATATTTTTTAGCTTGTTCGTCACGAAACTTGATCATTTCCTGAAACTTCCAGGTGGTATCTACGTGTAATAGCGGGAAAGGAATTTTACCCGGGGCAAAGGCTTTTCGCGCTAAGTGCAGCAGTACCGAGGAATCCTTACCTACGGAATAAAGCATCACCGGGTTTTCAAATTCAGCGGCGACTTCACGAAAGATATGGATACTCTCGGCTTCGAGTTGTTTTAAGTGGGTAGTTGACGGGATACTTTCAGTCATTTATCGAGTCCGAAGTTAAGGTTTATATACGAATTGATTATATGTATAGAACCCTAACATATTTAGAAATAAAAGTGCTATGTCATTTTGCTATTTGAAATAGTGTTTTTATTCCACAGTCACGTGTGTGTCATAAAGTCCAGGTGCTGAGTGCTTTGGTTAAAAATGTGTAAAGAGGCTATAGACCTCGCCGGTACTAGGCTGAGTGCAGGTTCAGGCGCTCTTTCAATGGTATTGGCATAGCTTGAGTTGAATATGACGGGTAGGGGGAGAGCAGTATCGCGAGTAAAATAATCCCGACAATACTGCTCCGATCAGTTATGCAGCAAAAAATCTAGATGACGTTTCGCTGTTTATGCAGTTCCTCTTCAAATTTTTCGAACGTTTCTTTTACGCTTTCCCGCGGTTGAGTGAACTTAGAAACCACTAATATGGCGATACTGGAAACAATAAATCCTGGCACAATTTCATACATCCATGCACTTAATGACTGACCACCAACAGTCACTGGTAAGTAAATCCATAGCAACACAGTGACTGCGCCGCTTACCATGCCTGCAAACGCTGCCGCGCGGGTCATATGACGGTCGAAAAGGCTGATGATCACTAACGGGCCGAAAGCAGCGCCAAAACCAGCCCAGGCGTTACTCACTAATGTAAGAATAGTACTATCGCGGTCGTAAGCTAAGCCAATAGCTACGGCGGCTACAATAATGACTGACGCCCGGCCTGCAATTACCAGCTCTTTTTGTGATGCGTTTTTGCGTAAAAAGATCTGATAAAAATCGCTGGTAAGCGAGCTGGAGGTAACCAGTAACTGCGAAGAAATGGTACTCATAATGGCTGCCAGAATGGCTGCCAGTAAAAAGCCACCGATCAGTGGATGGAACAGTAACTGCGATAAATAAATAAAAATGGTTTCAGGATCAATAGCGACACCCGGTTGCTGACTAACATACGCTAAGCCATACAAACCGGTAAACAAGGCACCAATAATTGACATTATCATCCAGCTCATACCAATACGACGTGCTACCGGTACGTCTTTAACAGAGCGAATCGCCATAAAGCGAACAATAATATGTGGTTGCCCAAAGTAACCCAGACCCCAGGCCAATAGCGATATAATACCGATAGTGGATAGCGCTGTATTGGTGGATGCATCGGTAAATAAATCAAACATTTTCGGGTTAATATTATCAATAATAGTATTTGCTGCCGAAAGACCACCTAAATCCATAATCACAACAACCGGTACCAGTATGAGCGACAAGAACATAATACAGCCTTGCACGAAGTCGGTCATACTCACTGCCATAAATCCTCCCACGAGGGTATAGGCCACTACCACACCTGCGGTGACGTACAAGCCGAGTTCGTAGCTTAAATTAAATGACGTTTCAAATAGTTTACCACCTGCTACAACACCGGATGATGTATAGAGGGTAAAGAAGATAACGATAACAATGGAGGCAATCACTCGCAGCATGCGCGAGTTATCGGCGAAGCGATTTTCGAAGTAATCGGGCAGAGTAATGGCGTTGTTCGCCACTTCGGTATATACCCGTAAACGTGGCGCAACTAAAATGTAGTTAAAAAAAGCACCAATGGTTAAACCTACCGCAATCCAGGCGGCAGAAATACCTGCGACATACATGGCGCCGGGTAAGCCCATCAGCATCCAGCCGCTCATATCCGATGCACCTGCTGACAGCGCTGTAACTGCTGGTCCCAGTTTGCGGCCTCCCAGCATATACCCTTCAACACTGGTGTCGGATTCTTTAAAGCTGTACCAGCCTATCCCCAACATTACTAAAAAATACAGACCTAAAGAAATCATTGTGCCAATGGCCATTTACGCTCCCTTCTCATTATTGTATGTTTGATTGCTTTCCTCGCGCAGGCCTGTCGGCGCCGCGGTAGAAAGCTTAGAATTCAAACTACTATAGCAGGATGCGCTCCAAGAGGTAAGGCAGCAGCCTGAGATAGTATTGGTGCGTCGTTGGACCGGCCAGTTTTGTTGATAAGGGAATTCCGTGTTCGGAAAGAGCATTAAAAATCAATTGAATGATGTGTTTCTGGTTTCTCATCATAAGCATAATACGATTGCCCCTATGGAGGGCTTGAGAGGCTTTGCTGCCTTTTTGGTTTTTGTTGTTCACTATGCTGCCCAGTCACAGGTGTGGGTCGATAAAACCTCTTTTACGGCCGATGTTATTTTTTATCTGCGTTTTTTGGGTGCCACCGGCGTTGACTTGTTCTTTGTGATCAGTGGTTTTTTAATATATGGAATGCTGACTAAAAAATCGGTCAAATACCGTGTATATGCGTACCGAAGAATTAAAAGAATCTATCCGGCGTTTCTGGCTGTTATGTTGCTGTATCTTATTTTGTCATTCCTTTTTCCTGACGAAAGCAAAATCCCAAACGATTTTACTGATGGCACAATATATGTTGTGCAGTGCCTACTGCTCTTGCCGGGACTCTTTGATATACAACCAATCATGTCTGTTGCCTGGACACTGAGTTATGAAATGTTCTTTTATCTTTTGGTGCCTGTGGTTTTGTTGGTGTTCAATTTGCGGCAATGGCGCATGTTACATCGTGTGTTATTTTTAGCCGCGATTGCTATTGGATTATACACCTATAACTTTTATGCAGAGTTACACATCGAAATGCTGATGTTTATATCCGGCATGTTGCTTTATGAAGCATACACCAAGGACATCAGGTTGAGTTGGAACAAAGCTCACATTGTTTTGCCTGTTACCTTTGGTTTGATGATACTAAGCCGCTATGTATTTACCACTGATTACGTATTGGTAGTGACAGGTATTATGTTCTTTGGTTATGCATTAGTGTGTCTGGACGTTTTCAGGGGCGAGTCTGCGTTGGCGCGCTTTTTCAAGAGAAGTGGTATGCGCTGGTATGGCAACATGAGTTATTCGTACTACTTGTTGCACGGACTGACATTGAAGTTTCTGTTTCTGGTATTGGCTTACTTTTTACCTCCGTCAAAAGATGATACATGGGTGTTTTACATTTTTTGTGCGCCTTTCTTTTTTTTCACGCTATTTACATCCAGTATTTTATTTTTCGTAATCGAAAAGCCATTTTCTCTTAAAGGTAAACACAGATAAACAGGTTAAGTTTGCTCTGAGTCCGGATTATAAATGCGTTCCGGTTTTAGCTATTCCATTTTAGAATGTGGCTACTTTATCAATACGGCGATCAGTTTTCTAAATTAACAGCAAAGGTATTCCAAAGCAGCGTCTATCACGCTACAAACCGACTAATAAATGAACCCCATCTTGCCAGGAGTAACAGCGGTTGGCTTCTATATGTAGCGGCCCGTTTTTACAAAACGGCTGACAGCATTCAGATTTAGATATTGTGAGCAAAATGTCCTGAAGCTTGTAGCCAGTAAATGACTGGCCAAATTAACGTCATTATTCCGCATACAAAACGTCTGCGAGGTAGCTGAGCTGTCACGCTATTATTAATAGTCAGTAACTGAATTGCATAAAACTCTTTTCTTATAACACGATACTCCGGCAATGCGAGGATTGTGCAATTATTCAAAATTAATGAACAACAAGGCTCAACCGTTCTCATCGTAAAATCACGGTATGTATTTTCAGTCTTATTTGCTTGTATTTCGTTACGCAAAATTTAAGACAATTTTATTCGGGCTATACGATGAAACACTTATTACTTGCCTCTGCGCTGCTATTGGTATCACCTTCAAATCATGCCTTAGTAACAGAGAACTCCAGCATATCCATTGACTATATTCGTGGTGAGGGAGCTGTGGAAGGGGTAAAACTGGCATTGCAATACCATACAGAATATCTGAGAAAATTCTCAGATAAACTGGATTTATACTTTGAATCCAGTGTGAATTTCTGGGAATACGGTAGTAATAACGTACACGATACCAACTTTGTTTTGGCGTTGTCTCCGGTCGTTTCGTATCCAATTGGTGAGTTAAATGGTCATGATGTCTACGCTGAATTTGGTATAGGACTTTCGTTACTTGACGACACACAGTTCGCAGGTAAGGACGTAAGTACCCATTACCAGTTCGAAGATCGCTTGGGCGTTAAAGTGAAACTGGGTGATGAAGATGAAAATGAACTCTCGCTTCGCTATTTCCATTACTCAAACGCAGGGTTGAAAAAACCGAATCCTGGTTTGGATTTTATTGCTATGTCTTTTATGAAACGATTTTGATATCTGTATTGAGAACGGGCGATTGCATCATGCATAAACTACTGGCTAAGATGAAATTACCGTTTAAATGCTGTGCGTT
Organism: Alteromonadaceae bacterium; assembly: GCA_013373625.1. Classification (GTDB taxonomy): domain Bacteria; phylum Pseudomonadota; class Gammaproteobacteria; order Enterobacterales; family Alteromonadaceae; genus Alteromonas. The sequence goes on along the minus strand of JABXHM010000030.1, from coordinate 54,151 downwards.
TGTGGGCCTGCGAAGCGCCGGCATAAGCTTACTATTTTGCGATTGTACGGACGATTGGTGTCGTTAATTGTGGGGCAGGTTAAGGTTAACCTGCATTGTTTTTCTGGGATGATAACAATGCTTCTGCATACCAGTATTCTTTGGTTTCCAGTGGGGTGTTAAACGGTAGGGTGTTATTGCGCAGGCGAATGATACGCCGCTCATCCATATTTGCTTGCTTTAACGATTCAGCAAAATAGGAGTTAAACAACGTGTCAAACTGACCGTTTTGGATGGCCGTTTCAAGCCCTGTTTTAATGGCATTATTTAAGCGAATATTATCTGGGTGCGTAAAGAAGTAAACCGCTTGCGGGTAGTACAAAGCAATGTCCGGTTCCAACATAAGATCAGGGTCGGCAGCAACTTCAAGTTCACTCTGAACTTCAATGACTGAGCGGGGCAGGTAATCAATGCGATTTTTACGTAACATGTCGTAGAGCGTGACAGTTGAAGCAGCTTTCACTACCTCAATATTATTGGCTTGCAGAATTTGTGTGTCGGTCCAGTCATGGCCCTGGCCAACTCGAAAATTATTTAGGTCTGAGCTTTGTATCACCTTGTTACCAAGGGTTATATTTTCCTGTCTGACAAGCCCTACGCGCAGTCCAAGCAAACCTTTAAGTAAAGGAATGCGAACTGGCAATAGCGCCGCTTCCCTTTCGCTACTGGTGGTCATCCAGTGAGCATCGTAAACTTGCTGGTCAATAAGTTTGGCGCTGCGACTTTGAGGCAGTGAGGGAACAGAAACATACTCTAACTTGTAATCTATGCCAGAATTGTCAAGTGCAAGCTTGAATAGCTCATGAAAGTAAGCTGACTGATTTTTATACAGATTTACATTTTTTACGAGGGGGTAGCGAACAATTAGAGGACTCGTCGCTTCTGCCAGCGCGCAAAAAGAAGCCACAATACTTAAGCAAAGGCCAAGTATGAAAAAACGGCAGCGCTGAAAAATTGGCATCATAGTCACTTAAAATCAAACCGGAGTAAATGTTTGTTGTCGCTATTTAAATCACAACTATCTGAATTTATGGCATTTCTTTTTATAGGTAAATTTTTACCTTTTATACTTCAGGCAACTACATCGAAAAGAATACTGCGCAGTAACCTCACGTTCCGGGTTAGTTTACTATAACTGCAGAAGTTTCTCATTTTTTAGGTTAACACTCTGCCTTAAGATGTTTTATGCGTTGGATAGTTTAATACGAATCGTGCTCCCCCCATGGGGCTTTCACTGACCGACGCCGTGCCGTTATGCCAATGCTGTATACGTTGGACAATAGCCAGGCCCAATCCCGCCCCACCGGAGTATCTTACCCGACTGTTGTCAGGTCGGAAGAATGGCTCAAAAATACGTGAGGTTACGCTGGGATCAATACCTGAACCATCGTCATGTACTTCAATGAGAATACTGTTGTTAGCGCGGCAAACATGAATGTTTACTTTGGATTTTGCATGGCGAATGGCATTGTTCAGCAAGTTTAACACCGCCCGTTCGATAAAATGTCCATCGCCCCTTATGACTAAATCGTCACCACTAATCGAAATGTTTTTTCGGGTAGTCGGACGGAGCTTAATAATAAGGTTTTCACACAGCGCGCGGGCGGGAATGTCGGCGATATTTAATTCTGGTGTCATCGCGTCGTATTGGGTGTATTCGAGCATTTCCTGCACCAGGCCTTCAAGCTCATCCAGATCAGCCTGGATACCTTTCCAGGCCTGGCTATTGGGTTCAGGTTGCATTTCAAGCGCAAATTTAAGTCTGGCGATAGGCGTTCTGAATTCATGGGCGACAGCGCCGGTAAGTTCACGCTGGTCGCGAAGTAAATTATGGACACGTTCACTGAGCATATTAAGCCGGTTAGAAATAGGCTGCATGACAGAACGTTTTTTTAGGGCAATAGAAAAGCTCTCTGGCTCCTGGCCGAGATGGCTGACTTTCCGGGTAAGGTATGAGAGGTCACGCCATAACGGCCACAACCAGATAGCAAGTAGTACGCCCAATAAGAGTAAAAAAGCAGACAGATACACGAATAAATAAGAAGTCGATACCTTTGAGTAAGGTAGCGTGATGACCAGTAATTCATTATTACTTAGCGGCGCATATATGATTCTTGCAGTATCACTAAACAGCGTTACGCTACGCCCTTTACTAAAAGTTTGGTGTTCTTCAGCCGACCAGCTCGTTGAAGTAATATTTTTAAACTCGTACTTAATGTTCGCCTGTTGGAGTTTTTCCAACAGTGGCTGTAGCTCTGTCATGGCAAGCGGTAACAAGACTTCAGCTAATGCGACCTCCGGAGGTTCCTGAGGTTCCGCACGCGGCCACACCAGCTCCAGGGTGCTGCTAATTAACACCATTGAAACAGCCATAAAAAGATAAAAGCTGACAAACAAACGAGTCATTCATCGCCCCATGCGTCAGCAACAAAAAAGAACCCTTTGCCCCAAATGGTCTTTATTCGATACGGGTTTTGTGGATCGTCTTTCAGCTTTTTGCGCAGCCTTGAAATACGTACATCCGCAGAGCGATCAAGGCCATCGTATTCGCGACCTATCAGTTCCTTATACAAGGTAGTTCGTTCTACGACTTGCGATGCGTTGTCGGCCAGTAAGCACAACATGTCAAATTCGTGGCTGGTTAAACTAATATCTTCGCCACTTAAATGTACTCTGCGTGAGAGCTTGTCGATACTTAAGTGACCAAATGAAACAACCGTACCTGACTTTGCCGGTATCGATACTGAAGACGTGCGGCGCAACAGCGCATTGATCCTGGCCAGTAACACTCTGGGCTCCACAGGTTTAACAACATAATCGTCTGCACCAATTTCGAGTCCCAGTACCTGGTCAAAATTTTCACTCTTTGCGGTCATAAATAGCAAAGGCCCGGCATAAAACTGACGTAACTGACGACATAAGGTAAAGCCGTCGTAACCGGGTAACATAACATCAAGAATAATCGCATCAGGCTGCGCCTTTTTAATGCATTCGATAAGTCCTTCACCGCTTGCAAACCGGGTAACATTAAAGCCGTTGTTGTGCAGATACTGGCATACCAGTTCGGCTAAACGTTCGTCATCCTCAACCAGAACAATGGTTTTCATCAGAATAAGCTCCAGGGGTTACGCACGCGCCGCCGCAGCATTGTTGCGCTGCGGTAACGAAGCTTTAGTAATGCCGACGTGCGAAATGTACTATTTTCATCAACAAGAGTGAGTACGGACTCGGATTGTAGTTCAACGTCCAATGATTCCGGCAAGTTAGTGTATTGCCAGCAACCAAGGGACGTGTCATTTAGCAGCACACAGTAATCGCCAGGTGCGAGAAGCGGGTAATCAAGTGCCAGTGACATAGTGCAAACATCGCCTTTTTCGGCTGCAACACATTCACTTGGAGACACTGAAAACGTATGATTATCGGCCAGTACATCCATGTGATACGTGCTGAGCAAAAAAATGAACAACCGCAAATAGTCCATTAATTAACCCTAAAACTGATAGCCAATACCAATAAAGGTACTCGCTATATAATCTTTAGCAACAATTGGACTATCTGTCATGCTACCGTCTAGCGCCGTCAGTTGAATTCGTCCTATCCAACGCCACTGTTTGTTTATGAACTTAATAAACAGTAACCCTGCGCTGGGCTGTAATGAATGATTTGCTGAGTACCACAGGTTACTGTCAAAGGTATCCTCAGCGTCAATGCCGTAATAATAGTCAATCAGTTGCTGGCTTTTGTAGGTGAGTGATGCATTAGCTGACACGTGCCATTCGTCCCACTTCCAGAGGTGCTGATAACGCAGCGTGGCGTAATAGCCATGGTGAACGCCTAATAAATCGCGTGCCAGTGTAAATGACCATGCCCCCTTTACCTGATGCCAACTTACTCTGGCACCAATATCGGCCGACCATTTGCGTTTGCTGATTTGGTCTATAGATATGCGCAGAGGTTGGTTCAGGTCATAATCTTTATCCGGGGTGGGGGCAACTATAGCGGATGTGGTGCTGTCTTGCATGGCGTCAAATGGTAAAACGAGATTGGCTGGATGCCAAAAAGAGAAAAAGGCTCTTTCAGTATTTGCGGCTATAAAGAGTTCCGTGCTCATTGTCGGGCTCAATTGCCATTGATATCCTAATTCGCCATTATCAAAATAGCTATTTTCACCATACCAGGCAATATCCGGTAGCAACACAAGAGGAATCGTGTCGCCATCTACCAGTGGGTTAGTCCGTGCTCCCAGTCCCATTGCAACACCAACTTGCCAGGTGTTTTCCTCAACACAGGCATTTTCGCCAGTACATGCCCATGCCGAAAAGGGGCTTGTCACTATTAACAATACACACAGTAGCGTACGGGTCAGCACAGTAAAACCTTACTCTAAATCATACAAATCTTGCTAAGGTTACCAAACAGTAGGCGCTCGCACAGCATCCGATTACAATTTGTCACACTTCCTATCAGTTTAGATCGGAATGGCAATGATTAAATGACTAGAATTAGTGATAATGTTTCACTCGTATAGGGTTATTGCAAATGAATAATAACAATCCCACTGATTGGCTATGGAAATGTCTGGCAGTGGCGATATTTTCGACTTCCGCAATCTTAGCCTGCAGTAATAGCACTGATAGCCAGACCAGGGAAATCTTAAGTTCATCGCAGTCATCATTGGTGCCGGCATTGTCCGGCTTTAGCGATGTGAGTCCTGGTCAATATGTTAAAAAGCACCTGTTACTGACGAATACGCAAGAGAGCCGCCTCACTTCAGAAATGGATTCTGTTGTTTCTGAGTCTGACAATGCGGATAAGTATTCTGCTTTCAATAATCAAATATACGCTGATATTGACACTCTTTGGTTCGGATACAGTGGGTAACGATAGCGCGGTAGTCGACGCATCAGTAGTGGGCGAAAAATACGGGCTTCATTAACTACGTAGAAACGCCCCAGTGATTACACCAATTGCCATATATTATAGCCTTGTGAACTGTTTGCGGTCAGAATGCAAAAGCGCAGCAGTAAATGACATCGCTTCCTTGAGTTAGGTTGACAGCTTTAACCGCTGTTGAAGTTGTGAAGTAAAGGCGGGTAAATCAGCGCTTTTTTCGCCTATCACTAACACATTGGTTTTCTGAAGCGCGTAGCTGGTGCCTTTATAAACGGGGTCAGAAAATTCATTCGGTGCTACCTGTGAGTTATCTGGCACTAAGAATACTGACATCCTGCCTTGTGGCGTTTCGATAATCATATGCAGGCTGCGAATTGTGTCCAGCAGACAATAATTAATGGATGCAATTTTACCGATAGAAGGGTCTAACTCTGCACCGAATTGAGCCAGCTTGGCGTTCACCAACTGAGGGGTAATTCTTGCATTGCCTACCGGCTGTTCATGCTCTGCATAATACATATGAGTAAGAGCGGCCTGATCCAGTTCTGTATGTTGTTGTTGCCACGCAGTCAGTGCGATGCCACAGGTAAATGCAACACTGGCTGCCAGGCCAATGTACCAGCGGTTACGGCGTTTATGTTGATTAAACTCAACGAGTGACGTATTTAATATAAGTTTATTGGCAAGGTCATCAGGCACAGGCACATTGGCTGCGTTCCTGAGTTTGTCATCAAGGGACTTGATGTCTTTCCAGAATGCTTCGTTATCGGCATCAGACTGTGCTGCCGTATACAGCGCATCGTCATCATCTGCGGGATTCGCATAAATTCGACGCCGGAATTCTAATTCATCCACTTTGGAAACCTCTTTGTAGCGCCGGTGGTGATAGCACTTCTTTTAATTGCGATCTGGCTCTGAATAACCGTGTCATAACGGTATTTTTGTTCAGCTCCAGTTGCTGTGCAATTTCATCACCGCTAAAGCCAAATATAATTTGTAACATTAATGGCTCCCTGTAATCGGGCGCCAGTTTACTCATTGCTTTACGAACCTGACGCACTTCTGCGTGGCTGTCCTGATCGTCACTGCCTGAAACGGAAACATCTTCTACGTCGACGAGATCAAATTGTTTCCGCTCAAAACGGCGAGCGTTCTCTCGTCTCAAAATGGTAATTAACCACGACTTAGCCGCTTTCTCGTCCTGCAGGCTATCCAGTGCCCGCCAAGCGCGCAGGAATGTCTCCTGCACAATATCTTCGGCAGTACTCTTATCATTAGTGAGCCAGTAAGCGTAGCGATAAATATCGCTGTGTAGCGCGCGAACCAGAGCTTCGTAGCGGAGCGTTTTCTCTTTCATCATTTACAAGACCTGACATTGATTAAATTCATTTCATCTAAATGATAAAAAATTCAAAAAAAATAAATTTGCCAAAACGCGCTGAAATTTATCTTTTTATCCATTCAGGGAGGAACGGGCTATTGACCGATATTTGTTAATAATGGTTAATAGCCCTGCGGTAGGATTATTGTTGGCTCATTACCCAACGATCAATTTTTTGTTCGAGGATATCAAGTGGTACCGGACCATCCTTGAGTACTTCATCGTGGAAACCCGCATAGGAAAATTTCTCGCCCAGTGCTTGTTTGGCTTTTTCTCTGAGTTCCATAATTTTAAGTTTACCAATCATATAAGCCGTTGCTTGCCCCGGCATCGCGATATAGCGTTCTATGGCCTTGATTGAGTCATATTCAGGGTTGGGCGTGTTATCCAGTAAGTATTGGGTGGCTTGCTCGCGGCTCCACTTTTTGCTGTGAATACCGGTGTCAACCACTAAACGGCAGGCGCGCCATAACTCCATCGCAAGGCGGCCAAAGTCTGAATAGGGGTTTTCGTAAAAGCCCATATCTTTGGCCAGCTCTTCACTGTAAAGTCCCCAGCCTTCGGTATATGCGGTGAAGCTCAAATACTTCTGAAACTGCGGAATGCCGTCGAGCTCCTGGGCGATGGCGCGTTGCATGTGATGGCCAGGTATACCTTCATGGTAAGCGAGCGCTTCCATCTGATAGGTAGGCATTGCACTCATATCATATAGATTGGCGTAGTAGCGGCCGGGTCGCGAGCCATCCAGGGCCGGACTTTGGTAAAACGCTTTTCCGGCGGATTTTTCACGAAAGGCTTCAACGCGTTTGACCACCATAGGGGCTTGCGGCGTCAAACCAAAGTAGTCTGGCAGCGCTTCGCGCATAGTGTCAATAATGGCTGTTGCTTCCCGTAAATACTGTGCTCTGCCTTCATCAGTATTAGGGTAGTAAAACTGTGAGTCAGTGCGCATAAACTCAAAGAATTCACTCAGGCTGCCTTCAAACCCTACCTGCTGCATGATCCCACGCATTGCATTATGAATACGTTCAACATTTTCAAGACCGATACTATGCACTTCATCAGCCGTTAAATCGGTCGTAGTAAACCAGTTAAGACGATTTTGATACCAATTATCGCCATCAGGTAAACGCCATACGCCGTCACCTTCAGGGCTGAGTTCACGCTGATGCTTAAATTCGGCAATCAATTTCTCGTAAGCTGGCTTAACCGATACCAATAATGCCGCCTTTGCTTCTTCTTTTAATGCCGCTTCCTCGGCTTCATTGAGCTCCAGCGCGTCGACTTTTTGCTGAAAATCATCCCAAATAGTTGAGTGGGTGTCGGTGAGGTCAAAGGGTTTGCCGCTAATCACGTTTTGGGCGGCTTCAACCATTTGGTCATAAGCCCACTTTGGAGGGTAAACACCGGCTTCTTCGCGTAATTCCATTTGTTCAATGACCTGAGCAAAATAGCCATCCACATTATCTAAGCGGCTGATATAAGCCTTAGCATCGTCGACATCATTGACCCTATGGATATTAATCAGGAAGCTGGGTATTTTAGTGTGTGCCGCACGAAACTGATGAACAATATAACCGTGATGGCGAAATTCGTCGTTGGCAAGTTGGCGTTTGATACCGGTTTTGAACAACTGCAAGCTAAGTTTCTCTTGCTCGTTTAACTTGCTGGTATCAAAACCGTTCGCCTCAATAAGACGGTTTTTGGCAATTGTGATCCCGCGCTCAACATTCGCTTCGCTTTCGTCGTCCCATTGACCATAGTCCCATTTTATACCCAGATAACTTTGAAACTCCGGAGAGCGTTTCAAGTCTTCCTCAAAGGTACGTTCAAAAAAAGCGCTTAACCGTTCTGACTCATCAGGCATTGCGCTGCTAGCTGTGGTTTCCGCGCCCTCCGGTGACGCTGGCGTCTGCACTTGTTGTGGTGGCGAGCAGGCAAGTAGTCCCAGGGTGATTGATGTTAATAAGCTAAGCTTTACGGTCGTGATCTTCATGGTGTTCCCATTAAGTAGTTGGATATAGCGGGGTTAATGCCCCGTCTTTTTGATGTTGTGCTGAGGCAACTTGTTTTATTTTATTGGCTAAACCGTTGCGATCCCAATTGACAGTAGCACTGGCATAGGCAGACGCCATCATAGTGTCTACTTCGGGTTTTATTTGTTGGGTGATTTGCCAGCGCCGGGCAGCGTTAAATTGTGCAAGCCATTGATTCAGGGTTAGTTGAACAGTGCCAATATCAGCAGATTGTATGGTATTTATTAATTGCTTGTCTGTGACTGGTTGCGCTGCATCTTCAGGTTGGTCGGTCATTTTTGCCGGGGTGCTCTGGTGACGCTTAAACCAGGTTATTGCCCAGCCAATCAATGTTACCAGCCAAACGATAAGCAAGCCTATATGCAAGTTATCCAAGCCGTTTTCTGGCGCTGGTGCTGCCATAGCATTGTCGTCAGGTTGTTCAGTTGCTTGCTCTGGTAGGGGGGCCGCCGGCGCCTGTTCTGCAACCGGCGGTGTGCTCGTTGCAGGAACCTGGCCTGGCGCACTGGCTACCGATACCGTTTTACTTGGTAATGTGGCCGTTTCGGTTTTACCTGTTTTCACATTAAACCAGGGAACCCGCACTTCAGGAATAATGTATTTGCCAGCCTGAGTCGGGATCATCGCCACTGATTCGGTACGTTGAACTATCAGGCGGTTGTCGCGCTCGGCACCTGCCGTGCTAGCCTGATCAGGGTAGAGTTTGAAGTCGGGCGGGTAAATTTGCTCAATTTCCGGTAGCTGTTCTTCAACGACTCCCACGGCTGTCAGAGTGAGGGTACGGGTTATCGGCTCACCCACCACGAAATCTTCACTTTGCCATTCTTCGTCAAGTTGCACGAATTCACTGGGTAACCAGTGATAATCCACATTTGCCGGAATAGGTTTAACGTCGATGGTGACGTCCGGACCAACACGGTTAATGGATTTAGTGCGGTTAAAAAAGCCGAAACGCTGGTTTGTATTTGGCGCGATTACCTCGCCGGAAAAAACCGGCCCGCCAATTTTAAACGTGCCGGATTGCTGGGGCAGAATAGCAAAATTACGCTCCACTACCTGATATCGACGACCGTTTACCAGTTCAGTGTACTGTTTGTCTTCACCTAACTGTTGAATTTGAGCGTTTTCTAATTCTGGCGACTGCAAGCTACCGCGTTCAATTTGTGAGGCCAGATAAAGCTTTACGGTGTACCGCAGCTGTTGTTGCAGGTACACGGTATCGTTATTTACCTCGGTGGTAACATAGTAGTCCCGCGCTGGCGCATCTTTGCCTTGTTGAACCGGAATCACTTTTACCTTTATTGGCGCACTACGTTGTCCTTCGATAGTAAATGCCGGAATCGTAAAATTACCGACCTCACGTGGGAATAGAGTGGTACTCCAGGTGGTGGTCTGGCGTGAAGTAAAGTTAATGATAGAGGTTTGTGAACTCACCGAAGTTCGCCCTACTACAAAGTCACTCAGCAATGCAGAGCTGTCGAATGCATTACGTTCAGCGTCGCCTTCAGCGGTAACTGTCAGGGTGATGGCTTCATCGAGCATGACAGGGTTCTTGTCAATACTGGCCGTAACGCTTTCAACCTCAGCATGACTGACAAAAGACAAAAAAAGTAACCATAACCAATAGCGTTGCTTAAACATTACCAATCACTCCGATTTGAATCTGGCGGGCGGCGATACTGGCGCTTTTGTGCTTCCAGCTGCATTTTTCGTTTGAGTAAGAAAGCCGGATCGTCGGGTACCCGGCGTAACAGGTTGTCGAGCCGTTGCTGGGTTTCTTTATCGCGCTCAGTACGCTCGGTAGATGCCTGCTGAGCCTCAGTTTGTTGCTGCTCCCCATCTGCCTGTTGCTGCTGTTCGTCATTTTGCTGGTCATTCTGCTCGCCTTCATTCTCTTGCTCTTGGTTGGCGTCGTTGGGTTGCTGCTGATCGTTCTGCTGGCCGTTCTGTTGGCTGTTTTGTTCGCCATCTTGCTGGCTGTCATTGTTTTGCTGATCAGACTGTTGTTCGCTGCTATCTGACTGGCCATCTTGTTGCTGGTTTTCGTCGGCGTTTTGCTGATCCTGCTCGGATTGATCTTGTTGTTGGTCAGATTGTTTTTGTTGCTGCTGTTTTTCCTGTTGCTCTTTTAGCTGCTCAATCAGTGCTTTATTTTCTTGTGCTTCAGGAAAAGCCGGTTGTCGCGACAATGCTTCTTGGTAGGCTTGAATTGCTGCATCGAGTTCGCCCGCTTTGGCCAGGGCGTTGCCTTGGTTATAATAGCCCTGTGCGGTATCGAGTTGTGCGTAAGACTCAGCCGCGGCCATATAATCGCCATTTCTGTACTGGGCTGCGCCTTGCCATGCGGTATCGTCAAATTCCTGGGTGGCACTGTCAAACTGCTCAGCTTCATATGCTGCTAAACCTTGCTGATCAGCATTTAAAAACGGCTTTTGCCACCAGGCTAACACCGGCTCTGTGTTGGTCGATGACGGCTGAGATGCCGCGGCTGTGGAGGCCGGGTTTTGTTGTTGGGCGAAGGCTTCGGGCGCAGAAGTCCCTATGCCCACACCTACCAGTACTACAAAAACAACCCCACGCCTGAACGCGAACGCGGCAATGGGTAACAGTAAAAGTAACAGATAGGGACCAGCCTCACGCCAGCTATCGCCCTGATTGTCGCTATCGTCTTCGCGAGTCTCGCGGTTATCAAAGCGATCAGCCTTGGTCAAAGAACGAATATCACTGTCGTTAGCTGTTAGCTCAGTATAGTGACCACCGCCCTGACGACTTAGCTGCTGTAATGCTCCAGAATTTAGTTTGGGGATTACAATTGAACCCGTGTTACGTTTAAGCAATTCGCCATTGAGTTGCTTAATGGGCGCGCCTTCCTCAGTTCCTACTCCCAGAATATTCACCGTGTACGGGGTTTCTGATAGAAAATCGCTGAGCTCTTTCATTTGTGAAATCTCAACGCCGTCAGTGATCCAGTAGAGCACACCACGCTGAAACCCTGCATTATTTAAGAGTTCTTCTGCAGTGCGCAGGCCCAGTATAGGTTCGCTGCCTGCAACGGGCATAATTTCCGGACTTAAGCCAGGTAACAGTGCTTTTAAGGTGCTGGCATCCTGAGTAAGTGGGCTGATCACAAACGCGTCGCCCGCATAGGCCACCAGACCCATATCGCCTTCGTCAATCAGGTTAACGAGGTCAATAGCCTTGTACTTTGCGCGCGATAAACGATCGGGCGTAACATCAGTGGCGCGCATCGACAGGGACATATCCATGACGATCATATGGCCGGCCTTAACCTGATACACCGGTTGCGGGATCCGTTCCCACGCTGGACCAGCAAGGGCAATCACGCCGAGTAACCAGGCCAGTGCCAAAAATGGCACGAAAGGGGAGCGGGTGGCGCTTTGCTTGCCAGTGATCAAGTGCTGATACAAATGCCCGGCGACAATGCCTTGCCAACCCGTTGCTTTTGAGCGCCAGCGCTTAATAAACCACAGTACTAAAACCAGTGGTACCAATGCATAAAACCATTCGGGTCTTAAAAAATGAAAATCAGCAGGCAAAAATGTCATTTTGATTCGATTCCCATTGTTGATACACGTCGCCAGGCAATACTGATAAGTAGACAAAGTACCGGCAGTAAACTGAGTAGCAATGCCAGGGCCAACGGATAATAATACAAGGCGGTTAACGGACGCATTTTTCTTTCATCGCCGGCGATAGGCTGCAATTGATCCAGCATGGCGTATATTTGCTCAAGCTCGGCTGCATCGCGGGCTCTGAAATACTGACCACCCGTTGCTTTCGCAATATCCGTTAACATTGATTCATCAAGCTCTTGTGATGGGTTTACCTGACGGCTACCAAAGAAGCTGTTAACCGTCATCGAGTCGGCACCGACACCAATGGTATACACAGTCACGCCTGCATCAACAGCCAATTCACGGGCTTGCTCAGGAGTGATGTTACCGGCTGTGTTTTGTCCGTCAGTGAGCAGTATTAATACCCGATTCGAGTTGGTTTTTTGTTCAAAGCGTTTCACGCCAAGACCAATGGCGTCGCCAATAGCGGTTTGTTCGCCAACCAGTCCTATTACCGACTCTTCTAACAAGGTCGCGACGGTATCACGGTCGTAAGTGAGGGGGGCTTGCAGATATGCTGTGTCAGCAAACAAAATCAAACCCAGGCGATCGCCAACGCGTCGTTCAATAAAATCATACAGTACTGACTTTATCATCGTAAGGCGATTCACCTGACGGTTGTTGACCAACATATCTTCAATTTTCATGCTACCGGATAAATCAACAGCAAGCATTAACTCCCGACCTTCACTGGGAATACTGACCGGTTCGCCCAACCACTGCGGGCGGGCTGCAGCCACGACCAGACATAGCCAGGTAATTGCTGCCAGTGCATGCAGCCATTTTGTGCTACTTCGGGTCGATTCACTTTGGGGCAAATTCGAGACTAAGTGTGGTACCCGCAACGCCACCTCTGAACTATCGGTTTTGCCGCTCAGCAAACGGATAATCCATGGCAAAGGGAATGCGCAAAGCATCCACCACCAGGCAAACTCAAACATGGTTGGCGGCCTCCAGTGTATTGGTTGCAGCAGGAGCATGTTTAAGTTTGGCGTGTTTTAGCCAGTAGTTAACAGCGTTATACATTGTTTCAATATCTTGAGCATCCGGTGTCGCAGATTGATAGGGACTTTGGGCCAGACATTCAAGCCCTTGCGAAGTGTTGGCGCGGCGCTTTTCAGCCAGGCATTGCTGTAAAAACTGTTGCCAATGCTGACCGTAAACGGCGGCCGAGGCAGACGCCGCAAAATAATGCAGCGTAACGCGTTTGAGTATCTGATTTGCCTGCGCAGGGTAGTGAGCATCTTTGGATAATTGCTGATGCATGGTAATGGCTTCCCGGCGAGCGCGGTTGAATCGCACGTGTTTTACCCATAAACACACGCTTATGACTACGAGTGCAATCAGCGCAACCATTATTACCCACCAGCCCCAGGCGAGTGGCCACCAGTCAACCCCCTGGGGTGTCTGTATGTCATGCAATTGAGCTAACGGGTCCATTGTGACAACCTCCGCAAGCGTTCAAATTGATCGGTAAGGGGCATCCCGGCATCAATAAAACTCAGCGGTGTTTTACACTGGTTCAACTGACTTTCTACCTGTGCCCAACGTGCCCGCTGGTTCTGAGTGTAATGATCTGCCAGCTTCCGGTCGCCCAGTAACCAGGTTTGTTGTTGCTGACCATTGGTCACATTGACCGGTTGTAAGCGGTTAGTATCGGGCAACTCCTGCTCAAGGGGATCAGTAATTGCCAGTGCGCTTACCTCGCAATGCCTGCTAATTTGCAGTAAGTGCTGCAAAGCGCGTTCATCAAGCTGTATAAAATCGCTAATCAGATATACCAGGCTGCCTGGCTTGGCGAGCCGACGTAACCTGCCGAGCGCCTGCTCCAGATTAGTACTGTTATGATGTAAAGACGGTGTGCTTTGCATAGCTGCGGGCTCAACACTGTTCTGACAGCGCATCAGTTCATGACATATTGTCAGTACAGCCCGTTTTCGGCTCAGTGGTTTGCATTCTGCATGTACTGTGTCGGAATACACCAATGCGCCTACTTTATCGCCGCGCTGCGCTGCTGCCCAACTGATAAGCGATGTCAGGTGAGCCGCCTGTACCGATTTAAGTAACAGCTGAGTGCCAAACTGCATTGAGCCTGACATGTCGCACAGCACAAACACAGGGCGTTCGCGCTCTTCACGATACACCTTAGTATGGGTTTTGCCTGTGCGGGCCGTCACGCGCCAATCGATGGCTCGAATATCATCGCCAGGCTGATAGTGACGGGCTTCGTCAAACTCCATACCACGCCCTTTGTGCTTGGTAAGGTAACTGCCAGCCAGGCGTGCTTGTGGCGTACGGCGCGGCGATAAGTCCAGTAAATTAGCAAATTGTCGGTATTGCAGTAATTCTTTGACACCTAACTGAATGCCATTTGACTGCAATCGTGCCAGTTGTGATTGCGTTGTCATTATTTAAGGTACAGCCACCAGGTTAACAATCTTATTGAGGACTTCATTGGTTGTGATGCCTTCGGCTTCAGCCTGATACGATAAAATAATACGGTGGCGCAACGCATTATGAAAAACGGCCTGAATGTCGTCCGGACCTACAAAGTCGCGACCTGCTAACCAGGCGTGTGCCCGGGCACAACGGTCGAGGGCGATAGTGGCTCGTGGACTGGCACCAAACTCTATCCAATCGGCCAATTCCGGCGCATACTCGGCAGGACGACGGGTAGCCATAATCAATTGTACTAAATAGGTTTCGAGTGCTGGCGCCATATGTAGCGCCAATGCTTCTTTACGCGCCGCAAAAATATCGGCCTGGCTTAAGCTCGGTGGCGCGACAGAACTCTTGCTGAGCTCTTCATTACGGGTGAGCTGTAAAATTTGTAGCTCTGTCTCGGCATCAGGATAGTCAATTTCCAGGTGCATTAAAAAACGGTCAAGTTGGGCTTCCGGGAGAGGGTAGGTACCTTCCTGTTCCAGCGGGTTCTGTGTTGCCATCACTAAAAAGAGGTCAGGCAGTGCATAGGTTTTGTTGCCCACGGTAATTTGATGTTCAGCCATGGCTTCAAGTAAGGCAGACTGTACCTTGGCGGGCGCGCGGTTAATTTCGTCAGCCAGTACCAGGTTGTGGAACAGCGGCCCCTGTTGAAATACAAATTCACCTGTTTCAGGACGGTAAATATCGGTACCGGTTAAATCTGCTGGCAGCAGGTCCGGGGTGAACTGTACGCGGTGAAAGTCGCCATCAATCCCTTTGGCCAGTGCGTTGATGGCGCGGGTTTTTGCCAGTCCTGGTGGTCCTTCAACCAGCAAATGACCATCCGCTAGTAAGGCAATTAACATATTGAGCGTGAGTTGAGACTGACCAATGATTTGTGAGTCGAGGTATGCGTGTAACTGTCTGAACTGCTCAGCTGCCATAGAAAATCTTACCTTGTTTAGTTGTTATTGAAAAAACTGAAAATTGCCCCGCGGTTTACCACAGTCCCAATTTAACGGAGAATTATGACTCCAGTGTCAAGCAAAGGTTCCCGCTATACAAAATGACGTTAGCCATTACAATTGATGTTATATCAGCTATGTGTAATAAGGTCGCTTTATTTTCTTTCAAGCCTCCCACACAGCTCAAGTAAAGAAATGTTGCAAAATATTCCAGTGCGGATTTGCTATTTGTTTAATAGTTTGTAAAAATCTGCTGAACATCTACAGGTCAGACCACTTGGGCTGGTCACAATAAGGGTTACATTAATGGCTAAACAACAATCAGTTACTACGCGAGATGGAGACAGAATTGCTATCGTCGCAGGCCTTAGAACGCCGTTCGCGAAAATGGCGACATATTTTCACGGTGTGCCGGCGGTAGATTTAGGCAAAATGGTGGTTAATGAATTATTGGTCAGAAATGCGATTGACCCTAAGCTTGTTGATCAACTGGTCTACGGTCAGGTAGTACAGATGCCGGAAGCCCCCAATATTGCCCGGGAAATCGTGCTTGGCACTGGCATGAATGTCCATACCGATGCTTACAGTGTGTCGCGCGCGTGTGCGACCAGTTTTCAGTCAACGGTTAATATCGCCGAGGCCATGATGGCCGGTCATGTTGAAGTAGGCGTTGCCGGTGGTGCCGATTCAACTTCGGTTTCACCCATTGGTGTGTCGAAGAAGCTTGCCCGGGCTTTGGTCGACTTGCAAAAAACCAAAACGCTGGGGCAAAAATGGGCAGTACTTAAAAAGTTAGGTTTAAAAGATTTACTGCCAGTGCCGCCTGCTGTCGCTGAATATTCTACCGGATTGTCGATGGGACAAACTGCCGAACAAATGGCAAAGAGCCACGGTATTAGCCGTCAGGCTCAGGACGAACTGGCTCACCGCTCGCACACATTAGCCGCTGAAAGCTGGAAACAGGGTAAGCTTAACGGTGAAGTCATGACCGCTTATGCACAGCCATATAAGGGCGCGCTTGAACAAGACAATAACGTGCGTTTTGAATCTAAATTAGAGGGCTACGCAAAGCTTCGCCCGGTATTTGACCGTAAATACGGCTCGGTAACAGCAGCGAATGCAACGCCACTTACCGATGGCGCGTCGGCGGTGGTAATGATGACCGAAAGCAAAGCGAAAGCACTGGGTTATACACCACTTGGTTATATTAAAAGCTATGCGTTTGCGGCCATCGATGTCTGGGAAGACATGCTAATGGGGCCTTCCTATGCGACGCCCATTGCACTGGATCGCGCTGGTATGACACTGGATGATTTAACCCTTATTGAAATGCATGAAGCCTTCGCTGCTCAAACTCTGGCCAATGTGAAGATGTTTGCCAGCGACAAATTTGCCCAGGAAAAACTGGGGCGCAGCAAAGCAACCGGCGAGATAGATATGGATAAATTTAACGTCATGGGTAGCTCAATTGCTTATGGCCACCCTTTCGCCGCAACCGGCACCAGAATGATCACGCAAATGTTAAACGAACTTAATCGTCGCGGTGGCGGTACTGGTTTAGTGACAGCCTGTGCTGCTGGTGGTTTAGGCGCAGCTATGATTTTGGAGACAGCGTAATGACTGAACAAACAACCAGTGCGTTCACACTGACCCGTCAGGATAACGGTATTGCCATTCTGACAATGGATGTGCCGGGCGAGACCATGAATACGCTCAAACAAGCGTTTGGTGACGATATTAGCGTATTGCTCGACGAAATAGAGCAAGACACTGCCATCAAAGGTGTCGTCCTGGTGAGCGGCAAAGAAAATTCCTTTGTTGCTGGCGCTGACATTACCATGCTGGATGCATGCTCGACTGCAGAAGAAGCGATGGCGCTGGCCAAAGGCGGGCAGGATATTTTTAACCGCATAGAGAATATGCAGGCCACTTTTGTTGCCGCCATTCATGGAGCGGCCCTGGGTGGTGGGCTGGAGCTCGCCATGGCCTGTCATTATCGTATTTGTACGGACAGTTCAGCCACCCAGTTAGGATTGCCTGAAGTACAGTTAGGCCTGTTACCAGGCAGTGGTGGCACGCAGCGTCTGCCTAAACTTGCTGGTATTCAGCAGGCCATAAAAATGATGTTAACCGGCAGTTCCGTAAGAGCCAAACAGGCTAAAAAATACGGTATCGTGGACGATGTCGTACCACAGTCGGTGCTACTTGATGTGGCGCAGCAGTTTGCCGCTAAAAGTAAGCCAAAGCGTAAAGCCGAACCCAAAGGGTTGGTGAATAAATTTTTGGAGGGTACCGCCCCGGGTCGCAATATTGTCTTTAAAAAAGCGAGCGAGCAAACCCAGTCCAAAACCCGGGGGAATTACCCGGCACCACAGCAGATCCTTGACGTTGTGGCTTTGGGTATTAACAAAGGAATGCAGGCTGGCCTTGACGCTGAAGCGAGAGCGTTTGGTCAATTGGTGATGACGCCTGAGTCAAAGCAGTTAAGGCAGATATTCTTTGCCACAACGGCGATGAAAAAAGAGTCTGGTGTGGCTGATGTAGCCCCTCAAAAAGTACATAAAGCTGGCGTGCTTGGTGGCGGATTGATGGGAGGCGGCATTGCCTTTGTTACCGCTACCAAAGCCGGCGTGCCTGCACGTATAAAAGATATTCAGCCGGCCGGTATCGCCAATGCAATGAAATACAGCTACGACTTATTGAATAAAAAGGTTAAACGTCGTTTTATTCGTAAATCAGAAATGCAAAAACAACTATCGTTGCTGACCGGTACACTGGATTACTCGGGTATGCAGGATACTGATATTATTGTTGAAGCGGTTTTTGAAGACGTTAAGCTGAAACAACAAATGGTGGCTGATGTTGAGTCTAACTGTAAGTCTGACACGATTTTCGCTTCGAATACCTCGTCGATCCCAATTGCTGATATTGCTGAAGGCGCCAAGCGCCCGGAAAATATTATTGGCCTGCATTATTTCTCACCCGTCGACAAAATGCCGTTGGCAGAAGTCATTGCCCATGAGAAAACCTCAGATCAAACTATTTCAACCACGGTAGAGTTTGCTAAAAAGCAGGGCAAAACACCGATAGTGGTGAAAGATGGCGCTGGTTTTTATGTGAACCGCATACTGGCACCTTACATGAACGAGGCAGCCAG
Source organism: Alteromonadaceae bacterium (assembly GCA_013373625.1). GTDB lineage: Bacteria > Pseudomonadota > Gammaproteobacteria > Enterobacterales > Alteromonadaceae > Alteromonas. The sequence goes on along the minus strand of JABXHM010000030.1, from coordinate 35,621 downwards.
TCTGATACTCGCGGGTGAGCCGATTGATCACATTGACAAATCATTGTTGAACTTTGGCTTTCCGGTTGGGCCTGTAAAGTTGCTTGATGAAGTGGGTATTGATGTCGGTACTAAAATCATTCCTATTTTGATCGATGCCTTTGGTGAGCGCTTTACAGCACCTTCTGCATTCGAAAAAGTACTGGCGGATGACCGTAAAGGTAAAAAGAACAAAAAAGGATTTTATGATTACTCGGGTAAAAAACCCAGCAAATCAGTAGATCTGAGTATCTATAATTTGCTGGGAGTACAGCCTGCAAAGAGCCGCAGTGAGTCTGAAATATCTGAACGCTGTGTACTGCTAATGCTTAACGAAGCGGCACGCTGTCTGGATGAAGGCGTTATACGAAATGCCCGTGATGGTGATATTGGCGCCATTTTTGGTATTGGGTTTCCCCCCTTTCTTGGCGGGCCTTTCCGTTACATGGACGAATTGGGTATCAGCAAGGTGGTGGAAAGGTTAAATCACTATGCAGAAACTGTTGATGCTAAGTTTAAGCCTGCGCAAGTACTCATTGACATGGCGAATGAAGAGCAAACGTTTTATTAATACAATGTAACCAAATAGTTAAAAACCGGGCTTAGCCCGGTTTTTTTGCTTTAAGCCGTAAAAACGGTGGTTTTCTATGCAAATATAAGTAAAATTCACGCCCGTTTACTGTTTCAATATTTTGCAATTTGCGCAAAAGTCATTTCGAATTAATTGAGTGTCAAAATGTTGACGATATTTATAGTTTGCCTGGCAAGCAGTTGTTACTACTATGTCGAAGCCATTAAATCGGGTTTATCTGCGCGGCAATGGGCGATTGTAGGATTACTCTTGGGTCCGTTGGTATGGCCAATGTTTGCTATTAGCCGGCATATGCGATTCAGGAGGGATTGTGGCTTTAATAACGCCTATTTGCAGGCATAAAAAAAGGAGCCAGTGCTCCTTTTTAAGAATTCTTTACTAACCGCTTAAATGCGAGCAGCGCTAGTTTTTGGCTTATACTGTTGAGTCTCAGTTGCTACTTCTTTTTTCTGTACAGGTGCTTTCTGTGCGCCTTCTTGCTTATCGGCTACAGGTGCTGCTGTAGAAATTACTAATGCCACTGCGTATGCTTTCAACATTTTTCTATCCTCGTTATTATAACAAAACAAACAAAACAAAACTGCCGACAAATTTTATTGTCAATTAGTCTAATGCGAACAGCGTGCCAAACTTTAAAGTATATAAATATCAATTGCTTAGAGTTAATTACGGATAAGCGTCAAAAAAACGTTGCTACATAAATTTGCCGCACTGTGCATTTATCTGCCGTTTAAAGGAAAATGTTGTCTTGGTATGCTCAATATTTAATCTCATTTACAAAAAGTATTCATAAATTTGATGCCAAGTTGGGGAATAAGCATTCTCTATAATGCTAAAAATATTTAAATTTTAATCGGTTAGGAGTATTAACCGCAGATAAATTGTAAATTAACTGGCTTTACTATTTTCTCGGACGATATCAAATCAATTGGTTGGCTTGTGTTGAGCTTTAGAGTTAGGGAGGAAGCTGTGTTCGTAATGAGATGGGTACACTGCGCGTTGATAGGCAAGCTGCTCGGTGATTACGGATAGTTGATAGCTTGGTGGCGGTTACCGATAAATAATGCCTGTAAGGCCTGCTCAGGGGATATCTTGTTGGGAGGGAAGCGGGTCAGCTATCATTACCCCAAGGCGCCAGAAGTAACCACAATCTTGCCTTATTTAGCTACTGAAGGTCTTTAACTTAACCGGTGGTTACTGCTTATTGGGAGAGACCTTGTTGATAATTTTATGCAACAAGCTGTTTTCTTTTAAAAGTTTTTCAAAGCGCTCAGCGTTTAATGGTTTACTGTATAAGAAACCTTGTAGCATCTCACAATCATAACGGCGCAGAATATTCAATTGCTCCTCGTATTCTACCCCTTCAGCAACCACCTTAAGACCAAGGTTATGAGCAATGTTGATGATAGCCGCGGCCATATGACGATCGACATTACTCTCTGCAATATCATCAATGAACGCTTTATCTATTTTAAGCGTGTTGAGTGGGAATTTCTTTAAATATGCCAACGAGGAGTAGCCTGTACCAAAGTCGTCTAATGCCAGATGAATACCGCGGTCACGGAGTCGTTGCATCATTCTCAGGCCTTCTTCGGGATTCGCCATCAGCGTACCTTCGGTAATTTCACACTCCAGGTGAAGAGGCGATAAACCCACTTGTCGCAAAACTTGTTCAATGCGATCATCCAGGTCTGGCATTTCGAATTGCTTAGCTGAAATATTGACCGCGACACGACCATTAAATAAGCCCGCTTTTACCCAACGTTTGGTGTCTTCGCAGGCTTTGCGTAGTACCTGCTCACCGATTTCGATAATTTGACCGGTTTGCTCGGCTAGCGGAATAAACTGACCCGGGCTCACTATACCTTTGTTTGGATGCTCAAATCGTACCAAGGCTTCCATACTAACCAGCTTACCTGTCGTTATATCTACCTTGGGCTGATAAAACACGGTAAACAGATCGTCTTTGATACCTTGGCGAATGAGATTTTCAATTTGTAACTGACGCACCGCATTCTGATTCATTTCGCCACTGAAGAACTGGTAACTGTTGCCGCCGTTATTCTTGGCAAAATACATTGCGGTATCGGCGTTTTTAAGCATTTCCTGTGGTGAAGAGCCATCTTCCGGATACAAAGCAATACCAATACTGGCGCCGAGTACAAACTCTTGTTTATTAATAATAAACGGCCTCGAGAGTGTATTTAACACGTTTTGAGCGAAATGAGTAATGGTATGGATATCTGAAAAATCTTCCATTAATACGCTGAATTCATCACCACCGAGTCGATAACAGGTTGAGTTATTATTGGTCATGCGCTGGATGCGCTTAGCGACTTGTTTAATTAATATATCGCCGGTTTGGTGACCTAAGGAGTCATTTATCTTTTTAAAGTTATCCATATCCAGGCATAGCAATGCATGGGGGGTGCCTTTACGGACCAGATTATTGTGACTGGCCTGGAAAAAGGAGCGGTTAGGCAGTTCGGTAAGCGGGTCAGAATTAGCCAGCTTTAGCAGTTCTTTTTCGGTGCTCTTGCGCGAAGTAATATCAGAAAATACCCCAACAAAATGTGATATACGGCCATCATCATCATGTACGGCATCGATATTGAGCTCTATTTCATAGCGTTCACCGTTTACCCGGTTACTTTCTACTTCTCCGCTCCAGTTACCTTTTACCCGAAGGGTTTTCTTGATTTCTTCGGTAAATGCATCGGGATACTGGTGAAAGTACAGGTATGTAGCCAGCGCCTGATCGCGAGTTTCGCCAGTATATTTACAATAGGCATTGTTCACCGATATAAAACGGAATTTAGTATCGGTTATAAATACCCCTTCAGAGATATTTTCAATTGACCGTTTAAACAGGTTTAGCTGTTCTTCAGCATCTTTTAAATGCTGGATATTTTTCAGCGTTCCGGTCATTCGGATCGGCTCATTGTTGTGATCGCGCTGCACTACTTTGCCGCGGTCCAGAATCCATACCCATGAGTTATTAAAGGTTTTAGCACGGTACGCAAGTTCGAAAAAGTCTGATTTACCATCAAGATGTTCTTTTAAAGCTTCCTGAACACGCTTTAAATCATGAACATGAATATTGGCCTCATAGCCACTGCTTGTGCGGATATCATCCTGAGGAAAGTCCAGAGTACCCCAGGTATTGGAACGATACACCTGACCACGGTACACATCCCAGTCCCATAATTCATCGCCACTGCTCCAAAGCGTAAGTTTAAGGCGCTCTTCAGATTCTGAAATGGCAATGCGTTGCCGGCGACGCATATGATATTGTCGAACCACATATAAGGTAATTACGGCAGCAAAAAAGCCATAAAAAATCAGTGCAGCAGGGTGCAGCCAAGGTGGAGGCAAAACGGTTAACGTTAGTTTACGTGATGGCGACCACATTTTACCATCTTCTTTTGCTTGCACTTCAAATACATAGTCACCAAACGAGACGTTATTATAAAATGCTTTACGTTCCGCTCCCGCTTCGGTCCAGTTGTGATCCCAGCCTGTGAGTTTGTAACGGTATTTGACCGTTTGTGGTGATACTGCATTAACGACGCCAAAGCCAAGACTGAAGCGCGAATCGGTGTAAGCAAGGGTAAGCGAATCTTTGAGGTACAGGGGTTTATCTAATAAATCGGTACCAGTGCTCGACCTAAATTTTTGCTCTTTGCCAAATATACGTAACGAAAACACTTGCGGTATTCTTGACGGTATATCGTTAAATTCGTCAAACGCTAAAAACTCCGGGTAAAAATAATGAAAGCCTTTACCGCCGCCAAAAACTAACGCATTGTCACTGGTACTGGCAATAGCACCTTCTGAATAACTATTATACTCAAGCTTTTGCTCAGTAAGTGTGATGTCAAACTCCACATCCGGCAGGGTTATCTGCCTGATCTCGGTGTCTGAAGCCATCCATATAGAGTCTTTAAGACCAATTGCCGATAGTACATTGCCATAAAAATCCAATGAATAGTGATTGATCGGCTTTAAGGTATCTTTATCGAGCTGAAATATCCCGGAGATGTGTGTAGTCAGCCAATAGTAATTACCCCACTCATAAACCGATTTTACCGGTGATGCGTCTTTGGTTTTGTCAATTTTAAGGCTTATAGTGCTAACGACCTTATTTAGGTCTGGACTGAAAATCTTTAGCTTGCCCTGAGTGGTCAGCCAAAGGTTTCCATCGTTATCGGTGTAAATTGGTGAATAGATTGAACTCTTTAGCTTGTCAGGATGATTCTTTACTTCATATTTAAAACTTGAACTAAGAGAGTCCTTACTATTATCTGTTGCAGGTTCTATTGAAACTAAACCGTTTTCCTGAGTCCAGAACCAGATGCTGCGCCCATCATAATGAATAACATCTACGATCATGCCATTCATAAACCGTTCTACCAAAACCATTTCGCCATTGCGCTCGGTATAGAGTTCAATTCCTTTGGAGGTTGCGAGCCAGATATAGTCTTGTTGGTCAATCACCATATCCCATATTTGATTTGGATGATCGGTGATAAAGTAGTCGAGCGTGTTGTTAGATAAATTAAATCGGCCCAGCCCGGCACTTTGTGTAGCAATCCAAAGATTACCGCTACTGTCTTCGTCAATAGCCCAGATTCGTTCTGAGCCGTTATTTGCAGAAGCACTGCCGGCATGCGCATATAATCGTAATGAGTTAGTCGCTGGGTTGTGACGATATAAACCTTCAAACGTTGCCAGCCAAATGGAGCCACTTGAGTCTGGGTAAATGTGACGAATAAACTGGTTACTTAAATAGGTTAGACTTTGCGTATCTTTACCCAAAACGGTAAGTTTATCTTTAACGAGGTTGTAGATTCCCAATCCGTCTTCAGTGCCAAACCAAATCAAGCCTTCTTCAATTTCCTGAATAGCCCGCACGGTAGAATTAATTAATTGCGGGTATGAGTCAGTATTAATATTTCGTACTGTTTCGCCCTGGTTATTGATAACCCAGATACCGTCATTCGTAGCCAGCCAGTATTTACCGTCAATTACCTTAATATCGTATACGGATGTGGCTGTAACATTAATGCCCCATGGATTGACGGTTTCCAAAGAGAACAGTTGTCGACGCTTTTTATCGTATATAAAAGCCCCCGACGCGTATGTGCCAATCCAGATCCGAGTCGGCTCATTACGGATGATATTAATATCGTCTGGAAAGTCTATACGATCGTCGAGCAATGACAGGCTTTCGTTTTGTGCATCTATGGAATAAATGTTCGACGTGTCGGCGACAAGAATATTGCCCTGATTATCTTCGCTGATGGACCATATATCATCATTTCTGATCAGGGAGTTTTCGCTGTTGTATACTTTAAAGTCATCAGTCTCTGGCTGATATTTTGCCAAGCCAGAGTAGGTGCCGATCCAGAGTTCACCTGTTGAAGATAAAAACATCGCGCGTGCAAAACCAGGCGGAATTGAGTTTTCGTATTGAGATGAGTGGCGATAGTGCTTGAAATTGTACCCATCGAAGCGGTAAAGACCGTCTACTGAACCTACCCACAAAAAACCGTGCTGATCTTCCACGATCGACATTATTGTATGGTCAGTAATACCATCTTCACGTGTGTATTCGTTGAAGCGAATATCACTAAGCGCCGTTGCAGCTATCGCTATACGGGCAAAAATTATAAACACTACTGTCAGTAGTGTTGCTGTCATTACGTGGGTTGAGCGCACCATACACCTTTGGCAATGTATGCCTTATATTATTGTAATTTAAAGTGGTTAGCATCCCTTCTATCCATACCCAATATGCCCAATATGCAGGTGATCTACAAGGTTTTTTTTGTCGTACAAAAGCGCTTGTGTAATTCTTCTACAACCCTGCTTGTTTAAGCATCTTTAGTGGTCGCATTTTGTTCAAAGGTAAAACTCAACTTTGGATTTAAAGTCAGCGATATTGGCAATGCTCACATCGTGCGGCGCAGAAATTGACGGAAATTTGCCTGGCGCAAACAAAACTAACTGCTTAAAGCTTTGATTCACACTCATGTCATTGGCGTAATTCTCAATGTCGGAAAATTGCATCGATTCAATGGTACTGGCAACGTGTAAATTATGATTAAGCGTCGGATCGTTTGCTCCCAGACTCTGCCATATTCGTTGCGAACGCATAGACTGATTTAAATCAGCATCTTGTAATTGTTTTAGTAAGTTGCGTTGAATGTGTGGCCAGTAGTTTTGATAAAAAGCCCTTTCGCTGGTTTGCTGCTTTAAAAAAGCGGTAATGTGCTCCAATAATACCTGCGGGGAATTATTCGGGCTTTGAATGTAGAATGCGATGCCAGGATGTTGGTTATGGGTGACATAACCTGTGCCCACAATATAGCCGAGTTGTTTTTCGGTGCGCAGTGTATTAAAAAATGCGCCGGCTAACATCTGCTCCAACACCATGCACATTGCGACATCCCATACATCATTGCTAGGTGCCTGCAAAAAGAGCACGATAGCCGCATCATCGTGTTCACAAATGACTTCATGATAGAGTGTTTTACCCAAGGGTAAATTAGCGACAGGGCGCGATAATGGCGGCGCTTTTGCGTTTGGTGTTTGTGCATCTACCGACTCAATAATACGTTTAGCGGCATCGGCAGACCAGTTACCGTGAATGAGTCCGTCAATATGGTAGTAATCAAAAGCACGGTCGCGCACAACCTTTATATCGTCAAACTGACAACCGGCTACCGCATCAAGCATATCGATAGGCGCGTGTGTATTGCGTTGTATTAACACGCTGAGGCGAGAAAAGAGTCGGTTAATAGGCTTGTTCAACAAGGTGTTGTGCAAGCTCTGGCACTGCACTTGTTGAACCTGATGAAAAGTTTGCGGATCCGGAGAAAACTCTCCAATCGCATTAATTAAGCGACTAACCAACTGTCCCTGCTGTGCACTGAACCCTCGGGTATGCAGGCTAAACCCACCCTGGTGGCCATAGATACGATAATGTAACCCCGCAATTTCAGCACGATAAAACTGGCCCTGTAAGTAATCGTTAACCGCCGCTAACCATAAACGCTTGGCGGCCACTTGATGAATATTCTGAGCCAGTGCCGGAACGTCAAATGAGACAAAAATATCACCTTTAGGTAAGGCAAACTGATGATCCTGGCAAAACCAAAACTCCATACCTTTGGTCGCGACAACAGGTTGGGGCAGGGCATACTTTTGTTCTAGCTTACTTAAACTGTAACTGTCACCGATAAACGGGTTAGGCGGTGGCAAATAGATTGCTTTAACAATTTTTGGATGGTGCCAACTTGCAAGCTTGTCACTGCTGATGGGCTGCATGGCATATTCTGCATCGTAATATGCACACCGCTGATCGGTATCAATATCAGGTGCTATTACTTTGAGCCTGAGGTTTTGCGGATGAAAGTGGCTCAGCGCGCTTTCTAAGCTTTGTTTAGTTAATACTTCACGCTGACAAGCCCTGGCGATATCGTGCCAGTCAAAATACTGATGCAGTTCAGCCAGGTCGCTGATAGCTTGTAATGGTTTGTGAGAATCATCATATTGGCGGGCCAACTGATTAAGTTTCGCTTTTTCCTGCAACCGCCAATCTTCGTCGCAGGCAGTTTGAAGTAATTTTAATGCATAAAATATGGCATTTATGATGCCATCCTGATTAGCTAATCCTGAGTCGGTCAACTGTAAATTTATATTGAAGTCTTTGAATGTTTTACCTTCGATACCTGAGCCGGCAATCAAATTAGTCGCCCAGCCTTTTGCTTTTAGATAAGCAAATAAACTGCCAGCGCCTTCATCGCCCAGCACATGGCTAATAAAATCCAGTGGCTTAGTGTCTATTTCAAGCTGCAATGCGGGCAGTGCAAAGGTAACAATCAGACGACGGGCGGACTGCAATGGTTTGATATTAATTTGTACACCCAGTTGGTCGGCTGTGTAAAGCGGTGGCAAATCAACAAAGGACGCTTCGCCGGAAGACATGCTGGCAAATGAATCGACCAACCAGGGGGTTAACTGATCAGTGCTGAAGGGCGAATAAATACAAAGTGTCAAATTTTTGGCGCAATAATGTTTGCCGTGGAATTGTTTGAGTAATGCCTGCAACTCAGTAAGGGTAAAACGACTAAAAATTTGTTCGTTGCCGACAGAAAATTTTGTAAACGGGTGAGCAGGATTCGCGGTTTCCTTATGAATTTGATAAAGACGCCGTAAATCATCTTTACGCTTGTATTTATACTCAGCGTCGATGGAGGCAATTTCGGCGGCTATTTTATCTGTTTCAAACAGCGGAGAACATAACATTGCAGCAAATGCAGGCAATAGCTCAGGCAGAGCCTGGGCATGAGATTGAAAATGATAGTTGGTAAATTCAGTGCCGGTCCACGCGTTTATAGAACCTCCGGACTGCTCTGCCAGTTCATTAATCGCATTGGGTTTAGGTTGGTATGTATTACCCATGAACAGCATGTGTTCTAATAAATGGGCAAGCCCCGGGCATTCCATGGGATCATAGAAATGACCTGCTTTTACGCTTACAGACACACAACAGTTGTCGATGCCTGGTTTATGAATGACGAGTACCCGTAGACCGTTATCGAGAACAAGTGATTCAGTACTGTTTAAGTCCTGGATGATATTCAATGTAATCGTCTTAATTATCAGTGTATTATTTGGACAAACGCGGTATTTTTTATCTAAACTATCAAAGCTTAGTCGTTGTACTGCAGATTAGGACTAGGCGCGGGCGTTTACCTTTGTTATCGTACATTTTCACATTTTCATCATATTAGCAATGTTATGTCAGGTCAAAGTAGCAAAGACGACATTTTTATCTTCATCATGCGTCACGGTGAGGCAGAATCTGTACTTATTAATGACAAAGACCGACAATTAACTGCTCAGGGATGTGCTGAGATTGACGTAACATGTAATTGGCTGATAGAAGCCTATTGTCATGATCGGCAACTCGCCACGGTGCTGGTAAGTCCCTATAAACGAACCCGTCAATCTTATCAGGAACTGGCAAATTCGCTGCAGGCATCACATTTTGAAATATGCAGTGATATTACCCCTGATGGTAATATTAAATTAGCTCATGACTACATCGACGTATTAGCGCAACAAAGCTTACAAAGCGCTGAAGGTCGCCCCTTATTAGTTGTCAGCCATATGCCCTTTGTGTCTTTTCTATTGGATGAGCTGTGTAAAACAGAACAAATGTCACTGTTTTCAACAGGATCTGTTGCAGTAGTTCGCTATTCGGTATCACAACGTAAAGGTATATTGGAACAACACTTTCAAGGATGTTTGCGATAGATCCTCAGCAACGACATCAACACACGTAAATTTTGCGCACAATCTTCTTCAGAAATATCGCAACTTTCCGATAAATACTCTGTACAGATTATAACCTTTGAGCAGACATGTCAGGCCAATCGATTCCAGAACAATTGCGTAAGTCATTGCAACAGCATATCGAAGATGCTGATTTGCAACAAAATGACGAGCTTACACAATTGATGAGCAAGTTAAGCGACTTGTCGGATAAGGTAGCGGCGGCCAAAGCAAAAGCCCTGGCCAGACGGAAGGCTATTCGTTAGATTGATGATTTACCTGCCTGTAAAATTCAGGCATTACTCTCACCGTTTTTATCATGTTCTCATTAATATCAATAATTTCAATCGGGTAGCCCGCAAGCCGCAGGCTAACATTATTTTCAGGGATCTCTTCCAGGTATTCCAGTATCAACCCGTTAAGGGTTTTGGGGCCTTCAGTGGGAAATTCCCAGTTCATTTCTTTGTTGAGTTCGCGAATATTGGCGCTGCCATCAATCAGAACACTACCATCCTGCTGTATTGAGACTTCTTTACTGTGATCGGGCAGTGTCGTCGTAGTAAAGTCACCAATGATTTCTTCTAAAATGTCTTCCAGTGTTACCAGGCCCTGAATATCACCATACTCATCAACGACCAGGGCAATGCGTTCTTTTTCTACCTGAAATTGATACATGAGTGTATGCAGTGGAACCGATTCCGGCGCAAAGTATATTTCACGCACCGCTCGCAGTAGCGTTGCTTTGGTAAACTGATCTTTAGACAGTAACCGCAGTGCATCGCGAACATGGACAAACCCAACCGCATCATCAATGCTATCCCGATACAACAGAACTCGCGTATGCTGGGACTGCGTTAATTGCCTTTGAATATCTTTCCAGTCATCGTTTATATCGATGGCCACAATGTCGCTGCGCGGGACCATTATGTCTTCGGCGGTGACATTCTCTAAATCTAAAATACTTACCAACATATCCTGGTGTTTTTGAGGGATCATCGCGCCGGCTTCATACACCACGGTGCGCAGTTCCTCGCGACTTAATGAGTCGCCACTGCCATCCTGAGGTCGAATACGTAAAATTGCTAAAATACCGTTGGTAATACCGTTTATAAACGCAACAAAAGGGTATAGTACTACCAGTAGCGGCGATAAAATTAACGAACTTGGGAAGGCTATTTTTTCCGGGTAGAGCGCCGCCAGGGTTTTTGGCGTTACTTCGGCAAAAATTAATAATATGAAAGTCAGGCCTATTGTGGTGGCAAACACCGCCCAGTATTCGCCAAACCAACGGGTACAGATGATAGTGGCAATCGCCGATGCCGCTATATTTACCAGGTTATTACCAATCAGAATGAGCCCGATTAATCGATCCGGACGCTCAAGGAGTTTGTATACCCGCTGTGCACCGCGATGCCCTGCACTTTGTTGGTGCTTAAGGCGATAGCGGTTAATAGACATCATTCCAGTTTCTGAACTAGAAAAGTAGGCTGACAACGCAATCAAAATGCCCAATGCAATCAGCAGTGCACTGGTAGATATCTCTTCCAACTAGGGGTACCCTTTTTTTAATAGAACAACCAATGTAGACAGTCAGCTACCTGGTTTCAAGTGTTAATTAACCGTATCCGGTTAGAGAATGATTTCACTTACGAAGCGGCTACCGAAATAGGCGAGTGATAATAAAATAACGCCTACCACAGTCAGTGTAATAACTTGCTTGCCACGCCAGCCCCATAATTTTTGACCGATAAGAAGCAGTACAAAAACCAACAGACCAGCAATCGATAATACTGTTTTGTGCACATAACCACGCCCAAACATATTATCCAGAAAAACAAAGCCACTTAATTGCGCCACCACAAGCAAAATTGTGCCGAGCAGTATTAATTTAAATAAAATCGACTCTACTAACATTAAAGGTGGCAGCGAAGAGTGCAAAAGTCCTGCGCCTTTATGTTTTAGCTGGTGAGTAATATACGACATCTGTACAGCGTATAAAAAGCCAATCACCAGGGTTCCGTAAGCAAATAATGACAGCGAAATATGAATAATCAAACCAGGATGCATAGCGACCTGCATGATATGTTGGACGGGTATTAACAGTGAGGCCAGCACCGTAAAGGCGGAAAAGCAAAACACCACAGGCAGTAATATTGTATTCGGGAGTAAACTGCTGCTGATCAGCATCGACAGGGTAATCAGCCAGGCAACCAGTGATAGCACATTCGTAATACTTAAATTCTGACCATTTTGTGCGGCCAAAATAACGTCGCCCAAAAACAGTGAATGACAAACAATCGCCAGTGCTGCAACGCTTAGCGCTAACATGCGATTGGGTCCCTGATTGTGAAAAAATCGCCCCGTTACCGAAATCGCTGAAAATAAGTAGGCAGCAATCGCCAGCAGCGCAAACAAGGTAGCCATTTGTCGTATATAACCTGTTGATGATTAATAAAGATCGTTTAGGTAGCAGAGAATAACAGAGAATTTAACCGGATGTCTTCTTGAATACGATAAAAGGTGCATTCCCCCCTACGTAAAAGGCGTAAATTTCGGTATACTGCGCGCATTATACTCAAATCAGGTGATTGATTTATGTTTGAGAATCTCTCTGAACGCCTCGGTCAGACGTTACGTAACGTCAGTGGTCGCGGACGCCTAACCGAAGACAACATCAAAGATACGCTGCGGGAAGTCCGCATGGCGTTGCTTGAAGCTGATGTTGCGCTGCCGGTTGTAAAAGAATTTGTAAGTCAGGTGAAAGCCCGCGCGGTAGGCACTGAAGTGTCTAAAAGCCTTAAGCCAGGCCAGGTCTTTATTAAGATCGTCCAGTCTGAGCTTGAAGCGGTTATGGGTGACGCCAACGAAAAACTCAACCTGGCAACACAGCCGCCAGCAGTCGTGTTAATGGCGGGTTTACAAGGGGCGGGTAAAACGACCTCTGTTGGTAAGTTGGCTAAATACCTGACTGAACGTGAAAAGAAAAAAGTCATGGTAGTCAGTGCGGATATTTACCGCCCGGCGGCTATTAAGCAGTTAGAAACACTGGCTGAAGAAGTGGGCGTTGGATTTTTCCCGTCAACAATTATGCAAAAGCCCGTCGATATCGTTAACGATGCAATCGCCGCGGCGCGCAAACAGTTTTTTGATGTGCTTCTGGTGGATACCGCTGGTCGTTTGCATGTCGACGGCGACATGATGGACGAAATTAAAGCACTGCATTCAGCGGTAAAACCCATCGAAACTTTGTTTGTTGTCGATGCGATGACAGGTCAGGATGCAGCCAATACCGCTAAAGCGTTTAATGAAGCACTGCCGTTAACCGGTGTTATCCTGACCAAAGCGGATGGTGACGCCCGTGGTGGTGCGGCATTGTCGGTGCGAAAAATTACCGGTAAGCCTATAAAGTTTATCGGTATGGGCGAGAAGCTCGACGCATTGGAACCCTTCCATCCGGAACGAATCGCCTCGCGTATTCTGGGCATGGGCGATGTTCTCAGCTTAATTGAGGAAGTGGAGCGCAAAGTCGACAAAGACAAAGCGCAAAAACTGGCCAAAAAGGTACAAAAGGGCAAAGGCTTCGATCTGCAGGATTTTAAAGAGCAGCTTGAGCAAATGCGTAATATGGGCGGCATGATGGGGATGCTCGATAAATTGCCAGGCATGGGATCGATGACTGATAAAATTAAAGATCAGGCCAACGACAAGCAGTTCACCCAAATGGAAGCCATTATTAACTCTATGACGCCAGGCGAACGCAGCCGACCAGACGTAATTAAAGGCTCGCGCAAGCGCCGAATCGCCGCCGGTTCGGGTACACAAATTCAGGACGTAAACCGCCTTTTGAAGCAATTTACCCAAATGCAAAAAATGATGAAAAAGATGTCGGGTGGCGGCATGAAAAAAATGATGCGCCAGATGAAAGGCATGATGCCACCAGGTGGCGGCGGTCCCGGTGGTCCGGGCGGCATGTTCCCGCCACGTTAAGGTACCATACGCCGAGCAGGTTGTTTATTCTGCTCGGCGTTTTTGTAACCCGGGAGTATTACAAATAGTGATGATCAGCGGCTACAAAAGCCGTTGGTAGCGTCTATACTCGCTAAATCCGTATAATGAAATCAGGTTACCAGTCGTTAAATGGCAAGAACTAATCGCTTAGCCTTACTCATCACTGCGATTACATTGGGTGTGTGCTCTGGAATGAACTTTCTTTACGCTGAGGCGTCAGTTGTAAAGCCTCAGGCGGATATTCGCTGGATTAAAAACCCGTCTCCTCCCTTTCATATTCTTGAGGGGCAATTTGCCAGCTACGGCCTCTGTGACGTATTGGTCGATAAATTAAATCAAAAACTGGTGCCGCTGAGCACTACTGTCGATATATATCCGCAATCAAGAATTGACCGACTGATTGAAAACGCTGAAAATTTGTGTTTTCCCTGTATGATTAAGCGTCAGGATAGCGACCGCTTTGTTTACAGTCGCAAAACCACAGTTTACCCGCCGCTGGGCGTTATCCTGAGCAAGGCGCTTTTAACCGAGCTGTATCCGCATCAGCCGCAAGCTCTCTCGCTAAACGCGTTGCTCAACAATAAATCGCTGGTATTCGGGCTTGCCGGGGCACGGCGTTTCCCGGATATTTTACAAACAATTATTGACGAGCACGTCGGTGCCAGTAACGTACACGCCTTACCAGGAGTGTTTGCGCCACTTCGCTTACTCCTGCAAATTGACTTGGGTCGAATTCATTACACGCTGGATTATCCCGGGGTTCTTCGCTACTTCTCAATGAAAGAAAATAATCAATCGCTTCGGTATTTGCCGACTACGGAGTTCGGCGATCAGTCGGTCTATGGTGCCATAGGGTGTACTAACAATGACTGGGGAAAAAGGGCAGTGCGTGCTATCGACTCTGTACTTGATGACATAATGAATGATCCTGAGTACAGAGAAAATCAGGAATTCTGGCTTAATACGCTACCCGAAAATCCATAATTACGCTTTGCTTGTCTATTTAATGCACGATTGTTGCGATTTTTCTGCAGGAATTAAAAACTGACCCCCTTCAAAACTGTGCAACGGCACCAATTCATAATAAACTGACGCGCTAATTTCGCCGTGCAGTTCACCCAGCGCAAGCAGCGCCGGGAGCGGATTCTCATTTACCCAATCAGACAAACATGGCGAAGATTGTTCTAATAAAGTAACAGGAATCCTATGGCCGGTCTTAAACGAATTATATTAATCGATACCCATTTACCAGGTGTTGTTGAACTTAAGCTCGACGGGCACACCAATATTTGCGGTACCAATGCGTCGGGTAAAACCACTTTACAACGCCTGATCCCGGTATTCTATGGTGAATACCCGAGTCGCGTAGTACCTGCCACACGTGACAGTTTCGAACGCTGGTATTTGCCGCGTACCTCTTCGTTTATTATTTATGAGTACAGCCGCGCCGATGGCGAGTTATGCCAGGCGGTCTTATCATCCAACGGTACCGGCGTTAACTACCGGTTTATGGCCAAAGCGTTTGATCTTGATGACTATTTATATAAGCAAAAAAGTGGTCAGCACGCGTCCTTATCGGCGACTGAAATTGCCCGGGCCATGAAGCGTAATAATGTGGTGGTATCGAGCTTGCTGACAACCAAAGATTTCCGTGCGGTTATTCAAAATGACCAGGGCGTACTGAATCAAAGCAGCAGTGCCCGGGAGCTATTAGGCTACGCCAAAGTGTTTAGCTTAAGTCAGTCCAGCGAACATTTACGGCATATTGAAAAGCTGGCCAAAGCGGTGCATTCCAAAGAAGGCAAAATGGAAACTATTAAAGCCATGATTGCCGCAATTCTGGAAGAAGATGGCGTGCAACCGCCCACTTCAAGCTTATCGCGTAATCGTGTAGATGATTGGATTCGTGAGTGCCATTTAATCAGGGCGTTTGATCAAATCCGCCCTGAGTTTACCCGTCTCGAGCAGGCTAACATGGCCCTACAGGATGCCGAGAACGACCTGGCTGACATCAACCAGGCCTTCGCGCTGGATAAATCTAAACTCACCGCGCGGGTTGAACAGAGTCGTCAACAACTCGACGACGTATTGCATCAGAAAAAGCATAACGATGCGACCTGGAACGAGCAACGGGATGCGTTAAACCAGCAAGTATCAGCGTCGCGTGCCGACGTCGAAAAGTATACCGCTGAGCTGGATGCCGTTGAGCGTGAATTTGATAACTGGCAGGAACAAAACATTGAACAGCTCAAAGAAGATGTTGCCAAATTACCGCAGTGGCAACGTGAGCTGGAGCTGGTATCAAGCCGCTATACCTTATTAACCGAGCAGCATCAGGATATTGAGTCTGCGTACAATCGCCGTGTTGCCGAAATAGGCGAAACCTTAAGTGCTCAAATAGAAGAACTCTCGGAGGCACGTCAGGAGGCCGCAGAAAAGCGTAGCGAACAACAGCAGCAAGAACGTCAGGCATTGCAGGATACTAAAGCTGACTACGAAAATCAGGTGCAGCAGCTTAGTGACACTTACCATAATAAACGCAATGAGTTACAAGTAAGCGAAGCGCAGGCTAAAGCGGCGCTGGCGAATGCCGGCTACAACGAGTTTGAGCAGTCTCAGTTAGAATTGCTTGATGCCGCAATAAAAGAAGCCAGTATTAGCGAAGACAGTGTGCGCTCGCAGTACCGTCAAAGCCAAAGTGAGCATAAGCAAGCGCTTCAACAACGTGATAGCGCCAATCAGGCACTCGAAAAAGCGCGTAATCAGCACCGTAAAGCGGAGCAACACGTTGAAGATGTGAATGCGCTGCTTTATCCGGGAGAAGGTTCGCTGCTGGAATTTTTGCGGGCTAATGTAAATGAATGGGAAGGTTCTATCGGACGTTTAATTCGGCCAGAATTGCTCGACAGAACGGATTTGCATCCAACTGCGGCCGATAACGCCGAAGCAATGTTTGGCGTAAAACTGGCCTTGGAGCACATTGACGCGCCAGAGTATGCCAAAACCGAGCAGGAGTTAAAACAGAGTTTACAGGCCTCTGAAGCCGCACTTTCTCAAGCCCTTGATGTGCAGAATAATTGTGAAGCCGAACTGGCCAAATGTAATGAAGCTGTGCGTGTGGCAGAGCTGGCACTAACCCGTCAGGATAACGCAGTGCGCAGCGCAGAAGCCGCCCGTAAGCGGGCTACCCAGGACAAAGAATCAGTATTAAGCGAATACCAGCATGCCCTGAAAGAGCGTAAGCAGCGGGCAAAAAGCCAACTGGAATCAAACCAGCTTGCGCAAAAGAAATTGCTTCAGCAGTTTGAAATGGATCGCGACACTATTCAGGATCAACAGCGTGAAGCCGTTACTGAGCATAGTTTTCACTGGCAACAGTTAATTGCCGACAGCGATGCGCGTTTGGCCCAGCTTGATGGTGAAATCAAGCAAGCAAAAGCGTCAGCCGCCAAGGATCGTGACGAAATGGCCAAATGGCTGGAGAACGAACTCAATCAGCGCGGGCTTGATGTTGATGAAATTGGTCAGTTAAAGAAACAAGTGAAAGCGCTGAAAGAATCAATATATAAAACAGAAACTCAGCGCCACAAAGTGGCTGACTATGAGCGTTGGTATCAAACGGTGTTTACCGGCCAAAAGGTTACCTGGCAGCAGGGATTAACCAAATCCCGCAAAACGCTCAGCGATGCAGAGCGCGAGCTTAATGAGCTGCAAGCGACATTCAAAGACACCCGGGAATTGCTGAAAACCAAACAATCGGAGTTAGAGAAGTCACTTACGGTGGCGGCTGAGCAGCTAAGCCAGGTAGACGGGCTGGCTAAAACACTGAACAAACATAATTTGCCTAAACACGATGCGGTGAGCGAATGGCAACATGATGAGTTGAGTATTACCCAGCGGTTATCGCGGGCTCAGGCACTGCTTAAAGAACGTGAAGAACTACTCAGCGATATTCGTAATTACGTTGAACGCTTTGACCAGTTGATTGCTGCCCAAGCCGGGACAGGTTTGTCGGATACCTGGGAGCGCGCTCGCGAAGAATGCGCGGTGATTAATGCCCATGGCGTTAAAGGTATCGATCATCGCCGAATGGTGGGGCACCTTTCTCAATTGCTCAACGTTATCGTGCCGCAAAAATTACAGGGGCTGCGCGAGCAGGGGCGGATTTTTGGTGCCGATTTGAGTCAGTATTACTACGTACTGGCCGACATCGACAAGCGCATTGTGAGCCAGAGCCGCCGTATCAGTAAAGAGGTTGACGGAGAGCTGTTCTTAGAAGGTGTATCAGACTCAGCGGTGAAAATTCGCTCGCGGATCAGTGAGCTGGAGTTCTGGCCAGAATTGGAACATTTCAGAAGCCTCTACGACAGCTGGATGGAGGAGGGTGCTCATGAGCTGCCCGACGATGAATACGGTCAAAGTATGCGCCGGGTGCTGGACATTCTTGGCCGCGCTGCACTTACCGGGGGGATCAGTAAATTGCTGGATATCGAATTGCATATTCGCGAAGGTAACAGTGATTTGGTCATTCGTACCGACCGTCAGCTCAATGAGTCATCAAGCCACGGTATGGCGTATTTGATTTTATGTAAGTTTTTGCTCGCCTTTACGCGCCTGTTACGGGGTAACGCTGAAGCGGTGATCCACTGGCCGATCGATGAATTAGGGACGTTGCATCAAAGTAATGTGAAGAAAATTTTCGACGCCTGTCAGAGTAACAACATCAGTGTGGTGGGGGCATTTCCGAACCCGGAATCCGATGTCCTGAAACTGTTCGAAAACCGTTACCTGATTGACAAGGTCACTAAGCAATTGCAGGTAGTGCAACCCAAGAGCAGTAACTTATCGTCACTCATTCAGGCTCGCAAAGCACAGCAGGGAGTTACCAACGCATGATGACTGAACAAGGTAAAGTACTCAGCGCCTTACTGGGCGGTCAGTTTATTTGTCAGGTTAGCGATGAAGACAGTTGGCGCTTTTTAAAAAGTCGCGATAACGCCGTTAAACTGGAGCCGCATTTAAATTTGTTAAACCGCACCTTATCAACGACGGGTGAAGGCGAGGTCTTTTTTGCCGCTTATTTAACCCTTGGCGAAGAAGAGCGCAAAGTTCTGCAGCAGCAGTTTCAGGAAACCACCTCAAGCCTGGTACCTTTGGTGGAGTGGTTATTGCTGGTTCAACAAGCCAGCGAATCCGATATGCCGCTGACGATGGGTAATGCGATCCGTTTAAATGAATTACAAAGCGTAATTGAGGATACCCCGGCGTACAGTGAGCAACTGGAAAAAATATCCCGCTATCGTTTGTTTGGCTCTACCAGCGTTAATCTTGATGGGCAGTTAAAGCAGGTCTTTAAAAAACTGACTGATCTGGGTTATCTGATTAAACCTAATCCGGAAAAGCAGATTTATCTGGCAACCGGCAAAGTAGAACACTTGTTTGAGGTACTCCGGTTTATCGATGAAACCGAGTCGTTGTCATTGTCAGAGCAGGCAGAGGCGGCAATACAGCAAGGGAACCTGTTATGAGTCAGGCGCTGATCCAGGCTGGCAGCCGTTTTTTAAATGCGCTGGGACGCCATAGTGAACTCATAATGCACGCCTATGTGAACGGCTCAGTAGACGAGGCGATTTTTAGCCGTAAAATACTTGAGCAACTTACCCAACTGGGCATTTTGTGGCGACCCGATCCACAAAGTGCTTTGCGCCTGAAAAGTGCTGTGCGTAACCTGCTTGAAACAGGTTTGCAGGATGAACGAAACCGCAATATCAACGCTAATATTGGTACCGCACTGGCCAGCTTAAAAACCATTGCTGAACACTACAAAGAGGCATTGCATTACAACCGGTTTAACGAAGCTCATGCGTATATGACGGATCTGACCGAGCATGTTTATCAGCTAACCGAGTCGCTGGCAAACAGCGTAAGAGTAATGTTTAGCCGAATTAACAATGAATTTGGTTATGTGTCATCGGTTGACGCGAAAATTCGCGAAAATGAACTCGCACAAGGACAGGTTTCAGAGTTATTAAAGCAACTTGAGTGTTTCCGGTTTGACGAACTTAGCGAAATTGCAGGCAGTAACCGGGAGTTACGCCACTTGTTGGTAGTGGCACTTCAACAGAACTTTTCAAAAGCCACTCAGGAACTCTCCGTTGCACAAGCGCGCTTACTTGATTTACTCGGACGTTTCCGTGAATTTCAGGGACGTACGCGCTTACTCAAAGGCTTTTTATTGCACATGGAGCACCATCCGGACTTCGTGCCGGGCAATTATCCCAACCTGACTCAGGTGCCGGTATTATTCAATCAGGCTGGCAGTATGTTGAAGCCTGCCAGTATCGATGTGAATCAGGTCGCGCATGAGCAGGAGTTACAGCAAATTGTTGCCTCGCTGAGTGCCGTTTACCGACGTAAGCCGGCGGTAAATAATACCGAAAAGGCCGCGAATATTGACGTGAGTGAACAACAGGCAGTCGATTTAGCCCTGGATCCACTGCAAGAACAAGTTGATGCGTATTTTTGTGAAGTTATCGACAATGGTCAGGCTTTGTCAGCACTTGATTATTTTAGTGCTAAACAACTGGATTTTGACCCGGAGGTTTGGCTGTATCAGGTGATTGGTGGTTATCAGGCTTTAGATGACGACGATAAAAACTTTTTCGCTATTGATCCGATTGGTCAGCCTGATAAGTACTATACCGGAAACTTTATCATTCACGACGTTACACTCGGATTGAGATAAGAAACTGGTTAGTTAGATTAAACTGGTCTTGGAAAATAATTATTTAAACTTATAATTAACAATTGTGTAACATGATAGAATACTATCTGTTGAGTGGTAACTGGCTGGACGCTGGTATTCGTAAACAGGAGCTGTTATGCATTTTTCCGAAGAACAATTATTTAATCAGGCCTTAATTAAACTGGCCGTCCTTTTTTATCAGGTAGATGGCAAGATTTTATTGTGCGAGCAGGACTATCTGGAAGAACTTGTCGAGTCGCTGGATTGGGATAGCCCCATTTGCCGCGAAGCATTCGTTAACGAGGTTATCCATCAAACACGTACGGCACTGGATACTGGAGATGCTGCTTATATTTTGCGTAGTCTGCAGAGTGACTTGTCTTATGATGCTAACCGCGCGCTCGAAGTGGCTATTGCAATGTCGGGCATCGATGGCGAGCGCAGCGAAGAAGAAACCGAATTGTTAAGTTTACTCACTCATAAGGTACTCGCCAGGGCGCTAACGACCAGCATGCTGGATATGCCCGCTGCGTAACCTATCAGCAGAGGCTGATCTGCGCCAGGTTGCATTATGTCAGTACAGCCGTTAGGGTCGTATCATGTTGTAAGCTACTGACGCTATCCTTTGCATGATAATTCGGTTTTACCCACCTGCCTGGTTCATAAAGCTGTTCGGTGTTGTATTGAGTTTACTGGTGTTTACCAGTTGTCAGCATACCTCTGAGCCACGTTTTACTGCAGCGGCAACTGTTGTACCCACTGAAATTTCACCCTTTAACCGCTATCAGCGCGCTGTCGCTGACTGGCTTGGTGAGCATCGTATCAGCGTTGGCAATGATGCAGAATGGGAAGTGACACTCAATACACCCTTTGAGTGCGGCGCGGGTAACTCGACCGGGATACTTTTTGTGCATGGCCTGGGTGATTCACCATATTTTTTCAGAGATATCGGTGAAAGACTGTGCAAGCAGGGATTCTGGGTACGCGCCATATTGCTGCCTGGTCACGGTTCTAAGCCTGGCGATATGCTCAAAGCCAGCTATTCTGCCTGGCAAGCCACTGCCGGGTATCATATCGATATGTTTTCACTTCACGTCGATAAGTTGTTTATAGCTGGCTTTTCTACCGGTACCAATATTGCCGTCGTAGCTGCCAGCGAACGTCCTTCAATCAGTGGTTTGCTGCTGTTTTCACCGGCCTTTGAACCGAATTTTGCAGTAACCTGGCTGGCCCCGTATTTTACTTCCTTGTATCGCTGGCCCAACCTTGAACCGGAAGACAACCCGACGCGTTATAACTCGGTTGCCATGCAGGGGTTTGCAGCCTATCAGTACAGTGTTGATGCTGTATCTCAAGTGCTGGCACAACACACAGTGTCACAGCCTGTTTTAATGGTTGTGCCGGAAGGCGATAGCGTTGTTGATGTTGAACAGGTGGGCAGACTTTATGAGACGCGTTTTGGGCACCCAAATAACCAGATATTGTGGCTCGGCGTTAACAAGCGGGCACCGGCCACTGCCGACAGACTGCCGATGGATATCCCGGCGCAACGTATTGGCGCGGCGTCGCACATGAGTGTACTGTTTAGCCCTCAAAACCCGCTTTACGGCATGGCGGGCACAATACGCATATGTGACAATGGCCAGTCAGATGAGAAAACCCAACAGTGTGAAGCAGGGCAGGAGGTTTGGTATGGCCCCTGGGGGGTATACTGAAGAAGGGAAAGTGTTTGCCCGGCTAACCTATAATCCCTATTTTGAGATCATGTTCAACGAGGTTCTGGCTTTTTTAAATGAACAGGCTGCCAATGAATAGTGTCACTGGCAGCCCGGAGAGTAACGGCAAGACTAAACCTGCGCGGTGTCGAGTTCTTTTTCCAACTGACGCGTTTCGTCGGCACGGGGTTTAGTAAAGCGCGCCAGACCCAGATATATAACCGGTGTAAGATATAAGGTAAACACCACCGCCAAACCGAGGCCACCAAATACCACCCAGCCTATCGCATTGCGCGCTTCGGCGCCTGCACCACTGGAAAGTATTAGCGGTAAGCCACCTAAAATAGTGGATACCAGTGTCATCATAATCGGCCGTAAACGGACTTTCCCGGCCTCAACAATGGCATCAAATACTTCATAGCCACGGTCACGTAACTGATCGGCAAATTCCACCAGTAATATGGCATTTTTGGCGAGCAGACCAATCAGCATTACCAGACCAATTTGCGAGTACACATTAATGGACGTGTTAGTGAGGTAGAGCGCATATATTGCGGCTGCAATCCCAAAGGGCACCGTCAGCATGACCACAATTGCGCTATTTACATTCTCAAACTGGGCGGCAAGGACTAAAAATACAATTACGAAGGCCAGTACGTAGGTTAATGCAACCTGCTGCGATGTTTCTTCAAAGGTTTGTGCCTCGCCCAAAAAGATTAAACCAATACCTGCAGGTAGCACTTCGCTGCCAATATCGCGGAGCTGGTCAACGGCTTCGCTGATTAGCACACCTTCAGGCAGGTCCATTTCAATTTTAATGGCCCGGCGCTGCGCCTGCCGTTCCAGCTCTGCCGCCACGCCTTCTTCAGTGATATACGCCAGGCTGGAAAGGGGAATTAAACTACCGTTGTCTGACTTCACAAACAGGTTGGTTAAATCCCGTGGATCGGCCGTATTGCGATCGTTGGTTTGCAAAATAATGGGTATCGCCTGATCGCCAATATTTAAATCGACCACATCATTGCCGCCAATTGCCGCTCGTAAGGTCGCTGAAATATCATTAAGCGGTACGCCAAGTTCATCAGCCCTGCGACGATCGATATTTACCCGCAACTGAGGCTGGGTAGGCTCGTAGCTGATCCGCGGATTCCCCAGCTCCGGCATACGTTGTTCAATGATGGCAGAAAATTGTACCGCTGCATCGAAGATACGTTCATAGGTATCACCAGTAAGAGCCAACTCAAGGCCACCACCGCGACCACGCAAGTTTAAGCTATTACCACCAAACGCGTTGCCTGGTGCACCAGGCACTGATTGTAACGCCGGGCGGATTTCACCAATGATATCCTGCACGGATTTTTCACGCTCATCCCAATGCTTTAGATCAGCGGTAATAAAGACAATGTTTGGATCCCAGCTACCCACCACGGTATATATTGACTCAATGGTATCGCTTTCCACATAGGGCATAAGCAGGCTTTCCATTCTCATGGCCTGACGGTCCATAAAATTAAGGCCTACGCCGTCTGGTCCGCGTGCAAAAATGCGCACTGTGCCGCGGTCTTCACTGGGCAGAAGTTCGTTTTTGATATGTTGCGAAGTCAGGTAAGCGCCGCCTGCGGCAATAAGACATAAGGCCAACACCAACCACGCGTATTTCAGCGACCAAAGCAATGTGGTGCGATAAAAGCCCAGACAATAATTGCCGAAGCGGCCAAGGGTGGCATCAAAAATACCGCGCTTGCCCGCTACTTTGTTTTTGATAGGCAGTCGCGCTGTGAGAGCCGGGACCAGTGATAGCGCCACAAACGAAGAAATTATTACCGACCCGGCAAGTACGCCGCCAAACTCCCGAAACAGACGACCGGCTGTGGAGGGCAAAAAAGCGATAGGAATAAACACAGATGCCAGCACGGCAGTGGTGGCAATAACCGCAAAGAACACTTCGCGAGTACCGATGACTGCTGCAGCTCTGGCACCTAACCCCATGGCACGGCGGCGTTGAATATTTTCTGATACCACAATGGCGTCATCAACAATCATCCCGGTAGCGAGAACCAGTGCCAGCAGCGTCAGAATGTTGATAGAGAATCCCAACAGCCAAATAATGGCCAGGGCACCAACCAGCGATACAGGGATCGACAGCGCTGGCACAATGGTGGCGCGCCAGGAACCAATAAAAAAGAGCAGGGTGAAAATCACCAGAATGATTGTCAGACCGAGTGAAAAAGCGACTTCTTCTACGGAGTCACGAATAAACTCTGCGTCGTCAGACGTGACCTGGATATTCATGTCCGGGAAACGTTCGTCAAAGGTTTCTACCAGGGCGAGGATTTCGTCAGAAATCTCAATGGTATTAGAGCTTGCCTGGCGAATAACGCCTAAGCCGATCACTGGCTTGCCGTCGAGGCGCACGGCACTGGTCGAGTCGGCAGGACCAAAATAAACACTGGCGATATCACCAATTTTAGTGTCACCGTTGATCACGATATCTTTGACATCTTGCGCTGTTAGCGAGGTAGCATCAGCACGTACAATCAACATTTGATCGCTGGACTGGATACTGCCGGCTGGTACATCAAAGGGGGCTGTACGCAGCACATTGGCAACGTCGGTCATCGACAACCCAAAACTGGTTAATCGTAAAGGATCTACGCTTACCCTTAACACGCGCTGCCGATCGCCATTCATACTCACATCAGCGACCCCTGGAATACTTAAAAACAGCGGCGCTAAATCGGTATCGACGCGCTCTGTGAGCGTTTCCTGGTCGAGGGTATCGCTGGAGACGGCCAAACTCACAACAGCCTGGGCGTCGTTGTCGGCTTTAATGATGGATACCTGCTCTACTTCATCGGGTAGTCCGCGTTGCACACGACTAACCGACTCGCGCGTTTCGTTAGCTGCATCGTCCAGGTTTATGCCAGGGCGAAATTCTACGCGCACCCGTGCTGAGTTTTCCTCACTTTGGGCATAAATGTTTTTCACGCCACTGACTCGTGCTACAGCGCCTTCAAGTGCCGCGGTCACTTCGGCATCGACTGTCTCAGGAGACGCGTTAGGATAACGCGCGCTAACGGTTATTGTCGGGGTATCAACGTCGGGTAATTCACGAACTTCAAGGCCATTCAGCGCCGCATAACCAGCGATGGCAATTAACAAGTTAAGGACGATTATCAGGACAGGACGGCGAATCGATAATGACGGTAAGTCATTGTGATTGTCGGCAAGGTTACTCATTAGGCGCTCTCCGCGCTAAAGACGTGGTTATTTCCTGTCCTTCGCGCAGTGACTGAATACCTTCGGCTACCAGTAAATCGCCACTGGAAAGATTACCGTTAACTAAGATTGTGCCGCGTAAACGCTGATGCACACTCACATCAACGCGCTCAGCTTTGCCGTCTACGGCCTTGTATATGTAGGCGCCGGTTGCACCCCATAATAAAGCCGCTTCAGGGATCGCTGCATAACGCTCGCCCTTTAAATTAATTTTAACTCTGAAGCTCATGCCCGGACGATACTGATCCTGGGTATTCTCCAACAATGCTCTGGCGGCCATGGTACGGTCAGTGTTGTTTATGCGGGAATCCAGTTGCGCAATGTCTGCAGTCAACGCTTCGTCGCGGGACGACCAGGGGTGTAGCGTAACCTGTTTTTCGGAAAAGAGCAGGGTCACAGCAGACTCCGGCGCACGGAAATTTACGAAAAGCTCACTGCGATCATCAATGGTGGTGATAACCGTAGTGGTGGTAATGCGATCTCCCACTTCCACGTCAGTCAGGCCGACATAACCCGCGAAGGGGGCAATGATACGACGGTCCTGCAAATCAGCTTTGGCCTCATCGAGAGCGACCTTGGCTAAATCACGAGCAGTCCGTGCTGTGTCAATTTCGCTCACGGCTACGGCACCCATGTCACGGCTGTCGACCAGACGTTTCAAAGCTCGCTCTGCTTCGATTAATTGTAACTCAGCACGGCGCACTGCAACTAACTGACGACGGTCGTCAAGCGTAACCAGCACATCACCTTTTTGCACTTTTTGGCCTGGTTCAAAGTTCACGGCCGTTACTTCATCTGCCACTGCGGGATATAGCGTTACCGACTTTACCGCCTCGGCTGTGCCTACTGCTTCAACAGTTTTTTGCTCATACATAAATTCAATTTGGTTAAGCACAACCAGTTTAGGGCCACTATTACCACGCCAGCTTTGGGCCAGTGATGCAGGTGTCACTAGTGCAGCCTGAGCTAAAACACTGATACAAACTATTGTTCTGATCGTTTTAAGCATTTCTTTTCCATTGTGTCACTTCCATTACTGCTACGTGGCAAATTGAATGAAGGAACATTATTATTTTTATGTTAATAATACTTATTATCTCTTAACCCCCATATTGGCACTAGGGGAGTAACTGCAACTCGGCGTACTCCTTATACAAGGTGTCGATTTTAAGTAATTCTGTATGTTTGCCGGTGGCGCGCACCTGTCCTTTTGCCATTACGACTATCCGGTCACACATTTGAACGGTGGCCAGGCGATGGGCAATGATAAGCGTCGTGCGGCCCTTCATAAGATGCTTTAAGGCAATTTGCACCTTATGCTCGCTCACGGCATCAAGGGCACTGGTGGCTTCATCGAGCAATAAAACAGGGCGGTCGGCTAAAATCGCCCGGGCTATAGCAATACGCTGACGTTGGCCGCCAGAGAGTTTTACACCACGCTCTCCAAGTTGTGTGTGGTAGCCCTCAGATAATTCATTGATAAAATCGTCGGCAAAGGCTTGTTGTGCGGCATCAATAACCTCAGCTTCTGTTGCGCTGGGGCGGCCATAGCGAATGTTATCTAATACTGTCGCGGCAAATATAACCGGGTCCTGGGGGACCAATGCAATTTGCTGGCGCAGGCTATCCAGCGTGAGGTGACTGATATCGTGCTCACCAATACATATTTTACCTTCCTTAATGGGGTAAAAATGCTGTAGCAGTTGAAATAGAGACGATTTGCCAGCGCCACTGGGGCCTACTAATGCCACGCATTCGCCCGGCTTTATTTGCAGTTTAAAATGGTCAAACAGCGTACTATTCTGTACGTAGTTAAATGTCACGTCATCGAAGCAAATACCCGGCGGTGCAGAAAATACCGGTAAGTGTTCAGTACCGCTTGTATTGTTAGGTTGGGTTGCCAGCAGCTCTAACAAGCGTTCACTGGCGCCCACGCCGCGCTGAATTTCGCCCAGCACTTCACTAATTGTCGCGATGCTGCTACCGGCTAAAACCGCATAGAATAAAAATGCCGAGAGTTGGCCCGCGGTGATGTCATCGGTCATGACCTGGCGAATACCTAACCAGCCGATGCCAATCACCGATAACATACTGACCAGCATGATTACGCCAATTAACATCGAGCGGTAATGAATACGATGTGAGGCGGCCTGCAATGCCGCCAGCACTTTATCGCGAAATTTTTGTTGTTCAGTAGTCACGGCATTAAATGCCTGAACAATCATTATTTCGTGCAGGGTTTCGTCGATTTGTGAGCCCATATCGGCAATGCGATCCTGACTCTGGCGAGAGTAGTGGCGTACTTTTGGGGCAATAATTTTTAGCGGTACCAGGATAAATGGTACGGCCAAAAGTACACACATCGTCAATAAAGGGCTGGTAAATAGCATCAGTACTAAAGCACCGACAAAACCAACTACTGAGCGCAGCGCCATGGACAAACTCATGCCGACGACGGTTTGAATGACGCTGGTATCGTTAGTAAAGCGGGAGATTACCTCCCCGGTGCGGGTTTCGGCAAAAAAGCCAGGCGGAAGTGTAAGCAAATGATGGTATACCTGTATGCGGATATCAGCGCTAACCCGCTCGCCAAGCCAGGTCATCAGGTAAAACCGAAAGTAAGTGGCCAGACAACCGAGCACGGCAAAGGCAATCACCCAACCTATTGCGGCATCGAGTCTGGCGATATTGCCCGCATTGAGTCCTTCATCTACGGTCAGCTTGATACCCTGCCCAAGTAGCAGCCAGGCCGAGGCGGCAATAATCAGTGCAAGTAACGCGGCCCCGGCTTGCCAGGCATAGGATTTGAGCAAGTTTGCGAGCCAGTAAAGTACATCTTTGGTTGAAATCAATAGGGGTCACCGAAACAGATTGTTAAAAAGCCCTTAAAGGCAGAGATTTACGATTAAACTCAGAGCAGGTTAATAGTCAATACAGTGACTTGCAATTAATGGTTTTTATTAAAGTGAGCGAAACCAAAATATAAAGAACTAGTGGCTGCACAAGCTGAGCGTTAAGAGCAAAACTGGCCAGCGTCTGACCCTGGCTTTGATGTGGCAAAAGCTGTCAGGCTGCATCACACTGAGCATGTTTGTGTCTGGCTGATAGATGTAATAACAAAAGTAGCGTCGCAATAAGACGGTCTCTTTGTGAGGACAGCGTCGCATGGGCCGGTTGATGTGCCACATTCAGCCAAAAAACTGACATATTTCTCCCCCTGACAATGAAACAACACCTGTTTATAAGGTAAATTGCTTAAAAGCACGTTTAATCGCTGATACGGCTTGCATTTTTGTGGTGTATACGTATAATTCCGCGGCCTTTCGCCTTGTCTGTATTTTGCACCAGGGTTGAAAAGGTAAGTTAACGGTAACGCTACAACGAGTTTGAGGCATTTATGGTTACTATTCGTTTACAGCGTGGTGGCGCCAAAAAGCGTCCATTTTATCAGGTAGTGGTTGCAGATAGCAGTCGCGCACGGAACGGCCGTTTTATTGAAAACGTCGGTTTCTTCAACCCAACTGCACAGGGTCAGGCTGAACGTCTTCGTTTAGATATTGAACGTGTAGATTACTGGGTTGGTGTTGGCGCGAGCTTATCTGAGCGCGTTAATACACTGGTAAAAGAAGCTAAAAAAGCGGCAGCGTAAGCTGTCCATAATCTGGTAGGTTTAGATGAGTCAAGCGTCTGACAAAGTGGTTATTGGCAAAATCGGTGCGCCTTATGGTGTAAAAGGTTGGGTCAAAATCAACAGCTCTACCGAAATACCAGAAGGTATTTTTGACTTCAGTCCGTGGTATTTGGCTGATGGTAAAGAATACCAGACTGATCAATGGCGACCGCATGGTAAAGCCATCGTGGCAAAGTTAGTGGGTGTGGATAGCCGGGATGATGCCGAGCGCATTAAAAACCTGGATATTAGCATAAACGCTGAGCAACTTCCTGAACTGGAAGGCGATGATATTTACTGGCGTGAGCTAACCGGCATGCAGGTAGTAACTACGCAAGGTTATAACCTGGGTGTGATTAAGGAAGTCTTCAACACCGGTGCTAATGACGTGATTCGCGTTAAAGCACTTGGTAATGACGCTTTTGGTCAGAAAGAAAGATTATTACCGTTTGTGTTCGACACTGTTGTGCACAACGTAGATAAATCCGAGCGGGTGATTACAGTCGACTGGGATCCGGGGTTTTAAGTGACCGCGGAAAAATGGTTTGGCATCATCAGTTTGTTTCCTGAAATGTTTGCCCCTTTTACCCAACAGGGTGTAATAGGGCGGGCAGTTAAGAAAGGCAAGCTGGAAGTCGAGCATTTTAACCCACGAGATTTTACTCACGATCGTCATCGTACTGTTGATGACCGCCCCTATGGTGGTGGTCCGGGTATGTTAATGATGGTCAAGCCGCTTACTGACGCAATTACCGCAGCTAAACAGGCTGGCGGTGAAAAAAGTAAAGTGATTTACCTGTCTCCACAGGGTAAACCGCTTGACCAGGCGGGCGTTAAGTCGCTCGCTGAGCACGATAATATTATTTTATTGTGTGGTCGGTATGAAGGTGTCGATGAACGCGTTATCGAAAGCCATGTTGACGAAGAATGGTCAATTGGTGATTACGTGCTTAGCGGTGGTGAACTACCTGCAATGGTAATGATGGACGCAATTGCGCGGTTGGTGCCCGGGGTTCTCGGCCACAGCGACTCAGCAATTGAAGACTCATTCACCCATGGCTTGTTAGATTGTCCGCATTATACGCGACCCGAAGTACTCGACGGCAAAGCGGTACCCAATGTGTTGTTAAGTGGTGATCACGAAAAAATCAGACAGTGGCGGTTACAGCAATCTTTAGGCAGAACCTGGTTGCGCCGCCCTGAGTTATTTAACGACCTAGCTCTGACTGAGGAGCAACAACGGTTACTGGATGCATTCCAGGCGTCGTTGCAGCAAGATGACAGTTAACTAGGATGAGAGGATATGATGAGCAAAGTCAGTCAAGATATCATCAAGAAAATTGAGCAAGCACAGCTCAAAACTGATGTGCCTGAGTTCGGTCCAGGTGACACAGTGATTGTTAAAGTTCGTGTAACTGAAGGTGATAAAGAACGTCTTCAGGCATACGAAGGTGTTGTTATCGCTAAGCGTAACCGTGGTCTTCACTCGGCTTTTACAGTACGTAAAATTTCAAGTGGCGAAGGCGTAGAGCGTGTGTTCCAAACACACAGCCCGGCGGTATCTTCTATTGAAGTGAAACGTCGCGGTGCAGTGCGTCGCGCCAAGCTTTACTATCTGCGTGAACGTTCAGGTAAATCTGCACGTATCAAAGAGAAGCTTAACTAAGATTACTAATCCTTGCGTTACTGTTAACTAAAGAAAAGCCCGCACTTGTTGCGGGCTTTTTTGTGCCTTACAGTAACCTGATGTAGCAAAATAAGACCGGTTATGACAGAAGCACATGATATTTGGCAGCACATGTTCTCGGGGCAGTGGTATCAAACTCAACATCCCGACCTGGTTGCTGCCCGGGAGCGCGCAAAACAGCTGTGTTGGGAGCTTAATAATTGGCCGCAAACAGCGCTAGCAGAACGCAAAGACATTATCAGACGATTATTACCGAATGTATGCTCGGCAACGGTGGGTGCTAATTTTGGCTGTGACTATGGGGTTAACATTTACGCTGGTAAGAACCTTGTTATTGGCGACCGCGTAGTAGTGCTTGACCCAGGGATTATTCGTTTAGGTCATGGTGTGACGATAGCAGACAATGTGGTGTTGGCATCACTGACTCATCCACTGGAGTCAGCACGGCGAAGAGCAGGGTGGCAGCAAACCGCACCCATAATCATTGGCGATAATGTAAGTGTGGGCGAGGGGTGCTCTGTATTGCCAGGTGCTAATATTCCCCCCAATACTTGTATTGCAGCCGGCAGTGTTATTGCTGCTTCAACGTCATTGGCTGGTCAGGTAATATAAGAAAAATGCCCCTCGACAATCTAACAACTGTGGGCACTTCAATATCATTCTTATACGGCTGCTATCGGTTTAAGCTTCGTTACGATGTGGTGTCGTATTGGGTTAACTTGTTAAACCGGATCATCTCGCGAAGCTCTTCACCGTATTCTTCGCCTCTTTCAGAATACTTGTTTAATCCGTAGCTGAGTTCTATGCCACTGAACGATGCATCACTTGCTCTGAACATCTGTCGAATAGTGCGCAAAGTCCTGTAAGCATCATGTCCGTTGAGATTTAGCATATAGCTTTTAACGGATTCTGCGGGTGAGCGAAAATCGGCGACTTCATGAATCATATTTTCATCGCGTTTTTTCGGCACTATTCCGCAACCGACCTCAAAGCACCACTGACCAAAAAAGTTATTCCCCTGTTGTGCAAAGCGTGAAGTGCCCCAGGCACTTTCGTTAGCTGCCTGGGCTAAAGCAAGTGATGGAGGAATGATATCAACACGACGCAGCAATATGTCACAAAGTGACTCGGTCTCAATATCTACTCTGTCAACCCGGTATTTTAACACCAGTTCAGCCAACTCCTCGGTGGCATCCTTATCTTCCAGACAAACCTTTTTAACCAGCTCTCTATCGGCAGTAATTTCGTTGTTTATGTCGTCAATGATGGGTTTAAAGTACGTAAAAAATGCCATTTTACGTTCTGGACCAGCCGGGTGGGCTGAAAAATCAGGCGGGGAGACCCGACTAAAAAAGGCCAGCCATACTGCAATAAAAAGCACCGGTAGCAGTATGATAAAGCCAACCTGTATTTTGTTGTCTTTTATATTCATCACATTGATTCCATTTATTTTATTAGTTTAATTTTGTTGCGCTAACTGGAATATACCTCGCTTAACGTGGGCCACGCCGCGGCAACCGGCGATTCGCGCAAACCTGTACAGCTTGATAAGCCATAGCGTCGATAACAGATCAGCTTTTTGACGTTTGCGATTGCAAGAAAGCTTCATAACCATTGCTTCTAACCAGCAGTAAAGCGTTTAACAATGCTGATGACTTTGTCGCGGCTAACCGGTTTCGTTAAAAAGTCGTTCATACCCGCGGCAAGGCAACGTTCGCGGTCTTCTGCAAAGGCATTTGCTGTGAGGGCAATGATCGGGATGTCGGTCATGCCCAGCGTGTTGCGAATAACCGATGTGGCTTCCAGGCCATCCATAACAGGCATCTGTACATCCATAAAAATGAGATCAAATTTAACGCCGTGCAGCGCGTCAATAGCCAGCTGGCCGTTTTCAGCAATCGTAACTTCACAGCCCACTGACTCGAGCATGCTGCGTATCACCTCAGCATTAATTTCGTTATCTTCAGCTACTAACACCTCTACAGGTGCGTCGCCTGGTAAGGTCTTTTCAGGTTCTTGCCCGCTAGCCACGAGTGATTGCAATGCAAGAATATCCGACTCTATAGCATTGCGGTCGACCGGTTTGACGTGCATACGCCATATTGCATCGAGAATGGCTGCCTCCGCCTCAATATGCTCCAGAACCGCCGATACAACAATAATATACGGTGGCGGTATC
Source organism: Alteromonadaceae bacterium (assembly GCA_013373625.1). GTDB lineage: Bacteria > Pseudomonadota > Gammaproteobacteria > Enterobacterales > Alteromonadaceae > Alteromonas. Next base: position 2,383 of record JABXHM010000030.1, on the reverse strand, counting down.
GGGCCGCGGGTTTTTATTTTTCTTATCAGGGTAACACCATCAATTTCGGGCATTGACAGGTCAACTAAGGCAACATCAAATTTTCCCTCATATGCCAAATAGTCTTTCGCTGAGCTGAATGTAAAGGTCTGTACGCCCATTTCGGTAAGAATATGACTTAAATACTCGCGACTGGTTTGCAGATCATCAATAACGGCAGCTTTTAATGACGCCGCTGGCAATAAATCGCCTGGTTGAAGAGTCGGGATATGCACCGGCAGTGTGAAGTTAAACTGGCTTCCATAATGTGCCTGTGAACTAAGCGATAGTTTGCCATTCATTAACGCAGCCAGCCGTTTAGCAATACCAAGGCCTAGTCCTGTTCCGCCAAAGAGTTTGGTGGTTGATTGATTACCTTGTTCAAAGTCGTTAAAAATAGACTCAGCATGTTCGGGTAAAATCCCAATACCGGTATCTGTCACGGTAAAGCTCAACCATTCTTGCTGGCCATGCTGATCGAGTGCAACTTTTAACGTCACAGTGCCTTCTGGCGTAAACTTAACCGCATTGCTGAGTAAATTGTGCAACACCTGAGAAATCCGTTTAGGATCGCCAATCACGATGGCAGGCAGACTTGACGAGCACTGATAATTAAATGACAGGTTCTTGCGTTGGCAGCTTATGGAGTAGAGTGTCGCCAGGTCATCAAGCATTTCAAGTAAATTAAATTGCTCGTTTGTGATCGTTAGCTTGTCAGCTTCAATTTTGGATAAATCGAGAATGTCATTGATAAGGGTCAGCAACTGATTGCCAGCGGAAAGCGCTTTTTTAAGGTAAACATCAGCTTTGCCAGGGTTCTCGCGAGCCAAATCAATCATCCCAAACATGCCATTCATGGGGGTTCGCAATTCATGGCTCATGTTAGCTAAAAATGCGGACTTTGCTTTACTTGCGGCTTCGGCCCCCTCTTTGGCTACCTTTAACTGAGCAATTGTATTAGTTACCTGGCGCACCATAGGTTTAAAAATGAACAACGCCTCGCTAAGCAACAAAAGCAACGTGACAACCCAAAGGTAGAATTCGATGTTTTCTATTTTACTGACACGCTTCTGAGCGCTTTGCTCGAAAAAATCAACCGCGTTATTGAGCGATTTAAGAAGCTGATCAGAGTATGCCTGAGCAAAAATATCGGGCACTTCAACACACCTTTTGGTGTTCAATACCTGATAGCCAGCCTCAAGGTAAATCCGGCTTTGTGCATCAAGTCCGTCTTCGGAGAAATACAGTAATTGCACAGGGGCCGGCATATTTGCTAAGCCGGTAAGATACGTATGATTTGCCTCAAAACGGTTTAGCGCACTCTTAAGTGCGTCGCGTGGAAGGCTGTTGGCTTTGTTACATTGTGACAAACGCGTCACTGCCAATGATATACGTTGCGACAACATGCGTTGTTGTCCGGCACGGTTGATGATTTCAGCATCTTCACGCTGTTTATTGAGTAAGTTCTCTATCAACAAGGCTGATGCGGACACGGCTACTGCTATGAGTACCAGCGCGAAAATATAGCGTACTGTTAGTGTCATTAAAACTTCCGCTGCTTAAAAAACAACCTTCGCTTTTGCTATGCGAAGTTTCAATCCCCTGTTTGTCCAACCATTAAGTCATGTCATGAGTTATTATTGCAAACAAAATTATAAGCGGGATGGTAATTACATGGTCCTTGCTGTTCAAGAAACCTGTACTTTAAACTACCAGTATAGAAGTTTTCTATCAAAATACCGCACGAGCCTAATAGGGGCGGATTTGTGTATCCACTTCTGTACTAACAAGTCATTGTTAGGGCATGTGTATTTATCATTACTAACTGGCTAAAAATGCTAGGCTTTAGGGCGTGTTGATCTTTTCTGCCCGAAGAGGTCGTCATGAAAGCATTTTACTCTTTGTCACAGCCCTTTGCCTTAGAACCACTAAGCCTGCAGGGCTGTTTCGCGATTAAAATGCTTTCATATAGACCAAAACTTGTACAGCAAAGATCAACACGCCCTAGCAGTGGTCAAATTTATTATCAGGTAAGGTCAATGGAAAAACTATTTATTGGTATAAAGGGGCGCGTAGTCTGTTTGGATAAGGCCTCCGGTGAAAAGCAGTGGGAAACCAGGCTTAAGTCAACGTCTGGTGTGACGAATGTCCTGTTTGAAGACGATAGTATATTTGCCTATTCGGGCGGACATTTATTTTGCCTGAATGCCGATAACGGTGTTATACGATGGGAAAACAAACTGGATGGCTTAGGTTACGGGGCCTGCATCATCGCCACCGAAAACCAAAATGCGTCGCTCATTGCCAGTCAGTTACAGCAGGCACAGCAAGCCTCAACAACTGCTGCAGTAATTGCCGGCTCCGC
>JABXHM010000111.1 GCA_013373625.1 Alteromonadaceae bacterium | reverse complement strand
CTTGTGCTCCGCGAAGGTTTAATACTTGACCAAAATACTCGGGTATGGAACAATTTTAGCTATATTACTGTCCTAATTTAGCTGAGTTGACTATGAAACTTACCTCTAAAGGTCGCTACGCCGTTACCGCTATGCTTGATGTGGCACTGCATTCGCAGCAGGGGCCGGTTTCACTGGCTGACATCTCTGCCCGTCAGGAAATTTCGCTGTCCTATTTAGAACAGCTGTTTTCACGGCTGCGTAAAGATGATCTGGTAGTAAGCGTACGTGGCCCCGGTGGCGGTTATCAGTTAGGTCGCGATGCCCATCAAATTGCAATTGGCCATGTTATACGTGCTGTCGATGAGTCTGTGGACGCTACTCGATGTCAGGGGCAAGGTGATTGTCAGGCGGGCGAACGTTGCCTGACGCATAGCCTGTGGCAGGATCTCAGTGACCGCATCAGCCATTTTCTCAATGGAATTAGTTTGGGTGAACTTATGGCCAAAGGCGATGTACAGGCAGTAGCTGGTCGTCAGGACAAACATAACAGCACATTGCTTGAAGATAAAATTCAAGTCAGCATTCAGTTGTAAAGCAATAATGAACCGTTCTCCTGTTTACCTCGATTACGCCTCCACGACACCAGTAGATCCTGCTGTTGCTGAAAGTATGGCTGCGTGCCTGACTATGGATGGTAACTTCGGCAACCCGGCGTCGCGCTCTCATCGGTTCGGTTGGATTGCAGAAGAGTCTGTCGATATTGCCAGAAACCAGATCGCCGATTTACTCAATTGCGATCCACGTGAAATCGTGTTTACCTCCGGCGCTACTGAGTCTGACAATGCGGCAATCAAAGGCGTCGTTGAGTCGTCAGGGGTTGAAAAACCGCACATCATTACGCTGAGCACAGAGCATAAAGCGGTACTGGATACGTGTGAATATCTGGCAAGGAAGGGGGCTACAATTACGTATTTAGCGCCCGACGAAAAGGGCTTTATCACTGCGCAGCAGGTCGCCGATGCAATGACATCTGATACGGTATTAGTCTCGGTAATGCACGTCAATAACGAGATTGGTGTAATACAGGATATTGCGGCAATTGGCCGGGTTTGCCGTGCTCATGAAGTGCCGTTTCACGTTGATGCGGCGCAGAGTTTGGGCAAACTGCCCATCGACCTCGCTGAATTACCGGTAGACTTAATGTCGTTCTCTGCGCATAAATGCTATGGCCCGAAAGGCATAGGCGCCTTGTATGTGCGACGCCGGCCAAAAACGGCGATTACCGCACAAATACATGGCGGCGGCCACGAGCGGGGAATGCGTTCCGGCACTTTGCCAACGCACCAGATTGTTGGCTTTGGTAAGGCGTGCGAACTGGCGGCAAAAAAGATGAGCGAGGAAAGCACCCGTTTACGCGGCTACACTGAGCAACTTTGGCAACAATTGAGCTCAATGGGTGATACGTACCTCAATGGCGATCTGAATCACCGCGTTCCGGGTATCATCAATATTAGTATTGGCGGTGTCGATGGCGAAAGCCTGGTTATGGGCTTACACGATATTGCATTGTCGACGGGATCAGCTTGTACGTCGGCGACTATGGCACCTTCATACGTGCTTAAAGCGCTGGGTCGCAGCGATGCACTGGCCCACGCTGGTTTGCGTTTTTCAGCGGGGCGTTTTACAACGGCCGACGACATACAGTACACCATTGAGCGGGTGTCAGACGTAATACACACACTACGGCGCACCCGAGCGACGGGTTAATCCGCAAAATCACATATATGCAACCGTACCTGCCTTGCTGTGATTGCAGTTTGGTCGATAATAAGGCAAGATCGCGCCCCCGACGGCGGCGGCCCGGAAGCAAGATTCGCGAGTTCCGGGCAGTAATCTCAGCATAAACAGCAAACCTGAAGCGCAGCAGTGAATAGTTGAGTGATTTACTCAGGTATTATATAATACGGCTAATTTGTAGGATGCGCAGTTTGTTGTAGCGCCCCCTACGTAAATGTTCAATAAAAGTGAGATGAGTTAATGAGCGAGCAAATCGAACAGGCATTATCGAAAAAATACGAGGCGGGTTTCTATTCAGAAATTGAGTCTGACACCTTCGAGAATGGTCTGGACGAGTCCATAATCCACCGTATATCTGCAATGAAGAATGAACCGGAATGGATGCTGGAATGGCGCCTTAAAGCCTATCGTTCATGGTTAGAAATGGATGAGCCGGACTGGGCTCACGTGGACTACCCAAAAGTAGATTATCAGTCTATTTCGTATTATTCGTCGCCGAAAAGTATGAAAGACAAGCCTAAGTCACTCGATGAAGTCGACCCTGATTTAATTGATGTCTATAACAAGCTTGGCATCCCTTTGCATGAGCAGGAAATGCTGGCTGGTGTTGCGGTTGACGCCGTATTTGATTCTGTATCGGTGGTAACCACGTTCAGACAAAAACTGGAAGATGCCGGCGTTATCTTTTGCCCGATATCAGAAGCCATTCAAAAGTACCCTGAGCTGGTCAAAAAATACATCGGCTCTGTTGTACCCCGAACCGACAACTTCTTCGCTGCGCTCAACAGCGCCGTATTCACCGACGGTTCATTTGTATATATTCCCAAGGGTGTACGCTGCCCGATGGAGTTGTCCACCTACTTCCGTATCAACGAACAAAATACCGGCCAGTTTGAACGTACTTTGATTATCGCCGATGAAGGCAGTCATGTTAGCTACCTTGAAGGCTGTACCGCCCCGCAGCGCGATGAAAATCAGCTGCACGCGGCAGTCGTCGAGTTGGTTGCTATGGATAACGCCAACATTAAATATTCTACCGTGCAAAACTGGTATCCGGGTGACGAAAACGGTAAAGGTGGTATATACAACTTCGTGACCAAGCGCGGCATTTGTCATAACGATGCCAAAATCTCATGGACCCAGGTTGAAACCGGTTCAGCAGTGACCTGGAAGTATCCGAGCTGCGTATTAAAAGGCGATAACAGTGTTGGTGAGTTTTACTCGGTGGCACTGACCAGAGGACATCAGCAGGCCGATACCGGTACCAAAATGATACATTTGGGTAAAAATACCCGCTCGACGATTATTTCCAAGGGTATTTCAGCGGCCACCAGCAACAACGCCTATCGTGGTCTGGTACAAATGGGCCCCAAAGCCGATGGCGCGCGAAATTTCACCCAGTGTGATTCATTACTAATTGGTGATAAGTGCGGCGCACACACTTTCCCGTATATCGAAAGCCGCAACCCGTCGGCAATTGTTGAGCACGAGGCCACGACTTCCAAAGTCAGTGACGAACAGATGTTCCTGTGCCAGCAACGGGGACTCGATGCCGAAAAAGCGGTATCAATGATTGTGAATGGCTTCTGTAAAGAAGTGTTTAAAGAGTTACCAATGGAATTTGCCGTCGAAGCCGGCAAATTACTTGAAATCAGTTTAGAAGGTTCTGTGGGGTAAATACGTTAATGTTATCTATCGATAATTTGCACGCCAGTGTTGAAGATAAAACAATTATTAAAGGGCTTAATCTGGAAGTAAAACCAGGTGAAGTTCATGCCATCATGGGACCAAATGGTGCCGGTAAAAGTACGCTAGGTTACGTATTGTCGGGCCGGGAAGGTTATGAAGTAACAGGCGGCAGTGCCACACTAAACGGCAAGGATTTACTTGAACTTGAAGTGGAAGAACGTGCCCGCGAAGGACTTTTTCTGGCGTTTCAGTATCCGGTTGAAATACCGGGTGTCAGCAATATGGAGTTTCTTAAAGAGTCGGTTAATGCGCTACGTGAGCATCGTGGTGAAGAACCATTAACTGCTGCTGAATTTTTGAAGAAAGCTAAAGCTGCTTGTAAACAGGTTCAGTTACCACTCGATTTCTTAAAGCGTGGCGTCAACGAAGGCTTCTCCGGTGGTGAGAAAAAGCGTAATGAAATCATGCAAATGATTTTGTTGGAGCCAAAGCTTTGTATTCTGGATGAGTCTGATTCAGGGCTCGACGTTGATGCTTTGCAAGTGGTTGCAGAAGGTGTTAACAGCCAGCGTGATGGCAAACGTAGCTTTGTTGTCGTTACCCATTACCAGCGTTTGCTCGATTATATTAAACCTGATTTTGTACACATTCTGGCTGATGGTGAAATTGTAAAAAGTGGCGATGCATCACTGGCTCTGGAAGTCGAAAAGTCGGGCTACGCCTTTCTTGGTAAGGCGTACGAGGAGGCAGATGCATGAGCCAGTGGCTGTCTGAGGTAATCGCCGCGGGACAAACACGTCAGGACTGGCTTGCCCCACACCGGCAGGTCGCGTTGGCCGAACTGGAAAAAGTTAGCTGGCCTGTACGTCGTCAGGAAGACTGGCGTTTTACGCCGTTGTTACCAATAGAAAAACGCAGCGTGGCGATGTCGTCACCGTCTGACAGCGCATTAGCTGTTCCGGTCATCGATGATCTGACAGCAATTGAATTGGTATTTAGTGGTAACACGCTGTTAACCGATATCAAAAAGTTGTCTTTGCCCGACGGATTCCGGATTGTCACCTTTGCTGAGGCAAGTACTGCGCAGCAAGATGTTATCAAAACCAACCTGAATAAGGTTAAACCAACTAAGCATCTATTTGGTCAGGTGAACGATGCATTACTGAGTGACGGTGTGTTCATTCAGTATGACGCGGGCAAGTCTGTATCAACCCCTGTTCGTATAACCCAGTTGGCGAATAATGAAGGTGATCAGCACATGCGCGTGCTTGTGCATGTACAGGAGGGTGCGCGCGCCACAGTGTTTGAAGATGGTCACGGCAGCACAAACAGTTTTAATACGGCGTTCAGTGAATTCGTTATTGATGATAACGCTTATCTGGAACATTATCGGCTGGCCATGTACACCGGCGAAGCGATGCACGTTGGTGGCTGTCACTTCAGGTTGGGTGAGAAATCCCAACTTAACAGTACGCTGGTAGGGTACGGCAGTCAGTTGTCGCGTCTCGATATTGATGTTGAATATGCCGGCGAGTTTGCCAATGCGAAGATCAATGCCATGTATTTGTTGGCGGAAGGCGAGCTGTTTGACCTGCATACTACCATTGAACATGCGGTGCCAAACTGCACAACGGAAGAGAATGCCCGTGGTATTGTTGGTGATCGCGCAAAAGCGGTATTCAATGGTCGCATTCATATTCACCGCGATGCGCAGAAAACCCTTGCTGAGTTAAATAATCGTAATTTGCTGCTTTCACGACGAGCGATCATTAACACCAAACCAGAACTTGAGATTTACGCTGACGATGTGAAGTGTGCCCACGGCGCCACGGTCGCAGAGATCGACGAAACTGCGCTGTATTATTTACTGACCCGCGGTATTAAGCGCAGTCAGGCATTGATTATGCTGAACTTTGGTTTTATTCAGGAATTGATCAAGCAAATGCCAAATCAGGCAATATCTGCGTGGTTACTTACTCAACTGCATGACCGCTTTGTCGGCATGGAGGTAAAATGAGTTTCGATGTAGCGGCTATTCGCGAGCAATTCCCCATTCTGTCGCAACACATAGATGGCAAACCGCTTGTCTATTTAGACAATGCAGCCACTACCCAAAAGCCGCAAGCTGTTATCGATGCCATTGTTGACTTTTATACGCGGTGTAACGCTAACGTGCATCGTGGAGCACATCATTTATCCGATGAGGCAACCAGACGTTATGAACGAGCGAGGGAGCAGGTTGCGGGCTTTATCAAAGCTCAAAGCCGCGAAGAGGTTATTTGGACCAGTGGCACGACAGAAAGCATTAATTTAGTCGCCAGAGGGCTGGCCGAACAATTGCAGGCTGGTGACGAAGTAGTGGTCACCGAAATGGAACACCATGCTAATCTGGTAACCTGGCAACAAGCCTGCCTGCACAGTGGTGCAACGCTGAGAATCGCCCCCATATTTGATAACGGCGAATTGGATATTGAGACCTTTAAAGCTTCGCTTGGGCCGAATACGCGTATGGTCGCGTTTCCTCATGTGTCTAACGCGCTGGGTACCGTTAATCCGGTTAAAGAACTCACCGCCATGGCCAAGGCTTACGGTGCATTGGTGTTAGTTGACGGCGCCCAAGGTATTGCTCACGGCGGTGTTGATGTGCAGGTATTAGGTTGTGATTTTTATGCCTTCTCAGGGCACAAGCTGTTCGGCCCTACTGGCATAGGCGTGTTGTGGGGCAAAAAATCAGTGCTTGAAGACTGGCCAGTTTGGTTAACCGGCGGCGAGATGATTGCAGATGTGACCTACCAGGAAGCAACTTGGGGTGTGTTGCCAAACCGACTTGAGGCAGGTACACCTAACATCGCAGGCGCAATAGGATTAGGCGCTGCTGTTGAGTGGTTCAGTACACTGGATTTAGCCGCTGTGCAGGCTCACGAAAGTTTGCTCATTGCCTCTGCTATGGAACAAGCCGCTCACATTGACGGCATGCGCCTTATTGGCACTGCGCCTGGTAAAGTGGGTATTTTAAGCTTTGTGATGGAGCAGGCGCATCCGGCAGATATCGGCTTTATTCTGGACCGCCAGGGAATTGCGATCCGAACCGGTGATAACTGTGCTCAACCGCTCATGCATCGTTTAGGCATTAACGGCACTGCGCGAGCGTCGTTTTCGTTGTATAACACACTTGATGAAGTGTCTGCATTCTTCACAGGTTTGCGCAAAGCCCAAGCAATGTTGGGTTAGGAGGATTTACCAATGACCGTAGAAACATTTGTGCCCAGTCAGGATGTGGTGACATTAACCCCTGAAGCGATCAGGCATTTTGAAGGAAAGCTGAAAAACCATCCTGATAAGATTATCCGTTTATCGACCAAAGTGAGCGGCTGTACCGGTTATGCTTATGTACTGGATTTTGCCGACGCCACCGAAGATGGCGATGAGGTGCTCAGCGTCTCCGATAAGTTAACCGTTGCCGTCGCCAAAGATGCGGTGTCATTACTTAAAAACACTGAGATTGATTATGTTCAGGAAGGTGTCAACGGCGTCATTAAATACTTCAACCCCAACGTGGTCGACGAATGCGGTTGCGGTGAAAGCTTTAACATCGGATAACGCACGCTATGAAGCAAAAAATGGTCGTGACCGAACGTGAAGTGAAGTCCCGAAAGGTTCCCTCTGGTGAAACTGTCATTATTCCCGATGGTGAATTTGTCAATATTACACAAGATCTCGGTGGCAACTACACCGTCACCTGGCGCGGCAATATGCTGCGTATAGACGGTACCGACGCCGATGCCATTGGCCGCAAGCCACAAACCCTCGATTTTACGGCACCGGCTGACAACAGCATCGATGAAAGCCAGGTCTGGCAAGCACTCGAAACCATTTATGATCCGGAAATTCCGATTAACCTTGTGTCACTGGGGTTGATCTACGCAGTTAATATTGATGCAGAACGTCAAATCGTCAATATTGATATGACGCTAACCGCTCCGGGGTGCGGTATGGGGCCTGTGTTGGTTGGCGATGTTGAATACCGGGTTGGTCTGGTGCCAAATGTGCGGGATGTTAGTGTGGAACTGGTCTTCGATCCGCCGTGGTCGCGAGACAAAATGAGTGAAGAAGCACAGCTTGAAGCCGGCTTGTTCTTTTAATTGAGTGCCCCCTTCTATTATCTATGAGAGAGAGTTGAATGCAGTTACCTTCGAGTCAGGAAATCATCGAAGATCTAGAGTTTTTTGATGACTGGGAACAACGTTATCAGTACATCATTGACCTGGGTAAAGCATTACCGCGCCTCGATGACAGCTATAAAACGCCTGAGCGTTTAGTCAAAGGCTGTCAGAGTAGTGTATGGCTGGTTTCCTCAATGCAGGGTGAAACGTTGCATTTTGAAGTCGACAGTGATGCGGTTATTGTTCACGGTCTGTTAGCTCTCGTTATGGCAGCATATAACGATAAAACGCCCGCCGAGATCATTGCTTTTGATATTGATGGGTACTTTAATGAACTCGATTTAGAGCGTCATATTACGCCTACTCGTGGAAACGGATTACGTGCTATAGTCAGTAAAATTCAGAATTTGGCGGCACAATACGCCTGATTTCGACAATAATCGGTGTTTGTTGACCACAATTATTAAGATTTTTTGATAATTGCTGACAAGCCCCTAGGCAATGCTCTAAAGATTGCCTATAATTCGCGGCCAAAATTTTACAATTATAACCGGAGACAGAAGATGGCTCTAGAGCGTACTTTCTCAATCATTAAGCCTGATGCCGTAGCAAAAAATGTTATCGGTGCTATTTACAACCGTTTTGAATCTGCAAGTCTGCGCATCGTTGCTTCTAAAATGGTACACATGAGCAAAGAACAAGCCGAAGGTTTTTATGCTGAACACAAAGAGCGTCCTTTCTTTGGTGCGTTAGTTGATTTTATGACGTCTGGCCCGGTAATGGTTCAGGTGCTTGAAGGCGAAAATGCCGTTGTTAAAAACCGTGAAATCATGGGTGCAACAAACCCAGCTGAAGCAGCCGCTGGTACTCTGCGTGCTGACTATGCTGTATCTATCGATGAGAACGCTGTTCACGGTTCTGATGCACCAGAGTCTGCAGCGCGCGAAATCGCGTACTTTTTCTCTGAAGAAGAGATTTGCCCACGCACTCGCTAAGCGAAACGCCAAAGCATTTAAAAAAAGGGAGCTTCGGCTCCCTTTTGTGTCTGTGAATGAATATCCATTTCGTGATATTCTATGCGCGTTTTAAACCCGAATTTCGTTAAGTTGATAATCTTTTATGACCAAAATAAATCTATTGAATTTTAATCGGCAAGGATTGCGTGAATATTTCGCCGAGATTGGCGAAAAACCATTCCGAGCTGATCAGGTCATGAAGTGGATCTATCAGCACGGTGTTGGCGACTTTGAGCAAATGACGAATATCAATAAAAACCTACGGGCCAAGTTGATTGAGTTGTGCGAGATTAAAGCGCCTGAGATTGCTTATCATCAACAGGCCACTGACGGCACTATTAAGTTTGCTCTGGTACTGGAGGGCGGTCAGGAAGTTGAAACCGTGTGGATACCTGAAGCCGATCGTGCCACTTTGTGTGTATCGTCTCAGGTAGGTTGTGCTCTTGAGTGCACATTTTGCTCTACGGCGCAGCAAGGCTTTAACCGTAATCTGACGGTCAGCGAGATTATTGGTCAGGTATGGCGTGTAGCAACAACCCTGGGGTTATCCAATGATACTTCGCAGCGTCCGGTAACTAACGTCGTTATGATGGGCATGGGCGAACCCTTGCTCAATCTTAAAAATGTGGTACCTGCCATGGATATCATGATGGATGACTTTGGTTTTGGTTTATCGAAACGACGGGTAACACTCAGTACTTCAGGGGTTGTGCCGGCACTGGATATGCTTGGTGATCAAATTGACGTGGCGTTGGCTATTTCACTGCATGCGTCGAACGACACCTTGCGCAACGAAATTGTCCCCATCAATAAAAAGTACAATATTGAGACGTTTTTGGCTGGCGTAAGACGCTATTTAAGTAAGTCCAAGGCTAACCAGGGTAAAGTGACGGTAGAGTATGTCATGCTCAATCAGATCAATGACTCAACTGATCAGGCTCATGAGTTAGCCAGGGTAATGAAAGATACACCGTGTAAGATAAACCTGATACCGTTTAATCCTTATCCGGGTTCTCCCTACACGTGTTCAAGTAATTCACGTATAGATCGGTTTGCAAAAGTGCTGATGGAATATGGTTATACAGTAATAGTGCGGAAAACCCGCGGTGATGATATTGATGCTGCATGTGGACAATTAGTGGGTGATGTTGTCGACCGCACCAAAAGAATGTTGAAAAAACAGATGAAGGGCGAGCAAATTTCGGTAAAAATGTCACAATAAACTTATTCATAATAACTAAGCCGAAAAACAAGAAGGTAAGCGCTGCCGATGAGAATATGTTTAGTACTATGCTTGGTTTTACTCGCAGGTTGTGTAAGTGAAAATCAGTCTGATGGGTTTGGCTCTTCCTTTGACCAGGAAGAAGCGGCACAAACCCGTGTTTCACTGGGCCTGACTTACTTAAAGAACGGCAACTATTCACAAGCTAAACAAAACCTGGATAAAGCGCTCACATTTGCACCAGATTCAGCCAGTACGCATTACGGTCTTGCTTACTACTATCAGGTTGTCGGCGAGGTCGAGCGGGCTGCAGAAGCATACGAAACCGCCATGGAACTCGCGCCAAACGATGCGGATATCGCCAACAGTTACGGCGCATTTCTATGCCAGAATGGTCGCTATGACCAGGCTAAAAACTTCTTCTTACAGGCGGTTAACGCCGAGCAATATGCAAATTCCGCTCAAACCTATGAGAACATGGCACTGTGTGCGCAAAGTCAGGGAAAGGGTGAAGATGCAATAATGTATCTGAACAGTGCTTTAAAACATCAGCCCGGTCGCGCTAAAACACTGTTTATACTCACCGAAATGTACGTCGCGACTGAGCAGTTTGAATTAGCTGAACAAACGTTAAAAAAGTATGAGAGAGTCGCTCGTGTGTCAGCTGACTCATTGTGGATGGCCATCGAAATTGCGACCGGGAAGGGAGATTTAGCCACTGCGGGTCAGTATGGCGACATGCTACTGAGTATGTATCCCGATAGCGCTCTGTCTAAGCTGTATATCAGACGCCAAAAAACACTCCCTCAACCCGTTATCAAAAAGAAATCAAAGTCGCAGGAAATGGCATCCGCTCCTGTTGCCAGTACAAATGCTGTAGAACCCTCTGCCACTCCAACATCACAAGTTCGCGGCGAACCCGCCATGCCGACGGCTGAAGCGTCAGTAGACAATACGCCAGTTAACAAACAAACCGGTGATGTCCAAACGGCTACAGAGCAGCAAACTGCTTTTCACATTGTTCAGCCAGGGGAAAATCTCTACCGAATTTCACTCAAATACAATATAAAACTCAAGACCCTGAAACAGTGGAACGACCTTGAAGATAACGGGTCTATTAAAATTGGCATGAAGTTGAGGTTGGCACCGCCAGCCTCACAATCTAACTAGTGTAGGTAAATAATGGACAAAGAGCATCACCTTGAGGCTGATGAACAGCATGTGCCTGCTACACCCAGTCCCGGGCAGGTATTACGGGAAGCACGTGAACAGCAAGGCCTTACCCAACAGGCGATCGCTGAAAAACTGTATTTAAAAGTAGGTATTATCGATGATATTGAGCAAAATCGAATCGATGAACAAACGTCCATTACTTTTATAAAAGGCTACGTCCGGTTGTATGCAAAAACGCTCGGGCTTAACCAGGCAGAAATGATATCTGTGTTTGAGCAGTATCACACCACACCCAAACCTCCAGCCAAATTACAAAGTTTTTCGCGTCGCGTCGCTAAGCAGGCCCATGACGACCGTTGGATGATGGTCACTTATGGTATTGCCCTGATATTAACTGCCGGCATTGTAATATGGTGGTATCAACAGTCTGCTAACGAAAACGAAGAGGCTACCACGACCAGTCCGGTAACCAGTCAACAGCGGCCAACTGGTGGGTCAAAAACGGTGTCTGACACCAAGCTGACGGCTCAGTCTCAGCCATTAAGTACGTCGGGTAATGACAGCGTTTCAACACCAGATGTAACGGTCAGCGCTGCTGAAACACTACCGGAAGAATTAGACGATAGTGATGAAACTATGCCGGCCCTCGAGTCTGATGATTTACCTGAGCCAACCTCCATTGATACCTCAGGCATTGACAACGAAACTGCACCAGAAAGTACTGCGGTGGGGGCAACACCTGTTGAAGAAGACACAGAAACCGCGTCAACTGACAGTGTCTCATCGGAGCAAGGTAACCGCGCTGAGCAGGATATCGAACTGCCAGCGAGTGCGCCGGTAGAGCTTGTGTTTACATTTGCCGATGAATGTTGGGTTAATCTGACAGATGCTACCGGTGAAGCAATAGCTTACGGAATTAAGGCTGCAGGTTATGAAATGCGCGTGAGCGGCATTCCGCCCTTTGAAGTCACCCTCGGCGCTCCGAGTGTTGTTAATATAGAATATGATGGTGACGATGTTGATATGTCAGGCTTTGACCCAACACGTACCGCGAAGTTTTTGTTACCGAGACAGGAACAATAATGTTTGCTGAAAATCCTATAAAACGCAGAAAGTCTACCCGTATCAATGTTGGAAGCGTCCCTATTGGTGATGACGCGCCTATCGCCGTGCAATCAATGACTAATACGCAAACTACTGACGTTGCAGCTACGGTGGCACAAATAAACCGTATCGTCGGCGTCGGCGGCGAACTAGTGCGTGTTTCTGTGCCTACCATGGATGCGGCTGAAGCCTTTAAACAAATTCGTCAGCAGGTCAGCGTGCCATTAATTGCTGATATTCATTTTGATTACCGTATTGCTTTAAAAGTTGCCGAATACGGGGTGGATTGTTTACGTATAAACCCCGGTAATATTGGGAATATGGAGCGGGTAAAAGCGGTGGTAGATTGTGCTCGCGATAAAAACATTCCTATCCGTATTGGTGTGAATGGTGGTTCGCTGGAGCGGGATTTACAGGAGAAATACGGCGAGCCAACACCGCAAGCCCTGCTTGAATCAGCAATGCGCCATGTGGACATTCTCGATAAGCTTAATTTCGATCAGTTTAAAGTTTCTGTGAAAGCATCGGATGTGTTTTTGGCCGTGGATGCCTATCGTCTGTTGGCCAAAGAAATTGATCAACCGTTGCATCTGGGCATAACCGAAGCGGGCGGACAACGCGCGGGAGCGGTGAAAAGTGCTGTTGGACTGGGCATGCTCCTCGCAGAAGGTATCGGCGACACGTTACGGGTATCCCTGGCTGCCGATCCGGTTGAAGAAATCAAAGTCGGTTTCGATATTTTAAAGTCCTTGCGCATTCGTTCAAGGGGCATTAATTTCATTGCATGTCCGAGCTGCTCACGTCAGGAATTTGATGTAATAGCGACTGTTAACGCGCTTGAGCAACGTTTAGAAGATGTGCTCACGCCCATGGATGTCTCTATTATTGGCTGTGTTGTTAATGGACCCGGCGAAGCAGAAGTCTCCGATCTTGGTCTTACTGGTGCGCGCAATATGAGCGGCTTTTATCTTGACGGAAAGCGACAGAAAGAACGCCTGGCGAACGATGAGCTGGTCGAGCAGCTTGAAAAGCGCATCAGAGCAAAGGCGGCGTTGCTTAATTCAGCGAATTCCATTCCCGTGGTAGAGAAGTAACTCGGCGCCAGCGTCAGGCGCAGTAAAGAGTTTGTTGTTTAGTATTAAAGCCCCTATAATGCGGGGCTTTTAAATAGGCTTGAGAGAGATCCGGTGGCAAAAACAATCCAGGCTATTCGTGGTATGAATGATTGCCTGCCGACAGAGTCGGGCAAATGGCAGCAGGTCGAGGCCGTAATTCGACACGTTGTAGCCAGTTATGGTTATCAGGAGATCCGTACTCCGATCGTCGAAAGTACTGATTTGTTCAAGCGCTCTATCGGTGAAGTAACTGATATCGTTGAAAAAGAAATGTACACCTTTGCTGATCGCAATGGTGATAGCTTAACCCTGCGTCCGGAAGGTACCGCCAGCGCCGTACGGGCAGGTAACGAGCATGGTCTCATTTATAATCAACAACAGCGTTTGTGGTATATGGGTCCGATGTTCCGTCACGAGCGGCCGCAAAAAGGGCGCTACAGACAGTTCCATCAGTTTGGGGTAGAGACCTACGGGCTTGAGAGCGCTGACATTGATGCCGAAGTTATTTTACTGTCGGCACGGCTGTGGAAAATGTTTGGTATTGAAGATGCTGTGACACTGCAGATTAATTCATTAGGTTCTAATGAAGCGCGCCAGCACTATAAAGATGCATTAGTCAGCTATCTTAGCGAACACCGGTCCCAGCTTGACGAAGATTCTCTGCGCCGTCTGGAGTCAAACCCATTACGGGTTCTGGACAGCAAAAATCCTCAGGTACAAGCTTTAGTCAGTGATGCGCCCTCATTATTTGATTATCTCGATGACGACTCTAAGGCACACTTTGAACTATTGTGTCAGTTGCTCAATGAGGCCGGTATTGCCTATGAGATAAATCCACGCTTAGTAAGAGGGCTGGATTACTACAACCGCACAGTATTTGAATGGGTAACTGACAGTCTCGGTGCGCAGGGCACTGTGTGTGCTGGCGGTCGTTATGATGGTTTGGTCGAACAGTTAGGGGGTAAAGCCTCACCAGGTGTTGGATTTGCTCTGGGTATGGAGCGGCTGGTTTTATTGCTCGACACACTGGAAAAAATAGACCAGGACACACCTGCAGCAGACATTTATGTTACCGCCCTCGGGGACGATACCAGAGCTTTCGCCAGTAAAGTGGCTGAATCACTGCGTGATGCCGACAGTCAGTGGCGGGTTATGTTACATTGCGGCGGTGGTAATCTGAAAAAACAGCTCAAGCGTGCAGATAAAGTAGGCGCCAGTGTAGCGCTGCTTATAGGCAGCGAAGAAATGGCTAACCAGCAGGTAACCATTAAGCCTTTGCGCGGTAACGGCGAACAAGCGACGGTTGCGTGCAATCAGTTGGCTGAAGCATTATTTAGCGTGTTGCAACAGTAACACGTCAGGATTTTTAAACGAGGTTTTAATATGGAACAATTCGCGACAGAAGACCAACAAGTAGAAGCGATTAAACGGTTTTGGTCTGAGCACGGTACGTCATTAATTATGGGTGCTGTATTGGGCCTGGCCGGATTGTTCGGCTGGCAGTATTACACTGATTCACAAATCAGCGCTAAAGAAACGGCATCCCAGTCATATCAGGCGGCGCTTGAGTCGTTGATTAATGATGAGAACAGTCAACCCATTGAGGCAGTGATGAACTCAGAGGATGTCGCCGGTTATGCCAGTATTGCGGCTTTATTAGCGGCTAAGCAAGCGGTTGACGATGGTGAACTGGATGTTGCTTCGCAACACCTGCAACAGGTTGTATCGCAAAGTGCTGATGACAGCCTTCAGCAAGTCGCTACTGTCAGACTTGCTCGCGTGCAATTAGCACAAGAAAAGTACGAACAAGCGTTAACTACTATTGAGACGGTAACCAATGAAGCCTTCAGTGCTCAGGTGGAAGAAATAAAAGGTGATATTTTTAGCGCGCAGGGGAACTTTGATAAGGCTCGCATGGCCTACTCCACTGCTCTGGAAAAAAATATGAATAATCGATTACTGCAGTTGAAACTTGACAACCTAGCAGTTAGCGCAGGATAGGGAATGACATCTATTACTCGAAACATCTCACAGCAATCACAACTGTGTGGCCGTATGTTTAAACAGGTCGTATTAGCCGCCTCCTTAGTCGCACTAAGTGGTTGTGCTGCGGTTAACACGGTTACCGACTGGTTTGCTGATGACGACGAAATCAAAATAAGACGCATTGCACCCATTGTTAATCAGGTGACTCCAAAAGTTGTGTGGAGCCACAGTGTTGGTGATGGTGTGGATGGGTTTTTCTCAAGGCTGCAACCGGTCTATGCCAACAATACGGTTTTTGCGGCCGAGCGTCACGGTGAAGTGGTTGCACTTGAGCCAGGCAATGGCGATGTAAAATGGCGTCGTAATTTTGCCATTTTCCGTTCTGACTCAATTTTCGATGGCATAGCCAATATATGGCGTAGCGGCACATCAGCTAAAATTAGTGCGATGGCAGCCGGTTACGACAAAGTGTTTGTCGGATCAGAAAATGGCCAACTGCTCGCGCTCGATAGCAAGACTGGCGAAACCCTTTGGGAAGCTTCGGTACCTGGCGAAATATTAGCCCGCCCGGCCATGGACGAAGGTATTCTGGTTATTAATACTGGCGCAGGCGTATTATTTGGCTTTGATGCGCAGACTGGCGAACAGTTATGGCGCAGTGAAACCGATGTGCCGCCACTCAGTTTGCGAGGCATTTCTGCACCTGCAGCAAGTAATGGCGGAACCTTAATTGGCACCCCCACAGGCAAATTACAGGTAAATATTCTTACTACCGGTGTGCCTGCATGGGAAACAGCCATTACAGCACCTTCAGGTGCAACTGAGCTGGAACGTATCATTGATGTTGATTCGTCACCGGTACTCTATGGCACAACAGTGTACATTGTTTCTTACGATGGCACGTTAGCAGCCCTTGAGTTGCGCAGCGGACGTATTTTATGGAAGCGAGAGTACGGCTCTTATCGCGACCTGGCCGTTACATCAGAGCGCATTTATGTGGTCGACAACCGTTCCAACGTGTTTGCACTGGACCGTCGCAACGGTATTGAGATTTGGTCACAAGGTGGACTAAGACAACGTAACTTAACCGCGCCTTTGATTATGGGTGAGCATGTTGTATTGGGTGACCGCTGGGGACTGTTGCATTGGCTCAACACTGAAGACGGTACCATGGCTGCGCGATACGATCTCGGTGGCGACGATGAAGATGAAGCTATCTACGCAGCGCCAATCAAAGTTGATGATATGATTGTAACCATTACTCGCGATGGCGATATTGCCGCGTTAACTACAAAGTAATCGCTGCGCAATAACTGAATTTATCAACATATTCCGATATACTCTTACGGCCGCGCTATCAGCGCGGCCGTATGCTTTTATTAAACTTAAAGGAACACCGCTATGTTGCCTGTCGTGGCATTAGTTGGACGACCCAATGTGGGCAAGTCAACACTGTTTAATCGTTTAACCCATACTCGCGATGCGCTGGTTGCTGATTTTCCGGGTCTTACACGCGATCGGCAATATGGACAGGCCAACTATGACCAACGCCATTTTATTGTGGTGGATACCGGCGGTATAACCGGCGATGAAGAGGGTATAGATACCTTAATGGCGCAGCAGTCGTTACAGGCTATCGACGAAGCTGATGTGGTGTTTTTCCTGGTAGATGCCCGCTCCGGGCTGTTACCCGCTGATCAACTCATTGCCGATCATCTGCGCAAAACCGACAAACATGTATTTTTAGTGGCGAATAAAGTCGATGGTATTGATGGTGACAGCGAGAGCGCAGAGTTTTACTCTCTTGGCCTGGGTAACGTTCACCAGATCGCCGCGGCCCATGGTCGGGGCGTGGCAAAGCTGTTACAGGATGCGTTAATGCCGCTGGCGGAAGCCTTTCCCGCTATGGCTATCGAAGATACTGTTGCTGAAGCAGAGGAACTCGACGCCGAAGAGCAACTGGAAAGGCTGCAAAATCTGCCCATCAAACTCGCTATTGTAGGTAAACCTAATGTAGGTAAGTCCACACTCACTAATCGTATACTGGGTGAGGACCGAGTGGTTGTTTATGACATGCCCGGCACCACACGAGACAGTGTGTATATTCCCCTGGAACGTGATGATCGCGAGTATATACTGATTGACACTGCGGGCGTGCGCAAGCGCAAGAAAGTGGCCGAAGCTGTCGAAAAGTTCTCCATTGTAAAAACCCTTAAAGCGATTGAAGAAGCGAACGTAGTATTGCTGGTTATTGATGCCCGGGAAGGCATATCTGATCAAGACCTTAGCCTGCTGGGCTTTGTGCTCAACTCAGGTCGCTCGCTGGTGCTGGCAGTCAATAAATGGGATGGCCTGGATACAGATGTTAAGGATGACATTAAGCGTGAACTGGATCGCCGCCTAGGGTTTATCGATTTTGCGCGTTTGCACTTTATTTCTGCCTTGCATGGCTCTGGTGTGGGTAACCTGTTTGACTCGGTAAATGAAGCTTATCGCAGTGCGACTAAGCGTATTAATACCTCTATGCTGACGCAAATTATGGAACTCGCACAAGAGGATCACCAGCCACCGTTGGTTCGTGGACGCCGGGTTAAAATGAAATACGCGCATGCTGGCGGCTACAATCCACCGGTTATCGTGGTGCATGGCAACCAGGTAAAGGATTTACCAAGTTCCTACAAACGCTATTTAATAAACTACTTCAGAAAAGCCCTGGATGTGATGGGCACGCCTATTAAAGTGGAATTTCGCGAAGGGGCGAACCCCTTTGAAGGTAAAAAGAATCAACTCACACTGGCGCAGCAACGTAAGCGCCGCCGCATGATGTCTTACCACAATAAGAAGTAATTTCGCGTGCTTCTACAGTGCTAGCCTGAGTTCTTTCATTAACGGGGACTCTGGCGGCACTCTGACCTCTTTAAGTGCCGCTCTGACCAAATCATCGCCCACCCTGGCAGGGAAAGTGGTACTGATTTTGACAAATTTATCTTCTAACTGAAATACATAGATACTGGCATACAAAGACTCGCCACTCTCGCTCTCGGCGACCATCTCAGACATTAATCCCTGCTCAGCAATAGCCGACTCATTATTAAAAGGCGTCAGGTGCTGCTTTACGTCTATATTCATCTGTCGCGCCGCCGCCGTCTCGCGTGCCTCGCTAATGGCATCGGTCAGCTCTTTGCTTAATCTGGTACTGGTATGTTCATTGAGGACAGATAGTACCGGATAAATAGTAATATCAAGCACAGCCTCAGTAAAACTGGGATGAAGATAGCGCGCCAACACACCTTTAAATGGATCGGGATAAAGATACTGGCGGGCTAACTGAAACTCATTCAGGCTCTCGGGTAATATTAACTGGTTGGTATAGTCGCTGGCGCCCATGGCCTGATACAAATAAGGTGTTGTGAAAATATGCTGTTTTTCGGCGTGCTGCCACCACTGCAGAATAATTTGTTCGACGTCCTGCGCCGTGACTTGTCCGCTATGTTCATAGTGCACCAAATGGCTATCAAGCTGCATGCCGCGCCATTCTACAGAAAACTCAGTATAGCTTTGTGGTGCAGCATCCACGCTTCCAACTGGTGAGTGACTCTCTGTGATCTGATTTGCGATGAGCAACTCATAGTCATACTGGCTTAATGAAGGACTCAATTCAGCAAATAAAGATAACTGCTCCAGTGCCGTCAGAAAATCGTTGGCAGCGATACCATCGTTTTTACATTCGGCCTGAGTAGATTGAGCTGCCTTGCATTGTTTTGCCGTCGCATCGCTAATGTATGAAGAAAACACATTAACCGGCAGATTAAAAGGTGTTTCAGCCGGAGCACTCAACAATGTTTCGTTTGCGGTGGGCACCACCGGCGGAGGCTGAGTTGAAGCGCAGGCAGTTAAGCCAACAGCGATCAGCGCGCAATATAATTGTCGAAGGGACTTAATCAATCAACGATACCTTAGATGAAAAATAAAATTTACCTGTGAAACTGTTGCACCGCCAGTGTTGAGGGGCAACAATTATTGAGCAGGTTTCGCTCTTACACCGGTTACTACACTAATAATTTCGCCATCTTCTACACGACTGGTTATTTCGTCATGGGCTGCGACCGATTCAATTCGGGTCACGGCTTGTTTATCTTTAAGCGTAACTGAATAGCCACGGGATAAGGTCGCCAGCGGACTTACAGACTGTAATAAGTGCGCTAGTGTAGCAAGGTTATGCCTGTTCGTCTCTAGCCGACGTTGCATATGACTGACAAGCCGTTGATGCAATTGTTCCCGCTGATTCTTAATCACATCCAGGCGCAGCGCCGGGTGTTGACGTGACAACCGGTATTCTGCCCGTTGCAGCCGGGAGTCCGCAGTAGCTAATGTTGATTTAGTCACACTTACTAAGCGCTGGGTGAGCAGGTCTATATGCTGGCCTTGCTGCTGTAACATGACCGCAGGGTGTCTGGCATGTAAGCGCTGACTAAGCACGGCATGACGGTGCATACCAGCTTGTATCTGCTGTTTGATTCTGTCTCTGAGGCGTTGTTGAAGTTGTACAACGCTGTTTAATGCCTCGCGCTGATCGATGGATAACAGCTCGGCTGCTGCTGATGGGGTCGGGGCGCGTAAATCTGCCACAAAGTCGGCAATAGTCACATCCACTTCATGGCCCACCGCACTGACTACCGGCAGTTCTGAGGCGGCAATTTCTCGCGCCAGTGTTTCATCATTAAAACACCACAAATCTTCCAGTGAGCCACCGCCGCGGGTGAGCAAAATGACATCCACTTCGCGGCGTTGGTTAGCCAGCCACAGGTTGTGTGTTAGTTGTCTGGCTGCCTGCTCGCCTTGTACCATGGACGGATAAATGATGACTTCAGTCGCCGGGCTGCGGCGTTGTAATACGCTCAGTACATCATGCAGTGCCGCGCCCTGGGCTGAGGTGATGACACCAATGCGGGTGACTTGTTTTGGCAAAGCTTGTTTGCGCCCTGGATCAAACAGACCTTCAGCCTGGAGCTTATATTTGAGCTGTTCAAACGCCAGCTTCAACTGCCCCTCACCTTCGGGTTGTAAGGTTTCCACCACTAGCTGATAGTCACCGCGTGCTTCGTAAATTCCCACACTGGCTCTGACCAGCACTTTGTCGCCTTCGCGCGGCGGTGTGCGAACAGCACGATTAGCTGAACGGAACATGGCCGCTCGTACCTGGGCTTTGTCATCTTTTAGCGTGAAATACCAATGTCCGGATGACGCTCGGGTCATATTGGAAATTTCGGCACTTAACCATACTAAACCCACCTCACTGGTTAAAATGTTACGTGCAAGGCGGTTTAATGTTGTAACACTGTGAACTTTTTGCCCCTCAGGAGCGGAAAATGCAGTCATTGAATGAAAAAACCTCAGCTTTAATGCAAATACAGTTTACCTGAAACTGAAAAAACACTACAATTGCGCCGCAATTAAACCTCTACTATACAGGTGTTTTGCATGCTAAGAATCGCTCAAGAAGCGCTAACCTTTGACGATGTTCTCTTGGTTCCGGCGCACTCCACTGTGCTACCGCACACAGCAAGCTTACAAACCCGACTGACCCGCAAGGTCAATCTCAATATTCCTATGGTATCAGCTTCTATGGATACTGTAACGGAAGCGCGTTTAGCCATTGCGCTGGCGCAGGAAGGCGGCATCGGTTTTGTGCACAAGAATATGACACCTGAAGAGCAGGCTAATCACGTTCGCGAAGTTAAAAAATACGAAAGTGGTGTAGTGTCTGATCCGGTCACTGTGTCAGAAAGTGATAATTTAGGCCAGGTCCTGGCGCTAAGCAAAAAGATGGGATATTCCGGGTTTCCGGTCACCGACGGCGAAAATAATCTTATCGGTATTGTTACCGGCCGCGACTTACGTTTTGAAAATCGTCTGGATTTGCCGGTAGGCAAAGTGATGACCCCGAAAGAGCGTTTGGTGACGGTGAAAGAAGGAGCCAGCTCCGAAGAAGTCCTTGAATTGATGCACGAACACCGGATTGAAAAAATTCTGGTGGTTGATGATGCCTTTAAGCTGTCGGGTTTGATTACCGTTAAAGATTTCCAAAAAGCCGAAAATAAACCTAACGCGTGTAAAGATTCATTGGGACGCTTGCGGGTTGGCGCTGCAGTAGGCGTTGGTCCGGGTACAGACGAGCGCATTGCCTTGTTGGTGGAAGCTGGCGTTGATGTATTACTTATTGATACTTCACACGGCCATTCTCAGGGGGTTATTGAGCGGGTTAAAACGGTTCGCGAAACCTATCCAGAACTGCAAATCATTGCTGGTAATGTCGCGACAGCAGCAGGCGCATTAGCCTTAGCCGATGCTGGTGCCGATGCGGTTAAAGTCGGTATCGGTCCGGGGTCGATATGTACCACGCGTATTGTAACCGGTTGCGGTGTACCGCAAATTACCGCTATCTCTGATGCAGTTGAAGCGTTAAAAGACCGTGACATTCCGGTTATCGCCGATGGCGGCATTCGTTTTTCAGGTGATATTGCTAAAGCATTAGTGGCCGGTGCCAGTTGCGTGATGGTGGGCAGCATGTTGGCTGGTACCGAAGAAGCGCCGGGTGAAGTCGAGCTTTATCAGGGCCGTTACTATAAGTCATACCGTGGCATGGGCTCACTGGGCGCAATGAACCAACGCAATGGTTCATCGGATCGCTATTTCCAGGCCAGTGATAACGCCGAGAAGCTGGTGCCTGAAGGCATTGAAGGACGCGTGGCTTATAAGGGCCCAATCGCTACTATTATCCATCAGCAAATGGGCGGTCTGCGCTCCGCAATGGGCTTAACCGGTTGTGCTACCATTAACGAACTGAATACTAAACCGCAGTTTGTGCGGGTTACATCGGCGGGCATGGGTGAGTCACACGTACACGATGTGAGCATTACCAAAGAAGCGCCAAACTACCGTTTAGGTTAAACTACTTAACATATTTAGTATTAATACTCAGGCTGGTTTATTACCAGCCTGCTTGTTTTCTATTTAAAGGCAAACAGCATGACACAAAATATCCATGACCATCGCATTCTTATTTTGGACTTTGGTTCTCAGTATACGCAGCTTATCGCCCGTCGGGTTCGTGAGTTGGGTGTATATTGCGAACTGTGGGCATGGGATGTCAGTGAAGCGCAAATCAAGTCGTTTAATCCACAAGGCATTATCTTATCTGGTGGCCCGGAGTCAGTAACAGAACACGGCTCACCACGTGCACCGGAGTATGTGTTTAACGCCGGTGTGCCGGTATTAGGTGTTTGTTATGGTATGCAAACCATGGCAGCGCAATTGGGAGGCCAGGTTCAGGGCTCTGACAAGCGCGAGTTTGGCTATGCCCAGGTAGAAGTGGTTAAATCCAATGCCCTGCTGGATAAAATTGAAGATCATATCAGTGCCGAAGGCAATGCCCTGCTTGATGTCTGGATGAGCCATGGTGATAAAGTGATTGCCATTCCGGAAGGATTTGAAACCGTCGCCTTAACGCCATCCTGTCCGCATGCTGCCATGGTACATCCGGAGAAACAATTTTACGGTGTACAGTTCCACCCTGAAGTGACTCATACCCGCCAGGGGATGCGTATATTGTCGCAGTTTGTAATGGATATTTGTGGCTGTGAAAAGCTCTGGACTCCGGATGCCATTATTGAAGATGCCATCGCCCGTATTAAAGAAAAAGTCGGCGACGACGAAGTTATTCTGGGCTTGTCAGGTGGTGTGGATTCATCGGTAGTCGCGATGCTGATCCACCGCGCCATTGGCGATAAGCTGACCTGTGTATTTGTTGATAATGGCTTACTGCGCTTAAACGAAGGCGAGCAGGTCATGGATATGTTTGGCGATCATTTCGGTTTGAATATCATTAAAATTGATGCCGAAGAGCGTTTCCTGGCGCGCCTTGAGGGTATTGATGATCCGGAGCTAAAACGTAAAGCCATTGGCAATGAGTTTGTTGCTGTGTTCGACGAAGAGGCCAGTAAGCTTGTCAATGCAAAATGGCTGGCACAGGGCACTATTTATCCGGACGTTATCGAATCTGCTGGCTCTGCTACCGGTAAAGCCCACGTGATTAAGTCGCACCACAACGTTGGCGGTTTACCGGAAGACATGAAAATGGGCCTGGTAGAGCCATTACGTGAGTTGTTTAAAGATGAAGTGCGTAAGATTGGCCTGGAGCTTGGGCTTCCTTACGATATGCTGTACCGCCATCCGTTCCCGGGGCCGGGTCTTGGTGTGCGGGTGTTAGGCGAAATCAAAAAAGAATACTGCGATTTACTGCGCCGCGCCGATGCGATTTTTATTGAAGAACTACACAACGCTGAGCTGTACCATAAGGTCAGTCAGGCATTTACTGTATTCCTGCCGGTTAAGTCTGTTGGCGTAATGGGCGATGCCCGTAAATACGACTGGGTAGTATCATTACGTGCAGTAGAAACCATTGATTTTATGACCGCCCACTGGGCTCACTTGCCTTATGATTTCCTGGGTAAGGTATCGAACCGTATTATCAATGAAATTGATGGTATATCCCGGGTGGTGTACGACATCTCTGGCAAGCCGCCAGCAACGATTGAGTGGGAATAAGCCCGCACTGTAGCTCCAAGATAAAAAGCCTCGTTCAACGAGGCTTTTTTACGATGTGACGTGCCCGGCCATTTGTAAGGCTTAATTGATACGCAGGTATCAGGAGCAACCGTGAAGATTAACAAAAACACACTATAATTATTCGAAAAATTTAAATAGAACAAGCAAGGAACAGTTGTAATGGACGCGTTTTACAAGGAAATACTAAGGAAAGGGGTTATTGGTAGTCTGAGTTTGGCAATGTTGTCAGGCTGTCTTCAGGATAAAGACGCAGTTGTAGTGATACCAGTGTCGCAGTCGCCGCAAGAAGAACTTAAAGCCAGCATAAATGCAACTCATTCATTGGGACTCGATGCCTACATCTTACCGCAAGAGAATGATTTTGAGCAGATACCACAAGATCCAAATAACCCGCTCACACAAGAAAAGGTGACACTCGGTAAGTTACTGTTCCATGAAACTGCGTTATCAACGGAAGGCGTGAATAAAGCGCGCGCAGGCACCTGGTCCTGTGCAAGTTGTCATCATGTGGATGCTGGTTTTAAAGCCGGCGTGCCGCAGGGGATTGGTGAGGGCGGCGAGGGCTTTGGTGTGAAAGGCGAAATGCGGCATTTTGCCTATGGCTTCGATAAAGCCTCATTGGATCCTGAGTATATTCCTGATGTTCAACCGTTTGCATCACCAACCATCCTGAATACCGCTTATCAGGAGGTTATGCTGTGGAATGGTCAGTTTGGCAACATGGAAGGTGGAAAGGTTAATCACGATCTCGAACTCGCTGTACTCGCCCCTCAAGGCACGCCCAAAGCCGAAAATATTAGGCAACTCGCGGGTCTGGAAATTCAGGCGATTGCCGGGACTGCCGTTCACCGTTTAAAAACAGATGTAGACTCTGTATTACAAACCAACGATGAATATGCATTGTTGTTTGAACTGGCTTTTCCTGATGGCAGTAACGATATAGTGGAAGATGCAGGCAAAGCGATTGCGGCTTATGAACGGACAGTGCTAGCTAACCGCGCACCTTTTCAGCGTTGGCTGCAGGGGGACGAATCAGCGCTGAATGAACAGGAAATTCAGGGGGCAGCATTGTTTTTTGGTAAGGCAAATTGTGTAAGCTGTCACCGGGGACCAGCGTTGAGTTCAGAGCCGGGTGCTGCTGAAAATGAAATGTTCATGGCAATAGGCTTTGCAGATTTTGATCCCAATCACGCTAAGGTTAGCGGAGTCGTTACCGATGCTGACGCCAAGGGCCGGGGAGGGTTCACAGGTGAAGCTGCCGATAACTATAAGTTCAAGGTTCCCCAGCTCTATAATCTGGCCGATTCAAACGTGTTCGGGCACGGTGCGAGTTTTAGTAGCATCCGCAATGTTATCGCCTATAAAAATGCGGCGGTACCACAAAAGGTTATACCCGTTGAGCAACTGGATCCGCGATTTAAGCCTTTAGGGTTGACGGAGTCAGAGATCGATCAACTGACCGCATTTTTAACGTATGCATTGTACGACGATGATTTACATCGTTATCGTCCCGATGCGCTGCCTACCAATGCTTGTTTCCCTGTTGCGGATGAACAGTCCAAGTTAGACTTAAACTGTTAATACTGACGGCCAGTAGTCTTTGCTGGCCTTTAGTGTACAGACAAGGTACAGGAATGGTTAACACGATGGAGTTAATAGTCTCACCAGTTATGACTGTAATAAGGCTGCCTGTACTGGGCCTAAGGGGCTAAAATACTGTTCAGAAATAATGTGGATTTTCTGCCCGGCCCCAACCTTTGAGACAGTATTATTATCAGGTGATAGCAGTGTAACCAGTTTACAACCAGCACCTCACATAATCGACGTAAAGGTTGCTGATTGTACATTGTTCTCATAAACACTTCTTTACAGAAGCCAACTGAACGATTTTGCTAAAAATTCTTTGGTATCTTTCGTTACAATTTCACCGTGGGCCATGACCAATATGTTTGGCTCCCAGGCCACTATTTTTTGGATATGTTTGCGGGCATCAGACTTTTTAAACAGAAAACTCAAACGCCAGTCCAACGGGGTTTTTCCATGAGGAGCAAGGATCCCCACAATCTTCGCGATTGCTCTTTGCCAGCCGCTAAACTCCTTACCCGAAAAGTTCTCTACCAAATCCGTCACAATTAATGTGCCAGAATCCTTATGGAAGAAAACGCACTCCTCCATTAACGGCGAACCTGAAAATAACACTTGATCAATGTTCGCTCCCCAGGGCCACTCCTGAACCTGATTAAGCGATGCAGTAAAAGTGATATCACTGCGCTTTTTGATGACCTCGTCGGTGCCATAAACTTCTGCGTTTGGATACGCAATAGTCCATTCAGGCAGAAAAAGATGGTGTAAGTGGTTCGGCGCAACCAGGTATTTAACCCGGCCTAAATTTTCCAGTTGCTCTTTAATTGTGCTCGATAATTTAATGGGACTATGTACCCAAAGTTCGTCCCCCTCGAGCCGGATCACTGTCATGCGGGTTGAAAATGGCAGTCCTAAAAATTGCACTGAGTCGCCATCAAAGATCCACAGTTCATTGGTTAATTTTTTCATACATCTCCTGATACATGTTACCGCTTAATTTGCCATTTCCTTAAGACGCGGCTTATTATCAAATTCTTCGCCGGGCGTATTCACTTCACGCCAAACATACGTCATTAAGAGTGAAAATATCGCCACCAGCATATAACTACTCAACGAACAGCTTAAATAGGCGCTATCCCTGAATACGGCTCTGGACTACGAATTCCCTAGGAATGAACATTTGGATCGCGTCACCAAGATTAAGGTGAGAGATACGTGATTTTTGCCAAACTGGGCGTTTAACGAGCCGCCTCGCTAACAAGTTTAAGCGTATTCGAGATGAGCGAAAAATCTCCCATTTCACCGTGCCCGGGAATGACAATTTCAGCCGACTGGTACTCAACGCTGATATACTTCATTATCTTTCGCCAGTAATCAACATCACTGTGTGCGGTATTTCCAATAGAGGTTGCGCCTTTTGCGCGCACTGCACAGCCGCCATAAAAAATTTTCGCCTGTGGTAACCACACCATCAAATTGTCTGTTGTGTGACCGGGTCCTGGATACAATACTTCAACATTGCCAAGTGTAATGACACTTGGCGAGGAAGACAGGCCATCTATTGCTTTGTCGGGCACTGGCGAGCCGTATTCGGTCGCATATTTTATGGTTAATGGGTGAGCATAAACGGCAATGCCATTGGATTTTAAAACGTCTGTTCCAGCAAGTCGGTCAGCATGTGCATGAGTGACTATAGCTGCTATTACAGGGCGTTTAATTTGCGATTTGATTGTCTCAAGAAGCGCTACGGTAGCCAGCTCTCCCCAAGCTGTATCAACGAGAACAAGGCCATCCCCTTGTTGAAAGATCAAGCCATTTGAAGGAAACTTAACGCCATTTGGATAGGTGTAATAGGAAGTATGGACCCATACTCCTGGCTTGATGTTTTTTATTTCAATTTCAGAATTCGCGAGGACAGGAACCGCAACCGCCAACAATAGCTTGATTAAAATAATGTGTACTAGTTTTTTCATAACGTTGTTTTACTGGATTATCGTACTTGATGGAACACCTTTGCAGGAGCGTTTTTTCAATATGATAGGCAGGTGTGTAGTTAATTGAGCAGTTGATAGCATCTCAAACTTACTCGATATGCTCATACTATATCTATCTTGGTTAGAAGTGAATGACCCTCTTGGGGATATTGCCGTCGGCATTATAATGCAAAAATTTATCATTGTTTAGCCCAACTAAACGCAATATTACGCAGGCTGACTGCGTTTAAATTACTACCAGTAATTTAGTCACTCACTACTCCTTGGCACTGCAGTGGCTTCAACGTAGCGCCTGGCGTCTATCAGTGATTCTTTAAAGCGACAGTGCTCAGTGCAATCAAGGGGCAAGGTCATATCAGTATTGCCTGCAATAGGCTGATAGTATTAAAGGGCTGTACAATACACCCGTAGAGTTTCCGAGTCTCGAAGTATAGAAAGACTGTTGTTTAGAGCGTTCTTATTCCAGAGGTATATGTGGCATCAGTTGCACCATTAGTTTTTCATCCGATCTATAGTCAGCTTGACCTGCCTGTGCGGCATCGCTTTCCTATTCAAAAGTACCAGGGCATATACGATGCGCTGCGTGCCCGGGGCGTACCGGCCGAAACGTTTGTTACACCGGTACCTGTCCCGGTAAACCGTTTACTTAACCACTACGATGAGCATTACGTGCAGGCTTTGTTGCATGGCAAGCTGGAGCGACAACCCATGCGGCGTATCGGCTTTCCCTGGTCTGAACAACTTATCCGGCGCAGCCTGACTGCTGTTGGCGGTACAATTCTGACCGCTCGATTAGCAATAGAACAGGGCATGGCGCTCAACCTGACCGGTGGTTACCACCATGCTGCAGGTGATTTTGGCGCTGGCTTTTGCTTATTTAATGACTTGTATCTCGCCGCCAGGGAAATGCTCACAGAGCCTGGCATTGACTCAGTACTTATTATTGATTTAGATGTGCACCAGGGCGATGGTACCGCTTTATTAGCGCAAAACGATCCGTCAGTGATTACGCTTTCTTTGCATGGTGAAAAGAATTTTCCTCATCGCAAGCAGCATTCTGATATGGACTTTCCGTTGCCTAAAGCGATGGGCGATGATAGCTATCTCAATGTGTTGGATGAAGCGCTCATCACGGCGCAGCGCCTTTACTCGCCAGATGCAATTATCTATGACGCTGGCGTTGATATTCATAAAGATGACGATCTGGGCTTGTTGGACATCTCGACTGAGGGCGTTTTTAAGCGTGACCAAATGGTATTTAACTGGTGCCGGGCGCACAATTTACCCGTGGCTGCTGTCATTGGTGGCGGTTATCAACGCGATATTGACGCGTTGGTGAATGTGCATTTGCAGCTCTACCGGGCGGCCGGTGTTATAACATAAACTGAAACAATACGCTGACAACCGCTTGATTAAAATGACGCGAGTTGAAAGCCAATGCCAATGCGGTTCTGGCGACGATTATAATCAATCAGGCTGTCGCCATAGCCATTGAAATACTGCAAGGTAAGTTCATACCGTAGCGAAATCGGATAGCTGAGTGACAATTCTATGCTGCCGCGGTTATTGCTAAATGACAGGTTGTTTCTAAGCCGGGTTAACAGCCCCCAACTGCCGAAACGGGTACCATAGCCAATTTCAATTCGACCATAGTAATCATTGATGTCGGGGTTGTCGTCGCCACTGGGATCGTCCTCAGTAGATTTAGCGTCTTCCGGAATACGATACCAGGTCCTCAGATAATAAATATCATCAGCATCGCTAAACAAATTGGTTAGCATAATGCGATTCCAACTTCGTGAACGCTCCTCACTCTGGCCATTTGACATGTGGTTGAACCCTAATTGCAGGGCGTTGAAGTCGATCCCCAGTATCTTAATACCCGTATTCCACTGATAAAAAATTTCCGGTTCATAATTGGTTTCACGAAACGGCTTGGAGACTTCATCATTATACAGCTGCCAAAATGAGGTCAGGGTAAAACCAAAATAGACGCCTTCGACTGATTCCGCGCGGGTATACAGCGGTAGCTTAATGCTGATTTGAAACTTGGCTTCCTTGTCGTCCACGTTGTCGGTGGTTAGTCCGGCGTTACCTAACGCATTGGGGTTGTCTGTGAAGGTAAAGGGTAAAAAGTAATTACGTTTATACTGCGTAATCGCAAAGGCGTTACTTAATAGTTGTTTGTCGGCTTCGAATCGCCGGTTAAATACGCTGGGACGGGCAACTATCCCGCCTTGTTGTTCAGTAGGCAGCTCTGTTTGTGCTTCGTTCCTGGCAGGCTCTGGTTGGTTTGCTGCCGCCGCAGAGAAACCTAAGACAAGGGCAATGAGGCCCAATGTTAGTGCCAGGCTGTTATGTTTTAGCGGTAAAGTCAATGGTGAGTCCTTCATATGCCGCAACAAGTTGCAGAGGCGATTCGGCTATGGCCACATACTGCTTACAGTGGTCGATAATGGCATCTATATCATCGTCGGTGCGACTGGGGTCGTGGCTGTAAAGCGCGAGACGTTTAGCGTTACACGCCATAGCCAGTTTCACGGCTTCTTCGGCAACAGAATGCCCCCATCCACTTTTACCAGGCATATCAGTGAGCATGTATTGCGCGTCATGAATAATGAGATCAGCATTGCGCGCAAAATCCACAACGTCGAGAAAGTTGGTTTCTTTTTTGTATGGCGGATAAAGTTCGTTATCAGTGATATAAGCGACTTTATAGCCATTTTCGGCAACACAGTAAGCACTGCCTTTTCCAGGGTGGTTGATGGGGAGCCGACTAACAGTTGCACTATTTAGTGGCCAGGAATCCACGCCAGGTGGTTGTGGTTTTATTAATATTGTTGAGGCTAATGCAGAGAAGGAAACCGGAAATACCGATCCTTGCATTTGTTTAATAATCGCATCGTCTTCAGGCAGGTTAGTTTGTCCAGGGGTGATATTAATTTCCCGGCCAGGCTGATATATCGGTGCAAAAAATGGAAAGCCCTGAATATGATCCCAGTGATTATGCGTTAGCAGAATGTTGACCGGGGTGTGCTTTTTTATCAGCTTGTCGCCAAGTAAACGAATACCGGTCCCCGCATCCAGGATTATGTCGGTTCCGTCACTTAGCTCGATATGAACGCACGCAGTATTCCCTCCATAACGCACATATTGTGCGCCCGGTGTTGGAATTGACCCTCTCACACCATAAAAGGCTAACTGCATGCGAAATCCTTGCTACCACCGGTATTAAACCGGTACTACTTATAATGCGCCAATAAATGCCGCCGCTTCAGATAAGTTTAATAGAGTTTTTTCACCTGTGCGGCGATTTTTGTACTCAATTTGCTGATTATCTAAATTACGCTCGCCTACCACGATGCTATGCGGCACACCGACTAATTCCATATCTTTAAACATTACACCTGGTCGCTCTTTACGGTCGTCAAACAACACGTCAACGCCTTGTGCGATTAATTCGGCATACAGTGCCTCAGCGGCTTCCTGAATACGTTGCGATTTATGCATATTCATTGGGATCAGGGCAACTTTAAAGGGTGCTATTGGATCTGGCCATATAATGCCATGTTCGTCATGGTTTTGTTCAATTGCGGCAGCAACAATGCGTGATACACCAATGCCATAGCAACCCATGTTGAGAATCTCGTGTTTGCCAGTCTCGTTTAATACGCCGCAATTCATAGCTTGCGAATATTTATCGCCTAACTGGAATATATGACCGACCTCAATGCCGCGTTTTATCTCAATTGCACCGTTACCGTCAGGTGACGGGTCACCGGCTTCAATATTACGCAGGTCAGCCGCGGTAATTGACTCATTGCCCAATGCGGCGGCAGCGACAAAATCAGCAACCACTGGCACCTTGACGTCAGCTAAGTTGATGTCCTCGCTGCCTTTGCCTAATACTGCCCGGAAGGTTTCTTCGCTGGCTTTCACCAGCGGTGAGGCTACGCCGGTTAACTTCTCTGCTTTAATATCATTGAGGCTATGCGCTGCTGATAACACTAACAGTATCCAGCCCTGACTCGTGTTGTCCTGTTCATCGGCTTCGGCCTGAACCAACACATATTGCAGCGCATCGACAGTTGCAGTATCGACTGGCAGGGTCGGTGCCATTTCAACGTTAGCCGCATAATCAGAGGCACTTGAGAAGGCGATTGCATCTTCACCAGAGGCTGCTAACACATGGAATTCATGGGAGACACTGCCACCTATCGACCCGGAGTCGGCGATGACGGCCCGGTAGTCCAACTGCATACGGTCGAGAATACTGCAGTATGCCTTATACATGTCGTCATAAGTTTGTTGCAAAGACTCTTGCGTTAAATGAAAGCTGTAAGCGTCTTTCATGGTAAATTCGCGACCGCGCATAATACCAAAACGCGGACGTACTTCGTCACGGAATTTGGTTTGAATCTGATACAGGTTCAGCGGCAGTTGTTTATAGCTGCTAATTTCGTTGCTCACCAACGCGGTAATGACTTCTTCGTGTGTCGGGCCTAAAACAAAATCCCGCTGGTGACGATCTTTAATACGCAGCAGTTCCGGACCATACTCTTCCCAACGACCAGACTCCTGCCATAAATCGGCAGGTTGTACGACCGGCATTAGTACTTCAACGGCACCGGCTTTGTTCATTTCTTCACGAACAATATTGGCAACTTTGTTCAATACTCGTAAGCCGGTCGGTAACCAGGTGTAAAGTCCGGCGGCTAGTTTACGGACCATTCCGGCCCTAAGCATGAGCTGATGACTAATAATCTCAGCGTCAGCAGGCGTTTCTTTTTGTGTTGCTAATAAATACTGACTTGTGCGCATTGGTTGCGTTTATCCGTTGAATGATTACAAAACCCACGTATTCTAGCAGCGTTAACGACGCTTACATAGTCCTCTGCGGCACTTGTTCTATCGCGCTGACCAACACCTTGCCATTTTTTACCTGCCAGTGAATATCGCGGTCGTAAAAGATCACATGGTAAGATTTAGCATCGTTATTGTCCTGTTGCCGGTATGCGGGGCGAGGGTCTTGCCCTAAACACTGCACAATCAGGTCGCGTAGATCATCGTGCGGTTGCTGCAGCAGTTGTTGGGTTGCTGTCGGGGTGAATTCTACATGCCGGGCTGGCACGGGGTTTTGTTCGAGTAGTGTTGCCTGGGCATCAGCAATACTGTCACTGTAAGCCAGATAGGGTTTTATATCGATAATGGGTGTACCGTCGAGTAAATCAACACCGCTGACATGCAGCTTTACCTGACCGTTAATGTGCTCTACGCCCAAATTTCGCACTGCTGACATACCTATGCCATTGGGTCGAAACGTGCTACGTGAAGCAAAGACTCCGATTCTACTATTGCCGCCCAAGCGCGGGGCTCTTACTGTGGGGGTCCAGCCTTGCTCAAGGTTTTCATGAAATAAGAATAGTAACCACAAATGCGAATAGGTGGATAATTCGCGTAAACAATTGGGGTCATTATAATCAGGAGCAAAGTGAATACATCCCTGAGCATTGACCAATGCAGGTTGGCGTGGAATGGCAAACTTTTGTTTAAAAGGAGAAGATAACGTACCTATCGGCGTTATCTGATAGGTCCTGGAGTCAGACATAGATTGCAACACTTTCGTTGTGGGCTGAAACAAAAATCACATAGTTAGGCTGTATAGTAACTTTACTATCGGATTACTGGTAGTTCCCTGGAATATTTTTGGCCCGCCAATGTGCGGGCTTTTTTATCTGGCATTGATGTCTTGTCCGCTACGCTAAAACAAACAGTACCGGATAATGCCCGGCAAGATGGGCTATCTTGCTCTGTTATCGGGTTGCGTAGCTCTCAAAGTGCCCTTTTAAGTATTTGCTTAGCGGTGTTGATGCGTTTTACAGGCGTTAAGTTGATTTTGTAAGTGATTACAGCCTAATTTTTCGGCGGTGGCAATATTGTTCTCCGGAATACTTTCCGGCCGTTCATAATGCGCTAAAGCCTGTTCAATATCGGCTTCGCGAATTATATGCATAACCGGGTGAGGAGCGCGGTTAGTGTAGTGACTTGGTGCATCTGCTGGCTCGCCGGCAAACAGGTAATCAGGGTGAAAACTGGCGAGTTGGTATATACCCTCGTAGTCCCAGTGTGTCAGTGATTGCTGAGCCATATCCATTAATAACAAATAATCATCAAACGACGTCCAGCCCGCAGATAATACGACCAGCGTGGTTGACGTGTCGCTGTGCTCATCGAGGTACTGAAACTCTGTTTGCAGGGTACTAAGCACTGCCGCCATATCGTCACTCGCGACATCAGTATAACGAATACTATCGTGTTCTCTTACATAGCTGGCGAATGGGCAGAAGTTATGGCCTATGACCATAACGTCGAGCCAGCGCTGCACGTGCTGGCAGGCTGGCGACAATGTGCCATTACTCATGAATGAAATTTTACGTACGACTCGAGGGTATTTTCAATCAGGCTGGCAACGGTCATTGGACCAACCCCTCCAGGTACAGGGGTGATCCAGCCAGCGCGATCCTTGGCTTTTTCAAACTCAACGTCACCTACCAGCGTACCTTCAGCCGTTCGGTTAATGCCCACATCAATAACAATGGCACCGGGCTTAATCCAGTCGCCGGGTATAAAAGCCGGTTTACCTACCGCCACTACGAGCAAATCTGCGCGGCTAACATGGCTTTTCAGATCCTGGGTAAACTTATGGCAGGTTGTTACAGTACACCCTGCCAGTAATAATTCTAAAGACATTGGCCGACCGACAATATTGGATGCGCCAACGATGACCGCATCCATGCCTTTAACAGGGCGCTTGGTTGCTTCAATCATCGTCATGATGCCCTTTGGCGTGCAAGGACGCAGTGCGGGTATACGTTGTGCTAACCGTCCAATATTATAAGGGTGAAAACCATCGACATCTTTATGCGGGTGGATGCGCTCCAGAATTTCTTCAGCATTAAGACCGGCTGGTAGCGGTAATTGCACCAAAATTCCGTCGATAGTGTCATCGCCATTGAGTTCATCTATCAGTGACAGGAGTTTTTCCTGAGATGTGTTCGCCGGTAAATCATAAGAGCGAGATTCAAATCCTACCTCGTCACATGCTTTACGTTTATTTGATACATACACTTGTGAAGCCGGATCGCTACCCACCAAAACAACGGCCAGACCAGGTTGTCTTTTGCCGGCGGCTTTTAACGATTCAACATAAATGGCGACATCACGTCGTACTTGTTTGGCAATGAGTTTGCCGTCAATCAGGTGCGCGGTCATAGAAGCTGCTTACTCAATGAAATTACAGATAACATACTATTTTCCCATACTTGTGCTCAAAATGGCAAAGCCCAGTCACAAATTATTTGTTTAAAGGCGAAAAATGGCGATTTTTTTACCGACTTGCTGTCTTTATGAGCATCCGCAAGTTTTCGGTAAAAAAGTGTTTGACGAGGTAGGGGCAAGCCGGTAATATGCGCCCCCCGTAGCGGTAGTGAAGTTCACGCAGTTACGACAGTCGGTGAGTGGCGCAGCTTGGTAGCGCACTTGTTTTGGGTACAAGGGGTCGCAGGTTCAAATCCTGTCTCACCGACCATTTATTCGTCTTACTTTATTACCTGTCGCTTATAACTG
>JABXHM010000051.1 GCA_013373625.1 Alteromonadaceae bacterium | reverse complement strand
TCGCTGATACTATCAGTGTCGCTCATTGGGGGCTAATCCGGCCAGGGCTCAACTCAGATCTCAGACTCGCTTGCCCCTGCTCTAACCTGTTCAATTTTAGTGACAGTATCACTGCATAGTAAAACTTGTTGAGGGTTTCGTGGTGCCCTCCTGATGAATAAGATATGCCCTCCACCACTTGGCGCCGACTGGTTTTAACGGGCTTTCGTTGTCTCCAAAAACCTTGGGTAGGTCGCAATTCAAACCCGGAAACATGTTGCAACCTTGCGTTTTATGATTTCGTCAACAACACAGTCATTATTGACACACAGGCCAACAGACCGTCTGTCTATAGCGAGGGTTCCCTTAGTTCTACGCCGGCAAATACACCACTGATTTACCGACGTATCAGAATGAGAGACTAACTTTGCTCGCTGTCGCGGCGCTGGAAGGAGGAATACGACGTCGCACCCACGGCAGAAAAACGCGGTTTCATTTTCCACTTAGGTTTTACAGTCGTCATGTTGAGTGAACGCTTGCGTGCCAGCAGCACGTACACCGACGAGCACCAGGGGCAGTATTTGCTGCACCATTGCTGCCAGGCCGCAGGTTGGCCACCGGTATGACTGTTAAACAGCATCGAGAACAAAATATGGCGGTGTTCGACTATTTCAAAGCCCAACAGTTGCAACCAGTCTTTGATCCTGCCGGCGGAGAAAAAACGTGCCTCATGCAGCACATTACCTCGTTTAATTGGCAGGTACTTGGCCAGACCCGTTAAGCTATAGGGGTTGAAGCCGCTGATAATTACGTAGCCATTAGAGGTAATAGTGCGGTCTATTTCGCGTAATATTTCATGAGGATCCTGAGCAAAATCCAATTCATTCGCCAGTAAATAGCCGTCGATGCTGTTTTCTATGTAAGGCAGACTATCTGAGCGCGATACCAGTGTGCTCTGGGGTGACTGCAGTTGAGACTGGTTTACCTGCAACCGAATGGCACACGACGGTAGTTCTATCTGGCTGCTTAAGCTACCCAGTTTTACCATGTGGTATCCAAACACACGCTGACTCAGATCGTCACACACGCTGGCAATGGCCTGTTGTAATTCTTCGCCACCGGGTAACTCTGACCAGGTTTCAGGATAATGTAATGGTTTAGGACTAAACGCTGCTTTCATAGGTGCCTGTTATTGATTAACTGACCTGCATGTATTGCATGCAGCGATACATCTTTATAGTATCAATCCAACTCACTATAACTCACGGACTCTATTATGCCCACCAATAGCTTTCCGGCCGAATTAACGGTCTCACCAATTCCAGCGTTCGATGACAACTATATTTGGTGTTTGCACAATGAGCAGTATGCTGTGGTGGTCGATCCTGGTGATGCCGACCCGGTGTTGGCTTTTTGTGAGCAACACCACCTGCAACTGGCCGCCATTTTAATAACCCATCACCATCGAGACCATACCGGCGGAATCGGGAAGCTTACCAGCACGGTAAATGAACTGCCGGTGATAGGGCCAAGAGGCGGCCATATCACCGGCATTACAAAGTCTGTTGCACAGGGTGATCTGGTAAAACTGCCGCTCATCAACCGTGAGTTTAGTGTGCTGGAAGTGCCAGGCCATACACTGGATCATATTGCATTTGTTGGTCATAACGCGTTGTTCTGTGGTGACACCTTATTCTCTGCTGGCTGTGGCCGGTTATTCGAAGGCACGCCCGGACAAATGCACCGCTCGCTTAATAAAATAAAACGTTTACCGGCGTCTACCGTTATTTACTGCACCCACGAATATACGCAGGCCAATGTTAATTTTGCGCTGGCAGTAGAGCCCGATAACAGTGCGTTACTCGAATACGACCAATGGGTAAAAGACATGCGTAGCCAGCAGTTGCCCACTTTACCCACGCTACTGGCAACTCAAATTACTATTAATCCGTTTCTACGCTGTGACATCACAGCGGTAAAAGAGTCAGTGATTGCACAGGCGAACACTGAACTTTCTGATGAAATTGCCGTCTTTACTCATCTGCGGCAGTGGAAAGATAACTTTTAGTCCGCTCAAAGCAGTGCTGCAGGCGGCATTTTTGCATGCAGTATTCGCCTCAACGGGATGCATTAACGCACTATTTTGCGTACACTGTACTGGCTTTTCAATTATCTAAGGGTTCGATGTTAAATGAAATTTAAGTTGTCTGCTCTCCCCTTTCTCGTAGCAACCATGCTTACGGGTTGTCAGTTAACCGACATAGCCGAGCGAGTTACTGACCCAGCAGAGGTCGCCCAACCCGACATTGCAGACACGCGAACCACCTGCGAAATTGCCCATACCGACATTAATGATCAGGCTGATTGTGAACTCGCAAACGAAGGCGTGATTGAAGTCATGCACCCTACCGAAGAAGTCGAGGTAGATATTGCACCGGCCGAAGAAGCCGTTGAGCCGGTAGTCATCTCCAATTTGTGGATACACGCCAGCAATCAGTTTGCCTTTGAAATACCCGACAACCGACGCGTAGCGGCACAGCGTAACTGGTATCTTAAACACCCTGCCTACATGGCCCGGGTATCCAAACGTGCCAAGCCATTTTTGTACCATATCGTGCAGCAAATCGAAGCGCGGAATATGCCGCTGGAGTTAGTTTTGCTGCCAATAGTAGAAAGCGCATTTGACCCCTTTGCTTATTCACACGGCCGCGCAGCAGGCATGTGGCAGTTTATTCCGGGTACCGCAAAACGCTTTGGTATATCGCAAACCTGGTGGTACGACGGGCGCCGTGACGTTGTGGCATCCACCAAAGGTGCGCTCGACTACCTCACCTATCTCCATGATATGTTCGACGGTAACTGGTTACACGCGCTTGCCGCTTATAACAGTGGCGAAGGTCGGGTCAGCAGAGCCATAAAGCGCAACGCTAAAGCCGGTAAATCCACTGACTTTTGGTCGCTTGATTTGCCCCGGGAAACCCGCGCATACGTGCCTAAACTGCTAGCGCTGGCAGACATCTTAAAGAATCATGAGCAGTATGCGTTTGAATGGCCCGAAATTGACAATGCGCCGGTTATTGCCACAGTGGATACCGGATCACAACTCGATCTGGCCATGGCTGCCGAACTGGCTGGCATGGACTTGCAATCACTGCATGCGCTAAACCCCGGTTTTAACCGTTGGGCGACTGATCCGGACGGCCCACATCACCTGGTGCTACCGTTAGATAAGGCGGAATCATTTAGTACACAACTGGCCAGTCTCGATATGAAAAAACGGTTAAACTGGGTTCGTCACGAAGTTAAATCGGGTGACAGCCTGCTTAAACTGGCCAAGGATTATCACACGACGGTAGACGTCATTCAGCGCATTAACGACATCAAAGGCAACATGATCCGCGTGGGCGACCACCTTATGGTGCCGGTCGCACTGAAAAAGCTCGATGCATACTCGTTGTCGCAGGATCAGCGCTTAGTTTCTACACAGAATAAAAAGCGTGGCAGTTACCAGTTAACGCATGAAGTAAAATCAGGCGATACCTTGTGGGACATCAGCCGTAAATACAAAATAAATACTCGTTCTCTCGCTAAATGGAACGGTATGGCACCCACTGATCCCCTGATGCCCGGCAAAACGCTGGTGATTTGGGTGAATGAAGCCAGCGACGAACAAAAACGCGATGCCATTATGCGTACCCTCACCTACACCGTAAGACGGGGAGATTCGCTCGCCCGAATCGCGCAAAAGTTTAACTTACGCACCAGCGACATCACCAAATGGAACAATCTGAACCCGAAAAAATACCTGCAGCCAGGTCAGAAACTTACCTTGCATGTTGATGTTACCCGCTTACGAAATGTTGGCTAAACGCTAAGGGGCCCTATGTTCAGAATCAACCGGGAGAATCTGCGCAACAGCCACGAAGGGCCCTGGTTACTGCTCGACATCGCCATGTTGGGTTTATTGCTGCTTAACCTGGCCTTTTTACTATTTGATGGCTTGTACGGCACCGCTTTTATTAAAGATACGTTAAGTGCCTGGTCGCCGTCTTTTGTGGCCTTTTATCAGCCCATACACGAAAACTTTATACTGGTGGATTTAGTATTTATCAGTATCTTTTTAACCGAGTTTTTTGTTCGCTGGGTGGTAGCCGTAAAAACTCAGGAGTACGTACGCTGGTACTTTTTTCCGTTTATTCGCTGGTATGACTTAGTCGGCTGTATTCCCCTTGGCGGTACACGGATTTTCAGATTTTTGCGCATATTTTCAATTTTATACCGGCTGCATAAAAATAAAATTATTGATTTGAATGACACCGGCATTTATCGGTTTTTCGCTTTTTATTACGATGTGTTTGTTGAAGAGCTCAGTGATCGTATTGTGGTAAAAGTACTCACCGA
This sequence comes from Alteromonadaceae bacterium, assembly GCA_013373625.1. Lineage (GTDB taxonomy): Bacteria > Pseudomonadota > Gammaproteobacteria > Enterobacterales > Alteromonadaceae > Alteromonas. Next base: position 18,229 of record JABXHM010000051.1, on the reverse strand, counting down.
TGCGCAGCAAGACATTGCCGCTGGCTCTCCACTTATAGAAGACATTACCGAAAATGTGCTGGCACCACGGCGACCGGTAATTAGTTCCTGGTTATCGAACATTGTGAACCACTTAGGGCAGTCTATTAACGATAGTCAGCATGGCGATGTCATCCGCCGACATGTTAAAGACAGTGTGGGTAAAGCGGTACGTGAAAACGCCCAGGTGTCTACGCTGTCTTATGTACCTGTTTTGGGCCGCACTATAGAAAGTACTCTGGAAAACGCCGTTACCGACATTGTTACTGCGTCTATGGTGAACTTACTCACCGATCTGGAAGCCAAGGATGTTGAAGATTTTGTCACATCGGGCCTTAAAGATTTTACCCCGCAGGAGCAAAATCTCGATCAGGAATTTTTACTGGTTATTAATGAATGTATCGAAGCGATTAAAGGGCATATCTCGCAGCAACGCTGGAAATCGCAGTTAGTTGAAAAGCAAATGCAAAAGAAAGCCGTTAAAGACAAACGTAAGAAAGAGACAGGCAGTACTGATGTTAGCCAGATTTGAGTTAAAAATTCCCCCTGTTGTGGTATTTATTATTGCATTGGTACTAACTGGCAGCGCCGCCCAGCTGGATATACTGCCGCTACCTCACCCCTTAAGGCCCTTTGGCTTTGTGTTGTTTATCGCTGGTGCTGCAATGGGTATTGCCGGCGTCGTGGCATTCCGCCGGCATCGTACAACGGTTAATCCACACTCACCACACAAGGCCAGTAGTCTGGTTAATAGTGGGATTTTTGCTTATAGCCGAAACCCGATGTATCTCGGTTTAGTGGTGGCGATTGTGGGCTTTGCTTTTATTATGCGCGACGCCAGCGGCTTTATATTTGCGCTGTTGACGTTTATTTATCTCCAACGATTCCAGATCATACCGGAAGAACGGACCATGCAAAGCCTGTTTGGTGCGCAGTTCAGCGATTATTGCCAACACACTAATCGTTGGTATGGGCGTAACAGCTAAGCACCAGCAAGTGATTGGCCGGCATCGATACCCGCCATCATGTCGCCGAGGGCTTTTAATGCCGCCATGCGCGTGTCCGGGTCACGGTCGATATAGTTAAAACGCAAACAATTGCGATATTTACCCGTAGCAGAAAACATTTGTCCTGGTGCCAGAATAATGCCTTGTTGTTTAGCCATGTCAGCCAACTTTGCCGCGTCAAACCGTTCTGGCAGTTCAACCCACAACACAAAACCACCTTCCGGGTAACTCACTCGTGTTCCCACAGGAAACCAGCTTTCGATGCCTTTCAGCATAGTATCTCTGGCTTTACGATAGAGCACTCGCATAGCCCGCAAATGCCGCTCATACCCCCCCTGACGAATAAAACTGGCTACTGCCAGCTGCGGCAGAGTTGGGCACATAGAACTACTCACATATTTAATATGTAGTACTTTATCCCGATAGCGACCCGGCGCAATCCACCCCACCCGAAAGCCGGGGGCAAGACTTTTAGAAAACGAAGAGCACAACAGTACCCTTCCGTCTTTATCAAAAGATTTAAGGGTTTTTGGCCGCGGATAGTCAAAGGCAATGTCTCCGTAAATATCATCTTCAATAATGGCGACATCGTATTCCTGAGCAAGCTGATACAGCGCCTGCTTTTTAGCTAATGGCATAACGTAGCCCTGCGGGTTATTCACCGTAGGCGTTACTAAAATAGCTTTAACCGGCCACTGATCAAGCGCCAGTTTGAGCGCTTCTATACTCATCCCCTCAACCGAATCAGTGGGGATCTCCAGCGCTTTTAAATTAGCTGCTTTAATAGCTTGCATGGCTCCGTAAAAGCCGGGCGACTCTACAGCAATAACATCGCCGTTGTCGGCCACTGAGCGTAAACATACCGACAATGCCTCCTGACAGCCGGACGTAACCACAAAATCGGCAGCATCAAGATGGCTTCCTGACCCCGCCGTTAAGCGCGACAGTTGCTCACGTAAACCCAAGTCGCCCTGTATATTGCCATACGTCATGCCATCCTGGGGACGATGGCGATTAAGCTCGTATAAATTTTTAAGCAACGGTTTTAATGTTGGTGCCGTCATGATGGGCATCGCGTACTGAAACTCACAAACGGTGTTATCGCCGTAACCCGTGAGCATATCGAGCACATCTTCCCAGAGCGATACATCCATAGGCCGCTGCGGCGGCTTAGACTCTGCCGGACGCGAAATACGCTCTCGCGCTTGTGCCACAAAATAACCGGAGCGCGCCCTGGCTTCAATCAGGGCTTCCTGCTCTAACACCCTGTAAGCTTCCTGAACGGTAGACAAACTTACGCCATGTTCAGACGCTAACTGACGCACAGAAGGCAGCTTATCGCCTGGCATAAAATGCCCCATTTGAATGTGTTCTTTAAGGCGATCAGCCAAATGCAGATAACGAATCATCATTTACCCAACATATAAACCATACAAAATACTATACAGCATTCTTATTGGTACAATAACCATACAGATTAACCACATTATGACCATACAGAACGACAATAGACCTTTTTGTATGGTGTTATTTAGTACATTCTGCACCTAAAACCATACAGATCGATCCATTATATTATCGTTGGTTACACCTTACCTCAGGCATGTTTACTATTTACTTTAACGGATTATAAAATGGAAACCTCGTTACTTATCGGCATTGCCAGCTTCGCATTTGTCACCTCGGTGACACCGGGTCCAAACAACCTGATGTTATTGGCTTCAGGGGCACAATTTGGCTATACACGCACGCTCCCTCACATGCTTGGCATAGTGTTGGGCGTTGCTATGTTGCTGTTGAGCGTACTGCTCGGGCTGGGCGTATTATTTAGTGTGTACCCAGCGTTGTACTCAATATTGAATGTCGCGGGTGCGGCCTATTTGCTATGGCTCGCCTACAAAATTGCCAGCGGCCCGGTAACGGCGATTGAGGCCAGTGAGCAGGGTAACAGTGTCCCACTCACATGGTGGCAGGCGGCACTTTTTCAGTTTGTGAATCCCAAAGCCTGGATGATGGCGTTAGGCAGTGTCAGTACATTTAGTTTGCCTGGCGAAGACTACGTATTGTCTGGTGCCGTTATCATGCTTGCATTTGCCCTTATCGGTTTTCCGTCTATATCGGTTTGGGCCGGCACCGGCGCAAAATTGCGTACCTGGTTAAACAACCCTGCCCGCCGACGTGGCTTTAACCTCTTCATGGGTACGGTTACGGCGGCCACCTTACTGCTCATTGTGGACATTTAATACGGTTGTTAATGCTATGAGCGTTGGCAACAGCGGGTAAATAAAAAAGCCCCGGAAATGACAGTGTCATACCGGGGCCATAACGTTTTATTCTATGCTGAGATAAGTGCGCTTCTTATACGCTTACTGGCGACGCCAAATTGTGCCACCGGCGCCATCTTCAAGCACAATCCCCATGGCAGTCAGTTTATCGCGCGCGGCATCTGCTGCAGCCCAATCTTTCGCGGCACGTGCATCATTACGTGCTTTAATGAGCGCCTCAATGTCGGCCACTTCATCGTCGTTACCTGACTGCAAAAACGCTTCTGGATCGCGCTGTAAAAAGCCCAGAATACCGCCTATGCCTTTCAGCACGGCAGCCAGCTTGCCAGCTTCTTCAGCGCCAGCATCACCTTGTGACTTATGCTTATTTAAGTCACGCGCTAAATCAAACAGCACTGAGTAAGCTTCGGGTACATTCAGATCATCATTCATAGCGTGCTCGAAACGTTGCAGGTAACCGCCATAACCCAGATCAGTAACGCTATCTACTTTTACCCCGCGCAAGGCGGTATACAGGCGTTCCAGCGCCGATTTAGCCTGATCGATGTTGTCTTGCGAATAGCTCAGCTGACTACGATAGTGCGCCGACATCAGGAAAAACCGTAATATTTCCGCGTCATGCTCAGCCAGCACATCGCGCAACGTAAAAAAGTTACCCAGCGATTTCGACATTTTCTCGTCGTTCACCTGCACCATGCCGGTGTGCATCCAGGTATTCACATAGGGTGTGTCAAACGCGCAGCACGATTGGGCCACTTCGTTTTCGTGGTGAGGGAAGATCAAATCCGAACCACCACCATGAATATCAAAATGTTTACCAAGGTGCTTATGGTTCATAGCACTACATTCAATGTGCCAGCCGGGACGGCCATCGCCCCAGGGTGAAGACCACGCAGGTTCGCCTTTTTTGGCGGTTTTCCACAGCACAAAATCAAGCGGATCATCTTTACCCGCTGCCACTTCAACCCGGGCACCTGATTGCAATTGTTCCAGATTCTGACCACTTAATTTGCCGTACTCACTGTATTTGCTCACGTCAAAAAGTACGTCACCGCTACTGGCCTGATAGGCATAACCTTTATTAATCAATTGCTCGATAACAGCAATAATTTCGTTCATGTGACCGGTAACGCGCGGTTCAATATCGGGCTCAATCAGATTAAGTGCGGCAAAGTCTTCGTGCATCATGGCAATGGTACGTGCGGTTAAAGCATCAGTGGTTTCGCCGTTCTGAATAGCTCTGGCAATAATTTTATCGTCCACATCGGTGATGTTACGCACGTAATTCACATCAAAATCGAGGTGTCGTAAATACCGCACCAGTACGTCAAAACTTAAATAGGTACGAGCATGGCCCATATGACAGAGGTCGTATACGGTAATGCCACAAACGTAGAGTCCCACCTTCCCTTCGACCAGCGGTTCGAAACGCTCTTTTTGACGAGTATTGGTGTTAAACAGTTGCAACATTGTCCTAATTTCCTCATTAACCTTTTTCGGTGGCGAAGTTTAGCACTGTAAAAGCGTCCTGACCACGCTGTGCCCGGAGTTATATGCCAGATATTTCAGTAAAATATCATAAGGTCGTCATGAGGGGTTTTAGCGTTGCCTCATTTGGGCTACTATTGACGCTTTGCTTAGATAGCCAATTATTGAGATAAGGTTGAACACTATGGTGACGTTTAAAACTAATTACGGTGACATTACCCTGGAATTGTATGCCGACAAAGCACCTAAAACCGTTGAAAACTTTCTGTCTTATGTCAAAGACGGTTTTTACGACAACACAATATTTCATCGTGTGATTGATGGTTTCATGATCCAGGGCGGCGGCATGACTGCAGACATGGAACAAAAAGAAACCAAAGCCCCCATCGAAAACGAAGCCAACAACGGTGTTGCGAACGAAGCCGGTACTGTGGCAATGGCGCGTACAAATGATCCGCATTCAGCCACTGCACAGTTTTTTATCAATGTTAAGGACAACGACTTCCTGAACTTTTCCAGCGAAACAGCCAATGGTTGGGGATACTGTGCCTTTGGTAAAGTAACCGACGGTATGGATGTAGTTGAAAAAATTAAAAATGTGAAAACAGGTAATTATGGCTATCATCAGGACGTACCTGTTGAAGCAGTTGTGATTGAACAAGCGGTTATCACTGAATAACACCTGGCTGTTGTGATCCATTCAACATGCCTCCGGGGGAGTCTGACGGCTCCCTTTTTCATGTCTTCACTAGCTAGTATTATATGCCGTTTACCTATTTTATTGCCGATATACATTTAAGCGCTGAGCGTGAAGACATTACACAATGTCTGCTACAATTTCTTGCCAGCGATGCGCCTGAAGCAGAAGCATTGTATGTGCTTGGCGATCTCTTTGAGTTTTGGCTGGGCGATGACGACGTAACTCCTCTATCGGAACAGATTGCCAGCGCGTTCAAAACGCTTTCTGCCACGACACCGGTATACTTTATTCACGGAAACCGTGATTTTGCTATTCGTTCAGGCTGGGCTAAAAAGGCGGGTATGAAAATACTGCCTGAGCAATATGTTATCGATTTATACGGTATCCAAACGTTGATCATGCACGGTGACGAATTGTGCACGCTGGATGTGGAATATCAAAAGTTCCGTAAAAAAGCCCGTGGTTGGTGGTGGCCAAGATTAGTCGGAGCCTTACCACTATGGTTACGCAGAAAGCTCGCGGCCAAAGGCCGCAAAACAAGCCAGAATAACCAACAACAGTTAACTGCTGAGATAATGGATGTGGTGCAGGACGAAGTCGTTTACGTGATGAACAAGCACTCAGTGCAGCAGTTGATACACGGCCATACCCACCGCCCCAACATCCATTCTTTAGTGGTTAATGGCAAGCCTGCTCATCGAATTGTAGTAGGAGATTGGTATACTCAGGGTAGCGTGTTGCGAGTCAGTACTGGCGATATCCGTTTGGAACGCCGCCAGTTTAGCAGTAAATACTGAAACTTCCTGGACAGCCAACAGCCTGCTCAGGCCGTTGGCTGTTGACACTGGAAATCACCCGCCAATTTTCACGCTATACAGCCAATAACTCTGGCCGTCCGGCAAACACTCATCAGGATGAAGACAACTGGTCTACGGCAGCAATGACTTTCTGCGAACATTGCTCAATGTTAATGATAGATGCTTTGGTTTCTTCTATTTGGCCGGTCACTTTATCGAGTGTTTCTAACCCCTGTTTAATGGTTGCAACCGCATCTTTGGTTGACTGATCATTGCGCGAAAATACCGCCATAATCTCTTTGGTAGAATCGGTCGTTCTGGATGCCAGCTCCCTTACTTCGTCAGCTACTACTGCAAACCCACGGCCTTGATCACCAGCGCGTGCAGCTTCGATGGCAGCATTGAGTGCCAGTAGGTTAGTTTGATCAGCAATCGCGCTTATTGCACTGACCATTTGATTAAGCGCTGTCGATTGTTCCTCCAGCTCACCTATCTCGGTTGACGCTTTTTTCATTTGCCCGGTTAAAGCAACCAGGGTATCAACCATTTTGCTCATTAGTTGCTGACTTTTTGCAGCATTATCACCGGTCTCCCCGGACATTTGAGAGGCCATGGTAGAGGCTTCGAGGGCGCGCTGCTCTTGCTCCACCATCGCTGTAATATCCGAGGCAAATTTAACAACCTTGTAGACTTTACCGTCTTTGCCAAACACCGGGTTATAACTGGCTCTCAACCAAACTGAACGACCTTGTTTATCAAAGCGTTGAAAACGCTCAGAGATGAACTTCCCCTGACCGAGCTCATGCCAAACTTGTTGATACTCCTGGCTGTCTGCCAGCTCCCTGCTGCAAAAAATACGATGATGCTTGCCCTTAATTTCGTCTAATGAGTAGCCCATAGTCTGTAAAAATGCTCTGTTCGCATCAATAATTTGCCCGGTCGGGGTAAATTCGATAATGGCCATGGAGCGATTAAGCGCATCAAGTATATCTTCATGACTGCGCGACGCCTCAACACGAGCAGTTAAGTCTTTGGCAAAGATATCAATGCCGGTACAGCGGTTCTTCGCGCTAAAGAACGGTTGTAAAATAATTGACAACGAGAACGTTTTCTCGCCAAATTTCACGTCTAAGGTGCCCGACCAATGACGATGCTCTTTAATCGCCTGAACAACTTTCTGACACTCGTTTGAGGCACTTGAGTCGTCGGCTATAAATTGCGTAAAAGGCCTCCCGCTAACGGCGTTCAGGTTCACCTTCAATTCGTTTTCGACTCGCGGATTCACTTGAATAATCTTGCCATCCGGCTCCAGCTCGAAATGGAGCATTTCACTTTTGAGGCTGCCATAGGCCTGCTTGTATTCAGCCAGCTCGGCCAACGCCTCTGCATAATCAGCTTTTAGCTGTTTATTAAACATTCTTTTACTACTCCAACATCAAACATATGCATCAGTATGACACACCCTTAAGACTACGCGACAAAGAATCTGGCAAAACTAAAGTCATATTAAACACCAGAGTACACTGTACGCTTTTACGCTGCTCCACATGGCACACCGCTGTGGAACTTAAAGTCGTTATCGTCTGAGGAAATGAGCCCGGCTTCCACTTCTGCAAAAAATGCCACCCGCTCACTAATATCCTCACCAGCTATGTTATCGGCAAGTGTGAGATAATCCTGATAATGGCGTGCTTCTGAACGCAGCAAAGAAACATAAAAGTCCCCTAACCTTTTATCTACGTGCGGGGCTAATGCAGCAAAACGCTCGCAGGACCGGGCTTCAATATAAGCGCCGCATATGAGTTTATCGATAAGTGCCTGGGGCTCATAAGTGCGCACATGGCGCAGCATACCGCGCGCATAACGGCTTGAACCTACCGACTCATATTTGATGCCGTATTCTTCCATGATTTCCAGCACCTGGTAAAAATGATGGAGTTCTTCTTTTATCAACAACACCATTTTATCAATCAGGTCCTGACTATAAGGCGTACAGGATTTGGGCAACATCGCCTTATTGAGCTTGTCATGCTTCGCCAGTTCACGCCAGTCACCCACCTTACGGTAGGTAAAATCTTCGAAGGGTTTTAACCAGGCGAGTAAGGCGTCGCCGCTTTCCTTATCGACAGCATATTTGCGGATCAGATACATCGCACTTTGGGCGGCTTTGAGTTCACACACCAGATGATCCAATAACACGACGTGAAGATTTTCCGGCTTGATCGCCTCAGCAACCCAACGTTCAGGTGTCTGACAGTATAAAAACTGTCGAATCGGCAATAGTAATTCGTCCAAGCTTGCTTCTCGTTAACTATATTGCGGGGCATTATACCTGCTCACACATAAAGCTAAAGGCGATTAGTGAATTAGAGCCGTTGTTTCACTATCTCCATTGAGTTATTAACAATACAGCGACGGGCGCCGTAATATCCCAGCCATACCAGATTTGTTTAATTTTCATTCAAAATTCATTGACTTCATATGACATATGGATAAAACTGAAAATGTTTAATATTTGTTAAAATAATAACAACTTCAAAACATTCTGCTGAATGAAGGAACCAATATGATCCTGAACCATTTGTGGGGTATTTACACCCATCCTAAAGAAGAATGGCAAACCATTGATACCCGCCATGAAAACTATTTCTATGCGTTTAGCCATATCGCTATTATTGCCCTGATACCCGCTCTTGTGGGTTACTATTCAGCGGCTCATCTTGGGTGGAGTATTGGTGCAGGAGAACTCATCAAACTAACGCAACAAAGTGCCCTGGCAATGAGCGTGGCAATGTACTTTGGATTAGTAACCGGCGTCGTGGCGCTAGCTGCACTTATGCATCAATTGGCAAAAGCATTTGATACGTCTCCCACCTATACACAATCGCTCGAACTCGCCGCTTATACCGCAACGCCGTTGTTTATGGTCGGGTTTGCGGGCTTATATCCGGAACTGTGGTTTATTATGACGATTGGTCTGGTGGGGTTGTCTTACTCGGTGTACCTACTCTATTCTGGTGTTCCCATAATGATGCATATTCCGGAAGAGAAAGGCTTTATTTACTCAAGCTCAGTGGTAACGTGTGGGCTGGTACTGCTGGTTATTTTAATGACCGGCTCGGTAATTTTATGGAGCATGGGCTTAGGCCCAATTTATATGCACTAAGCCCGTTAGCTTACAAGCTAAAAAAAAGCCGTGCACCGATTTGAAACCGGGCACGGCTTTTTTGTTTAATATTGCATTTAAGCGCTAGGCTTCGAAATTGTGCATATCTAAATTAGACAGCTCTGCCTGCACGACCGGAGCTTTGCGAGCCATATCATTGCGCGCTGCATCAATACGCTCCAGATATGCCTGATCCACATCGCCGGTAATATAATTACCGTCGAATACTGAGGTTTCAAAGCGTTTGATCTGTGGGTTTTCCTGTTGCACAGCATCCACTAAATCATCAATGTCCTGGAAGATAAGACCATCTGCCTGGATAAGATCAGAGATTTGATCAATTTCACGACCATAAGCAATAAGTTCGTTTGCTGATGGCATATCAATACCGTACACATTCGGGAAGCGAATTTCTGGTGCAGCCGAAGCGAAATACACTTTCTTAGCCCCTGACTCTCGCGCCATTTCAATAATCTGCCCGGACGTGGTGCCACGGACAATTGAGTCGTCCACTAACAGTACATTTTTACCTTTAAACTCCGATGAAATAGCATTGAGTTTGCGGCGCACTGACTTTTTGCGCTGGGTTTGGCCAGGCATAATAAAGGTACGACCGATATAGCGATTCTTAACAAAGCCCTGACGATAAGGCAAATTAAGTGTATTCGAAATCTGTAGTGCGATATCCATTGATGTTTCAGGGATCGGAATAACCACATCAATGTCTAAATCGGCCCACTCTTTCGCAATCTTAGCGCCTAACTTTTTACCCATATTAACGCGCGACGCGTATACCGATATACCATCGATAAATGAATCAGGACGAGCAAAATAAACGAACTCAAATATGCAAGGCGCGGTCACCGGGTTTTGTGAACACTGTTGAGTAAACAGTTCACCCTGTTCTGTGATAAATACCGCTTCTCCTGGTGCAACGTCACGAATAAACTGAAAACCAACCGCATCCAGCGCTACGCTCTCAGACGCAACCATATACTCTTCGCCCATCTCAGTAACACGCTTACCCAGCGCAAGCGGGCGAATACCGTTAGGATCACGAAATGCCACAAGCCCTAAACCAATAATGGCAGCCACCACGGCATAAGCGCCCCGCGCCTTACTGTGGACATTGGTAACCACTTCAAAAATGTCTTTCGGTGATACGGAAAGCCCTGAGGTGCGCTGCGACAATTCATGCGCAAAAATATTCATCAGAATTTCAGAGTCAGACGTTGTATTGATATGACGGCGGGCAATCCGCGCAACTTCAGATTGTAAGTCACTGGCGTTGGTCAGATTACCGTTGTGTGCAAAGGCAATACCAAAGGGCGAGTTAACATAAAACGGCTGTGCTTCGGCAGAGCTTGATGAACCTGCTGTGGGATAGCGGCAATGGCCGATCCCCATGTTTCCTGTCAGGCGCTTCATATGGCGGGTATGAAACACATCACGAGTCAGTCCATTGTCTTTACGTAGATTAAACACACCATTATTGATAGTCATAATGCCAGCGGCATCCTGACCCCGGTGTTGCAATACTGTTAAGCAGTCATAGAGCGACTGAGCAACCGGTGTTTTACCAACAATTCCGACAATACCACACATATAGGTTACCTATTTAAGCGGGAGTTAAAAAACTGGAGCTGTCTTTTATGTAACTAAAAAACCACTCTATTATTACTGTAAACTCTGGCACCAACACCGATGTTTGCCACCACTGTGATGACGCTGAGGGCGTAAATGTATCCAGAAAAAACAATAGCGCGCTCACAATGAGTACGCCGCGTAACGCGCCAAAAACGGCCCCTAGGGCACGATCGGTGCCAGACAACCCGGTTGCCTCGACTAATTGGCTTATTGTGTAACTAACCAGTGCACCCAGTAAGAGTGTCGCGATAAACAGTACGGCTATAGCAGCGCCGTTGCGAATGAGTTCATCTTCGATTCGGGTGAAATAAACAGCGAGGTCAGCATAAAATTGACTGGCAACAAACAAGGCGGCAAACCACACCGCCAAAGATATAGCTTCTTTTACAAAGCCGCGCACCAAACTAATAAGTGTGGAAAGCGCTACCACACCTAGGATTGTGTAATCCAGCCAATTCATTTGATGATACTTACCCATCCTGTTAGCGATACAGCTAAAAAATAACCAGCATCGCGTGGAATCCGCGCGCATTCTACCAGAAGTCAGACTGATTACCAGTGTTCGACACCTCAGCGGTTTGTCAGTGTCAACTTTACTGTCCTGGTGATTAAAACCTTGTAAAAATTAATTGCCCACGCGTTAGATACCTGCTTAACCGTTAACACTGAACTGCGTGACTTTGCCGCGCAGACCGGTGATCTCTTTTAGGTGAGGCAGCGCGTCATCAAGCTCAGTTTTATTAAGATTAGGCCCTACAAATACTTTAGTAAGCGGACCAGAACTTGTCTCTATGGGCCGGCTAAAAGCACGGTATCCGGCACTTTCCAGTTTATCTAAGAGCTGCTTAACGTTTTTTGAATGCCGAAAGCTGCCCAACTGTATTACCCAGCCATTACTTTGTTGAGCTTCATCCGGTGCTTCGACAACAGTTTGTGTGGCCAGATCGTCATTGTCCTCGGCCTGTGCCTGGGCAGAAGACGTATCTGCAGTGGTGGTTGGCTGGTCATCTAACGCTGGCTCATCAACTATCTCAACAGGGCGTTGAACCGCATTTTTCACCCGCTCCTCGGGAAAAGGTTCTGGGTTCACAATTGGCTTTTTGTTAGGTGCTGCCGGCACGTTCACGAACACATCGGAACTGCGCGATTTCTTACCATCCAACATATCCGGTAAAATGATCACCGCTACGGCGACCAGAATAACCGTACCTACCAATCTGTTTTGTAACGCTGACGCCACTGTCTGAGTTCCCGTTGTTAGTTTTGTGTATTGTGCGGTAACGCCAGAATATCTGCAACTGTATGAAAAGAGCCAACCACTAAAATAAGATCATCTTTTTTAGCACCTGACCGCGCAGACTCATAGGCAGCGGTGACATTATCGAACAATTGCTTTACCGATGAGTCAGGCAATGCCGTTGCCAGACTCTGGGCATTAAGCCCGCGAGGACCATGCGTTGCGCCTACATACCATTGCGGTATGAAGGGCAAAAATGGTGCCAGCGACGCCTTTGGAGATTTGTCATTAAGCATGGCAATGACAATGTGTAGCTGGTTAAATTCTTTAGTGTGCAGCCATTCAACCAATGACTCTGTTGCCTGCGGATTATGACCCACATCTAAATAGGTCGCCGGGTGTGTGGCAATAAGCTGGCGACGGCCGGGTAAAGACGTGTTGGCAACAGCATGCTGCATACTGGCTGCACTGACAGTAAAATCGCCGTGTCTCAACACCGCCATGGCGGTGGCCACATTTGTCAATGGTATCGACGTGGAAGGCAATTCCAGGCGGTAATTCAGACTGGTAAACACCACTCCTTGTGCTGATGCAGTTATCGCAAACTCGCGGCCTGCCCACCAGGCATTGGCATTGAGTTCTTGTACCGCCGCACTGAGCGTTTGAGGTGGTTGGGGTTCACCAATGACAACTTTTCCATTGGCTCTGATAATACCGGCTTTTTCGGTAGCGATTTTTTCTCGCGTATCACCCAGCCAATCCTGATGATCAAGCCCGATACTGGTAATAACGGCGCAGTCCGGCGCGATAATATTGGTCGCATCCAGTCGTCCGCCCAGACCCACTTCCAAAATCACGACATCCGGCGCGGCTTGCATCAGCATGAGCATCGCTGCCAGCGTACCAAATTCAAAATATGTGAGGCTGATATCACCGCGAATGGCCTCCACTTGTGCAAAAGCGTCGCAAAAAACCGCCTCTGCGGGAAGTACATTGTTAATACGCACTCGTTCACGGTAATCAAGCAAATGTGGAGAGCTGTATACCCCAACGCTCAGGCCTTCCGCCAGCAGGGTGTTCTCAATCAATGCAGACGTGGTGCCCTTGCCGTTAGTACCACCAACCGTAATAACGCGGCCGGTAAATTTTATATTGAGTCGACTGGCAACCTGAGCAACACGCTCAAGGCCCATATCAATTGAACTAGGGTGAATGGACTCAAGGTAACTGAGCCATTGTTGAAGATTTTTTGACATAATCAGGCCGTTGGCCCTGGTGGTTAATCAGGGCGGTGTAATTTGGCCAGCACGCTGTGTAACTTGTCGCGCATTTCGCGGCGGTCAACAATCATATCGATTGCGCCCTTTTCAAGTAAAAACTCACTGCGCTGAAAACCTTCAGGCAGTTTTTCACGTACAGTCTGCTCAATAACCCGTGGGCCAGCAAAACCAATTAATGCTTTAGGCTCTGCAACGTTAATATCGCCAAGCGTCGCTAAACTGGCAGACACGCCACCCATGGTCGGATCGGTCATTACCGATATGTACGGCAAACCTTTTTTGGTAAGTTTTGCCAGCGCTGCGGATGTTTTCGCCATTTGCATTAACGACAGTAACGCTTCCTGCATACGTGCCCCGCCACTGGCAGAGAAACAAATAAGCGGTGAGTTCTGTTCTATCGCTGCATTCACTGCGGCGACAAATCGAGCACCGACGACGGATGCCATAGAGCCACCCATAAACGCAAATTCGAAGCTTGCTACCACCACAGGCATGCCCTTGAGCTTGCCTTTCATAACAATTAACGCGTCTTTTTCGTTAGTCGCTTTCTGTGCAGCGCTGATGCGATCTTTATAACGCTTGGAGTCTTTAAATTTGAGAATATCCTGTGGTTCCAGTTCGCTGGCCAACTCGTGACGATCGCCGGCATCGAGGAATGCATCCAGGCGGCGACGTGCACCAATACGCATATGGTTGTCGCATTTAGGGCACACTTCCAGTTGCTTTTCGAGGTCCTGCTTATACAGCATTGCCTGACACTCGTTACACTTGGTCCATATGCCTTCAGGTACGTTACCTTTAGTAGACGTTTGGTTTTTTGGAAGAATTTTTTGAATCCAGCTCATGCCAGAGATATCCTCTTTTTAGTAACCTGTGCCTTAGGGCTTTTTACTGTTTGTTAGTGCGCTGGCCACAAGGTTGTAAATTATGTACTACGGCGTCTGCCAATGTGGCCCATATTAGAGCATATTCAAGGGAATAGCGAAAAGTAAAACTGGTCTAAGAAGTATAAATATTTATTGTTATCAACCTTCAGTCAGACAAATACTTGAGCATTGGTTAATTGCTGTACCGCGCGCGCTGGCTTTTAGCGACACTTTTGACTCTGACCCGCTTGCATGCAATACCCTCCAGCAACAGACCCTAGTTGTCCGGTAAAAACAATGGACCAAGGGTTGGCTGCGGTAAGCCAAAACCGGCAGGGTAATCAACTGCCACCAGATACAAACCATTTGGTTTTGATGTTGCAGCAGCAACGGTGCGATCTTTTCCTGCCAGCAACTGAGCTATCCACTTTATTGGCTGGTGACCACTGCCCACTTCAATAAGCGAGCCGACAATGTTGCGCACCATGTGGTGCAAAAACGCATTGGCACTGATATCGACGATTACGTAACTGCCCTGGCGACTCACCGACACCTTTGTCACATTGCGAAACGGACTTTTTGACTGACACAATGCTGCTCTGAACGCACTAAAATCCTGTTCTCCAAGCAGCGCCTGAGCTGCGTCATGCATACGGTGTTCGTTCAGGTCGCGATGCACATGCGTTACGCCATGGTGCAGTATTGCCGGGCGCATTTTGTGGTTATAAATGACATAGCGATAGCGTCGGCCGGTCGCCGAAAAACGCGCGTGAAAATCATCGCTGACAGGCGTACACCATTTTACGGCTATTGAATCCGGTAAATTTGCGTTAACCCCCATGGTCCAGGCTTTCAGCGGTCGCTCTGCCGCGCAATTAAAATGTACCACCTGACCGGTAGCATGTACGCCGGCATCAGTACGTCCGGCACACTGCACTTCCACTGGGGTATTAGCAACAGTCGACAGAGCCTTTTCCAGATAGCCCTGCACGCTGGGCACTTCGCGCTGTCGTTGCCAGCCAAAATGCTGGGCGCCATCATATTCAATACCTAGGGCTATTCGGGTCATTTTTTCACTACTATGGCTGACTGTGGGGGCGTAAGTTTACGTAATGACAAGCCATTGGGCAATTGTCGTCAGCAATTTTAACCCGCAGGCTTAATGTGTTGCCTGCAACCGCAACGCATAGCAGCAGTTATGCACTGCTATGCGGGAGAAGTAAAAAATTACTGATGAAAATTGACGTCACTACTCGCGGCATACCAGGCAAATAGTGTATAGATTGCCGTATTCACTTTAAGTGCCTGTTTATTCACCTTGTCCAGGGTGTCATTTTCGGTATGGTGATAATCAAAATAATCCAGACCATCCGGCGCAAAGTTTACAGCTGGTTGTCCTGCTGCGCCCAGCAGGCTCATATCTGACTGACCTTTGGCCGTATTAGTCGGCGCAAGCGCCACTCCCATGGGCACCAGGTAGGTTGCAAAATCGCGAATTGAATTTAATGCCATGGGCCCCACGCCGGGCTCTAACTGATAGATTTGGCCATTGCCAAAGTCCCATTCAGCGCCAATCATATGGTTGCTGATATTCGCTTCATGCCGAGCCACATAATCACGCACACCCACTAAGCCTATTTCTTCAGCGGCAAATAAGATAACCCGAATAGTACGCGCCGGGCGCTCTGGCATAGTCGCGATGTAATGCCCCGCAGCCAGCACAATACCAATTCCAATACCGTCATCAATAGCACCAGTGCCAACATCCCAGCTATCGATATGCGCGCCCAGGGTAATGAGCTCGTCAGGGGATTCACTCCCGGTCACTTCACCGATAACATTAGCAATGGTAACGGTTTTACCGGTTGGTCCGCTGGCGTTGGTCGTTAAAGAAAATATTACAGGTTCTTGCCGACGCAACATATTTTCTAATAAATCAGCATCGGGGTTAGACAGTGCCACAGCCGGAATTTTTTTAACGCCTTCCTCGTAGCGCATCATACCGGTGTGCGCAATACGGTCTGTATCGGTGCCGACGGAACGCATCACAAATGCCACGGCACCTTTTTGCGCTGCAGTTGTAGCACCAATCACCCGCGCCCCCACGGCCTTGCCGTAGCCATGACCGTCAATATGACGCTCCATTCGATACCCTATGTAAGCTATCTTACCGGCGAGGCTGTTTTCCGGCGCCTCCTCAAGCGCTTTGAGATTGTCAAAGAATACAACTTCTGCTTCTAAGGGTTTACCGTTTGTGCCAACACTGCCACCAAGCGCAATGGCCACTAACTTTTGCCGATACGGTGCAATAATACTTGCACTCAGGTCGCCACGCTGCCAAAGTTGCGCCTTGCTCTCTTCCACCCAAACCTTGTCGAATCCCAACATCTTCATTTTTTTAACCGCCCAGTCAGTGGCGAGATCAGCACCGGGAGTGCCTACCATCCGTGCGCCCACTTCCGTGGTGAGTGACTCTATAATTTGATAAGACTGTGACGACACCGACACGTCTTGTTTGATGGTGTCGAGGGTATTTAGTTGTTTCTCTGTTAGTGCGGCATGGCCCGGCAATACTGCACCACACAGCAAACTCGCCGCGATAACAATAGCGCGCTTCATTGCGCGTTGAATGGCGCCTGGCTGGCGATTAACTCGACAATAATTCATGTTTTGAATACCTGTTAGTCAACGAAAAAAAATGTCGCCGATAACCTCAGGGTATCAGCGACAAGTTATATTTGTGTAGTGCAAGCCAACTGTGGTGACGTTTAGTTTTTCAGTGTATCAATCAGACTGCGGGCTTCTGACTGCTGAGCCTCAGAGCCCTTACTTAATACTTCTTCAAGTAGCTCTTTAGCCGCTTCGGGATCATCCATTTCAATGTATACCCTGGCTAAATCAAGGTTGGCGTTCTGTCCGGCATCTTTGTCAATATCAAACACGTCGTCATCGTCATTTACGCCACTGAACTCGCCAAGGCTGACATCCAGTTCAAGATCGCGTTCTTCCTCATCTTCCGCAATGTCATCGGCTTCTGCCATCAGCGTATCAACATCAACGTAGTCATCTTCGTGAGATGACTGAGGCGGCGTGTCAGGCTGCTCGTCGCTGGCAGTAACCGGTTCTGACTCCTCCGCTGTTTCACTAAACAATGCATCAAGGTCCAGATCCGGGTTATCCAGCTTGAGGTTTTCTTCTGCCTGGGTAGCCGGACTGTCTGATTCGGTGCCCAATTCGCCCAGCAAATCATCAAACTCACTGTTATCGAGCTCATCTAAAATAGTCTGTTCTTCACCGTTATCGGCATCGTCAAGCCAATCGTCCAGGCCCGGCACATCTTCGAGCTCATCAACCTCAATGGTTTGCTCTTTGGGTGTGGGAGCCGTGTCCTCTGGCAATACACCATCCTGCTCCTGTTCGAGCTCGAAACTGTCAGGATCGTCATCAAAATCACTCAGTGCCTGATCGAGGATATCATCATCGAAATCATCGCTTTCCTGCGTTGATGACGCTTCATATCCACCCGACAAAGAAGGAATATCATCCATCATTTGTTTATCGAAATCAGCCAATGCCTGATCAAGCGGGTCGACATCTTCACTCACTGCTTGCTCAGCTTCCGGCTCAGATTCCGGCTCAGCTTCGGACTCTGGCTCAGCTTCTGACTCTGGCTCAGCTTCAGGCTCTGACTCAGTTTCGGGTTCTGACTCAGCTCCGGGTTCAGGCTCAGCTTCGGGC
>JABXHM010000047.1 GCA_013373625.1 Alteromonadaceae bacterium | reverse complement strand
CGCCAGCTCCACCAACAACTGAAGAACCCCGACAGGCCAAGTCAAATAAGCCTTCGGGGTTTTTTATTGCCTATCCGGGGTACCTTTTCGGGGAACCCGCCAGCCTTACCAAGATTAGGCACCATTTGGTCAAACAAAATTGCCTGGAGTGCTTGATCAAATCTGACCGTCTCTCATGTACGGTAAAGCGGACCTTGGTGCTATGTATTTTTCACCCTATTGTTCAATAGATTTACATGAAAACTTTCCACTCACTGTGATGCCAATTCACGGCAAGGTCGCCGTTGCTAGCAACTCACTCTCATACCTATAAACGACATCGTCCAGAGCGGACGTTACTGTATCAATTGGTCGAACGCCACTACCCAGAATTTCTCGAGCTGCTTTTACAACAAGGGAAGTCGCTACCACGACATGTAGAAAAAGAGTTTGAAGAATTTCTCAAATGTGGTCGATTAGAGTATGGGTTTTTGCGCGTAGTATGTGACGACTGCAAACATGAGAAACTGGTCGCGTTTAGTTGCAAGAAACGAGGTTTCTACCCAAGTTGCGGTGCAAGACGGATGGCAGAAAGTGCAAAATTGTTAGTTGATGATGTTCTTCATGGCTACCCAGTTCCCCAATGGGTATTGAGTTTGCCCATCCCGCTTCGTCTATTGCTTGCCAGATATCCCAAACATTTAAGCAAAATCATGCAAATCATTCATCGCGCTATTGCAACAGATATTATTCATCGAGCAGGGCATCTAAAAAAGCAGGCCAAAACAGGGGAAGTGACTTATATTCAATGTGTTGGAAGCGCAGTGAATCGAGATATCCACTTCCAGATGCTGTTTCCAGAAGGCGTATTCACGCAAGAGCGAGAGAGTACAAATTTCAAACGAGTTAAAGCTCCCAACCATGGCAATATGGAGTGCCTTGTTCATACTATCAGCCATCGAATTGCACACTACCTAGAAAAATCAGGCTTGATTGAGCGTGATATGGATAAAACGTTTCTCGATTTACCTATGGGTGATGAAGATAGTTTACTGCCCTTGCAGGCTGCCTCAGTACATTATCGCATTGCTGTAGGACCAAATACCGGCAAAAAAGCCTTTGCCTTGCAAACCTTACCTGCCAAAGATGAAAAACATTACGGTCAATTAGCTCAAATAAACGGTTTTAGCTTACACGATGGGGTGTTTGCAGACAGTCACCAAACTGACAAGCTGGTACGTTTGTGCAGATACATAGCGCGGCCCGCAATTAGCGAGCAGAGATTGAGTCTGAACGACTCAGGAAAAGTGCGTTATGAACTCAAAACACCCTACAGCAATTGCACAACTCACGTGTTTTTCAGCCCGCTGGATTTTGGCGCATAAAGCACAAAAACATACCATCACTTGAATACGCAAAATGTTGAGGTCAGGGCTTTCACATATCTCATTGTGGATTTCAGTACCAAAGACCAGTTCAATTGCCTATCTTGACGACAACTACTTCACTGACTTTTGAAAACAATCCATTTGACACAAGTACAACCGACCATAAATACAGCTGACACAGTGGGTAGTACATAGCATTAATTTTTCTTATACTCCCCGAGCCCCCTTGGTAGTTTAATTTCGGAACAATGGTAATGATTAGCTTACGCCGCTATTGGGACAAGGCTGTCCACAGCAACATCAAAGAAACTGTCAGAATTAGTCAGACATACGCCAGAAAGCTTAAATTGACGCATGAGTATCTGATTTCAGGTTGGTTAGCGTTACTGTGTATTTCGTCGCTGTACATCATGAGCTTAGTCGTAAGTAACGAAGTTAAAGCTTGCTGCTCACCTTCTGAAACAGCCGCTAGGATGTCAACCAATACACCCCCTTCGGATTACTATCAGAGTTTCCTTGCGTATGGAGGGGACAAGGTTGCGCTTAAAAATGTAACTTTACTTGACGGCAAAGGTAGTGCGCCCAAATCCCACCAAACCATTTTCATTGATAACGGTGTTATTGTAGAAGTCGGTGACAGCAGCGGCAGAGAAAAGCTGGAAAACTACCAATACCTCGACCTCAATGGGCATACCGTTATTCCCGGCCTCATCGGTACCCACAATCACATGAGATTACCACAGGGTGCTTTATTACATACCTCCCCCAAAATGTATCTTGCCAGCGGAGTGACGACCATCCAGACCTGTGGTACCGGTCATCCTGAAGAAGAGTTGGCCATCAAAAAGAATATCAGCCAACAGCTACAGCCAGGCCCGGACATCGTTGCATCCAGTCCCTATTTCACTGGTCCGGATGGTAGAGGCAATTTTATAAGTTTCACGAGTGAGGCTGAAGTGAGAGAGACCATAAGTTTCTGGGCGAATAAAGGCATTGAGTGGTTCAAAGTTTATATGCACACGCGCCCCCAGGATCTTGCCATCATCGTTGATGAAGCGCATAAGCATGGCGCGAAAGTCACCGGTCACTTGTGCGCAACAACATTTATTGAAGCTGCTAACGCTGGCATTGACGCAATCGAACATGGGTTTATTCATAGCTACGATCATGCTCATGGGCATGTCCAGGCACAATGTTCTGGAAGCAGAGATTTCAGAAGCTCAATAGACATTAACAGTGACGAAGTGAATCACATTCAACAAACGCTAATAGCAAATAACGTAGCGATTTCAGCAACGCCTGCGATATTCGAAGCTCAAACTGTACGAGGAGGTGTTGCTGATGAAAGAACACTAAAAGCTTTGTCCCCCTTTCATAAAAACGATTATCACCAGCGTAGAGAGCGCATGACTGAGCGCAAAGAAAGTTGGTACTTTAAAGAGGACTGGTTGCCTCGTTCGCTGGAGTATGAGCTTGCCTTTTTCAGGAAGGGAGGACTGCTGACTGCTGGGCCGGATCCCGGCCTTCACAATTTACCCGGCTTTGGAGACCAGAGGAATTATGAGTTATTTGTCGAGGCGGGATTCAAACCCCGGGAAGCAATTCAGGTGATGACGAGTAATGGTGCCAGATTACTGGGAAAGGACGATGTCGGAAGTATTGAAGCGGGTAAAAAGGCAAATCTGGTGGTTCTGGAGGGAAATTTAGTGGAAGATGCCAGTGTAATACGAGAAGTTGCATATGTCGTGAAAGAGGGAGATATCTTCAACCCAAAGGCACTGCTTGAGGGCATTGAGGGACACGTAGGGTCGTCAAATGATGACAGCCTGAAATATTTTGGTTCAAGAACGCCTGGAGCGAAACCTGAGTTGCTTGCTAAGAACCTGATAACAAAGCCGGATGAACATGAATTTGGCTCAGTTTTCTCCGAAAGCGGTGAGGAATTCTTTTTTGGTGTTGACCTTGGGGAACGGACAGAAATAAGAACTTCAAAGCTAACTGCTGGAGTCTGGAGTGAACCGGGCGCTGTGATATCTCACCCAATATATAGCTTTAACGACCCCTTTTTGAGCGTTAACGGCAGTGTACTGTACTATATTTCTGATATGCCACTGGAAAAAGTGGGCCCTCCGAAAGATTACGATATTTGGTATTCGACCAGAGAGAATGGCAAATGGTCACCACCGATACATGCTGGCGACGTAATTAATTCCAGCCACGATGAATACTTCGTATCTTCAACGACGGATGGAACGTTCTACTTTGCTTCCAATAAAGCACCCCAGAGTAGTTTTGATATTTATAGCAGCCAGTTAGTTAACGGACAGTTCACACCGCCGGTCAAGTTACCCGAAAGCATTAATACTCAAGCGTATGAAGCTGACGTATTTATAGCTCCCGATGAGTCATACATGATTTTTTCATCTGTCCGTAAGCAAGGTCTCGGAAAAGGCGATTTGTACATTAGTTTTCAGCTAGATGATGGTGCATGGTCAGAAGCACAAAGCTTAGGGCTTGATGTGAATACTGAAGGGCACGAGCTCTGTCCGTTCGTAACAGCTGATGGAAAGCATTTGCTGTTTACCCGAAATGGCGACCTGTATTGGATGGATGCTGCAATTATAGAGAACGCCCGATGATGTAAGTGACTGCAGCCTCCCAGTTGAAACCTTATTTAACTTCTACTAGCACACTCAAAACGCGAGGCAATGCGCTGTAATGAATAACGTTGTTGATACCAGAATTACCGTGCTGGATTTTCTGCGAGGTCTGGCAATTCTTGGAATACTGTTTATCAATATTGAATCCTTTGCTTACCCCAACTCATGGAGCTCCTGGAGTAAACCTCCCCTAATTAGTTACATCCATAATAAGAGGTTTCGGCCATTTCTGGCGCTCCGTGGGCATACGTGCTTTGCTCAGAATGTATACGCACATACTGAGCAAAGTAAGCTTGGTTAAGACTTTAAGTCTTTTACTTCAATAGAAAGAGCACAAAGTTTAAAAATTTTTTCAACCTGGCTGACCGGTTAACTTTTTCCCCTCTATTTTCCTCGCTATTTTTACCCTTTCTTTACTCTCGCCTCTTCATACTTGAGTTCATCAGGATCTGGAGATCATAAACCCGTGCACAAAATTTTATCAGCGCTACTCGTTGCAGCATTTGTTGCCCTAGCCTCACTAATACCTGGCGGACCTATCGAGACACGCGATTTTTCTCATATATCGCCGGTTTTGCTAGGCATATTTAATTTTATTCTAACCTCCATTGGATTAAGCAGTGTAGTTTTTGCTTATTTCGTCGCCCTGAAAGACAAATGGGCGATTGTTGGGGGCTTACTTGCGGGTATCAGCTATTTTGTTGTGTACGTGCTCGACCTTTTCCGCCTGTTTCCTGTTTCTCCATCGCCCATGCCTTTATCACTTGAAGTTATTGAGCTTATCAGCGTCATGCTGGCCATCTCGATTATGTATTTTGCCACCAGATTACTGTTACAGCGGGATACACCAAAGTCTGGTTCCGGAAGCAAACGTCGTTGGCGGGGCTTTCTGCCCTGGAGTATTGCCGGGGTGCTGGCAGCGCTCGCTATCGTCGCTTATGCAACCGTATCGGCAATGGGTTGATGGTAGTGGCGTTGTCCTGAACTGCGTCGCCATCCTTCACACCTACTTTTTATTACTATTAACACTTGCGAGAAATGATTATGAAACACTATTTACCGGTTGTAGCACTTTCGTCTGTTTTTACCTTAGGTCTTTTTGGTTGCGGAGGTTCAGATAATGCCCCTGGCACCAATATACCTCAACCCTTGCCCACACCACTCGACTATCAGTCATTGCTGAATGAAACCGTAGGCGAAGTGATACCCGGAGTGGTATTGCATATTGCAAGCCCGCAGAAGCATATCCTGCTGTCAGCGGGCGTCAGCGACACCGAGACCCATACACCTATGCAGGTTGATGCGCAAATGCCGGTAGGTAGCGCAGGAAAGAAAGCCACCGCATTACTTACCTTGATGCTTTACGAAGATGGCATGCTCAATATAGACGATACCATAGATACCTGGTTGCCTGCTGATCTGGTCTCGCGCATTGAATATGGCTCGGACATTACGCTTAGACAGCTTTTAATGCACACGTCCGGCGTGCATGACTACCTCGCTCCTGATACCGCTGACGCATGGTTTGACGCCATTATGGACGATCCTACTTCGCTCAAAACCGACAGTTATGCGCTGGCGTTTTCTCTCGATAAACCCGCAGACTTTGTACCAGGAACTCAATTTAATTACTCCAATAGTGGCTACCTGCTGGTTGGTTTGATTTTAGATAGCGTTTTAGGAGAGCATCATTCATCGGCACTCAGACAACGCGTACTGATCCCGTTAGGCATGAATAACTCTTATTACAATGGCGTTGAGAAGGAACTCGGTACTATTATTTCCGGGTACTTCAACCTCAACGGTGAAATTTTAAATACGAAACTTGCCTACGAAAATATCGGTGTTGCAGATGCACCTTTGATATCAACGGCTGAAGATTTAACGCGCTTAATTCGCGCTGTTGCTTCCGACAACTCGCCAATTTCGGCGTCGATCCGCGATCTTATGATAGGTGATAGTAATTTAACGGCGCTCGGTGATGATGCGTTCTATGGAATGGGTATGATGAAAGACGCCAGTTTTGAAAAGCCCATCTACCATCACGGCGGAGACGAACCAGGATACAGCAGTACTAATATTTATATTCCGTACAAAGATACCAGTATCACTATTTTCATAAACTGCGGGGTGGCTGCGGACTGCATACAAAAACAAGATGCCCTTATCCAAACTGTTCTGAGTAATGAGCTGCAACCTTAACAAGGTTAACGCTGCTTGAAATTAACACTCATGCAGGCATAAATTCTCATCATAACAGCTGCGCTTTGCTTTCTATGTGAAAGCAAAGCGCAGTGCGTCAGAGTAAAACTTCGGTTAAATCACCGGAAACTCACTAAACTGTGGCAGCGAGTCACTAATTTCATACCAGTCCGCTTTTGAGGACACATGCATATGTGCCTGAGGCAGTAGTGACGGGGTATGATCCAGCGCACCATAGCGAATATGCACCATGCCTAGTAGCGGCTTTTCACCGAAAAGCGTTGATCCACAGATGCTACAAAACGCTGAGACAGTCTCTTTGCTGCGCTTATAATAGTTAATTCTGTGCTTTCCTTTTGTCACCGTGAAATGCGTGTTTGCTATTCCGCCAATTGCCGTACCTGCAGCGCCGGATGCTTTTCTGCAGAGCGAACAATGACAGTAACCCGCATAAGCAAACTGATCTTCAACGCGAAATTCAACTTCACCACAAACACACGAGCCATTCAGTGTTTTCATAACGTCCCTCATATAGCCTGCAATAAAGCAAGCAGACTGTCAGCTTGCTTAGTATCCAAATTTTTAAGCAACGATGCCGATTTTGCATTTACAGTTGTGGTGGCATTTTCAAACAACGTTTTACCTGACGGAGTAATTTTAACCAAACTCACTCTGGCATCTCTCTCGTTTACGTCTTTAGACACCAAACCAATTTTCTCCAGCGGTAAAAGAATTCGGGTTATACCCGATGCGGTCCTCGCTAATGATTCGGCGATATCAACTCGCCGTAGTGCCTGGTTTGGCGCCAACATCAGACTTTGCAGCACCATGTATTCGGTTAAACCGATGCCATGTACCGCAGACAAGCTATTGTCCAGAAGCTTGGAAAAAACAGCCGATTTTAGCCAAAGGCGTTTTGCAATGTCGCCACTTTTAATTTCAGATCCCATAACATTACTCAATATGTACTTGATTAGTGAAGTATATGTGAAGAAAAAAATAGCGTCAACGTTTTTTTATAATGACTCAACAAAATTAAGCCTGCTACGGATAACACCGATTCCTTTACCTCCTCTTTACTTCCTGCCGGGTAATATGCCCGCACGTAACTTCAACTGAGATAACAATGATGAAACGAAATACATTCCTGTTCACCCTATTGACTTTTTCCCACGTAACTTTTGCAGAGTCATTAAGCTATGACTTTGTACAACTTGGCTTTGTCGACAATCAAATGGCCGGATTAGAGGAGTTTGAACAAACAGGTCCTGAGATCCAATTCAGTGCAACTGTGTTTGAAAACGTGTTTGTTAAAGGCCGCTATCGTAACGTAGATGATTCAATTACAGGGCAAAACGGACTAAAGCACACCGTAGAGGAACGTAACTGGCAATTTGGCGTCGGCTATGTGTTTAACATTAATCCTCAAACGAACATTGATACTTCCGTAAACGTAGGTCGTTTTGCTATTGACCTTGATACTGGCACAGAAATACAACGCGGAGACAGCAACCATCACAGCATTGCAGCAAATGTGCGCCAAATGCTAACCAGTAATGTTGAATTGTCAGGCGGGCTGGAGTGGCAGTTTTGGGAGGGCAGCCTCGAACAAAAAGCTTATCAGCTTGGTGCGATGTATCATTACTCTGACTTATCTTTCGGCGCACAGTACACCAAGTACTCAGACTTTGGAACTTGCAGTATTTTTGCCCGATACGCTTTCTGAGTATGGCTTCTTTGTGTTAGCAGATATTCGCGGGGAGCTCCTTCCCGCCTTTGCGCTTAAGGTGCGAACAGTGTTGCTGGTTAGCATCTGTTTTTATACCGTATTCATTGCGCAAAAACACAGAATTAATCACGCGTAAATGATGCACTATGAAATATCAAATACTGCGATTATACAGCGCTACCACACGTTTTCAGAGTTATGCGTTTTACGCATACATGCTTATGATAATGTCGCCACCTGCATACCATTTACTCAACAAAGTTATGAATGACCAGGGTGGCGTTATTAGTCGGTTTTTACCTTTGTCTGTTTCAATAATTCTGATTGTGGGCCATACCCTGTATACAAATCACAGGTCGCTTAAATTGCGCTTAATGTGGATCGCCTTTTTATATAGCTATATCCTCGCGGCAATTATTGCTTTCATTTTTGTTACGTATTGTCTTACCTTCCAAACCGAACACGCACTTGCGCCCGCATTAACAGGTCTTATTTGGTTGTTAGCAACGGTGCCCGCTGCTATGTCAGTTGGCAAATATGTCAGGCAATCACAATAAAATGTATCGGATTACTGCTTTTATCGCCGAAGAAATATACGATAAACAGCGTAAAGCTGCTCAATACAATCAAGTGTCATTTTGAAATGGTTATGCAATTTGAACAGATCTCAGTTAAGTAAATCGACCTACTCACTTAAGCTTGGCGCTCTGGGGGCACTGGGTACTGCGCTGTGTTATGTCGTCGGGTTTGTGATGATTTTTTGGATTGAGCCAGGCGTCAACCTGCACGCAGAAAAAAAACTCAACTTTATTTTGCAAAACGGCCGTCTGTTTCAGGCGTGGTATTTTTTTATCTTTGTCGGCTTTAGTCTTTTCTTTCTGCTACTACTGCGGGCGATAAAAGCGTGGATTGGATCCTGTGAAACGATTGGCTATTGCCTTATAAACATGTTTGGGTTTATCTGGGCGAGCTATATTTTTATTTGTGGCCTTATTTCAATTCTTACAATCCAGTATGTTTTATCGGTTCCCGGCGCCGAACAAAAACCCATTTGGATGGTGATATTCATCATACAGAACGGCCTGGGAGACGGTTCAGAATGGGTCGGCGGCATTTGGTTAGTCACAGTAAGCTGGTATTTATTAAACCTCAACCGCGGCCCTAAAGCACTCAATGTTATCGGAATAACAAGCGGGTTTGCCGGCTGTTTAACCGTGCTTCCCGGGTTTGCGTTCGCCGGCGTCATTTTTGGATTGAGTCAGCTAATCTGGTTTATACTGATTGCGCGCCACCTGCTCTCTTTATCAAACACTTACGAAGCTAGCTTAGGCGACACCATCACACGATAAACCGCGCTATCTGATTGTATTTCCAATTGCCATTCCATTACGCCTGCGATCCGCGATACCAGATACTGGCCGTGTCCCAGCCCCTGATAATTTTCGTTTAAGCAATCTGAAACAGGGTTTTCGAACACAAGCTGGTCTTGTGCCTGATAGATTGACATTCCCTGTCCCCCTCCATGATAAAAACCATTGTTTACCAGGTTTTGAAACAGTAGCGCCATTAAACTCGGATTACCCACTACCACCAGACTGTCTGCAACATTAAGACTAATTGCAAACTCTTCATCCTGATGCGATTGGTAAAATGATAATAAAACGCGCTCAACAATGGGCACAACCGGTACCGCAGAGTGCACCAGGTTTTCTCGTCGAGCGAGGGCAAGTAGAACTTCCACGGTATTTTGAAGTGTTAGTGTCGACTGCTCCAGTAATGCCCGGTCTGCATTATCGAGTGGCTCCTCTCCCTTGCTCAACGACAACACATTTTTAATGATTGAAACTGGTGTGCGTAATTCGTGACTTACATCATTGGCAAAGTCATGCTCTCTGCGCCAGGCTGCTTGTAAATCACCGTAGGTTGCTTCAAATGTTCTTGCCAGTTCACCAATTTCATCGCTTCTGTCTGCCTCATCAATGGCAATTGGCGCTTGTGGTAGGTGTGCAGAAACAGATTTGGTTAAACGTCTTAATGGTAGCGACAGGGTCGATGCGAGAAACCAGGTCGCCAGCATTGCAAGCACAATGACGCCTGCTGATATGCTGCCAAGAAAAACACTAAAAACCTCTGAAGCCGTTGTCAGGGGTGTTATCTCAGTTGAGGCGACTGACAACCAGTATGCCTGCCCCTGGTGACTAATTGGCACAGAAAAGTGCTTTACGCCATCGCGGTAGTCAATATACAACGTCTCATACAGCGCAGAGGTTTGACGCAATTGTTCGCTTTCACTGTTTCTTATCTCGACTGAAAGCGGCGGTGTGATCACGTCCTTAATACTCGTATAACCCGCGCCCATTTTTTGTAACCGAGTGCTCTCCAAATCCATTACATAACCGGCAACCAGGTCTTCGGTAACTTCGACAAACAAGTATGTCAATCTGGAATAGAACAGGTTGATGACAATCACCAATGCCCCGAAACCGAAGAATAACTGTCCTCGAATTCCTTTAAACATTGTCTTCCAGCCCTTGAAGCTTGTATCCAACATTACTGATTGTGGTTAATAGCGGTGTGTCGCTCACCTGCTCCAAGGACTTTCTAACATTGTACATATGAGCCTTGAGTGCGTTGCTTTCTGGCGGTTCTCCCTTCCACACCGCACTCATTAAATCACTTCGTGTCACGGGGTAAGGATAAGCCATTGCTAACGCGTGTAATATTTTAAAGCCAATCTTTGTGGTCTTCACTAATTTGCCATGCCATCGAACACTGTGCGCTCGCTCTTCAAGCTCCAGATATCCTTTTTTAACAACCGTGGGATGATGCAATTGAGGGCGTCTGGAAAGCGCTTCACAACGCATTGCTAGTTCTCTCAAATCACAGGGTTTGGTAAGGTAATCGTCAGTCCCCTGTTTAAAGCCTTTGGCTTTATCCTCGAATGCATCTCTTGCAGTGAGCATTAAAATGGGTGTGATTTTTTGTTGGTGCTGCTTGATTTGTCCACACACTTCTAACCCGTCACAATCGGGCAAATTCAGGTCAAGAATAATGACGTCGTATTGATTGGCCGTTGCTAATGCGATGCCCTGCTTTCCTTTATCTGCAAAATCGATGGTCCACCCAATGCCTTCTAAAAATCGACAGATTTGTTTTGCTAAAGCAAGATTGTCTTCGATAAGCAAAATGGACAGTACCTTACTCATCACCTCTCCTTAATATAATCTATTTACATCGATTGCCAGTAGTTGCAGCATTTGCAGTAATTGATAGCCAATAATACTAATCATTACCTCTGATGAGCATCGGCAGAAGGCTGCTGGCTTAGGCCCCCCTGTTCCTGTTACTGCTCTTTTACGTCGAGTCTGGTCAAGGCAGGAATGATACTAACAGCTGTCTTGTCGGCTCCGGATTGTTTCAGCGCAGGTTTACAACAAAACTAACAGCGTATCGGTAAATACAGAGTAAAATTATCCTGGCGATTGGTGGACCAGAAGCATAGCCAAGTAGCAAGTTATAAAATCCATCCTGTTCATAGCAGACTAACGAATCAGTTAATACATCGTCAGTTCCACCAATAATCAAAGAACCCGGCCAGGCTGAGAAAATTAAACCTTGGTTTTTATTACCCAACATTGCGCAAAACCAGCTAGTCATGACCAATCAAATTCATCACCAGCATTAGCGAATCAAAATAGAGTAGCACATTCCGCTCGAAGGGAAACAAGAGTGTTTAACTCGTTAGTTATCAATGACAAGTGAATAACTGCGTGCGATACAGAATGGAGACAAGGTTAGCCTTCATTGGCGACGGTTTTCGGATAAACTCAATTGTTTTGTTATACGTAACTTTACGCAAGCTGTTCAATGATGTTGGTGTATCAGTCGCTTAATAAATGCCATTAAACGAGGATTTAAATAGCCCAATATCCGCCAATTCCAGCATCAAATTTAAAAACACTGTCCCGCGAAGAGAACATCGGAACACTACTGCGTTTGCCGGTTGCCATACCGACCTATTTTGAACCTCAATAAACATAACTAACAGACAAACAAACTATTTTTTAAAAACAGTGATGCTTGGCATTATATAATTATTAGAGTAAGGTCAGATTTGCCTTTTTATTAGAACAGTATAATTTCGTTGCACAATGAAGGTTTTCACCGCACGCCAAGCCATTTTTAATCGCCGTCGACAAACCGTCGCCTATGAACTGTTTTTTCGCGACGGTATTGAAAATGTCTTCCCGAAAGATGTCGATCCAACTGTGGCCACCTCCCGCTTAATTGTGAATCAACATCTTAATGTTGGGATTAGTTCACTGACTAATGGCAAAAGAGCGCTGATCAATTTCTCCCAGCAAGGCTTGCTCGACCAGGTCCCAGCTCTGCTCCCGCCGAACGACATTGTAATAGAAGTGCTTGAAGATGTTGAACCTACCGACGAAGTCTATCAAGCGTGCCGTGAACTCTTTCACAAAGGCTATAGAATGGCACTGGATGATTTTCTGTATCACAGAAAATGGGATAGGTTCATCAATTTCACGCGCCTGCTAAAGTTTGATATTCAGAACACGCCACTAAAAGACATCGCGCCTTTAATAGAGAAATTTAAGCAGCGTAAAGGCTTAAAACTGCTAGCCGAAAAGGTAGAGACGCCAGAAGAATTCGCCCAGGCTAAAAAAATGGGGTTTGACTTCTTCCAGGGCTATTTCTTTGCCAAACCAGAAATGATTCAAAATAAGGATATTGAAGCTCAGCACGCCATGGTCCTTATCATTTACCACGAAGCTTTAAAGCCCTATATGAATTACACCAAACTTGCGCGGTATTTCGAACAAGACGTAAGCTTGAGTTACAAATTGCTGCGCTTTACTAATTCGGGGCTGTTTGTACTAAGGGAACCCATTGAATCGATTAAGCAGGCTTTGGTCTACCTTGGTGAGGAGCAGGCAAGAAAATTTGTGTGCCTCATAGCCACCGCTCACCTTAACAAAAATAAGCCGCTCGAAATCATCAGGATGTCAATCATTCGCGCCAGGTTTAGTGAGCAAATAGCGCAACACGTCGCACCGCAGCTTGCTGACAGCGCTTTCATGGTTGGCCTGTTTTCTATGATAGATGCGCTACTGGACACCCCAATGGAAACCTTGCTTGCACAATTGCCATTAAGCGACGATATTAAAGCGGCGCTTTTAGGCGAAAAAACCCTCCTCTTTTTCACCTTGGAATTGGTTAAAGCTTACGAGTCAGGAAGTTGGTGGGCAATAACAAAAAAAGCCGATACGCTAGGTTTAGTACAGGACGAACTGCCTGACATGCATAGAAATGCCACTCTCTGGTCAGAAACATACGAATCTATTAAATAAGTATAGGGCAAGGTGGGAATCACATTTACCGGCATTCATGATATCCCAAAAGGCAGTTACCTGTTTAAGTGAGATATACAACAGATACTCAAGAGCCATACCAGTATTAAATTAACGGTACTCCAATCAAACGCCTGGCTATTATCTCAACGCAAGATCGATCATCCACTACAAAGCCAACTCTCCAATTTACCAGCAATGGCTTTTTGTATATGGCTTTCAATGCATAAAAAAACAGCTCCCTAGTTCAGTAGTTTCGCATCCTCCTTTTAAGTATTGTTTTTTATGACCTCAACATGGTCGATAACTAAACAGGAGAGCAACTCATGTATGAACTTTCAATATCGGAAAGTGAACAAGTAACCGGTGGGTTATTAGGCAAAATCGCGATTGCAATTGCCATCGCTGATGCGGCTTATGAATTTTACCAGGGCTATTCGGACCACAGGGATTAGGAGCAAACAAATGAAAGAGTTAACAAATGAAGAGTTAGAAATTATAGCAGGTGGCGGCCTATTCTATGATTTAGGTAAATTTTTCGCTGAAGTTGCCAATGCCAATGACGCTATTCACGACACTTACGGCAATACCAATAAAAATCATTGGTAAACGACCATATTGGGGCTGTAACAGCCCCTTCTTTAGGGAGCGACTATGACTCTGAATATGAAGCTTATGTACCAAGTTGCTGCTGCATTATTCTTAATGGATGCAGCATGGGGCCTGTTTATTGAACGCACAACGTCACACGATTACATGTTTTCGTTAATCGCTGGATTACTCTTTTTGGTTTTATCTGAACTGTGTCATCTTCGAAGGATTTTGCATAACCATAACGCTAGTTCAGATGAAAATGAAAGTCCTTCCCAAACGAAGCAGGGATCTGTAATACAGCGATAATTTATGGCGAATGTATTTTATTGCTGATAAACGTCGGGTTGCCAGCATAAAACGTCTGAGCCCTTGTAGGACCCGGGGCTCACAAACCGCTTCCATGATTAATTTACTCGCCCATGGCCGCAGCAGTTTAGGTCATGACGTTAAGCACTGAACAACAGAAAAGCTAAACAACCCACCAAAGAGTAGATTACCCACTCACTATTTTTAAA
Organism: Alteromonadaceae bacterium; assembly: GCA_013373625.1. Lineage (GTDB taxonomy): Bacteria > Pseudomonadota > Gammaproteobacteria > Enterobacterales > Alteromonadaceae > Alteromonas. Next base: position 70,312 of record JABXHM010000047.1, on the reverse strand, counting down.
CATGGCCAACGCCATTAAAAACAATCCACCCGCCACTACAGTCGATACCGACAAACTTATGCCATCACAAAGAACAACGACTATCAACGCGCTAAAAAGTAAAACACCTAAAGTCCAGTAGGCGCGTTGTGCGCCTACACACGTTGCAATGGTACACACACTATTCGCCCTGTCACCGTCTTCGTCCTTAATATCCTTAAACTGCACACCAATAAAAAATAACAGTGCCAAACTGGTTAATTGCGGCAGGTTGAGTTGCTCTGGCGTACTGTTATTCCATATGAGTGCCATGCCAAACTGGTAACACACCAGTGCGATCAGGGTAAGTGTTAACGGAGCCAGTATTAAAAAGGCGCGTAGCCTCAACGGTGGCAATGAATACAAACACCCCAGGCTCAACATACCCAGCAATAATACGGGTTGACTGATCCCGAATGTAAACGACATCCCCATACTGAGAAGCCCGCCAAAGGCAACCACAAACCAATATTCAGGCAACAAAGACTTATCGCGGCTTAGGGGGCGGGAACGATTACTCAGCGCGTCAATGTTTGTGTCACATATATCATTGAGCGCGGTCATGGCGATAAACGCAATCGACACGCACAATAAGGCCAGGCTCACAAAGGTGAGGTCGTACAGGTTTAACCAATCATTGCCAATTAACGCATTACGAACGCCTTGCAGAAAGCCCGCAAACACAAAAAGGAGATAAATGAGCATTCGCTCTATCCGCAGGCAACTTGATAGCACCCGCCACAGGCGTGGCTGCGTTTTGCTTATATAAAACAGGTAGAGTGGCAGCAATACTGGCAAGTACCACAACACCGGTGCCGTGGTTTCAGTTACCCCTAACACCGATTGTTGTAATAACTCAGGGTGACTCATACCACCGAGCAAACGTACAAGCGCCGGCAGGTATCCCATAGAGAAAATAGCACAATACACCAGCAATGCGCTGATTGCTGCGCGCCACCATGAGTAACAACGGGTACTGCACAACCCTACATAGAATAGCGTAGCCAGCATGACTAAAAAAACTTCTACGCGCACACCCGGCGTTACATAACCAACATCAATCCAGGGCAGAAAAAGCCCACTAAAACTGCTTGCAAAGCTATCAAACCGGTACTGATAGATTATCGCGCCACTGAGGCCGAAAGCGCCGTCGAGTAAAGGCGGCACCCATATAAGCGTAAAACCGCACAGCGATACACGGTTAGCGCCAGCCCAGCTGCAGCCGCCTGCCAATGCCAGTATAATGACCGACAGCACATAAATGTAGCTCCATGCCATGATGACATGAACGTGATCAGCCAGTACCGTTGCCGTGCTGAGACTGATAGTAATGTCGTGATCCGCTTCGAGCAGTAATTCAAGCTGGTTACGAATGAAGATAATGGCCAGAAACGTTGCTGTTCCGGCCACTAATCCAACTGGCGAGCTCTCAATTTGGCGCAGTACGCGACGAATAATTTGCATCGATGGCAGACAACTAAACGCGCGTCATTAGCGCTTAGTTATTTCCATGCTTCGAGCATTTCAATTGTGACTTCCAGATCATCTGCGGCGCGGCCATAAGCCATGAGGCTCTCTGTTTTTGCGCTGTTGGCGTTAACCACAACGGTACGCATCCCTTCAGTAAAGTTAGTGCTGTAGGTGAGCTTAAGCGCCATTGCATTATTGTTGGTAAACGTCAGCTGTACCGGCGATTTAAAATCCCGGTCAAACTTATCGCCGGTACTAATTGTTGTATCCAGTTTCATGTAGGCATGACGGGCAAGGTTGGCCGCCAGTTCAGGCTTCCAGTATTTTGCTTTTTCATCAAAAAAGAATTCGGAAATAAGACCCGTATCGCTGCTTTCCATTGCAGTAGAGAGTTTATCGAACCACTCACGATCAATGGGCGTAATATTCACTATCGATACCAGAAAATCGTTCGGTTTTTTCTCACCTACAATGATTTGATCTTTAATCTCGCTACCGGATTTGAGTACATAGGTAATTTTCTTAACCAGCAAATTACTCTTTTTAACCTCAACATTTTGATCAGGTCCAGACCAGCTCGATTGTTTTTTATATTCGGTGTTACTGATAGTGGCACTGATCTCCACATCCACCAGGTAGGTTTTCTCAGACTCATTAAACAACTGATACACTGCGGTAAAACCATAACGACTTTCATCGTATCCACCCGTTGTATAGTCGTTAAATTTGGTCTCATTAAGGGCTACGCCATTGATATAGCGGGTTTCATTGTAACTTTCCGAACGCGAAATGGCTGGCACGTAACGTTCACCAATTTTCCCTTCGCGGAACGTCTCACGATATTGCACGCCCGATACCGCCAGAATGCTCTCATTGATATGCTTCTTGTTAGCCATATTAAGTTCGAACCGGCTAAAGTCATCCAGCGCATTAGCAAGTTCATCACTGTTGCCTGCCTGCCCCAGTTTTTGCGTAATCAACTGGCCAATCAGCTTTTGATAGCGCGCTTTTTGGTACGGTTTCAAGGGCTTATCAATGTACTTATCAAGCAACGAAACACTGACTTCTTCACCAGTTTGTTGCGTTATATGCGCTTCATCAATGTCCAGGGCACTATCAACCAACTCATAGAATGGGTTCTCTTTATAGTATGAGCCATAGCCGGTAAAAATCGCCATGAGTTGGTCGCTGGATTGATCTTTTCTGGCTTTCGCCAAATCGATTTCAACCGCAGTAACAAACAACTTAACCACCAATTCATGATTTGCTTTTTCAAAGACAGACTTTTTAAATTGATTAAAGGCAGCAAGTAATTGCTCAGCATCTTGCGCAGTCGAATATTTATCCAGCGTCGCCTGCAGTACCTCTGTCACCTGCTGGTTAATTAACGCTTTCGCTTCCGGATATACTTCACTTTGATACATATCAGAGGCTTGTACTAAAAACGCAGCATAGTCCAGTTCAGCACTTTTACTTTTGAGCGAACTTTCGAATTGTACAAGATATTCGGCTTTTTCCTGCGCTTGTTTTTTGGCTGAAAGCTGCGCGATTCTGGCTTTTTCAGCTTCTTTTTCTTCACGCAACGCGGCTATTCGCATGGCTTCTTTCGTGGTGCCAAGCACATCAATCTGAGTGATACCTGACTCCTGGTTCCACCTGTCCCCCGGATAAATTTCATCGATAGTCAGTGTTAACCAGGTGGCTTCTGACACTGGCAATGGTATATTCTGAGCATTCATTGAATCTTCTAACGAGATGTACTCAGTGACGCCCGACGACAAGGTGATTATCGCTGTTTTTATCCGGCTGTTATGACTCCAGTTTCTTCTTGATTGCACCCAGCCATTGGTCACCGTTATACCTGAAACAAAACTCGGCTCAGTAAACTCAAGCTTGATCCACTCGCCTTTGTTCGCTTTGGAGGTTCGTTCTGGAAACCACGCTGTGCTGTCTTTGTTATCAATTGCATTGCTTGGCTCATAAGAGGCGCTATCTGCCGGATACACAGATGACGCACTCACCCGTTTAATGGCAATACTGGTATCTGCCCACAATGGCGATGAGGCAAACAGTAAAATTAAGGCAACTATACAATTTTTCATTACTTGCCCCCCTCTTGTGCCTGTCTGCGTAAAAACTCTTTTTTGACCTTTTCGGCAAGCGTTTCAGCTTCACGTTGCTTCGCTTCCAGTGCCAAACGACGAATACGTTTTTCGGTGGCTTGCGATTGAGTGTAGATTTTCTTTTCAAGGGTGGCGTTTTCAGGGATTATCAACTCCTCACTGCCGTAATAGAGCCATTCTTCATCTTCACTCAGGGCTTTTATTTCAAACAGATGCTTCTCGGCTGATACTTCCAGCTCAATAAAGTCTTTACCGATGGAGGAAGTCTCGTCACCATCAATCAACAACTCGGCGTTGTCGATATCGGTTTTGATTCGCACTTTGCCCGTAGGGCCAAAGCAAGCGGAGAGAAAAAATAAACTAACAGTTATCACTGCGGCGTATTTAATTTGTCGAGCCATACTACATACATTCCCTATAACTTCACTGGCAGCTTTTTATTCAAAAGCGCCAAGATAGTAATGTATCAAATCATAAAATACCACCGGCCAGTTTATATTTATGCATATGGATCAGATGATTAACGCAACCTGAAATTTGTTGTGGATGTCAGTATGCGATTACTGGCCCTTTGGGGGCGGGCGTTCTCGTTTGGCGATGTTGCTTAATTATCAGCCCAAATCAGCAAAAAAACACCAGGTGCTTTGCTTACTATTGCTGATTAAAACGCGCCCGGTAAAATGAACGTCAATAATTTAATACACATACCACTACTTTGTGAGCATAGAGTTCAATAAACAACCATTTAGGCGGGGCGGACGTCAATTAATGGCCGATTAATTAGAAGTTTCAGCGTTTATGATGTAGTTTCTAAATAGACAATTAAAAACATGAGAAAGGAAAATTCTATGAAATTAGTAAGAAAGATATTCTCAGGCCTTACCGTAATGCTTATTTTTATTGCTGGCGGTACTCATGCCAATACCATTACTTCGGAGCAAGTAATGAGACAGCAGGCCGTTTCATTTAATAAGCAGGAATTATTAAATGCCGTGAGCAAAGACGATGTTAAGCAACAACTCGTTGCACTGGGTGTTAGCCATGCTGATGCAATGGCCAGGATCGATGCACTAACAGACGACGAAATCATTGCCCTGAACACCGAAATAAAAGAAGGTGAAGCAGGCGGTGTGGTCGGTGCCGTATTAACGGTACTGGCAATTATTGCCATATTAGACCTGGTTGGTGTAACCGATGTTTATCCTTTCATAAGACCTATCAATAGCTAGGTGAGATTTATTAAACATGTACGCATAAAACAAGCCTGCTTTATTGCGGGTTTGTTTTTGTTAACTGCTTGCCAGAACACTCCTCAGTCAGACAAGATTCATATTGATCCGTCCCTGATAAAAACAGATGTCCATGTTATTAAAAGCGTACCGTTCTATCCACAACAGGCATTTTATTGCGGTCCAACGACGCTCTCTGAAGTCTTTGCGTTTTACAACAAGCAGGTTTCGCCAAATCAGATAGCGCCTAAACTGTTTATTCCTGAACAGGAGGGGAGCCTCAAGGTTGAAATGATCAGCGCTGCACGCCAGTTCGATTTTTTACCTTATGCTGACAATGGCAATTTACAGCAGATCATTCAACTGGTCAGTGACGACATTCCGGTAATCGTTTTTCAGAATTTATCGATATCGTTGTTTCCGCAATGGCATTATGCCGTAGTTATTGGCTTTGATTTAGAGCACCGGGAAGTTGAATTGCATACCGGTGTAACACCTAATCACCGAATGAGTTTTGAGTTGTTCGAAAAAACCTGGCGGCGCGGCGATTATTGGTTTTTAGCACCAGTGCCACCTAATCAAACCAGCACTGCAATGAAGTATTTTGTGTATACCAACGCAGCGTACAATATGCTTAAGCTAGGGCAAACAACACAGGCACTGCGTTTTCTGCAAACAGCAATACGGCGCTGGCCCGACGAATGGCTAGCCTACTTCTTAATCGCCAATCATCTTTTGCAGGAGTCACCCACCGAAGCAATAAAATGGTTCGAAAAAGGGTATCATGTCGGGCAGTTTCAAAGTGTGTATTTAAATAATTTTGCTATCGCCTTTCAGCAATCCGGCTGCACTGCGCAGGCAACAAAGGTTATTCAACTTGCTATGCATAGGTTTCCTGACGATGACACTCTGAAAGCAACCAACAAGCAAGTGATTGAGGCTTTGAGCACTGCTAAAGAAGCTTCGTTCAATTATAAAGAATGCAGCGGCCGGCAAATGCTCAATTAGCGCTGAGCGCACAATACCGGGGTCTTCTCACTGAATAGGTTCACCATTGCTAAGGCCATGGGTTAGTCACTGTTCTTACCTTCTTTTAATCGCATTACCCAGTAAAAAAAGAACGGTGCAAAAAACAATACAAAGAGCGTGGTGGCAGTAATGCCGCCCAGTACACCAATCGATATCGCATTTTGTGCACCAGAGCCCGGGCCCGACGCAAACGCCAGAGGCATAACCCCTAAAATAAACGTCAGTGACGTCATCAGTATGGGCCGTAGTCTTTGCTTAGCCGCCGTCATAGCAGCGTCATAAGCACTTTTGCCCTTTGCATAATTTGTTTTGGCAAACTCTATAATCAATATGGCATTTTTAGCCGCCAGTGCGATAGTCATTAGCAAACCAACCTGAAAGTACACGTCGTTAGACTGGCCACTTAACCAGGTCGAAAGTACCGCACCGAATATACCTAATGGCACAGTAAGCATAATCGCAAAAGGAATAGTCCAGCTTTCATACAGCGCCGACAAAGCCAGAAATACAGCGATTACACTGATGAGGTATACAATCCACACCTGGCCAGCCGATTGTTTTTCTTCGTAGGATAAACCAGTCCATTCCAAACTAATTCCGTCAGGTAAAGTGTCGGCTAATGCTGCCAGTTCATTGAGCGCTTCACCTGAACTGGTTCCAGCTGTTGCTTCGCCCTGAATTTCAACCGATGAACTGCCATTAAACCGGGTCAGTTTTGGCGCTCCGTAGGTCCACTCCCCTTCACCAAACTCAGAAATAGGCACCATCGCGCCATTCTGGTTACGCACGTACCACAAATCAATGTCCTCGGGTAACATGCGATACGGCGCATCAGCTTGTGTGTAAACCCGTTTGGTGCGTCCGTTATCAATAAAATCGTTTACGTAAGCGCCGCCAAGCGCCGTTCTTAATGTTTGGTTTATTGTGCTAATCGGCACGCCCATGGCGCGTGCTTTAGCTCGATCTATATCGATATTATACTGTGGGCTCGGTGCCAAACCGTTAAAACGTACATTGCTGAGTTTGCTGTTAGCGTTGGCTTGGCCGAGTAGTGACTGCATCGCCTGATTTAGTGCCTGCTGGCCTAAACCAGCCCGGTCTACCAGTTGAAACTCAAAGCCGCTCGAATTCCCTAAAGCTTGTATGGCTGGCGGTACCACCGGAATGATCATCGCATCCTTTACACCAGAGAGTGCCACACCGGCTTTTTTGCTGATAGCAAAGACACTCTGGTCGTCACTGCGTTTAGCCCAGTCTTTCATTTTAATAAACGCGATCCCGACATTCTGACTGTTCCCCGAAAAACTAAAGCCTGCAGCCGTAAATAATCCCTCAACGGCACCATCGGTTTGATTTAAGTAAAAGTCCTCAACTTGTTTATTAATCTCAAGCGTTTGTTGCAAACTTGAGCTAACGGGACCTTGTACAAGTGTGAACATTCGTCCTTGATCTTCATCCGGCAAAAACGATGAAGGGATCCGGACAAAAATCGCAGCAGTGACTACGACCATCCCGACAAAAACCAGTGGTAATACGAAACGATTAGTTAACAGTGTCGACAGCAATCGTTCATGTCCGTGACGCATTTTTTTAAATGCAGCATTAAACAAACCAAAAAAGCCTTTATTTTTTATCGACTTGCTTTGCTTTAGCACAATTGCACAGAGTGAAGGAGACAAGCTCAAAGCGATAAATAGTGAAATGCCCATTGCTACCGAAATGGTAATCGCAAACTGTCGGTAAATAACCCCGGTCGAACCCGAAAAAAACGTAATGGGGATAAACACTGCCCAAATAACAGCTGTTGTACCAATTAACGCCCCTGATATTTCCTTCATGGCTGCTCTGGCCGCCTCTTTCGGCGACATGTCCGCATTGTTTTCCAGCTTGTTTTCAACATTCTCAGTGACGACAATGGCATCGTCCACCAGCATGCCAATTGCAAGCACAAGCGCAAACAGGGTTAACACATTGATTGAGTAACCAAATGCATACAGAAAAGCAAAAGTGCCAAGTAATACCACCGGAATAGCCACAGACGGAATGAAGGTTGCTCTGGTAGTTTGCAAGAAAACGTAAATCACCAACACGACCAATACCACCGCAATCGCCAGTGTTTTAACTACCTCATAAACAGATGCTTCCACAAAGGGAGAAATGTCCACCGGGTATTCAACTTTGAGCTGCTGCGGAATAATATCGCCAAATTCATCTACCCGTTGTTTTACGGCTTCAATGGTAGCCAGAGCATTGGCGTTAGGTGATAATTCAATAGCAATACCGGATGCAGGTTGACCATTGTAGCGTCCAATTACATTGTAATTTTCGGCGCCAATTTCTACCCTTGCCACATCGCCAAGCGTAACCATTGCACCGCCCTCATCGACTACCAGCAGTATATTTTCAAACTCTTCTACTGTCCGGAACAGCGATTGCGCTGTAATTGTGGCGTTAAGTTGCTGACCTTCAACGCTCGGCGCCCCGCCTATTTGACCGGTTGCAAGCTGCACATTTTGCTGTCGAATAGCGCTCACCACATCGTCAGTGGTAATGTTAAATTTGTACATTTGTTGCGGATTCAGCCATATGCGCATTGCATGCTCCGGGCCAAACGTTCTGATTTGCCCCACCCCATTAACCCGACTTAATGGTTCCTCCAACGTTGACGCAAGAAAGTCAGAAATCTCATTGCGACCATAAGACTCGTCAGTCGAGTAAAAGCTGACAATTAAGGCATAGCTGCTACCGGCTTTACGAACGGCAACGCCTTGTTGCTGAACAGCTTGCGGCAGAGACGACTGAGCCTGAGATACCTTGTTCTGCGTTTGTACCTGCGCAATATCGGCATCTGTACCGGGGTTAAAGGTTAACGTAATGCTGGCACGCCCCGACGACGAGCTTTCCGATTGAATATAGCGAAGATTATCAATACCGGTTAAATTCTGCTCAATAACCTGGGTTACCGTATCTTCCAGAGTTTGTGCAGACGCACCAGGGTAAGTGGCTGAAATCGATACCTTTGGAGCCGCGATATTAGGGTATTGCTCTACAGGTAAATTGTTGATTGACAGAATCCCGGCGCCCATAATTACAATGGCAATCACCCACGCGAAAACGGGTCGCTGAATAAAAAAATTAGCAATCATTGGGAATGACTTTGAGACTGCGTTGCTGGGTTATTTGCGTCATCAGCCTGAGACGTTTTCGAAGAGGCATTATCTTGTGGCGACGACGATTGCGGTGTTACTTTAGCGTCCGGTTTTAACATCATTGTTCCTTCAACAATCACCTTGTCTCCTGCTTTTAAACCTCTGTTAACGATCCAGTTATTCTGATGCGTACCGGAAGTGCTGATCTGCACTTTTTGAGCCCGGTTATTTTGTTTAACCAGCCAAACCGATTTAGACCCGTCAGGTGCAATGCTAACGGCTTTTTGCGGTACAACTATGTATTGCTGCGAATTACTGTTCATTATTCTTGCGCGAACGTACATACCGGGCAGCAAGGCGGAATCAGGATTTTCAAACCTCATTCTCAGGCGTGTCATACCGGTATCGGGATCTACCGCTAATTCGCTGGCAAAAAAATGCCCCTTGTGCGGATACAACACATCTGATTCACCAATGAACAACTGTACTTCGTAATCGCGCTTGTCCTTTTGCTCTATTCGATCGGATATTAGATTCGTTTGCAGGTGCTGCATTTTTGAGGCAGTTTGTGACACATCCACATAAATTGGGTCAATCTGACGCACTACGGCTAATGCTTCTATCTGTCGGGCGGTTACAAGCGCCCCTTGCGTCACGGCGGATGGACCGATATAGCCAGATATTGGTGCGTAAACTTTGGTGTATGTGAGATCAATTTTTGCCGCTTCAACCTCAGCATTACTAAGTGCAACGGCGGCTTTAGCTTGTGCTTCACGGGCCTGAGCATTGTCGAGTTCTTGCTGGCTTATAGTATTAGTGCTGGCCAGACTTTGAGAACGCTCCAACAACGTCTTTGCCAGGTCCAGCTCAGCCTGCGCATTTTGTAAATTCGCCTGCGCTCGCTGCAGCTGGGTTTTATACTTTGCATCGTCAATCTGATATAACTGTTGCCCCTTGGTTACCATGCTCCCTTGTTCAAAATGGATAGCTTGGATAACACCACTGACCTGTGGGCGAATTTCGGCAGATGTCACCGCCTCCACTCTGCCAGGTAAAACCTCGCCGAGCGCAATATCCTGCGGCTGAATCTCCATTACAGTAACGGGTTTTGCAGGGGGCGATTGTTCAGTCGAAGCACTATTTTGGTCTGTGGTGCTCTCTGTACACGCCACTATGCCGATTAGACTAAGCGAGACCAAACCTGTGAGTATTTTCATTTTCACCTATCAGGTTATCTGTCAGCAACTACAACTCGTACCTTGTAGCCAACTGGTTTTATGACCATTGAGGTTTTGTACCGCTTCGGTTGGCACTTAGATCAAAAGCGGACTCTGATATTACAGGGGGAATATTGATTGTTTGCTCATGTTCATGACAACTGACAATGAAGTTTTTGCCTCAAAACCCAGCGACTAATTAAATACACAATGTGTGATATCAGGTAACTCGCTCTCCACGCGAAAGGGTGCGGCGCTTATTGCCGCGCATGAAGCCCTGAATAGTGAGCACAGGAAACAACATGAAATAGATAAAACCAGCAAACTGCATTTGCTCCATAGGCAGCGCTATAGAGAGTATTAGTGACAGGGAACTTATCGTGAAGGTCGCTGACCAGGAGTAGATTTCGGTATTGCAATCGAAACGTTCAATCGCTGACATCTCAGGGCGAAGTGCCTGGCGGCTGGCATAGGCGTACAAAGCGATAAAGTTTAAGCATAACAGCATAAAGCCAACTGCGTAAAAGCCAAACACAAAACGGACTTGCCAGTCTTCATTAAATGACATTGAACGGGGAAAAAAGCCGCCAGATATTAGCGCAAAGAGCGATTCCATCATAAATCGCAGCGGATACACGTAAATCAACACCAAAAAAATTAACGCGCAACTCATCACAATTGTCCAGGCATCTTCCAGACCATACCGACGACTCCAAACCGCATGGGTATGCCAAATTCTGGTGAGCACGGCAAAACTGGCAGCAAAAGCCGGGATTTGTTTGCAAGCAATAATAAATTCATCAATATTTTGCGGGATAGCCCCCACTGAAATAACCAACATGGTTACCGCAAAGGCAAATGCTGCTGCTACAAACGTTTCTACCCGGGTCATGCTTTCACCCCGGTAAGTAAAATCCTGATGGTGCTTGGTTGGTGAAGTCGTCATAACCGGCCCTGCTTTATTGCAAATGCGCTAACCAATGAGAGTACGTTTGGCAACGCACGCTTATGTAACACCGATGTCACGCCTGACAGCACAGCCTCAGCGCATAACGTCGTACAACACATAAGATTACTGTACCTCATGTTTTAACTAAGTTCGACTGCATATTGTGCTGTTGTTATTTAAAAGTAGTGTTGCTTTCAAATGCTTGCAGTCGGCGTTTATTACCGCTCAGATATTGATGATACGTTGGGTGAATTGTTCACTTGAGTACAAATAAATTGAAAAGAGACTGATGTTTGACCCCATGTTTTCAGATATCAACATCGGTTATCAGCCATTAAACAACACTGTATATCAGTGGTCTTTTTAGGGGTACAAAGCAACTCAAAGTCAGTGTCTGACAAGGTCGCAGAAGAAGCAAACATCCACCTGAACGTTGAGTTATAAAACGACGGCGCGCAGGTCGCGGCTGTTCCCATTAAAGCGTACAGCCGCGCCTGATGATTCTGATTAACTATTCAGGTTTGGTCGCGAACTACAAACCAAGCTTAGCGTCGAGTATGTCAGCAAACTCTTCATAGGGCATATTGCCATGCAACTCGCCGTTGATCACAAAGCTGGGCGTTGACCGAATGCCGTCCTGTTCGGCATTCTGTTTATACCACTCTACCAGCGTTTCAGCCTTTGCATTGTCAGCCATGCAAGTCCCTAACTGGGCTTCTGTTAGTCCCGCTGACGTGCCAATTTTAGCCAGTTCCTTCATAATTAATTCGCCATCGCGACTGGCTATCCACTCTTTTTGCTGGGCAAACACCTGCTCAATGTAATCAAAATAGAAGGCGTCGGAGCCTTCGCAGCGGCCTATCATTGAGGCGATTAAACCAAACTGATCAAAATATACTTCGCGAAATTTAAAATTAATTTTACCTGTATCGATGTAGTTCTTTTTAATTTGCTTAAACTGATTGTTATGAAAAGCTGCACAATGTGGGCAGGTAAACGATGCGTACTCAATCACCTCTACCGCAGCCATGGCGTTACCCATCGCCATATCAGGAATATCCGACGGCGATGGTTCAACTGTTTCTGCTGCTTTTGCGGGAACTGACGTTGAGCTTACCGGTGACTGAGCTTCAGACACAGCCGGTGACTCTGCAAACAAATAAAACGCAGCGCCTGCAGCAAGTAAAATGGTGAGTCCGGCAATAATTAACATGCGACTATTCATACATGACCTCTAAGTATTAATTTCTTCTGCGTGTCACTTTATCATTAACTACGCGTAAAAATGACAGTTCTTTTGGATCAATAAGCTCTGTGATAACGGCTTGCCACCGTAAATATTGGCTTGAGCCTTATGATAGAGAATGCTGTTTACTTTCCAGCAACAGTCCACATAGGGCAGAAGAAGATTTAGTGGTCTAAACCTTAACAAACCACGTAAAAACAGGTGGTAATAGTTAGAAACAACAGGAGAACACCATGTTTACCCAACGACCTGATCTTAGTGACCTGTTTGTGCAGTTAGGCTTACCGGCGGATGACGCCGACATCGAACGTTTTATTTCGGAGCACCGGGGGCTAAAGTCTGCACTACCGATCCATGAAGCACCGTTTTGGAATAAATCCCAGGCAGACTTTTTACGGCAGTCTCTGACAGACGACGCAGAGTGGGCAGAAGTCATCGATGAACTGAACACGCGTTTACACTGATCCCATAAGCGCTAATCCAGACCAGCCATCAGTTTTGCCGATGCCGCCTGTTTTGGCACTGCCTCTACGACCAGCATTGCCAGAATGGGTGGTATAGCGGTTGTGGCTGTGGCTGTGGCTGTTAAAATTGTGCGTTCTACTTTAATAGTAACGATCTTAGTCACCGATACCTGTCATGTTTGCATTGCTTGCAAGTTATGAGAATCCTTCAAGTCATTGATATTCCCCTTCACTTTACTGATCATGATCTCGCACAATAAGTGTATTTACTCATTGGGTTATACTAAAGTACGTACAAGCCCCAATTTGACTTTACATGACAGGCGAAGAAATTATCTATGATGCAATGGTTTTTACGCAGCTATGACGCAATAGAAAAAGCGTTTTTTTACACCCTGACCCGCAAAATCGTGGGTAACATCTCGTTTTTATTTTTGTTCCAGATAGCCAACTTTTATTTGTTTTACGAACTGTTGAACACAGCAAAAGACCAGCAAACCACATTGCAAACTGCATTGGTCGTATTGTTTGTATTAAGCACACTGAGTTTTGCTTTTACCGTATTTTATTTGCATCACTTAATTGTAAAGCCGGTAAAGGCGTTGCTGGCTACGCTGAATAATATCAATCATACCCAGGGTGATTTATCTACCCGGTTGCCGGCTTTTACCCACGACGAATTCAGCGAGCTTTCCCATGCTTACAATAAATTTGCCCACAATTTAAGTGGTTTGATTGAACAGGTCTATCAGCACGCCGAGCAAGCCAGTGAAGCCAATGAACATGTCACTTCATTAGTAAAAAGTGTTGACGAACAAGCCGGTACACAGAAGCGCCTGAGTGACAACATCAGCACATCGTCTCAGCAGGTCAGTGTCAGTATTCATGATATTGTCTCGGCTTCGGAACAAGTCAGTACCACCAATACGCAAAATCAAAGCAATGCAGAAACGGCCAATCAAACATTAGTGGCTGCCAAACAGCAAATTAACAACATCACAGAACTGCTCAATCAGTTTTCTACCACTGTACATGGCTTAAAAAACAATGCTGAAAATGTTCGTAATATATTACAGATGGTCGAGGGATTTGCCGATCAAACTAACCTGCTCGCGCTCAACGCAGCCATCGAAGCGGCGCGTGCCGGCGAGGCAGGCAGAGGTTTTGCGGTGGTGGCTGACGAAGTAAGAAGTTTGTCGGCGAAAGTGGCCGACGCAACCCAGCAGATCAGCAGCTTTTTGAACGAAATGGAAACTCTGGTGGGTGAAACTCAACAAGAATCCAGCCGACTTATCGATGCCTCCACGCAAATGCAGCAAAGTATTGGTGATACATCGTCTACTTTCACGCAAATGATGGAAGACTTTAAGCACAATATTAACGCCTTTCAATTAATCCTGGACTCGGTCAATGTGTTGGAGTCACAACAAGCTCAGGCTGTCGACGTTGCAGGTCAGATTTCCGCTCTGAGTGACACTATTCAACACGCAATGGCATCCGGCGTGTCGCAGGCTGATCACGCCCAGTCACTTGCCACTGCTACCCGTAAGGGTCTCAGTCAGTTTGTGGTGCGCTAAGAGCGCACCACTGAATGACGGCGATCGCGCCAACAACACTCACGTTGCTCAGCCTTTTATTAGGTCAGATACTAAAATCACTGGCTGAGCAAACCAGTTTGCTTAGTTTTGCGTAAACAGCCTGACACCACCAACCAAATGTATCAGCATGACAACCATCAACAATACGGCGTTTACTGCCAGCGAACTCTCTCGAATTATCGAAATGGCGTGGGAAGACAGGACCCCATTTGAAGCTATCGAGGTGCTGTACGGACTTGATCAGGCTGCGGTTATTCAACTGATGCGTTCCCAGCTCAAGCCAGGCAGTTTTAAGCTCTGGCGCAAACGCACCAAAGGACGAACAACGAAACACTTAAAACTGCGCTCACCAGCCATAGATCGTGGTTACTGCCCTACTCAATATAAGCAGCGCTAGTGCTTATTTGCCCATGGGTAACTGGCTGACAATGCTGCTTACCAGTAAACCAATAGCAATGGTAATGGCAAAACTGGTTAAGGTGCCGAGCATGACATATTCGGTGAGTTTTTTATCTTCACTTTGACGTAAGTCGCCAAATCTGAATACTGATTTAGCAGCGAGCAAAAAACCAATCGCAGCAAATTGATTGAGCAGTATAAATGTCAGAATAAGGGTTCGTTCCAGATAACCAATTCGTTGTCCGGCAGAAGCTAAATCTGGTAAAGGAGTAACAGACTCGGGCGGCGCTTCAGAACTCACCTCGCGCTCCTGTAATAACGCATCGCTCCAGGGCTTTAACAGTAATTTCACCACCACAGATACCGGTCTCAGTACCACCAGGAACCCGCTCACAACGGTAATCGTTTTATAGTTCCATGCCTTGCTAACAAAGCCTTGTAACTGTTCCCAGCTCATCTCGCTGGCCAGGCAGGTAACAAATACCAGCACGCATATGTGTATGATTTGATCAATCATAAAGGCCGGCATTGTAGGTTGAGCATAAGATTTTATGCCATCTATTACAATGTGTGATGCCCCCACAAATACAGCGTAGGCAAATAGCATCATTAACGGCGGTTGCGCTGCCACAAGCAGTACCAGTAGAGCCAGTGCGCCGTGAATGGCGCCGTGCCAGTATAAACAAGGCGCGTTAAAATGCCGGTTGTTACGCTCACGAACCCAGCGATCAGGCTGTAAGTAAAAGTCGGCAATAATGTGCACCGCCACTAACAGCGCCAACAAACCCTCTATCGACATGGTTAATATTCCTTTTCGACCAGTTCGGCATAATAAGTCAGGTACTCGGTAATTAGGTGGTACTGACTGGCATTGAGTATGCGCGTAACATTGCTGCGTGTTTTGCCCAGCTGTAGCGCTATTTGCTCATGAGACTTATCATCGGCTAATAAATACGCCAACACAACCGCTGACTGAGTGACCGTGAGTCTGGCCAGATGACTGGCAAAATACTTGGTCACCAGGGTTAATTGATGTTGTATTAATGTGCGGCCGGTTTGCACCAGTAAACCGGCACCTTTCAAACTATCCAGCCCGTGCCCGGAACGCGTAAACACTTCACCCGCGGCAACTTTCACGCCGCCTTGTACAGGCGCTGACTCACCCAGCGCAATACACTGACGCACCGCCACCGATGGCGCACCACTGGCTAAGCTAAGCTGCACAATACTGGCCAACAGAGCGGCATCCTGAGGCTGCTGTACCGCCAGTTGAAAACTGTCACCCCGATACAGATCAAAGTCGAACTGAAAATCATTCTGCAGCGCCTCAAGCGTTTGTTGCAAGCGCTGCATGACATGCTGGAGTTCAGCGGCCGGTAGTTGTTGCGACCCGACAAGATCACCGGTGATTACAGCAATGGTTGTAGTGGTTATGACACGGGTAGCGCTCGACATGACTGCCTCAGCTTGTTTAAATTAGGCTCACAATCTCAAATGTTACCATAATTAATCACAATCAATAAAGTGATTATAAATAATCACAATAAAGTGCGTTGTAAGAACCAGTAAAACGCTAGGGCAGCGATACCCAGCGACCCCGGCCTGGCAATACGCGCAAACCAATAGGGTTGATTGCGCCATCTGCAGGTTAAGATCCACACTACCCCAACCAACCCCAGTTGCGCCAGCTCAACGCCAACATTAAAACTCACCAGTGCACCCACGTAATCTGAACTGGGGATCCCCAATGCTCTTAACGCCTCAGCAAACCCCAAACCATGAACCAGGCCAAACCCGACCACGATAATAAAGCGCCAGCGCAGTCTGGGTTTCACCCACACATTCTCTAAACCAATCCATACAATGGATAACGCAATCAGTGGCTCTATAATATGTGCACTCACAACCACTGCACCAAAAGTGGCCAGTGCCAGCGTCATTGTATGCGCCAGGGTAAACCCTGATATCAGTAAGATTAGCTGACGCAAAGAAGTCACGCCCAAGAACAGGCCCAGTACAAATAACGCATGATCCCAACCGTTCGGTACAATATGCAAGGCACCCTGTTTAATATAGCTCAGCCAGGTCGCAACCGAATCACTATTGACAGCGTGTGACGACTGGCTACGGCTAAAGCTGAATGCCGGTGAAAACTGATTTCGCACTAACCATCGGCTCAGACTCGCGTCTGCGCGACTAAAGGTTATATTGACTGCAAGCGGTTCTTCAAACTTAAAGGAATCGGCAAACATCACGCTCAGCGAGCGCTCCGTAAAGTTAGCGGGCAGTTGAGCACGCAACGTAAATTGCGTCATGGGCCAGGACAATCCCGATGTAAAATCTGCTTCTGGTTGTTTGGGCAAAGTCACGTTGGTTACGCGCCAGGGCAGCGTTTTATTGTCAAGCATTAACACGCTGGCTGCTTCAATACGGGCTATCACAGGTGCGAACTCAGCATTGCTCAACGGCGCTTTCAACTGGCTGAGTTTAAAATAACCAACACCACCACCGGCTTCTTTGGTTAAATCGGCATCAATAGTCGCTGTTAACATACCCTGTTCATCAATACTTACTGAAACTCGGGTCATGTTAAGTAGGTGAGCCTGGGCAGGTGAAGCAAGCAGATGCAGCATCATCACAGCTGCACACACGCCCACCACATTACGCCAAAGCTGCGTTAGATTACTACTCATACACGATACAACCTTACCAGATTACTGCGTGGGTATTACCGGTTGTCACATCAACAAAACCGTCAGGGTTGCCTTCATAGGGGGCCACCAGTTGCCATTTCCACGGTGCAGCAGTTAAAAACGCAAAGCGCATACGTTCCGGTAATCCGGTGGCGTTTATCCACTCCATTTTATCGGCTTCGTGATGCAGCGCTTCCATTTCGGCGGCCACTTCATTCACCGGTCTGGCAGTCATTAAGCCACCCACATCCAGTTTCACGGTTGCCACCACCTTGCCGTTGTTTACCAGTGCCCAGCCACCGCCCATACTGGCAACAGTATTCGCGGCCAGCGCCATGGCGTAATCATCATTGCCCATGGTCCAGATATTATGCAAATCGTGAGATTGTGAACTGGCCAGCGCCGACCCTGGCGTTTTGGGGCCAACGTTTTGCCACAACATTTTAGACACGGCAGCGGTACCATGGTAACGGTCGACCACGGCAACTTTAATCAGTTTCTCAACGGGGTTAGCATCCACGGTGCCCTGTTCAGACACCGGCAGTTCACGGGTTATAAAATCCGGTTTAAACCAAAAAGGCTCAAGAATGGCCGCGTTTACCGTATCCCGACCTGCCGGGGCCTGTATAACAAAGTCGGCTGCAATGAGTTCGCGCCCTACATTCATGGTGTCGGTGGCCCAGTCAGGATAATCAATTTGAGGTATTTCCAGCTGGTATTCACCGTTGACGGACGCTAACTGCCCGTTGGCATAAACCCGCGCTATCTCTACAGTTTGTGGATTGCTTAGCAATACCACATCACCGTAACGTCCTGGCGCAATGGCACCCACCAAATGATCAATATTAAAATGTCGCGCGGTGTTATAACTCCCTAATTGATACGCAATTTCAAGCGGCACGCCCAATTCAATAGCGCTACGAATGTTATAATCCATTGAGCCCAGTTGCAGCGTTGCAAACACATCCCTATCGTCGGTGGTTACCGAGATATTGCTCCAGTCCTTGAGCTCCATTTCCAATAGCTTGGGAAACAGTGAGTCCATACCCGCTTGTTTAATTTCTAAAAAGACCCCTCGGCGTAGCTTTTCGATACCTTCATCAGCCAGCCGGACTTCATGATCAGACGCCAACCCGGCGGCAGCAAAGGCACTGATATCAGTTTGTGATGTGAGGTTCATGCCATGGCCTTCCACCACCCCCCGGTGGTCGTAGGTGGCTTCTATCATTTCCCAGATACGCTGATGGCCGCCGTTATCACTATTAATTACCGCCGACCAGTCCATGACTTCTCCTAACGCCACTACGCGTGGATCAGCGGTTAAAAAATCACTCATTTCTTTATAACCATAATAGCCACCGCCCGACTCATATACCGTAGGCGGTGTGGCCGAGCCAATGGCCGGGAAGATTTTTAAGGTACTGCCTTTGCGCTCAGCTTCAAGCCAAAATTCAGCGTTTCGATTGCCTACAACATTAGATATTTCATGTGAGCCCTCTACCGTCCAGGTATTGCCATGGGGGATGACCAGCGCGGCCTCATACTCAGGGGTAAGGTACGAACTCTCAATGTGTTTGTGCGATTCGCCAAAACCCGGCACCGCCCATAAGCCATTGGCGTTATATTGTGATTCAGCAACGCCTTCCCAGGTACCGGTATCACCGACCCACGCAATTCGCGACGCAGCAATCACAATATCCTGCTCTGGTAACCATTCCTGAGTAAATACGTTGAGTAATGTCACGTTTTGAATAATCAGATCGGCGGGTTGCCTGCCTAACGCCACCTGCGTAAGTTGCTGACGGGTTGTCACCTCATCTTTAAACTGATGAACAGCCGGTGGCGGCGAACTATCTTGCACAGCGGCCTGCGAATTGTCCTGCGGTTTCGCCATTTCGGGTTGACACCCTACGCTGGAAATACACAGACAACTGCAGAGCAACAGACGAGAACAATGACGCAAAAACATAGCAATACCCCAAGCGGAATTAGTCAACCATATGTAGAAGTGCCATGCCAGTTGCAATTGCAGTGCCACATACCTGACCGAATAGTCTGGTTACTGTCGAACGCGGCCAATCGCCGATAACGGGGGTTTACGCTCAAACCTCGCTACTGCCAGCTGCATCTGCTTGCACCGAACAGAGGCAGTCAAACCACGAACGCCCAGTATCGGCGCATTTAGTGACCGTACTTTAACGGTGACCTCACCAATCTGTTGTGTTTAATCTTACGTATAACCGGCCATAATCATTACACACAGCACTAATGTGACCCAGAAAACATCACCGGCAATAACCGTAGTATGGTTTAAGCGCGATTTGCGCTTGCAGGATCATGCGCCATTACATTACGCCGCCAGTCAGTCTGCGCCGGTATTACCGCTTTATTTATTTGAACCGGATATGATGGCCGATCCACATCATAGTGATCGGCACTGGCGGTTCGTGTGGCAAAGTCTGCTGGATATGCAGCAGCAACTTAACGCTGTTGGCGCTGCCATGCACGTTAGCTACGACACCGCAGCAGATTTTTTTACACGACTCGCCAGTAAATACCAGCATATTACTGTAGTCAGCTACGCAGAAACCGGGCTTGCTTGCACTTACCAGCGCGACCAGCAATTAACCAGGTTATTCAAAACGCTTGGGATCGTTTGGCAGGAATATTCCTGTAGCGGAGTAATACGTGCGCTGAGTACTCGTCGACACTGGCTCAGAAACTGGCAGGATGTAATGACTGCGCCGCAACAAACGACGGCACTGAACAGCATGCATTGGCTGACTGACCTTTCACTGGTCACCCGCTTACCCAAAGCGTTATCTCACCCGTTGAACCGGCCAAACAACGCCATGCAAACCGGTGGCGAAACTCACGCCCACGAAACACTACAAAGTTTTATTCACTCACGCCACCAGCACTACCACCGGCATATCTCCAGCCCGCTCAAGAGTTTTAATAGCTGCTCGCGATTATCGGCGTATCTGGCCTGGGGCAATATAAGTATCAGGCAGGTATACCAGGCCATCGTAATTCCAGGCAGCAAACTGCCTGCGTCGCTGCGCGCGTTCGTATCCCGGTTACACTGGCACTGTCATTTTATTCAAAAGTTTGAAAGCGAGTGCGAACAACAGTTTCGTCATATCAACACCGCCTATGCCGCATTTCCCTACCGCGACGATGACAAAAGTGCACAGCACCTGAATGCCTGGCAAACCGGTAACACAGGTATACCCATGGTGGATGCCTGCATGCGCAGTGTGTCTGAAACTGGCTACCTGAATTTTCGTATGCGGGCAATGCTGGTGAGTTTTTTAAGTCACTACCTGCTTATTGACTGGCGTCGCGGCGTGCAGCATCTGGCTCGTCAGTTTTTGGATTTTGAACCGGGCATTCATTACCCGCAGTTTCAAATGCAGGCAGGCGTCACCGGTACCAACACACTGCGGATTTATAACCCGGTAAAACAGGCGCAGGATAATGACCCAAATGGTGATTTTATACGCCGATGGGTGCCGGAAATTGCCCATCTGCCGAATGAAGATCTTTTTGGTCCCTGGCAAATGCCCCCTATTGCACAACTCAGTCTGCAGCAACCAATACCGCAACGATACATAGCACCTGTCATTAACCCTGAAGAGGTCATTGTTAAACATCGTGAACTGTTATGGCAGTGGCGCGAACGTGACGAGGTTAAGCATCATGCAAAACGCATTATAGCGCGTCATTCCAATCCGAGCCCTCGCTAGATGCTTATGCCCGGAGTTATAAACTCCTCGCCGCAGAGAAGTAATACCTCTTTGATTGTCAGGCAGGCATAAATGCTGGGAAAAAACGGCTTGAGGAAACGTTGGCGCACAAAGCATTGCGCACCAGGAGTTTGCGTTGTCTACAACTGCTTTTTTCGACGAATGTATAAACCAATTAAGCCTAAGCTAAGAAGTGCTAATGCTGAAGGTTCTGGCAGATCCGGTGTTACACACTCAGGCAGTGAAGGGTTTTCAGCACAAGTAACAATATTAACCTGAGATGTAATCAGGTTATCAATGCCAAAACCAGCAATAGTTCCACCGGCATCAGTTTGGTAAAATGAGATTTCAGTAAACGCTGTGTCAGATACAATACCAAAGAATCCTCTGTACTGAGAATTCTCATCCCAGGTATTGTCAAAAGGCGGATTTTCAAACACCTCACCCAATACACTCATTGCATATGAATCAGTCACATCGCCGTCTAACCAGTCAAAGCCGAAGACGAAGCGCTCTGTAGAAAAGCTAACCGTAAAACTCGGCCCCCCGCTTGAGCCATTTATACCAAAAAATCGTGTGCCGTCCACACTATCGTTTTCAGGATGTGTCGGGGTAAAGTAGCTTCCGTTTGTAGTAACAAGATCACGAACACCGATTGAGTCACCTGCAACGTCATTTGATGCAATAGAGAAATCTCCTAAATTGAGGTCGAATGCCGAGGTAAAGAGACTCTCTGACAGGCCATTAAAATCTTCTTCGATCGTTGCCAAACCGCCAAGAGCAGCAACAAAAGAGGTTCTGTCTGTGTAGGAAGTAATTAAAGCCGCTTGCGTTAGCGATGGTAGTATAGTCAAAGCTATAAGTAGTTTTTTAATGAAAGACATGTTTATCGTCCTATTTATATGCAACATTACCTTTGAGAAAGATAACGGTCCTTTAATTCAAAAGTGCATTAACCCAACATAATGCAAAAATGACTCCATATTTTAAAATGCAAATAAAAACAATAGACTACATATCAACACTACATTTTATTACTTTTTTTGTAAAACAACCTGACAGTCCAATTGGTCATCAGGCAAGATTATGAGTTAGCGCAGCCAGCCGTTACATAACAATAGCTTTGTTCACGAGTAATTAACTAACACTCTGATGTACATGGATATTTTTTGTGATAGGCTGAATTAGAATTAATCTAAAGGAACCAGATTATGCATTTAAAAGGATTTATTATTGGTTGTGTATTATTAAGCCTGAGTGGTTGCGCCTCAATTATTGCCCATGAGATCACGCGAGCTCACGGATCGCCTCTTAAAGGTGAAGATCCTGATGTTGTTAAAAGGCAAGTCTGTGATAGCAAGCAGTACTGTATTTCAAGATTAAACTTACCTGGGTACGACAATAAGTATAAGCGCTTCAGCTTGGAAGTCGATCTTCAAATCAAGAGAAAACGAAAGATTTGGCGATTTGAAAACGATGCGGAAAAAGGTGCCCGAACTAAACCTCTCACTGAACATTTGATCATTATCTTTCCCGGCTATCATCAACACGCTGATGTCTTAACCCTCCACCAAAAATGGCTAACAATAACGACTGGGGCTGATGTTATTGTGGTGCCCAGCCCAGAATCCTCAGACTCATTTCAGTTTGGTCTTGATTTTACTGCGCCGCTTTTAGCAGAAATACAGCGCCTGCAGCCCAAAGCTGTTCATCTGGTTGGCTTTTCCATGGGCGCACTGGCAGCGCAAGCCGTTGCACAACACACAGACAATGCCCGGCTCTATTTATTTGCACCTATGACAGACTTCGCGTATTCAACAAGAGCGCTGTATAACATGGGCTATAAAGATAAGTTTTACACTGCCTTCATATCACCCAAAACGCTTGATGAAGCGATACAAATTGTCTATGACAAATCCGGCAGAACCTTAACCGACACTGATTTATTAAATCACCTGAACCGGATCACCTCACCCACCTTTGTGTATGCTTCGAGCGCAGATAAAATTACTTCTCCAAAAGCGTTTAACGCGGTGCAGAATCACTATATCGATGTGACACTGTTCGAAGACTTAATTCACCTTGAAATGGTTTCGTTCTTTAGCGTGGATATTATGAGCACCTTTGTGTCTGATTTGCTTGGCAGACAGGTGCCTAACAATGAAACAGCGACCCTGGGTATCCTCTGTGATTATAAAGACACCGACTGCCTGAGCCAGATACCTGAGGATTAGTTTCAACAGAATAAAAAATGACAAGCAATTAGCTTGCTCTTGAACAATTACATACCGCCTTCACGGATAAAAGCATTAGCGCGCATCAGTATGTGCGGTAGATTCCATCATTGCAGTATGTGCATTATCACACTGATTTAGCGTCAGGGTTGCTGGTGCCAGAGCAATGCTGATGGGAGCAGCCCGGCTTAACACTTCCATGCCGAGAATATTATGCCCGGTATCCATTACCGCCACGCTGACGTTGCTGAAATGACAGCTTTTACCCAGCGATAACAGCGGTATGTTGTACAACTGAACCCGTTGCTTGCGCCCATTGGCCAGTTTTGCCACAACAAGGCCAGCTTCGGTAACCGCTTGTTGTTTTTTTAATTGATTAAATGTATCGCGGGTCAACACGGTCATCGACGAGCCCGTATCAAGCAGGAAATAAGATTGCTCATCCGTTGCATTACCTAAATACAGTGTGCCCCCTTCACTGGTACTCAGCGAAAATGACACCGCATGGGCCTGCGCCGCAGCCAATACTAATACGATGCTCCCCAAAACACGTCGAAACAATACATGCCGCATGCTTACTCCCGCAGATCAATGACAACAGACACCAATGCAGTTAAAGCAGCAAGTTAAGCACCATGTTACAAGCTTATGATTTGTAAAGTGTTCCTCTGCACAGCACCACCCAGAGCGCACCATTAATGTACATACTCGCACCAAATACAAGCAATGCATCACCGGCTCATCAGAAAGTCCTACGTTATTACCCCTTCTTATAGAATAAAACTATCACGAGCAGCTGTTAATATTTATAAAAAGGTTGATTACACTTCGCCACAGAACACTAAAAATAACGTTTTATGTAGCGATTCCAATAACTATCAAGGACATTTATATGAAGTTACAATTATTGCCTGTGATTGCCCTTACTTGCCTCGCCACGATGCACACAGAAATTACTGCTGCACCATTTTTAAGCAGTGAAGACAGCAAACTTATGGTGGTAGAGCGCAGTGGTAAGCCACCATTCAAACGCAGTTTTGTGCAGGCTAAAGGTGTTGATGTTGCCCAGTTTGAAACAGTCAGTGCAGCAAACTGCGAAGAAGTAAAAGTTGTCAATATGCGCGGTAAACCGCCGTTCAAACGCTCCACAGAGTGCGTTGAAATGGTGGATATGGCGCAATTTGAAGTCAGCGACGAAACGAAAGCTACCGACTTTAAAGGACGTCCTCCTTTTAAGCGCCACTAAGTCAGGCCCGCCTGACCTGCCAGGTGAAGTGCAGACAATGCCAGTTGCGCTGTGCTTCACCATTAATCCAAAAATTGTCTGAATGCTCCCCCTCATTTTGTAATAAATAAAGTCAACTCACAGCGGTTTATATTGCTCAATTCAGTGAAATGATTTCACCCTGCACCATACATGCGATAAGGTAAAAACAACTGTAATCACCATGGTTTATACATACCTCTGGCCATCTCGCAAGGACAGTTATTATGAAACGCGCCCTTATCGTTGAAGGCGGCGCTATGCGCGGAATTTTTGCCGCCGGCGTGCTCGATACTTTTCAGCAACAACACTATTACCCGTTTGATTTTGTGGCGGGAGTATCGGCCGGCGCGACGAATGCCGCCGGCTATGTCAGTGGTAATGCGCAGCGCAATCGCCGAATTATTATTCGCATGGCTACCCAACGGGACTTTTTTAACCCGGTGCGCTTCATGATGAAGGGACACATGACCG
Organism: Alteromonadaceae bacterium; assembly: GCA_013373625.1. Lineage (GTDB taxonomy): Bacteria > Pseudomonadota > Gammaproteobacteria > Enterobacterales > Alteromonadaceae > Alteromonas. Next base: position 45,007 of record JABXHM010000047.1, on the reverse strand, counting down.
ATGTGAAATGGTTGTGGACAGAGTCGCGGCATCGCTACCCGATCGCCACCGATATGCTGTTAAAACACATCCCCTTAATCGTTGTGGTGACCAATATGTACTCAGGAAAAGCAGAGTATCACCGCGCTACGGCAAACAACCTTGATGAACTAATGGAAGCAACCTGTGCGTTGCCGGTGGTGTACCGCACGCCGCCACAGCTAGCATCGCACTTTTATGTCGATGGCGGCGTGGCCGATGCCATACCGGTTAAATACGCTTATGAACAGGGCGCGCGTGATATTACCGTGGTGTTATCACAACCCTGGGGGTATCAAAAAAACGCAGAAAAAGCGCCCTGGATTACCGAGAAAATGTTCATCGAACATCCAGCGTTAATCAGCACCATTCACCAGCGCAGCGAGGTGTATAACCAAACACTTCGTTTTATTGCTAATCCGCCTGCCGATTGTCGCATCAAGATAATTGTGCCACCTGAGGAATTTCCGGTAAAACGCTTAACAATGCATAAAGGAAAGCTCATTAAAGGTTATAGGATGGGCCGCCAGGCCGCGCAGGAATTTTTAGCTCAATCGCTGAAAGTAGCTTAGACAAAGAACACACCAACTATCGTTGGCGTCAGCTACTGCCATAAGCCTTTAAACCAATCCCATATTCCAAAAGAAAAATCTTTGAATATATTGATCCCCAAAGCCGATTTTATGAGATACAGAACTAATAGTCCCATGAGCACTGAAAATGTAATAAACAACGTAATAAACACGGCTACACTAAATGCGGATACAACCTGTTCTCTGCGGGAAAGTTCACGAAAGTTACGCCCCATGAGAAAAACATAATAAATGCGACTGCGCATAAATGGCACCGGAAATGTCCCTCTTATATCGACTTTATGTTTTCCCCACTTTCTGGCTGCTAACGCTAACTTCAAATGGATTAATTGCTCTTCGTTAAAACTGGTTGCCACACTCGTCGGCATGCGACTCAGCAAGTTTTTAATTGCCGCTTCGTCCTTAACCTGGTTAGTCTTATTTTGCAAAACGTTTCCTTTTCACTGCCAGCGCTGCTAAAAGTTAATAGCAAACCGGAGATGGGAGTGCAATAAAAAGTGCAGTGACTTGCAGCATCCTGAGATGCCGAAATCGCCGGAGGCTAGCACCACAATCACTTAAAATACAAAAGCGATTAAACGCTCAATACCAAACAAGGTACCACCAATAAGGCCGCCAACAATGGTGCCGTTAATACGCACCTTTTGCAGATCTTTACCTATATTCAGCTCTATTTGTTTCGACATTTCCTCAGCATTCCAGCTCTCAATAGTGCGGCGAATATGCCCGGTAAGAAACTCGGCTAGTTCAGGTGCTATATAACGCGCTGCGACACCGACATGATGATTCACCGCCTTCTGTAAAGCAGGATCCTGATTAAGCCGTTCACCGCTGTCGACAAAAAGCTGCGTTAACCGCTCAGCCACCTGTCCGTCGGCAGTTGACAGATCATTAGCGAGCCAGTGATGGATATCCTGCCAGATTCGCTGCAGGTAATCATGCAAGGCCGAACTCTCTAACAAGCGGTCGCGAAACGCTTCAAGTTGCTGTTGCAATCTTGGGTCAGACTCAAGGCTATCGATAAACCGATCGATTTGTTCGTCAAGAGCATGGCGAATAGGATGTTGACTGTCGTTGTTGATATCCTCAAGTGTATGCGACATTGCACTGACCGCAATCTCGGCACCCTGCTCGCTGAGCCAGCTACTGGGTAATAACTTTTCCAGTCGACGATGCTCAGTTTTAAGCCATAAACTAAGCTTTTGTGCGATCAGGGCCTGACTTTCTTCACTTTGTAGTGCTGTAGCAAGCTTATCAACCAATTTATTCACGATTTGCTGATGACGACCGTCTTTGGTCATCATACGCAATGCCCCGGCCACGATACTCGCAATTGGCAGTTTACGAAGCCCGCGGTTTACCGAGCGCCGCAGGGCATTTTGGATAGGCGTATCATCGAGAATATGTAAAAAGCCAGACAACGAATCGCTGACATATCGGGCAAGCCGACTGGCATTACTTTGTTTTGCCAGCCATTGCCCCATCGCTTTTGCCGGTTCACTTTTAGTGACCAACACTTCAATGGCAGCAGCATGAAAGAATTTTTCTTTAACAAATTGCGCAAGGTTTTGGGCTATTACCGATTGATTACGGGCAACAATATTGGTGTGTGGAATGGGTTTAAAAGACGGTATGGGTTTAAACAGCGCTGTCACCGCAAACCAGTCGGCGAGGCCACCTACCAGCGCCGCTTCGGCAACCATTTTTAATAACGGTACCCAGGTAACTGCGGCCGCCTCAGGCTGCCAGGTTTGATAAATACTCAACACGACAAAAAGCAGTGCAGCCCCTAACAACCAAAGTAGCGCGTGGTGTTTGGCCCGCCGTAACTGTAATTCTTTATCCATAGAGAGTCCTGAGTTTTATCTCACATTCAGATGTATAGGCAAACACTCAATTAGCAAGTCGGAATAATCCCTAGAGTGTGTTTAATTGCATTTAAAAAGTTAACGTTTGGCATCCATTTAGTGCTTTCGCTCGTTTGGTTAAGTCAATGCGGCTAAGGTATCAAAAAACACCTCATGCAGGCGTCTAACCATTTTTTGTACGCATAGGGAAACACTGAGTCCCCCACTTTGCATGACTGTGAGGGGCGTTAAGCCCCTTTTGTTAATTAGAGTTTTGGAACTAACTTGACGGCATATAACGTTCAATGGTGCCGTTTTTTCCTACGCCTACACACCCCTTGCCTTTTTGACAGGCCAGACTCCAGATGTTGGACTGACTGACCCGCTGCCAATCATCAGCGCTTGCTGGTAAATACCAAACGCCCTGAGGGTTGCTTACCCAATAGCTTACTCCCGACCCAGTGGGGAGCAACGCTGAACCATACACCGCGCCCTGCATTGGCAATGGTGGCAGTGCGTGCCATCGTTGTTGCGAGACAGCATAACGCCAGGCCTGCGCAGGTTGTTCGGCGTGTTTTAAGCTACCACCACTTATGAAGATGTTATCGTCGACACTGTGCAGCGAAAAGATACCACTTGCCTCACCACCTGGAATGGGGCTCTCGATAGCCTGCCATTCTCCTTGCTTAAAGAGCAATACCCGTGATACTGCACCGTTACCTGTGCCAATTAACACCCCGCGCTCTTTGCTTAACGAGCTTAAACAGGTACCGCTTGAGGCAAATCCACCCTCAGCCGGCTGCGCCGCAATCGGCAACGCTATGCGCTGCCAGCTCTTTGCACCGTCACCGGTATGTAAAACAAAGATGCCTTGTGCGTCGGAATCACCATACAGCCAGCCTTGCTGATCATTGATCATGGTAAAGCAATCGTAAAACGTTGCTTCGCTTTGACCGGTGGCAACCCGGCGCCAGCTGGTACCAAAGTCATCGCTGATAAAAACCCCGGAATCTCCTCCCTCTCCGGCGGACATCACCACTACACGGTCATTGTTCAGCAATTGATTATCGCGAAACTGTAATTCACCTGAGCCAGCTGGCGCAGATACCTGTTGCCAGTTGTGGCCGTTGTCAGCCGATAGATAGATGCTGCCGTCAGTGCCTGATGCAATTAACGCGTCATTACGCCATGTCACCGCCTGAAATGACGCCTCAACAGGCTGTGTAGATGAAGGTAAAACAGGTATCGATTTAAACGATGCAACATTGTCAGCGCCCGCGGCCCAGAAGGCCAGCGCTGAGCCTAGCAGTAAACAGGTTTTTAGCTTTTTCATATTTGCTACGGAATTCCTTGCCTATTTTTGTTAATATTGACAATTATCATACAAATAAAATGAGTCAGAAAACCAAACCTTATGGCGAAGCCCAAACCCATTATTGAAATTGTTACCTATGGTATTCATACCAAGTGGGACGCTGACGATAAAGCGCTCCCTAAAATAAAAACCTTCACCAACCATATTCCGTTGGAAGTAGATATTGAATTTGGTTTCATTGTGAACATAAAGCGCGCCAAAAACCAGCAGGTTCGCTACTGTATTTATCACCCTGATATTCCTGATGAAAATGGCGAGCCGATGCCGCCCTTTGACGGTGAAGAGTATATTCGCTCCAACAACTGGGACTTTTATCTGGGTGATACCTTATGGGAACCACTGGATAATAAAGTGGGTGACTGGCGCATGACGCTTGAGCTTAATGGTGCCATTATTGCCGACAAAACATTTACTGTAGAAGATGACCTGCCTTATGACGGCGCGCAATTCTGGCAACGCGGTAAACCAAAGTTAAAACGTTAACAATTGTACTCCTTGCCAGCCCCTATGATGGGCGCAGCTGCACCAAATTGACTCAGCCCCAATTAAGAGTCTTTAACATAGTCTATATACTACAAAGGCTTAGGTTATGTTCTCCGCGGGAATAATACTTGCAGCACTGCCCGGATGCGTTAATAGTTTCTTGCCTGATAATAATACGGAGTACGTATGCAAGCATTTATAGAGGGTATGCCTAAAGCGGAGTTACATGTACACATAGAGGGTACATTAGAGCCTGAATTAAGTTTTGCCTTAGCCAAAAAGAATAATATTGATTTACCCTATGACACACCTGAAGCGCTCATTGCTGCTTACGACTTTCACGATCTGCCTTCTTTTCTGAAAATTTATTATGCTGGAATGAGCGTGTTAATCGATGAAGCAGATTTTTACCAGCTTACCTGGGATTATCTCGAAAAAGCAGCCTCACAGAATGTTGTTTACACTGAAATATTTTTTGACCCTCAGGGGCACACCAGTCGCGGCATCGCTTTTGATACCGTAATCACTGGCATTCGCAAAGCGCAAATAGCAGCGGAACAACAACTGGGCATTAAGAGTCAGCTGATTATGTGCTTTTTGCGCGATATGTCAGCTGAGTCGGCCATGGAGCACCTTCAAATGGCCAAGCCTTACCTTGGCTGGTTGGTGGGTGTCGGACTGGATTCAGACGAACACAATAATCCACCGGTAAAGTTTCGTGAGGTATTTAAACTGGCCCGTGAGTGGGGACTCAGACTCACGATGCACTGTGATGTAAATCAAAAAAACACATTAGAAAACATCCGCCAGGTGATCGAGATAATTGGTGTGGATCGCATTGATCATGGCGTCAATGCGCTGGAATCTCCTGCCCTTTGTGAGCTAATTAAAACTCATAATTTAGGGCTTACCATTTGCCCGGTCTCTAATCAATTTGTCGTGCAATCGTTAACGTCAAACGAAATACGTCAGATGCTCGACAAAGGCTTATTAGCGACCATCAATTCTGATGACCCGGCCTACTTCAGAGCCTATATGAATGAAAACCTGATGGTGCTTCAGGAAGAAGGCAACTTTAGCCGTGAAGAACTTAAAACACTTATGGAGAACGCGTTTAAAGTAACCTGGCTACCGGACGAAGAAAAACAAGTTTACCTGGACAAACTGGCGGCTTATCAATAAGTGTTGCCGATTCAAAGGAAGAATTATTTTTAAAGAATAACGCTGGCATTCGGTCAGCGTTACCATTAGGGTTATTCGCCAAAAATTACTATCTTCTTCGGTCACTACTATAACCTGTGCGGTAAAACAGGTTTCAGGAGCTCTCATGAACTTACCATCGCCGTATTTATTATTTATTGGTCAGGCAACCGATCCACTGAGTATTAAAATGGCAAAAAGTGCCGCTGATTGGAGCCCGGAAAAATGTATAGGCGAATATTCATTACCGGGATGCACCGTGTCTACAGGCTTACCCTCAATGTCGATACAGGAAGGCGCACAGCAGGGTGCTAAAGGGTTTGTACTTGGTTTTGCGAACAGTGGCGGCGTGCTTGATGCATCGCTGATTGATTCGATCCTGGAAGCACTCGAAGCTGGCATGGATATCATTAACGGTTTACATGACAAGCTCGCCGATATTCCGGAAGTTGCAGCAAAAGCTGCCGATTTAGGTCGAAAGCTCATCGATATTCGCCACCCCACCACTAAGTTCAAAACCGGTAACGGAATGCCACGCCGGGGCAAGCGACTGTTGACTGTAGGTACCGATTGTTCGGTGGGCAAAATGTACACGACATTAAGCCTGGCCAAGACAATGCAAAAAAAAGGCCTTAATGCGACCTTTCGCGCTACAGGACAAAGCGGCATTCTGGTGGCTGGAGAAGGTGTGGCTGTAGACTGTGTTATATCAGACTTCATCTCCGGTGCCGTCGAAGCATTATGTCCCGAGAACAGCGAAGACCATTGGGATCTTGTGGAGGGCCAGGGCTCACTGTTTCATCCAGCCTTTGCCGGCGTCAGCCTGGGATTGTTGCATGGCGCGCAACCAGACGCGCTGGTGATATGTCATGCTTTGAACCGGGATCATATGCGTGCCATCCCCGGACGTCCTTTACCGAGCCTGGAGCAGGTCATCAATATGAATTTAAATGCGGCTCGGGTGACTAATCCGGCAGTAAGAATTATTGGTATTTCAGTCAACACCTCTGCAGTCAATGAAATAGAAGCTCAGGTCTACTGCAACGAAGTGACCGAACGTCTTGGATTGCCTTGCGTCGATCCTATACGACATGGTGTGAAACCGTTAGTGGAGTCCCTCGAATGAGTCTATCGCTTAAAGCGTTTACTGAATCGTTTGCGCTGGCACGGGAATTTCGTATTTCCCGGGGAGCTAAAACACAGGCTGATGTGATAACAGTTTTGGTTTCTGATGGTAGCTATTTTGGCTGGGGCGAATCCGTGCCTTACGGACGCTATGGTGAATCGACAGACAGCGTACTGGCGCAACTTAAACAAGTAAGCCATAAAATGTCAGGAGTAAGCGACACTGAGGACTTGCTTACACTTTTACCAGCGGGTGCCGCCCGCAATGCCCTTGATGCTGCATTATGGGATTTAAAAGCAAAACTCACCGGTAAATCGGTAGCGGCGTTAACCAATTTACGCTTAGCCCAGCGTTGTTATACTGCGCAAACCCTGAGTATAGATACCCCAGCTGGAATGAAATCTCAGGCGGAAGCCATTAAGAATGCGCCGCTTATTAAAATAAAACTTGATGAGCACAATGTGTTAGAACGCCTGGCTGCCATAAATGAGGCGTCACCACAAAGCCGCCTCATTATTGATGCCAATGAAGGCTGGCAGCCGGATATGCTCAGCACGTTGCTGCCTGACATGGTTGACTTAGGAGTCGCCTTAATTGAGCAGCCGTTAGCCTCATCAGCAGACAGTGAACTGGCTAACATAGACAGCCCTATTGTGTTGTGTGCCGATGAATCCTGTCATGTCAGCAGTGATATCGAACGCCTGGCTAAGTATTATGATGCAGTTAATATTAAACTGGATAAAACCGGTGGACTTACCGAAGCTATCAGAACACTAAAAGCTGCCCAGGACCATAACTTACAAGTGATGGTTGGTTGCATGGTGGGTTCATCGCTCGCTATGGCACCTGCATTTAACTTATGTGCAGATGTGCAGTTTGTCGATTTGGATGGGCCGTTATTAGTTGCAACTGACCGCCCCGACGGCTTCGAATTTGAGCACGGCCGCATGACCCAACCAGAGCCTTTTTTATGGGGATTACCGGGCCAGTATGGTCAACAAGCGCTACGTAACCTGTGGCAAACAAAGTAGCATAAAGACCGATTAATAAAGCCTGTTTCGACTTTGTATTGCCTCAGGCTTTGGCCAAATCATACAATAACTGCCACTCGGTCTGGCTAACTGGCATGACTGACAGACGATGACCTTTTTTGACAAGGCCTAATTCAGTAATGTGTGGGTTAGCTTTAATTTCTTTTAATGTCAGTACTTTGTTAAACCGCTCAACCAATTTTACATCGACACTGTACCAGCGAGGTTTTTCCTCGCTGGCCTTTGGGTCATAATAGTCCGACGCAGAATCAAACTGACTGGGGTCGGGATAGCTCGCTCTGACTATCTCCGCGACACCGGCTATGCCGACTGTTTTGCAACTTGAGTGGTAAAAAAACACCTGATCGCCAAGCCCAACATCGTCACGTAAATAATTACGCGCCTGATAGTTGCGCACGCCATCCCATGGTTCTGTCTGTTGAGGCCTGGTTGCCAAATCCTCAATACCAAACACATCCGGCTCTGATTTAAATAACCAGTATTGCATAGTATATCCCACTTGTTATGACACTCTGGCAGTATACTTAATTCACTTTTGCGCAGCACTTTTTAATGCAAAACTGCGCATCAACTGACCTTTTTCAGAGGTACTTATGCACCCTGCGCCGTTTAATTCACAAGAGCTTTGGCCACTTTTACTGTGTCTTATGGAACAAGTTAAGAATGTACTTTCCAGGCATTCTTCAGCGCATCTGCAGGTTGTGGCTTTGCAAAATAAAACCCCTGTCCCTGCTCACATCCCATGGCTTTTAACGCCAATAATTGTGCATGTGTTTCGATACCTTCACACACGATCTCCAGCTTTAACGAGTCGGCCAAATTGACAATAGCTTTAACAATACTCAACGCTTGCTGGTCTGAGTCAATATCCTGAATAAACGACCGATCGATTTTTAATACATCAAAATTAAAACTGCGCAAATAAGACAAGCTTGAATACCCGGTGCCAAAATCATCAAGTGCGATAGACACACCAAGGCGTTGCAACGACATAATCGCTTTTTTGGCGCTATTAATATTCTGAATCAGCGCTGATTCGGTGATTTCCAGCTCCAGCCACTCGGGCGATAAATTATACTTAGACAACGTATCAGCCACCGTTTTAGTAAAGCCAAACTCATTAAACTGCGAGGCGCCAATATTTACCGCCACTTTTACTGGCGTACCGGCATCTAGCCAAGCCTTCGCTTGTTGGCAGCTTTTGTCCAGCACCTGTTTACCAAGCTGCTTTATAAGCCCCGACTCTTCGGCAACAGGTATAAAACTATAGGGCGACATAACGCTGCCATCACCGCGCTTCATTCTAACCAGTGCTTCCATGCCGGTTAAACCGCCATCAGTGAGGCTATATTTTGGCTGAAAATACACCAGCAAGGCATTGTCATCGAGGGTACGATGCAACATTTTTTCAATATTAACGCGCTCTTTTAAATCTTCAGATAATTCATCGGCGAAAAATGAAAAGTTATTCTTTCCCTCGCTTTTCACTTTATACATTGCCGTATCGGCGTGGCGCAGCAACTCCTCTGGCGTTTGCGCATCTTTAGGAAAGATACTCACCCCCATGCTAACCGACAACCTGTGCGCTTCGCCTTCAACGACAACCGGTACGTTTACCGTCTCAATAACACTACTGGCTATGGTATTAATGTAGCTCATGCTCTCGCAGTCACTGAGTAATACCACGAATTCATCACCACCAATACGCGATACAGTAGTATACGCATCGCATACCGCTTCTAACCGCCTGGCTACCTGCTGAATAATCGCATCACCTACGTGATGCCCAACTGAGTCGTTAATATATTTAAAGTTATCGAGGTCGATAAGTAATGCAGTCACCATACGATCAGTATGACTAATATTTTTAATGGCCTGCAACATCCGGTCATGCAACAAAATACGGTTTGGCAAACCGGTAAGTTGATCGTGATTGGTCAGGTGCGTCATTTTTGTTGTCATCGCAATCGCGTCAGTGACATCCTGAAAGACTATCACGCCGCCAATAACGTGATTCCCTTCAACATCCATTATCGGACTGGCGATATCCTGCACCCGGTACCGGGTACCATCCCTGCTAATAATCTCTGCATTCAATGCCATAGCCACACAGCGCTTTTGTTCCAGTGCCACATGCAGCGGGTTAACCATACACTCGCCACTGGATGCGTCACGGAGCACCATTACTTCGGTCAACCCTAAGCCAACGGCTTCTTTTTGGCTCCAACCGGTTAATCGCTCGGCAACCGGGTTAATATATGTGATGTGCTCTTTAGTATCTGTCGCAATGACCGCATCGCCGATGGAATGTAAAATGGTGCTTAAGTGCATTTTTTCGCGGTGCAAGACAGAGTAGGCTTCGTGCAGGGAACTCGCCTGCTGTTTTATGGTCATCTGACTTTTAACCCGTAACCGGCAAATGTCCAGGTTAATGGGCTTAGAAATGAAGTCGGCGGCGCCCATTGCTAATGCCTTGGCTTCATAACTGATATCTGAGTGCGAGGTGATAAACAAATATGCTGTGTCAGACAAAGTGGGTATTGCCTGTAACGCTTTGCATAACGCAAAACCATCCATTTCTGGCATTTCAATGTCGAGTATAATTATATCTGGTGTTAAATCACGCGCTATTGTCAGTGCCTTGGCCGGCGATGTTGTGGTTACAACCGTGTAATAGTCAGATAGTGCATGCTCAACAATGAGCAAGTCCGCCTCTTGGTCATCTACAGCCAGTATCAGTCCTTTGTTAAAATCCAGCTTCATAGAACAGTGATTCCCTGTAAGTAGTTGAAGTTTAATCGCGACAGTAGTGCAACGAACTTTCACAAGTGTAGCTGAAATTACAGTCTCTGCTTAGTGACAGATTGCTTTAAGTTACTTTTCAACCTATAAATTAAGCTATGGTATTCACCCCATTCGCATTATTTTTAGCAGGCTATGGTGAAAAAATCGTTAGGCAATAATTAAATGATCGCACGTTTTTCGTTTCCGTTGTTCGCAATGATTGCTGTGCTGTTTGTCGGTGGTATCACTTATTTTTCAGACCGGCAAATTGTCGCTTCCTATCATCGTACTCTGGCCAGTGATTTAGATATTAATCTGGGCGAAATCGAAACGCTGATAAGCAGTGAGTACCGCGCTTTTAAAGAAGATATCAGGTTTTTATATTCTACGCCGCCTGTCAGTGGTCTTACTCGTGCCGCCAATAATAATGGCATTGACCCACTTGATGGAACTACCACTGCGCTTTGGAAAGGCCGTTTAAACAATATTTTTACCAGTTTTATGGAAAACAATGAAGCCTACTTTCAGTTGCGTATTATCGGCGCCGCCGGCAACGAAATGCTGCGGGTTGACCGCCTCAACGGCAAGGTCGTGTCGCGCGCTGCCAACGATCTGCAGCACAAGGGCGACCGATATTATTTTACTGAAACCTCTTCACTGCATGGGGAGCAACTGTTTGTTTCGGTGATCGACTTAAACCGCGATTTTGGCGAGATTGTATTTCCATACCAACCCACTTTGCGCCTGGCGAAACCAATATATGATGAGGCGAACCAACTGTTTGGTATTATTATCGCCAATATTGACGTCTCCTACTTTCTGGCTGCATTAGAACACCTGGTTGCCGATGAATATAAAGTGATGCTGTCTGATGTTGATGGCTACTTTATAAAGCATCCAGATACAAATTATCAATTTAGTCGTGATTTGGCTGCTAAGCATACACTTCAAAATACGTACCAGCGAAATGAACTGCCTGGCACATCACTTGTTCACTATCGAAATAAAGACGAGTTACATTGGGGCAAATCAGCGACATTTGTGGTTGCAGCGCATAAACGCGGAGGCAAGCTCACAGTAACGATATTGCTGCCAGATAGTTTTTATTCTGCGGCATTAAACAGCCGGCGCGCTGATACTTTCGTCGCGCTGTTTGGTGTGCTTATTCTGGCCTTACTGGCGCTTTACATGCTAAGCCGCAATAATCAGCGCTTAAGTCGATTACTGAGTGCCGCCGAAGAAGCAAAAGCGGCAGTCGATGTTGCCGAAGATGCCATTATTACCGTAGATAAACACTGGCGAATTAACACCGTTAATTATGCCTTTGAGCGGTTATTTAATACCCACAGTAATGCAGTAAAAGGCAAACTCGTGGCCGAATATTTAGCCCATTATGGCGATCAGGAACTAATCTCTCGAATTAGCAATGCAAAAAACAACTTCGATTTTAGTGGTTACGACTGGCAACCCGTAACACCGGATGAAACCATAATATGGCTGCACACCAAAGTGGCTAAAATAGACACAAACGACTCGAATGCAGCTTACGCCATTGCAGTGCGAAATGTGACAACCGAAAAGCAGGCACAACTCGATATTGAGTCGGTGAACAAGAGCCTTGAGCAAACCATCACCGAGCGAACTCAGGAACTGGAAAAGGCCAGAGACAAAGCGCTGGAAGTTAGTCACTTAAAATCAAATTTCATCTCCACCATTAGCCATGAAATGCGTACGCCATTAAACGGCATCGTGGGTGCCACCAGCTTACTCAAAAAAGAGCCATTAAGTAACAAGCAATTAAAACTGCTGCAAATGGCAGAAAACAGTGTGGAATCTCTACGACGCTTGATCAACGATGTACTGGATTTATCTAAAATAGAAGCTGGTAAGCTGGAGTTAGAGTATCGCCAATTCAGCCCGGAAGCGTTACTGGAAAGCATTACCAGCACCATGTCAGTGGTCGCCAACGGTAAAAACCTGGGGTTTTATATTGACACTGTTGACCTCAATTTTTTATCGATTAACAGTGACCCACACCGGTTAACGCAAGTCATTAATAATTTGCTCAGCAATGCCATTAAGTTTACCGAATGCGGTCACATTGTGGTAAAAGCCTGGAGCGAAATCAATGCTTCTACCAGTTACCTGCATGTCGAAATAGCCGATACCGGCATTGGTATTGCCGAGTCAAAAGTAACAAAGTTATTTAAAGCATTTACCCAGGCCGACAATACTATATCGGCGAAATTCGGTGGCACCGGCCTAGGTCTTTCTATCAGTAAAGAAATCGTTACCATTCTGGGTGGCGAGATATCGGTTCGCTCACAACCTGGCAAAGGATCTGCCTTTACCCTCAGCATTCCCACTGAAGAATGGCAGGAAAAATCCGATACTGGTACTGCACGCCTGGCAAACCTGAACGTTGGGGTAATGATTGCAACGCCACCACTATTCAATGTGATCAGCCGCTTTATCAATAGTAACTGGGGCTCGATGACAGAGCTAAATACTCCGCTTACCGATGCCAATCTGGCACAACTTTCAGTGCTGATCATCGATAGTGAACACGCAGATTATTCAGCGTTTGGGGCATTTTGGCATGAGCTGCCTGACAATGGCGTTACAATTAAGCTGGTCGTGCTGTCAAAACGTACAATACCAGTATCTGACCTGCCGGTTGATGCCATTAATATCATTGAGCCCGTATATCGCTCGGTATTGCTTTCCGCATTGCTGGATGAGCGCAAGGCGGACACACCGACCCGGTCTGACGAAACTGAACGACGAGCTCCGCATATTGCTGAGGACGGCGAATCACCGCTGAATTCAGCGAGACTGAACTGCAGAGTATTAGTCGTGGATGACAACGAAATTAATACGCAAGTGGCGCGATACATCCTTGAGCCATTTGGCATAAATGTCTTTATTGCTAAAAATGGTCAGGAAGCCATAGAGATGCTCAAACGTGCTTCCGTCGCCTTCAAAGCCGTGCTGATGGATTGTAATATGCCCGTAATGGACGGTTATGAGGCTACCCGGGCTATCCGCGAAGGGGCCGCCGGAGATATAAATAAAACCATCCCGATTATTGCCATGACAGCTAACGCCATGCAGGGAGAAAGTGAAAAGTGTTTCGCCGCGGGTATGAGTGACTTTATCACTAAACCCGTCGAGGCGGCGTTACTCGAGCGCAAGCTGGCCTATCATATTGGCACGTCGTTGAATGAAACTGAAAAAATGCCTGGTGTTGCCGACCGCACTACTCCAAATACTTCAACTTCAGCTGCATTGTTATGGCAAAAAGAGAATGCGCTTAGCCGTCTCGGTGGGCGTGAAAATTTAATGACGAAACTGATACAACTGTTTGTTAAAAGCAGCGAACAGAAGATGCAAGCGCTCAATAAAGCGTTAACTGAAAAAAACCGTGAAGATCTGCGTTTTGCAGCCCATGCATTCAAGGGTAATAGCGGCGATGTTGGCGCAGTGGCACTGCATAAAACCCTCAATGAACTGGAAAAACTGTCTGGCAGTGGTGACTTTGATGAATTATCAACCCTGTGCCAGCAAATAGAAAACGAACTACAGCAAACCTTAGTATTGTTTCAGGCTTACCTGGCCGAGCATGAATAGCGTTGGTCTGACTTGTTTTGGGTCCAATTATTAAACAATGCCGGGTTTTTGATTAAAGCTGGTTTCATCTGCGCTCTGGTTTAGCATTGGGATAAATTGATGTGCGCAGTTCAAATGGTAGGCCGTTCCTGTCAGGCGATTAAGCGCAGCACGTCAGCGGGTATTAACGATTCGCCAACCACTGGAAAGCACAAGCATCACATGCTGTGAGGCTGGCGCAATGTCGGCTCCACAATATACTCAATGGGCGCTTCAGGCCGTAAACCAGTATCTTTCTTTTAACACTCTGTAAAGCAAAGTATGACATTGCGCGAATTTCCATCAGGCAGCCTACAATACTGTGCTACTTTCCGGTTTGGATGTTTGCTATAATTAGCGGGTTTCCACAACCTTCTGAAGAATTCCATGCAAGCAACTATTAAGGCTGAGCGCAGCCTGTTTTCGTATCCCAAATATTGGGCCCATTGTTATGGCAGCGCGCCATTTTTACCGATGTCGCGCGCCGAAATGGATGAGCTTGGCTGGGATAGCTGCGATATCATATTAGTTACCGGCGACGCGTACGTTGACCACCCCAGTTTTGGTATGGCAATTATCGGACGGCTTTTGGAAGCGCATGGATTCAGAGTGGGTATCATAGCCCAGCCAGACTGGCAAAATAAAAATGATTTTATGAAATTGGGCAAACCCAATCTCTACTTTGGCGTAACAGCCGGTAACATGGACTCCATGATCAACCGTTATACCGCCGACAAGAAACTTCGCCATGACGATGCCTATACACCCAACAATGAAGGCGGAAAACGTCCTGATCGCGCCGTCACCGTGTACTCCCAACGATGCCGGGAAGCATTTAAAGATGTCCCCATTATCATTGGTGGTATTGAAGGAAGTCTGCGCCGCATCGCCCATTATGACTATTGGTCTGAAAAAGTACGTCGTTCAGTATTATTCGACGCCAAAGCCGATCTATTAATGTTTGGTAATGCCGAACGACCACTGATAGAAGTCACCCACCGCCTGGCTGCAGGCGAGTCTATTGCCGACATCAAAGATGTACGCGGTACAGCGATTATTGTTAAACAACCATTACCTGAATGGCAGGGCGTGGATTCTACCTCTTTAGACAGACCCGGTAAAATCGACCCGCTGCCTAGCCCGTATGTCATGGAACCTGACTGCGACGGTAAAAACGAAAACAAAGCCGAGCCAGACGCCCCGGATACAGCGAAAGTTATTGTGGTACAACCCGCTGAACGCCGAAAGCCATGGGAAAATGTTTACGTTAAATTACCCGCCTTTGAAGTGGTCCGCGACAATAAAACGCTGTACGCCCATGCCAACCGCATTTTGCATCAGGAAACCAACCCGGGTTGTGCCCGCGCCTTACTTCAACGCCACGGTGATCGCCACATTTGGATAAATCCACCCGCCATGCCGCTTGAAACCGATGAAATGGATGCGGTATTTGATTTGCCTTATCAGCGGGTGCCGCACCCGGCCTATGGCGATGCCAAGATACCGGCATACGATATGATCCGGTTTTCGGTAAACATCATGCGCGGCTGTTTTGGTGGGTGCACCTTCTGTTCGATTACCGAACACGAAGGACGCATTATCCAAAGCCGCTCTGAAGACTCAATCATTCGTGAAATTGAACAAATCCGCGATACCGTACCGGGCTTCACCGGCGTAATATCCGATTTGGGCGGCCCCACGGCCAACATGTACCGCCTACGCTGTAAAAGCGCCAAAGCTGAGGCAACCTGTCGCAGGCCCTCCTGTGTTTATCCGTCGATTTGTGCCCATATGGATACTGATCACGCCCCGACCATCAATTTGTACCGCCGCGCGCGCGATTTGCCAGGGATCAAGAAAATTCTTATTGCTTCAGGCGTACGTTACGACTTAGCGATAGAAGATCCTGCCTACGTTAAAGAGTTGGCTAAACATCATGTAGGTGGATACTTAAAAATCGCCCCGGAGCACACTGAAGATGGCCCGTTAAGTAAAATGATGAAGCCTGGAATGGGCACTTATTACCGCTTTAAAGAGTTGTTCGACAAATATTCAAAAGAAGCAGGAAAAGAGCAATATTTGATCCCGTATTTTATCGCCTCCCACCCGGGCACCACCGATGAAGATATGCTGGAACTGGCTATTTGGCTAAAAGAGAATCGCTTTAAACTGGACCAGGTACAAAACTTTTATCCGTCGCCTATGGCCACGGCAACAACCCTTTACCATACTGAGGTTAACTCACTACGAAAGATAAAAAAAGACAGCGAAACAGTGCCATCAGCCAAAGGTGAGATCCATCGCCGCTTGCATAAGGCTATGTTGCGTTATCACGATCCGAAGAACTTTGCGCAAATCCGTAAAGCCCTTATAAAAATGGGGCGTGAAGATCTGATCGGTCGCGGCCCGCAACACCTGGTACCGCCGGAAAGTGCCAATGAAAAACGCCAACGCGCAGCAAAACCGCGTCGTGGCGAGCGTGCCCTGACCAAACATACCGGCATTCGCACAGCAGCCAATGCCAATGCATCGGGCAATAAACACAAGCCCAAAACAAAGCGCACCAGTAAACCTAAATACCAGTAGGATGAAAACAGTTTGTATCAGTCGGCACTTTGCATGCATGATGTCATAATTCGCGCATGCAAATCCCGTTGGTTTAACCGCAATTTCACCCTACGCGGCCTCATAGCTCAGCCAGTATGGCCGTTCAATATTCCATTGAACGGCCGCAGCTACGAATAACACTTGCCCTATAACTAACCAAACACCACCTGTTTATCACCTGATTTAGGTCAGGTTGGCCGCTAACCAAATAATTGGCATTGGATATAAGTTTTCGCTAAGTAATGTTACCGTAAGGGTTTTATAGGCGTGTGGACGCCCCCATAGTGTTAAACTGCTGCAACATGAATAACGTAAGAGCATTAACAAACAGCGCCAGGTGTTTCAACGTGGCGTTATAACCGGAGATAACGATATGTCTGATGGAAGTATCAAATCACGCATTTTAGGTTCATCCGCCCTCAAAGTAAGCGAAGTTGGCCTGGGTTGCTGGCAGCTGGGTGGTGATTTTGGACCAATTGATGAGCAAACCGCCACCGCGATTCTTAACCAGGCCGTCAACGACGGTATCACTTTCTTCGATACTGCCGATGTTTATGGCGACGGTCAGAGCGAAAGCTACTTAGGTAAAGTCTTATCAGACATCGCCCCTGACGCAGTCATTGCCACGAAATACGGGCGCGGCGGCGGCACGTACCCGGATGGTTACAGTCTGACTGATCTGCGTGACTCAGTGAAGCGCGCTCAGGATCGTTTGCAACGCGATTGTCTTGATTTGCTGCAACTGCACTGTATCCCTAAAAGTGTTCTGAGTAATGGCGCGGTATTTGACTGGCTAAGAGAAGTTCAGCAGGAAGGTCACATCGCCCATTTTGGTGCCAGTGTAGAAACTCTTGAAGAAGCAAAAATTTGTTTGCAACATGATGATGTCGCGTCATTACAAATTATTTTTAACCTGATGCGCCAGCGACCGGTCACAGAATTGTTTGATGAAGCGCTTGAGAAAAAAGTAGGTATTATTGTTCGCTTACCGCTGGCCAGTGGTATGTTAACCGGTAAATTCGATCAAAACACCCGGTTTGACGCCAGCGACCATCGTAACTTTAATAAAGACGGCGAAGCCTTCAGTGTGGGGGAAACCTTCAGCGGCATTGAGTTCAACAAGGGCCTCGCATTGATTGAACGACTCAAAACATTTAAGCCTGCGGACTTCAACATGGCGCAGTTTGCCATGCGCTGGATTTTAGATCATGAAGCGGTCTCAACGATTATCCCCGGCGCCAGTTCACCCAAACAGGTCACACAAAATGCAGCAACCGCCAGCTTACCCGAACTGGATAAGGCGTTACATCAAAAGCTTTACGATTACTATGTACACGAAGTCGAGCCATTGATTCGCTGTGAAATTTAATCGCGACTAACACAATCCCCTCAAACGCACTCACTGCAATCACCGCAGTGAGTGCCAGTAACTAAATCACAATAGCAAAAAGCAATAGCATAATTTTAATCCCGCACAAAGTTGCTAACCTTTTGTTAACAAACAAAATGGAGTACTCGTGTGTTTAAATCCCTAATCGCCGTAGCAGTTGCCGGCGCTATTGCTGTAACGTCAACAGCTACTCTAGCCACTACCCCTACCCTTAACAAAAAAGAATATTTTAGCCAACCCAGTCTCGACGTAGTGGTATTCAGTAACTGGTATAACGGCCTGTTTGGTGATTCGAAAATCAGCGGCGTTGAACTCATTCATTTTGGTGAACGCACTGCCACGAATGGTGATGTGCGCTTAAGTGCAACACCTGAACAATGGGACCCTATCCCAACGTTTGTTGAGCGCAAGGTTGACGAGAAGTCGGGCATCATTAGCGCCACCCTGTCCTATCCGGATTTTGGCTTTACCTATACAATCAGCGCGAAACCGATTAATAACGGTGTTGAAATCACCTTAACGTCGGAACAGCCTTTGCCTGCCGAACTGGAAGGCAAAGCAGGCTTCAATATGGAATTCTTACCTGCCACATACATGGAAACCAGCTTTTTAGCCGACGGTAAGCCCGGCGCGTTCCCCCTATACCCAACCGGGGTTAAAGAAATTATCGACCAACATGAGCCTGAGCCGCTGGCACAGGGTCAGCGCCTGGTGCTGGCACCAGAAAGCGAGATGAAGCGGGTCTCCATTGTATCAGAGTCGCTGCCACTGGCACTTTACGATGGCCGCAGCAAAGCTCAGAACGGCTGGTTTGTGGTGCGTGGACTGCTACCTGGTAACCAAAAAGGCACACTGGCAAAATGGCAGCTTACTGCCACTACCGATGACAACTGGCAGCGCGCGCCAGTGATTGGGCATTCACAAGTAGGCTACCTGCCTGGCCAAACCAAACGTGCAGTGATTGAGCTGGATGCCAACGCCCGCATGGATAAACAGGCTGAATTGCATAAAATTAATCCTGATGGGTCGAGCACCGTCGTCAAAAAAGCCAAACCCGTTAAACAGGATAATTATACCCGCTACCAATACGCGGCGTTTGACTTTAGCGATGTGAGCACGCCGGGGATTTATCAGTTACGCTATGGTGAAACCACAACTGCTGCGTTTCCCATTGACACGAACGTATTAGATAAAGCCTGGCATCCTACCCTTGATCACTATTTTCCGGTTCAAATGGACCATATGCTGATCAACGAAGCCTATCGGGTGTGGCATGGCGCGTCACATTTAGATGATGCGCTGCAAGCACCGGTTAATCACGAACACTTTGACTTATATGCGCAAGGCCCGACGACCGATACGCCTTATCAACCGGGTGAACATATCCCTGGCTTGAATGTAGGTGGCTGGTACGATGCCGGTGATTACGATATCCGAACCCAAACGCAGTACCGGACAGTGAGAACCCTGGTGCAGGTTTGGGAGCAATTTGGCCTGAGCCGCGATACTACATTGGTCGACTATGACCGTAAATATGTCGATATCCATGTGCCCGATGGTAAGCCGGACTTATTACAACAAATTGAGCACGGCACACTGGCGCTGCTTGCGCAGTACAAAGCCGTTGGTCACGCTATCCCCGGTATTATTGTGCCGGATTTGAGTCAGTACACCCATTTAGGTGATGGGCTTACCATGACCGATAATCTGATCTATAACCCGGATATGGCCGAGACTGAATCAGATGGTAAACAAAGCGGTGTTTTTGATGACCGCTGGGCGTTTACCAGTAAATCCACACCGCTTAATTACGGTTCGATGGCCGCGCTGGCAGCCGCCAGCCGTGCTCTTGCAGACTATAATCCGGCACTGGCCGCACAGTGCAGAGACACCGCAACTGAAGCATGGGCTGAAGAAGCCAGCCACGCTCCGGATATGTTTAAAGTAGGCAATACCACAGGTGGTGGATTAGAAGAAGAACAGCTCAAGGCAGCGGTAGAGTTGCTGATCACCACCGGTGACAAGCAATACCAAAAAGCCATCAATGAGTTACTACCCTATATCGAAAGCAACTTTGGCCGCAACGCTATTATTGCCATCCGGGCACTGCCGCATATGGACAAGATGTATCACCAGCGGATCCGTCGTGCAGCAGAAGCCTATAAACCCAAACTGGAAGACGCGACCAGCCAAAATCCATTTGGGGTCGTTATTACCGAATATGGCTGGGCGGGCAACGGTACTATTTTGGAAATGGCCATGACTCAGTACTACCTGCATACCGCCTTCCCGGACTTGTATGACAGTGAATTGATCTATCGTTCGCTGGATTACCTCTATGGAACCCACCCCGATTCGGATATTTCATTTGTATCCAATGTTGGTACGGTGTCCAAAAAGGTGGCATATGGTATGAATCGGGCAGACTTCTCATTCATCAGTGGCGCTATTGTGCCGGGTGTATTGATATTAAAACCCGATCTGCCAGAAAATATGGAAGACTGGCCGTTTTTGTGGGGTGAAAACGAATACGTCATTAACGTCGGTGGTGCTTACTTATTCACAGTGAACGCAGCACTAAAGCTAGCCGGTAAATAGCCAACGGTAGCTACTCAGTTTATTGTAAACAATGAACTGAGTAGCATCTACCAGTCTCTGCGGCGCATCTTCACACACATACTTACAATATCCCTTGCCAATTTACCGGGGTACACTTGTTAACCCCGCCAAATAATGCGATAAAAATGCCATACAAAACAAAAAGAGTTTGTCATGGCAGAGAAAATACTACGTTCCGCAGCCTTTGATCCAAAGGTTAAGACTTACTGGATGTTAAGCCTGCTTATTATTTCTAGCTTCACAGTTGTCGGCATTCCTTTGCTGATTATAAGTATTCCGGTGTTTTTATTTTTTAGCGGCAAAGTGCTCGCAGCCATGTCAGCGACGCTGACAGAACGTAAATTAGTAGTGAAACGCGGCATTTGGTTTACCGAAGAAAAGTCTATCCCACTGGATAAAATTACCGATGTATCGATGAGCCAGGGACCACTCATGAAGCTCTTCGGATTACGTCGCTTAGCGTTTGAAACCGCAGGACAGTCAAGCCAGGGCGCGCTGGTGTCGTTAGTGGGTATTATTGATGCGGCGGATTTCAGAGAAGCTATTCTTGATCAAAAAGAAAATGTAGCCTCGCGTGGCAAGCAACAAAGCGAACCGACTGAACAGCCTGTTTCTGACCTGCAAGTGTTAACACAAAGCGTACAGCGCATAGAGGCAATGCTGGCAAAACATTTTGAGCGTTAACTGCTGTCATTATGCTGCTATTTCAAACAGTAAAACAATACTGCATAATTGCAATGTGCATCACAATCGTGATTTAGTACATTGCTAAACAAGGGAAGCAGTAAAAAAAGGAAAACGTTATCGTGTTGAGCTTAGGGATATTATTTAACATTATTTTATTGATCGTAATACTGGCAGTGCCTGTCGTGATTTTTATCATGGCAAAAGACGTCAAAGAAACGCTTCAAATGGTACACATCACTCGTTTAGAAATAAAGAAAATTAACAATAAAATCAATAGCTTGGAAAAGGCACTGACTGACAAAACTGCAAGCTGAATTGACGACATTCCGAATCGCTTTCGATTTTTTTTGAATTGTCCGCAAACAAAAAAGCGGGCAACAAATGTTGCCCGCTAAGGTTGGGAGTTTACTCTATGTGCAGTAGAAATTAAGCGACTGCCGCTTGTTCCTCAATCTCTTCCTCTGTCTGGTGTGACAGCAGGTATTCGAACGCCGCCAGGGAGGCTTTTGCACCCTCTCCCATTGAAATAACAATCTGTTTGTAAGGAACCGTCGTGACGTCCCCTGCCGCAAATATGCCAGGTTCAGATGTATTGCATTTGTGATCAACAATAATCTCGCCATGCTGGCTTAAATCAACCACATCTTTCATAAACTGGCTGTTAGGTATTAAGCCAATTTGCACAAACACCCCCGCCAGAGACAGACTATGCTCTTCGTTGGTAGCACGATCCTGATATTCAATCGCAGTCACTTTGCCGTTCTCGGCAACAATCTGCTTAGTCGCCGCATTTTTGATAATCTTAATATTATCGCGCTTTTGCGCCTGGTCTATTAACACCTGATCGGCCTTGAGCGTCGGCATAAATTCAAAAACGGTTACAGACTTAACAATACCGGCTAAGTCCAGCGCCGCCTCTATACCCGAGTTACCACCACCAATAACGGCTACGTCTTTGTCTTTAAAGAACGGGCCGTCACAGTGAGGGCAATAGGCCACGCCGTTACCGACATTCTCTTTTTCACCGGGAACACCTAATTCTCTCCAGCGCGCACCCGTGGCAACCACCAGCGACTTCGTCTTGATTTGTTCACCGGATGACAGGGTCAGTGTCTTAATGTTACCTTTTTCAATGTTATCTACCCGCACGTGCTCTTTAAGCGTTATATCATAATCTTTCATGTGCTCGGCCAAATTACCCACCAGTTCCGGACCGGTGGTTTTTGGCACTGATATAAGGTTTTCAATGCCCATGGTGTCTTTCACCTGGCCACCAAAACGGTCTGCAACAACGGTCACCTTTAAACCTTTACGGGCACTGTAAATAGCAGCACTTACGCCTGCCGGACCACCACCGATGACGGTAACGTCCTGTAGTGGTAAAGTCTGACCCGCATTCGCTTCTTTCAGACTGGGATCAAACTCGAGTAACTTATCTATCAGCATGGCAGCGTCAACTTTGCCGTTAGCAAACAGTTCGCCATTTAAGTACACACTGGGTACACCTTGAATATCTCGCTCTTCGACAAGCGACTGATACAACCCACCGTCAATCATTTCAGACGAGATGTTAGGGTTTAACAGCGCGAACTGATTAAGTGCCTGGACGACATCCGGACAGTTATGACAGCTCAGGCTAATAAATACTTCAAACTTCAGTTCGTCTTTAACACCTTTTACAATCGACTGAACACTGTCGTCGATTTTAAGTTCGGTGCCTGATGCGTGCAGCAGTGCCAGAACAAACGAGTTAAACTCGTGCCCGCCTGGGATCCCGGAAAAACGAATACCGGTGTCTTCACCATCAGCTTCCAGCAAAAAACTGATAGCACTGCGTAATACGCCTTTTGTATCCCGTTCTTCCAACTGGATCTTGTCACTGATACCTGCCACATCAGACAGAAACTTCCTGAGCTCATCGCGTTTGCTGTGCTCACCTGTTTGCAGAACAAAAGTGACGTCTTTCTGCATAGACGCGGTATAACCTTTTAAAGCGGTTAAAATTTCTTGCGTTAACATATTAAATTCTGCCTTGGTTAATGTGTGGGGATAATGTGCGGGCTGTAAGCCCGCACGGACATATTTCGTTGGTTAAAACGTTAGTTAAAGCGTGTCGCTTTAGATTTTGCCAACTAAGTCTAATGAAGGAGCCAGTGTTGCTTCGCCTTCTTTCCATTTCGCTGGGCAAACTTCACCCGGGTGAGACGCAACGTACTGTGCCGCTTTAACTTTACGAACCAGATCATCTGCGTCACGGCCAATACCTTCAGCAGTAATTTCCATTGCCTGGACAATGCCGTCAGGGTCAACAACAAAGGTTGCACGATCAGCAAGGCCCATGTCTTCACGCATACAATCGAAGTTGCGAGTAATGGTACCTGTTGGGTCACCAATCATGGCAAACTTGATTTTACCAATGGTTTCAGAGGCTTCGTGCCATGCAGCGTGAGTAAAGTGTGTGTCAGTAGAAACAGAGAACACTTCTACACCGCGTGATTGCAGCTCTTCATACTTGTCAGCGATATCACCTAACTCGGTTGGGCAAACAAAGGTGAAGTCCGCTGGATAAAAAACAAATACAGACCATTTACCCTGGATATCTTCGCTGCTTACTTCAATCAGCTCGCCGTCTTTAAATGCATTCGCTGTGAATGGTTTGATTTGTGTATTGATTAAAGCCATTTACTTTCTCCTAAAGTTAGATGTATTAACGCTCTGGTTAACATTCAAAATCACTATATGGTTGCTATGTTCAGGCAATCATATTACTGATTTGCTAATGGGTTACGGTTTTTCAACCTCAATGGATTGTAAAAACTGTTTCCCTTTCGAATTGAGATAAGATTAACGGGATTGGCAGAGAATTTATAATTGGATTTGTTGAAAGGGTAATTCGAAAAAAACTATCAATATTTATTTTTGAATAGGAATTAGTCAAAATAGAGCTACTGAGGTCAATTCAGAGTAAGCCAATAACGGCTTAGAATGCAGAAAGCTAATCTTATAGTGGCTGGCTGAATATTGTTGAAATATTTAAGCCATACCAAAGTCCGGTCGTTTACGGGCAGCCATTGCTCTAGAAGCGCGGCCTGACTGCACAAAGCAGGCTAAATCATTGATGATTGCTTAAGCGCTATGTCAAGCCAATGTCATTAATAACCGGTGTAGAACCAACGCAAACTATTAACGGCTTAGCCAGCATCCGCCTGCACTTCAGCCATACCGAGGGCATACAGATACTCATCGCGCTTTTGTTGCTGTCCGGCAACCAGAGTATCTTTATTCAGCAAATCAGCAGCAGTTCGTGCCATACTGAATTGTACATCGTCGAGGGGTTCTTTTTTATTCAACTGAACCAGCACTTTTAACAGGCTAAATGCAATCGACTTATCCTGGGGTGACAACGTCATCGCATGACAGAGGTTATTAAAGGCCGGCAGTATACGATTTTCCCGATAGTTAACCGCCGCCATTTCTTTCAGCTCTTTGGTTGTAAACTTGATTTCTCGGCGTTCGATTTCTTCTCGTTTAAGGTATTCATCAACCACCTGGGTCACCAGTGTGTCACCTTCCAACTGTGAGCGTAAGGAATCGAGAATCGCCATACATTCCTCTTTCATCCCTAATTCATGATACGCTTTCATGAGATCAAGGTTGTCTTCAAGATTCATGGTGATTTCTTTATTAAGATTGTCCTTGAGCATTTTCTCTGCAGACTTTTTATTATTCTTAATAGACTCAACCCTGGCTTTTATCACCAGTAATTTATTATTCAGGCTTGGCTCGCTCGACTCTGATGTATCAACGGCCAGAATTTCCTTATGAATTTTACGCTGCAGCTTTTCAGATTCAGCGCCGGTCACGCTGGCAGCCAGGTCAACCATTGTTCTAACCACATTTAAACTCAGTTCTGGCGAATCGTGAATGGAATTTTTAGCAAACCTGGCCATGTTCTGCACAGCCTCAAGCTGGCCGTACTTATCACGATTTAAGCGTGCCAGATCCCACAGTTTTTTATTTCGCTCAATGTTTCGGGGTGCCAGCTTGCTGGCTGCCTTAACCTGCTCATAAGCAATATCAAAC
Organism: Alteromonadaceae bacterium; assembly: GCA_013373625.1. Taxonomy (GTDB): domain Bacteria; phylum Pseudomonadota; class Gammaproteobacteria; order Enterobacterales; family Alteromonadaceae; genus Alteromonas. Next base: position 19,495 of record JABXHM010000047.1, on the reverse strand, counting down.
TGCTCTTTACTGATATAGTACTGAGCCAGCAAATCGTAGGTTAAAAAACGTGTATCAGGGCGCTGCAATAAATCTTCTGCCAGCAACTCTGCCTCAAGCACTTTATCTTGCTTGAACAAGGATCTGGCTAAACCAATATTTACCCACGCATGATCAAAGTCGTTTTTAAGATTGGTAAAGTAACGCTCTGCTGAGCCGTATTCCCGAAGTTGGAGCAAACACTCGCCAATCATGCGTTTTAAACGTGGATGATATTCAGTAACGCTGTTATCTGTCAGACCGCGCTCAGCGTGATAGATAGCAGCTGAAAAATCGCCACTGTCCATACAGTGCATGACTTTATGCAATTTACGCCGCACGTTAATTAAATACTCAAAGCGTTTCTGAATACGTTTTTTATCCAGCGGCTTTACCCAAAAATCATCAGGCTGTAGTTCAATAATACAGTTTACCAATGATGCACTGGTTTCTGCACTCAAAAATACGACCGTGGTTTTATCTGAGATGTAATTATTGTGTTTGAGTTCTTCGAATAAATGGAATCCGTCTTTATCGTTGCTAACATTAAACGCCAGCAGGACTACGTCGAACTGAAACCTCTCGCATAATCGCAATGCATGAAACGCGTTTTGCGCGCTACTTACCTGACGAACGCCTAACTCCATTAATGCTGATTTGGCCAGATCATGAATAAGTGCCTGATTGTCTACAACCAACACTTTTATTTCATCAATCGATTTTGGTAATGGGAATTTGTCCATCATTAGTTACCACTTAACACTAAATAGCGTTCCTTGAATATATTCGGCCTGGGTAAACTTATAGCAAAACACTGTTAAAATCGTAATTTGGTCTTTAAATTCAGTGAAAGCTGTTATCAACAACCATATTCATGCCAATGTAATAAACTGATGTTATCCCTTTTTTAACGAATCCGCCACAGAGTTGTTTACATCATTAGACTTATAATTAGTCACTCAGTTGCAAACAACGGATCAGTTTGGCGGATTAACCCGCTGAGTCGTTGAATCGTTTACTCTGAACCAGCCAGCAATGGAGAAACGATCGCGTTTGGCTGGCAACACCTCATGAGGAAATTCCTCACTTAAAAATACTGCTAAGGTCCCTGCTAATGGCGTTACGTTAACGCTTTCTGACTGGTTTTGAGGCGAATAAATAACTAACTCGCCACCATCCTCGTGCCCCCACTCCGGATTTAAATATAGTACGGTGGACAGAATACGATTAGATTGCCCCTGGAATGCATCAAAGTGGCGCTTATAAAAACTGCCTGGGGGATAATGAGCAAAATGACTCTCATAAGAAAACAGGCCGAGAAATAAACGGGAATTTAAGTAAACTTTCAGGCAATCCATCCAATTCAACCATGCAGCAGTTACTGCAGATGTGCCCTGGATCCAACAAATTTCATCGGTCCGAACAAATTCATTTTGTTGATATTGCCGATTGCGACCAATTCCAGCGGGATCGAAACCTACCGCATTGTGGGCATACTCGGTTAAGCGACTGGTTAATGCCATGGGTAATGCGTTAGGCATAATGCAGTAACCGCGCTGTAAAATATCGTCGGCAATGCTGGCAAACAGAGGTTCAGGTGCCGCAGTGCCAACACTATCGGCATAATCATAATGTTGCATTGTTAAAGCAGGAAATCCAATCGAAATAAAGAAAGTCTAAATATACCTAATGCCCTCAAGTAGCAAGCAATTTATGCAATCTGCATGACTATTTTGACAGTGTGGCATGTAAACGATCTCAAAACCTGCCGCTTATCGAAAATTCCCAGCCGGGAAGTACGGTTAAGACTGGAGCCAAACATTGCATCATGCTATGTTGCTTGCAATTTATTGTCGTATTTTGACGAGCGTTTAATGAGCGAAGAAACCTATACAGAAGATACCGAACATCACCTGGATCTGCGTCACCTGACACTCAATGATTATCAGGATGTCAAAGAGCTTATGGATGATGTATACCGCAATGTTGGCGGCGCATGGCCCTATAAAAATTACAAAGCACAAATTACCACTTTCCCTGATGGCCAAATTTGTATTGAAGACAAAGGTAAGGTCGTGGCGTTTGCTATTTCGGTCATTGTCGATTACGACCAGTTTGGCGATAAACACTCCTACGATGAAATTACCGGCGATGCGTATCTGACCACGCACGATCCAAACGGCGATGTGTTGTATGGCGTTGAAGTTATTGTATCGCCAGAATACCGGGGCCTACGTCTTGGCAGACGTCTTTACGAAGCCCGTAAAGAGTTGTGTCGCAATCTCAATTTAAAGTCAATTATGGCTGGTGGTCGCATTCCAAACTATGCTAAATATGCCAAAGAGATCACGCCATATGAATATATTGAGCGGGTTAAAGCTAAGGATGTTTACGATCCCATTCTGACCTTCCAGATTTCTAACGGCTTTGAAGTTAAACAGATCATGCAGGCCTATTTGCCCGAGGACAAGGCATCAAAAGGTTATGCAACGTTATTGCAGTGGCATAATATTTATTATGAACCAGGCAACCCCCAACTAATAGGCGGTAAAAAGAGCTCAGCCCGTATTGGTTGTGTGCAATGGCAAATGCGTTATTTCGAAAATGTTGAAGAGTTACTCCAACAAGTTGAATATTTCGTCGATGCCTTGTCTGACTATGGCTGTGATGTTGCGCTTTTCCCAGAGTTTTTTAACGCACCATTAATGGGGTTGTCAGAGTCTGAATCATCTATCGACGCTATTTGGCATCTGGCTGAATATACCGATGAAATTCTCACATCCACATCACGCTTAGCGGTATCTTACAATATTAATATTATTGCTGGCTCAGTGCCTGTCATCGAAGATGACGAACTGTTTAATGTCAGTTACCTGTGTAAGCGCGATGGCACGATTGAAAGCCAGTATAAACTTCACCCCACCCCGCATGAGAAAAAAGACTGGATCATGAAAGGCGGAAATTATCTGCGCTGTTTTGACACCGACTTTGGCAAAATCGGTATCCTGATTTGTTACGACGTAGAGTTTCCGGAGCTAGCACGCGTTTTGTCTGAGCAGGAAATGCAAATTTTGTTCGTACCGTTCTGGACAGATACGAAAAACGGATACCTGCGGGTTCGTCGTTGTGCTCAGGCCCGGGCTATCGAAAACGAGTGTTACGTCGCCATCGCCGGTAGCGTGGGTAATCTGCCGAAAGTGGATAACGTAGACATCCAATACGGTCAAACTGCAGTGTTTTCACCCTCAGATTTTGCCTTCCCTCACGATGCCATCGTATCGGAAACAACCCCAAACACTGAGATGACACTCATTGTTGATTTGGATTTAGATAAACTCACTAAACTTCAGAATGAAGGGTCAGTTCGAAACTACCTCGACCGCCGCAGAGATCTGTACCGGGTTGAGTGGTTAGGTGGAGAAGACTAATGCGCCAGTTCACATGCTGTATAGGCTTTATTTTGCTTATGTTCAGCCCTGGTATGATGGCTGCTACGCAGTCATCTTTTTACGTGCAGCACGACAATGAACACGCTGTGCTAAACGAGGCGCTCAGCAGCGCCAGGTATTCGGCCACCTTAGTGGCGGTAGTGCTTGGCGCCGAGTGGTGTCATGATTCCCGCGCATTGGCCGACTTCATGCAGTCAGAACCTCTGAAGTCGCCATTAAACAATATCGAGCTTGTCACAATCGACGTTGGTTTTTTAGAAAACAAACAATCCTCGCTAGCGCAGTTTGATTACCCTGCTTACTTTGCCACACCAACCCTGTTATTAGTCGACCCTGCTACGCAACAAGTCGTTAACCGGGCGTCTCTGGTGCGTTGGCAAAATGCCCACAACGAGTCAGCAGAAAACCTTGCGGTTTACTTACAGCAAGCGTTGCATCAATGGCAGCAACAACAACCTCCTGTACCGCCAACACAGGCCATTACCGCCTTTGAGAATGCGCAGGCCGAAAAGCTGTATCAGCATTACGCAAAGCTAGGCACGTTGTTGGATTTAGAGACGCAAGGCGAACTGGTGCCAACCCTTAACAATAAATGGCTGGAAGTAAAAAAATATCGAACCCGCTTACAACAAGACCTCATCGAGATGCATCAACAAGGCAGTATTGGTGATAAAACACCCACCTATGCACCAATTAGCTGGTAATTTACCAAAAATTGCGGTCATCTAATGGTATTGCAAACTAAATAGCGATAACATCATTACAAGGCCAAAGCGCCTGATTTTTACCGTAAATCATTTTTACCGTAAATCGCGCCAAAGTTGTTATTAAGAGGGAATATGGCTAATAATTCGAGAGACGATGATTTTCCGACAATACGACTCGATGAAGAAGATCGCAGAGGCTTTCAATCTAAAACCTCACCGGCTACCCGTTCGGCGAGTCCAGCAAGCAATTCTGGTTCGTCTGAGCCCCAAAAATCGTCTGGCGGCGGTTCAGGATCAGGCTGGGCTGTATTTGCGTTATTAGTAGCCATTGCGGGCTGTGGAGCTGCTGGCTACTTATTTACTGTAACGCAAACACAGCAAGATGCCCTGTTAAGCGCCAGCAACCGCATACAGCAACTAGAAAATAAGCTTTCGGCTACTGGTGAAGAAATGGGCGAGTCAACGGTTGCTTTGCAGGTTAAGGTAACCGAGCTCACCAATAAAAGCGCAGAGTTGTGGGAGCAAATGGACAAGCTTTGGGCGTCTGCCTGGCGCCGAAACCAAAAAGAAATTGCCGATCTTACTGACCGTGTTGCCAGTGACAAAAAAGCCATGCAGGAATCTGTATCGCAGGTTGCGCGAAACCTGGATAGCCAAAAAACGCAATTAGCAAGTTTGAGCTCCAGTATTGAAACCGTATCTGATGAAATGCTTGCCATTAATGTGCAAATGGAGCAAGTAGCTGCTACCGACAGTGAGCGTCAGCAAGCAATTAAAAACCTTGGCGACAAACTCGCCTTGTTAGAGCAGCGTAATAATGCCCTTTCGAGCCGTATTGCCACGCTTGAGAATAACCTGCGTGATCTGGCCACGAAAGTAGTGAGCTCGCCCTCGGGTAACAGCACACCCGGACCGGCTTCATCAGCCGGACAATAATCTCCTCTCGCCCGCGCAAGCGGGCTGACACCTTTTGGTTATTTTTTAGCCGTTAAATCATCCTTTTTTTGTTTTACCTCGTATTGATTACTCTTGATGCTGCGACGCAGCAAATCACAGGGAGTAATATTATGAAGACAGTATCACTATCTTTAGCATTACAGGGTGGCGGCGCCCACGGCGCCTTTACCTGGGGCGTGTTAAACCGCCTGCTGAATGAATCCTGGATCAAAATTGAGGGTATAAGTGGTGCAAGCGCCGGTGCAATGAACGCGGTAATGCTGGCTGAAGGATGGCGAAAAAATGGTGCCGAAGGTGCCCGCCAGTCTCTCGCTGATTTTTGGTATGATGTTGCAGCGCAGGATGTAGGCTTCGAAATACCTGGTGAAATGAAGTCATCGGTCACCAAGTGGTGGCAAGGCGCTTTTCAATATCTCTCACCTTATGATGTGAACCTGTTCGATGTCAATCCGTTACGGGATATTATTCCTAAGCACGTTGATTTTAGTAAACTGCAACACGCAAACTCACCAATTCGTTTATTTATTGCCGCCACAGAAGTCAGCACTGGCAAACTAATATTATTTGAAAACAAAGAATTAACGACAGATCATTTACTTGCCTCCGCCTGTTTACCACATGTTTACAAGGCCATTGAAATTAATCAAAAACACTATTGGGATGGCGGCTATTCTGGCAATCCGGCTATTTTCCCACTCATTCATGAATGTCAAAGCAAAGACATAATGATCGTGCTACTGCAACCACTTCAGCGAGAAGCCTTGCCCACCAGCAAGGATGACATTGACGACCGTATTACAGAAATCGGTTTTCACAGTCACTTTATGCGTGAAATGCATGCCATTGCTACTATTAGAAAGGTTATCGGAAATCGTCGTTGGTTATTGGGTAAAATAGAAAAGCGAATAAAGCAGCTACGAACTCATTTACTGACTAATGGCGATTTGCTGGCATCGCTCAGCAGCGAAACTAAGTTTGATAACCGTAAACGCTTTTTGGACAGCTTACGTGAAGCTGGCGAAGACAGCGCTGATCAGTGGCTTCAGCAACATGCCGACAACCTGGGCAAATCGAGTAGTTGTCATGTCGAAGCGCTGTTTAAGTAACCCCGGCAAAACCTGTGTGCAAATGATCAGAGAGTGACTCTCGCGCAACTGTATGCCGGGGCCTGTGGATATTTACTTATAGTCTGGTACCGACAATAAACGAACACCCTTCGGGTAGCATATCGGCATTCAAAGAGACCAATTCGATGAACTGTATTGCACTCACTTTATCTGCACCTTCAAATTGCTTTATTTGAAAATAGTAATCCGCATACGACGAACCATATAACTGTAATTCGACATAGGGATACTGGCGATATTTCCATGTTCCGCTATGAAGGTCATTATTGCCCGCATCCTGATCCGATTCACTGATAAGCTTAAACGACCCATCTTTAGCTAATAAGAGTGAATTTGCCGGCTCACAGTGTTTAGCTTCGTACTTATTGACTAAGTCTTGCAGGAACAGGCCTTGCCTGGCATTGCGATTTGACGGTAACAGAAAAAGCGCCAGGGAGTTTTTTGTATACCAGTGATTACCTTGTGTTAAACCTTGCGTTCGCTGAACAGGATATCCGGCTATCGCAGCTAGTTCAGCGACAGACTCAATGGCATTCGGATCGCGCAACAAGGGCGAATACAGCAGCGTATTATTGGCTATGGTGGTCGGCAGGTCTAACTCATTTAACTCAACACGGTATTTATCAGTACCTACAAAAACGGCTTTAATTTTTTCTTTTTCGGTACTGTTTAAATACTTTGCGTAAACGTAAATGGTGGGATTGTTAGCACAACCACACAAAAATAGGATAAACAAGAATAAAACGAAATTAGCGGGTTTCATCTTTAAATTCTAAGCCGAAAGAGTTGATTACAAGTGTAATCCCTAAATACTTAATAGACAACACAGAAATTCCGTTGCAGAAATGTCACCTATACACGTTGTTGTCTGCTTTTTAACTTTGCAGTGCCACAAAAAAAGAATTAATTGGCGAAATGCCGATTAAGCACTTCGAACAATAGCTTAATGTCTATGGGTTTTGAAAGGTAATCGTCGAAGCCAACTTGTTTATACTGTTCGATATCCTGGGTCATAGCATTAGCCGTCACAGCAATGATCAAAGCCTCCGGATGTTGCTGCTTTATACGTTTACACGCTTCTATCCCGTCCATTTCCGGCATTTGAATATCCATTAAGGTAATATCCGGGCACTTTCGGCTAGCAAATTCAACGGATTCCAGGCCGTTTACAGTAAAAAACACGTTGGCGTTAGTCTCTTCAAGCATTGACTTGAGTACTAATCGATTGATGTCGTTGTCTTCGGCAACCAATACAGTACGGCCGGTAAGGTCACAAGATGCGGTATTCACCTCAGTAAAGTCACTCTCACTAGATTCAGACTCAACCTTTTCAGACGCTTGTTCAAGCGGTAATACTATTGTAAATGTCGAACCTTCTCCGGGGCGACTCTGTACACTGATTTCACCGCCCATTAATGCCACTAACGATTGCGAAATCGACATTCCAAGGCCAGTGCCACCGTATTTACGGGTAGTCGATGAGTCTGCTTGCTCAAACCGCTGGAATAGCCGTTGCAGAGCCGTCTCAGACATGCCTACCCCTGTATCCTGAATAACAAAGCATAGCGCTGTATTGTTAACCTGCGTTACCCGTATCGAAACCTGGCCTTGTTCAGTGAATTTAATCGCGTTGGTACCGATATTCAATAACACCTGGCGCACTCTGACAGCATCGCCAACCCAATGATCCATTCTGGTTTCGTTGACAACAGATAACACAACCGGCTTTTCTTCCAGCATCATGGCCAGATCAGATTGTAACGTTTCCAGCATCCTGGACAGCACGAATGGATGCGCTTCAATACTTATTTTACCTGCTTCAATTTTCGAAAAATCAAGAATGTCGTTGATTATCCGACTTAAGTTTTGTGTCGCAAAAGTCGCTTTTTCAAGCAGATTGCGGTCCTGTTCGGTACTGACAACCTTACGCAATAATTGTAATGTGCCATAAATACCATTTAGCGGCGTACGTATCTCATGACTCATATTGGCCAAAAAGCTCGACTTTGCTTCATTCGCTTTTTCTGCCTGTAACTTTGCTTTAGATAACTCGTTTTCTCTTTTTAACTGGGCTGTTAAGTCAAACGCAATTCCCAAATAGCCAAATTGAACCCCATTCTCATCAAGCAAACTGGTCACACTTAAGCGAACCGGTACATGAGAACCATCTTTGCGAACATAGGTCCAGTTATTAGTATCAGTCTGACCATTATTCACCTTAGTAATAAACACATCAAAACCAGGACTTATTGCATAGCCAAACTCTTGCGAGAGTAACTCTGCCTGAGCCACTACTTCATCCACCAAATGAAAAGAGCCTGGCGTTATCTTGCCTACTACTTCACCCGCAGAGTACCCTAGTAAGCGCTCGGCCGCCGGGTTGAATACGGTAATAATACCGGTGGTGTCGGTTGCGATCAGGGCATACCCCGCACCTTCTAAAATGCTTCGCTGTAAAATATTGGCCTGTGCAATTTCATGGGTTCGCGCTGCCACTTCGTTTTCAAGACGTTCATTGTTCATTTCCAGGGCACGCTGATTCGCCTCTGCTAACTCTTGCTCATAACGTTTTTTCTCTGCCAGACGCCCCAGAATAAGCTGCAAACTGAAAATAATCAGTGCCAGACTAACCGCCACCGCCATTGCATTACTAAAGGCCTGGTTTTTATCTGGCAATCGCAGGTAATCAATAAAAGACGGCTTCGGCGTAAGCTGTATTTGCCAGTTTCTGCCGTACAACTGAAGATTTCTATTGGTTTGCAGACTCGCGATTACCGATTCATCACGTGTATCAAAAAACGTTACAGGCTCAGTACCGGTATTATCAACGATGGTTAACGCAACATCATTCCTAAGCCCACTAACGGAAGAAAGAATTTCATCAATTAACAGCGGCGCATAGGTCCAGCCTGTCACCGCAGACAGGCGCTCTTGAGGGGTGTTTGGAACGGTCACACCGGTGTAAACAGGTCGCAATATTAAAAAGCCCTGCAGACGTTTTTTGTTGGCCTGAACCAGCGTAATAGGCGCTGTTAATCGAATTGTATTAGACATCGCGGCTGCTTCAGCCGAGCGCCGACGCATAGCTTCTGAACCAATATCCAGGCCAATGGCCTGCAGGTTATCCTGCTCAGGCATAATATACTGAATAATGAATTTACTATTGGTATGGGTACTCAGGCTTCTCAGCTCAAACACATTATCGGGACGGTCTTCTCTGGCAAAAGCCATAAATCCGGGAAGGTTGTCAGGCTCTACCCTGCGAATAAAACCGAATCCCCGGGCACCGGGGTAATTGACCCGGTAATTCTGACTCTTGGCATAAGCATCCATATGCTCATATTGCAGATTATTTACCCCAAGCGCTGAAATTAACCCGTGTAAGCTCGATAAACCATACCCATATAGACCTACACGCTCTCTTACTGCTCCGCTAACCTGCTCTAACCGATTATCAAGGGCTTCAGCAATTTGACTTTCACGCTCAATAAGAAACGCTGTATTACGGTGAGAGGCAAAAAAGTAACCGGCAATAATGACTAACATAGGCAGCCAGAGCGACTTCGTAAATCTGCTACGAAATATAAACAATGATAACCACCCTTTATTGATCATTTATCCTGCGCGCCGTGAATTTCAGGCACTCAGCGCCAGTATCATATATTAAACCACAGTTCATTGGTTTACCGGTATTTCTACTTACTCAGAGTATAGAGAAATATCGCCGTGAAGCCAGACGCCACTGAACAGTAGTTGCTGATGCGAAACAGCACATGGCTATCGGTGTAATCTCTGAAATACCGGTTAGATATCACGTTGTTCAGGTCATTGGTAAGGTGGCGGATTGGTATAGACTGACAGGACTATTTTCGATTATGGACCATTAAATAACTGTACACCGATTCTGGCGAAGAAATTACCGGCAACACGCCTTCTATTTCTAACTCTCTGATAACCCGGATAACAACTAATTCATGTTCGACCATGTGTTTCTGGTTATATGCCAGCGCCAAATTTCTCAATAGTAACGCGACGATCCGGCCATCTTTGATCGTAAGTTGCTTTAACTCAAGATACAACAGCGCATGAAAGAGTGTGACTGGCTTTACTTTGCCATATTTTTGTTGCGCTATTTTAACCAGCCCCTCATCTTTTTTGAGTTCATGGGAGTTAATAGACACAAGCGCATTGTAAAACGCTTTCGGCGCCCCCTGGGATATACGAATCGCGTCTATGGATGCATCGATTTTGGCGCGCCCGGGCAATAAACAACTAAAAAAGTAATGTCTCAGCAAAAAATAGTGCCGCAAATGTTGTTTCGTTGTCTCGTACAAACTCTCAACCTGCTGAGGTTTAAATTCGTTGGCGTATTGCATCGCCATAGCAGCCACAATCACGGCAGGTAAATCAAGATGCTCTACGTTGGCAAATATATCTTCTGCCTGGTTTATTAGCATTTGCGCCCATTCAGGGCCAGGTTGGGGGTTATACATATTCTGGTAAAGCGCTATGACTTGCGGACTCGCATTATCGAGAAATAGCGGCGTTTTGTTTTGTGCGAGGTGGTTAACTTGTCCGTATAGCGGGGCTGCGATCACAACTGCAGCGGCAATTAGCATGCGAAGCAACTTCATAGTCCTTATGTCCATCACTTATATCCGTCATGCTGTTATAGCAAAGATCTTCATTCAGATAAACAATAGCCATCGCTATTCAGCACAGGTCACCAGACACAAAAAAAGCGCCTGGAAGGCGCTTTTCTTATGCTCAATTGCGACTTAACGACGCAGACCGAGACGCTTGATCAGATCAAGATAACCCTGTGCATTCTTACCTTTAAGGTAATCAAGCAACTTACGGCGCTGGCTAACCATGCGCAGCAGACCACGACGTGAGTGGTGATCTTTTTTGTTTGCAGAAAAATGAGACTGAAGCTTGTTGATGTTGTGAGTCAACAGTGCAACCTGTACTTCTGGTGAACCAGTGTCACCCTCTTTTACGCCATATTCAGCAATGATGTTCGCGGTTTCTTCTTTAGTTAGTGACATATATTTCTCCTGATTTAAACTGCCCGACCGATCACTAATTCAGTCAGACAAAACTGAGGGGCGTATTATACGTAGCCTGACGTAAGGTGCAAGTACTATTGATCGCAATAAACCACGCCGCGCCGAGGTGCGACAAAAACCTGGTCACCCGGCGATTTCTGATCTTTCGGCGACATTATACCCTCACCCACACCTAAGAACAGCGGTGGCGTCACACTGATATCGTAAACCCGATACATTTGCCCTGTTTCCACACTGGCGGTCTGCTCTGGTGTCACGCTCTGACCATGCTGAAAACGATGTGCTTCAGGGGCGTCGACGTTAACGTAAGGCAGTGACTTGACCGCGGTATCCATCGGCAACAATAACGCATCAATTTCAGCAAACTCACGATTTGCCGGTTCTGGCGCTACCATGGCTTCAAGTGCTTCGACACTGATCATATTTGCTGTTGGGTAGTCAGCCACTTTGGTTCGGTGTAAACGCGTTACGTAAGCACCACACCCAAGCTTCTGACCAATATCGTCAACCAGCGAGCGTATATAGGTGCCTTTGCTGCAATGCACACGCATATCGACTTCTGGCAGTTCAATACGGGTAATTTCCAGCGCATAAAGGGTAATATCACGCGCATCACGCGGTACTTCAATACCTTGGCGGGCATAGAAATACAGCGGTTTGCCCTGATATTTTAACGCTGAAAACATGGATGGGACTTGTTTACTCGCCCCCAGAAACGACAGGCAGGCGTCACGCACTTCCTCTTCTGTCACCTCAACCGGCTTTTCTGCCACGACTTCGCCGTCTGCATCGGATGTGGTAGTGCGGATCCCTAAACAGGCTGTCACTTCATATTCTTTATCCGCATCAAGCAGAAACTGGGAGAACTTTGTTGCTTCGCCAAGACAAACCGGCAACATACCCGTCGCGAGTGGATCGAGCGCGCCGGTGTGTCCGGCCTTTTGTGCCTGATACAGCCAGCGCACTTTTTGTAAAATTTGATTAGACGAACCACCTAGCGGCTTATCGATTAACACAATGCCGTTAACTGCACGGCCTTTGCGCTTTCTGGCCATTACCAATTAATCCTGTTCGTCGTCATTATTAGTGGTACGTGCTTTATCACGAGCCACAGTTTCGCTGACCAGATTCGAAATACGGATACCTTCGGTAATAGAGGTATCAGCAAAAAAGTGCAGTTGCGGGACTGCACGCATACGCACGCGCTTAGCCAATAAACCACGCAAAAAGCCAGCGTAATCTGCCAGTTGCTTCATTTGTGCTTTAGCCACACTTTCGTCGTTATCATAAACAGTGACGAAAATTTTGGCATGCGCCAAATCACGTGACACTTCAACACCTGAAATGGTCAGCAATGGCATGTCACCCACTCTGTGTTTGTATTCATTTTGCAGCAAACTGGCCACTTCTTTGTGGATTTGCTGGGCAACCCGATCAGTCCGAGAAAATTCCCGAGCCATAGTTACTCTCCTTTCTGTTATTACCTGTTTCAGGCAATGGCACAGACAAAAGCGGGGGCTACAAAGCCCCCGCCGTCATTATTTTTACTACGATACTTAGATTTCGCGTTTTACTTCAACAATTTGGAAGACCTCAATTTGGTCACCCACTTTTACATCGTTGTAGTTTTTAACACCGATACCACATTCCATACCGTTACGCACTTCCTGTACGTCGTCTTTAAAGCGACGCAGTGATTCAAGCTCACCTTCGTAAATAACCACGTTTTCACGCAGAACACGGATTGGATTGCTACGTTTAACAATACCTTCAGTAACCATACAACCAGCAATTGCGCCAATTTTAGGTGACTTAAAGACATCACGTACTTCGGCAAGACCCATGATTTCCTGTTTGAATTCAGGGGCAAGCATACCGCTCATCGCTGCTTTTACTTCGTCAATCAGGTCGTAAATAACGCTGTAGTAACGCAAGTCGATTTCTTCAGCCTCAATAACACGACGCGCCGTCGCATCAGCACGAACGTTAAAGCCTACGACGATAGCACTGGACGCTGCTGCCAGACTGGCATCAGTTTCAGTGATTCCACCTACACCGCTACCAACGATATTGACTTTAACTTCACTGGTAGACAATTTGGTCAGCGACTCAGAAATTGCTTCTACAGAACCCTGTACGTCAGCTTTAAGGACGATATTCAAATCGCTAACGTCACCAGCTTCCATGTTGGCAAACATGTTCTCCAGCTTCGCTTTTTGCTGGCGTGCCAGTTTAAGCTCACGTTTTTTCTGATGACGCTTGCCAGCCGCTTCTCTTGCTTTACGCTCGTCTTTAACAACCAAAGCATCTTCACCCGCAACAGGAACGCCTGACAGACCAAGTACTTCTACTGGCGTTGATGGACCGGCTACTTTGACATCCTGGCCATTTTCATCTCGCATAGCACGAACACGTCCGTATTCCTCACCACACAATAAGATATCGCCAGCTTTGACTTCGCCTTCCTGCACCAGTACTGAGGCAACAGGACCACGGCCTTTATCCAGGCGCGATTCAATAACGATACCGCGGCCAGGACCTTTCGGCGTAGCTTGCAGATCCAGTACTTCGGCTTGTAAAGAGATCGCTTCAAGTAGCTCATCCACACCCATACCGGTTTTTGCCGATACGTTAACAAACTGGTGCTCACCGCCCCACTCTTCTGAAATAACTTCCAGTTGAGACAGTTCGGTTTTAACCCGATCCGGATCGGCTGTTTCTTTATCCATCTTATTGACGGCAATAATCAACGGTACACCAGCGGCGCGGCTATGCTGCACAGCTTCTTTAGTTTGCGGCATCACACCATCGTCGGCAGCAACAACCAGTACAACGATATCCGTTGCCGTCGCACCACGTGCACGCATTGCGGTAAACGCAGCGTGTCCAGGTGTATCCAGGAAGGTAATTCTGCCACTGTCGGTCTCTACGCTGTAAGCACCAATGTGCTGGGTAATACCACCGGCTTCACCATCGGCCACTTTCGCGCGGCGAATAAAGTCAAGCAGTGATGTTTTACCGTGGTCAACGTGACCCATGATGGTGACAACCGGCGCACGACCAGTTTTTTCTCCGGTGCCTGAACCTGCCAACAACTCGTCTTCTAACGCATTGTCGTTAACCAGTTCATATTTGTGGCCCATTTCTTCAACAACTAAAACAGCTGTATCCTGGTCCAACACCTGATTAATGGTTGCCATTTCGCCCATTTTCATCATGGCTTTAATGACTTCCTGAACCTTAATTGCCAAACGGCTGGCCAATTCACCCACGGTGATGGTCTCGCCAATTTTAACCACCCGCTCAACCGGTGCTGCAGGTTTATTGAAGCCCTGTTTGAGGCTTTCACTGGCGTTTTTCTTCGGCTTTTTACGGCGACGTGAAGAACGCTCTACCTGCATATCTTCGATATCTTCGGCTTCTTGCGCGTAGCGATTAGAGTGCATATGCACTTCTTCTGCTTCAGCTTTCTTGCGACGCTCTTCTTCTTCTTTCCAGCGGCGCTCGTTTTCTTCCGCTAATTTACGCGCTTCTTCAGCGGCTTTCTTAGCATCTTCTTCGAGTTTACGTTGGGCTTCTTCTTCCTGCTGTTTACGTAAACGCTCTTCTTCCTGACGCGCAGCTTCTTGCTCTTTTCTTTCTTCGTCGGTCAGTTCAGATTCTGCTTCTTGTCGAGCGGCAGCTTCTTGCTTCGCTTTTTCAGCCCGACGGGCTTTTTCTTCTTCAGCGGCTTTGCGAGATTCGGCAGCTTTACGCGCCTTCTCTTCAGCTGCTTTGCGGGCTTCTTCTGCTGCGCGCTCTTCAGCTTCACGCTTGGCACGTGCTTCTTCAGCCTGACGCTTGGCTTCTTCTTCTGCTAAGCGCTGTTCTTCCACGTCGGTACGTTTAACGTAGGTACGCTTTTTACGCACTTCTACTTTAACTGCTTTGGATTTACCTAAACTCAATGTGCTGGTCGTTTTACGTTGCAGCGTCATTTTGGTAGGTTCACCCCCGGTTGATCCACCGTGCTGTTTGCTCAGGTGGTCCAACAATTTGCGTTTCTCATCTTCAGTCACATTTTCACCGGCGGCTTTTTTAATGCCGGCATCACTAAACTGACTCACTAACCGGTCAACGCTAGTCCCGATATCACTGGCGAGTTTTTCAATGGATACATCTGCCATTACGCGTTTTTCCCCTTGTCGACCTTATTCTTCGTTGAACCAGACTTTATTACGTGCAGCCATAATGAATTCACCGGCTTTGGTTTCGTCTAGTCCTTCTATATCACTGATATCATCGGTGCCCTGTTCAGCCAGCGACTCTAAATCGATAATACCTCTGCTTGCCAGAACATATGCCAGGTGCTTGTCCATACCTTCGAGACTTAACAACTCTTCTTTAGGCTCTGAGCTCTCAAGCGACTCCTCATTGGCTAATGCCTGGGTCGTTAATGCTGCACGTGCGCGGTTACGTAATTCTTCAACGGTGTCTTCGTCGAGTCCTTCAACAGCCAGTAATTCACTGACCGGGACGTAGGCAACTTCTTCAAGTGAAGTGAAGCCTTCATCAACCAACACTGAGGCAAAATCTTCGTCGATGTCTAAGCCGTTAACAAATACGGCTAACACTCTTTCGTTTTCTGCCTGGTGCTTCTGGTTCAAATCATCAATGGTCATTACGTTCAGTTCCCAGCCAGTCAACTGACTTGCCAAACGAACATTCTGACCGCTCCGACCGATAGCCTGAGCAAGGTTATCGGCTTCTACTGCCACTTCCATGGTGTGGCTGTCTTCATCAACAACAATTGAGGCAACCTCTGCAGGCGCCATTGCATTGATAACAAACTGTGCCGGGTTTTCATCCCACAGTACAATATCTACTCTTTCGCCGCCCAGTTCGCCAGATACAGCCTGTACCCGTGAACCACGCATGCCTACACAAGCACCTACCGGGTCTAAACGTCGGTCATTGGTCTTCACGGCAATCTTAGCGCGTGAACCCGGGTCGCGGGCAGCAGACTTAATCTCTAACGTTTCTTCGGCAATTTCCGGTACTTCCAGGCGGAATAATTCCACCAGCATTTCCGGGTGAGTACGGCTCACAAACAATTGCGCACCGCGTGCTTCAGGGCGAATAACATACAGTAATCCGCGCACCCGATCACCAGGGCGGAAGGTTTCGCGCGGCAACATATCATCGCGGTAAATAACGCCTTCAGCGTTGTTACCCAGGTCGATAATAATGTTATCGCGGTTGACCTTTTTAACCGTACCAGTGACTAACTCACCAACACGGTCTTCGTATTCTGCGACCATTTGCGCACGTTCTGCTTCACGTACTTTCTGAACAATCACCTGCTTGGCTGTTTGCGTGGTGATACGATCGAACTTAATTGAATCAATCTGTTCTTCTACGTAGTCACCAACCTGAATATCAGGTTCGTCAATCTGCGCCGCAGAAATGGTTAATTCCGCAAACGGGTTTTCTTGTTCCTGATCATCAGGAATCACCAACCAACGGCGGAACGTGTCAAAATCGCCAGATTCGCGGTCAATACTGACGCGCACTTCAATTTCGCCTTCGTTTTTCTTTTTCGTGGCACTTGCAATGGCAAATTCTAACGCCTCAAAAATCTTTTCTCTTGGCACTTGTTTTTCATTAGAAACGGCTTCTGCCACTAACAAAATTTCTTTATTCATTTTTGCCTCACTGGTTGCATGCTGCTGAGCATGCAGATCTCTTCCGTATTATTCGAATGTTGGAACTAAATTACCTTTTTCAATCCCGCTGACAGGCAGAGAAAACTGCTCACCGTCGACATCGATTGTTAACGTGCCATTTTCACACGCCAGTAATTTCCCCTTGAAATTGCGTCGGTTATCCAACGGCAATGCCATTCTGACAGCGACGGTTTCGCCTACCACCTGGGCATAGTGCGGCTCTTTAAATAGCGGCCGGTCCATACCTGGTGACGAGACTTCTAAGTTGTATTCAGTATTGATTGGATCTTCCACATCGAGAACCGCACTAACCTGAGAACTAACATCTGCACAATCATCTACGTTGATGCCATTTTCATGATCAATGTAAACCCGTAGGATCGAGTGTTTACCGGCGCGGACAAATTCCACCCCTAATAATTCAAAACCCAATGCTTCTACCGCCGGATTCAACATTTCGGTTAAACGTTGCTCAAGCTTCGACAATCCAAACCTCCAAAAACGAAAAAAGGGCATAATGCCCAATATACTGATACCACATGCGGTATCACTTTGTGCGTGAGACCTAGCTAACAAAAAGCCCCGATGAAACGGGGCTTTTGGCAATCAAATTCGGTCCCTTTTGCCCACTTCAGGCAAGGCTATTTACGCTTAGTATCAAGTATAAATAACCAGCAAGGCATCAGCTTGTGCTACGCATAATAATGCAATAACCAGAGCAGATAGCCAAAAACTGCTGCGTAGTATACTGCGTGACGATATATATAGCAACCGCCAAAGCGCATTACACGCTAACTGTCACGATATTTTAATCTTCTTTCCAACGCTCTTTGATTTCAAGGATCTGCGTGAGGTTTTCTTCAAGTAATTCAATTAAACGTGATTCAAAATGTTTGCCACTTTCACTCTTCATTAAGTCCATGGTTTTTGCAACGGTCCAGGCTTCCTTGTAAGGGCGTTTACTGGTTAATGCATCAAACACAACAGCCGCTGCTATGCCATTTTTTATGGTGAGTTAACGCCAATGCTCCCAAAAATTTAGCTATACGTATTTAATTACCTATTGTTAGTAAGTCTGGTCGAATCATTGTTTTCCGTTATGATTCATTAGAATTTCAACACACCGATGCAGAAAAGACACCGGTGACTAACTAACAGCAGATTTTAGCCAGTTAACAAAGCAGCGTTCCACACAGCAAGCGAGGAAATCGGTTAATTTGAAGGCAGCTAACACCGGCGTTAGACTCCAGCTCGTTCAGGTAACAGAGCGTGTTTAATCAGTTCTATAGAGATTCCTGCCGATATTGGATTTAAACGATATATTAATTCCTCTGCACCGCTAAAAATTAGCCAGCAAGTGTAAACGGTATTCTTGCTCTGTTTTTTTAATGATGAATTAAAAGAAATCAAAAGTAAGCTAGCAGCTCACGCATACAAAAGCAGCCGATGTCTTTAAAGTGATTGATATCAGAAAACGTTGTTGAAACGCCTGGAAATGACAACACCTTTTTGGTGTAGTGAAAAAATCTCGTCGATGGGGTGCTAAACGCTAATAATACGCCGAGTCTGGATATTATTCGCTATCGGGTTGCAAACAAAAAAAAAGCCCCAGCAAATGCTGAGGCTTTAATGTGGTTGCGGGAGCTGGTTGCCAACACTATTTAGCCTGTTAAGTAATGCCCTAGACATTTCATCTAAACCTCAGACAATTCAGATACTTTTATCAAAACTTCATGAGTCACGCACCGTTCTACCTAGCGACAATGGAACCGTACCATCTCTGGTCTTGCGAGGAGGGGCATAAGATGCATGAAGATAAACCAACAACTAAATATGCCCCGCCTTTCTCATTACGTTTATCTTTCGAAGAAAGAGCCAAGCTCGAACAAGCCGCAAAAGGTAAGCCCATTGCGGCATACATCAAGTGGATCATCTTTAAAGATGAACTGAATCGACCAGACTTTACTAGACAGATTTTCGTTTGAATTCTTCTAGCTTTTCACAAGCAAATGGAGGCATATTATTCGCTTCGCCATGCTTGCGTCTAGAGTTATAAAACATTTCGATGTAATCGAATATGTCAGCTCTCGCGTGTTCACGCGTTGCGTATATTTTTCTTTTGATCCGCTCTCGCTTCAGTAGTTGGAAGAAGCTTTCTGCAACCGCATTATCGTGGCAATTTCCTCGACAGCTCATACTGGCTTTGAGGTTGTGCTCAGTTAAGAAGTCACTCCACTCATAGCTTGTGAATTGACTACCTTGATCTGAGTGTATAAGTACCTGCTTTTTAGGCTTTCGTCGCCATACCGCAGCTAGCAGCGCCTGAGTAACGAGTTCTGATTCCATGCGAGAACTCATCGACCAACCAACGACAGCGCGAGAGTATAAGTCTAAAACAACGGCAAGGTAGAGCCAGCCTTCATGAGTTCGGATGTAGGTAATGTCAGTGACCCAGTATCTGTT
>JABXHM010000122.1 GCA_013373625.1 Alteromonadaceae bacterium | reverse complement strand
TGACCCCGGCAGGATTCGAACCTGCAACCTGCCCCTTACAAGGGAACCGTTCCTAGCGTTATTCCTTCTTTTATTTCTGCCGCTTGGGTGTTTGTGCAGGGTCATCCTGTACATGGTTTGTACGAAAACGGGCCCTGACATCGGCCTCATCCGTCTCTGCGTGGGCATAGATGCGCATGGGCAAATTGGGGTCTGACCAGCGTCCAGCCTTTGCCGCTGTGACCGGATCGACCCCTTGCCGCACGACTAGTTCAGTAAAGAACCCATGCCGCCCAGCTGGGTGGGCTGAGAGATATTGGATGCCCGCTCGTTTGCAGATCGTCTTCCAGCGCGTGTTGTAGGCTGTCGAGCTTCCATAGCCGAACACACGCGGTTTCATGAATTTGCCGGTTTTGCGGTTCTTGGGCCGCTTCGCTGGCAAGGCCAGCAGCTCGTCCATCATCTGAGGCGATACTGTGATCCAGCTTTCCGGGTGGCCCTTCTGCGCCTTCACCCTGACCTTGTTCTCGGCGGGACGCAGATCGTCAGACTCAATCGAGACGGCCTGATCGATCCGCGCCGCCGTCTCGAACATGAACCGGACCAAGGCGGCGTTATATGGATCAGCAACCCGACAGAAGGCTTCGATCCATTCCTTGTCGGCAGGCTTGCGTTCAACACGGCTGATCTTCCCCCGACGGTTGTCCTGAGCAATCCGCTCAAACTTGTCATAGGGCTTCACCCGGATCAGAGGCGTGCCTTCCAGTTCGTGCGCGTTATTGATGACCGCACTCGCTGGCGTGACGATCTCGCGCCACCAGGTGTCGGTAGAGGCCTTGGGCTTCAACTTTGGGCCAAGGCCCTTCAGAAGCGCGCCGGATATTGCGCCCAATGGCATGTGGCCAATCTCCTCGACAATGGGGATCAACTGCTTCGCGGTCTTGGGGGAGGCATTGTAGAGCATGATCGCATCCGAAAACGTCTTGCTCGGCTCATCACCAACAACATGGCGGCGTATCTGGAGCTCAGTCTCGCGGTTTATCCAGTCCCGTGCGCCCGCTTCTGTAGATGCCTTAGTGCTTCGCCGGTATGGGCCTGCGATTGGCCTGCCGTTGTACTCGACCCAGCCCTTTGCCCAGTAGAAACGACCCCTCTTGTAGATTTGGAGCGGCATGACGGACCTCCTTCAAAAATCGTGTCGATCTGCGCGGGTGTGATGAGCATGGTCCGTCCAAGGCGGTAGAATGCCCCTGTTTCGTTTGCCCGCTCGCGCAAGGTTCGCTCTGAGATGTCGATCCCCATGTCCGACATGACAGCAACCCATTGGGCTGGCGTCTTTCCCAGCCCCAAGATTTGAGAACCATCGGCAGCATCTTGGCTAGACATAGATCAGCCCTCCCTGCGCGAGGTTGCGGCTTTAGGTTCAGCTTTGACCGTGAACTGGGCCACATACTTTTCCCAAGCCCCGCTGGGGATTTTCGGGTTCCGTTTCCCAGGCGCGGTGAAGATGTGATCCAGCATATCCTCACGGATCAAGTAGCAACGTTGGTCACAGGAATGCCGACGCGCTCGGCAAGTTCTTTCGGTGTTTCAAGGAGTTTCATCATCCGTCACCTCTGGCTGTCTCGACCACAAAACGGAGCAAAAAATTCTGTTTTGCCTTCAGGATGAAACAAACGTACGCTCAGCGTGTAAGAAACGAACGCATAGCCACGATTTATGGTCATATTTTTTATATATGACCATAATCGTGGTCAGTGCAACTAATTTTGGGGTTGCGCATGACTGTTGAAGGCCTAGGACATCGGTTGTCAGCGATAAGACGACAAGCAGAACTCTCGCAAGAAGAGATGGCGGAAAGGCTGGGAATCAGCAGAAGCGCCTATCAATACTACGAAAGAGGCGAACGGGACTTGACGGGTTCGCTGCTCCTAAAGGTATTCAGGCTGTTCGACGTTGACCCCCTATGGGTGCTCGAAGGCGGTTCCGAAAATCGTGTGAGCAGACGTGAGAGAGAGATTAGTCAGGCATACCGAAAGATCGGCTTGGCTGTGGAGCGACGTATCGAAGATCGCGGTCTGCCGGTGGCACCTGCGAAGAAGTGGGATGCAATCGACTTTCTCTTTTTCGAGTTTCTTCAGTCTGAGCCAGCCGTTGTTGTAGATACTGCGCCAGACACTCAACGGATCGATAGCGTATTGAGGCTGGTTGCATGAATAGCGATGAGATGTTCCCGGCCAATGTTCATTTTATCAAGCCGCGGAAGTTGGTCTTGTCTGATAGGCTGGACCGTTTTTTGAATGAGAATGCCTTAGCTCCCAAAGTCGCACCGACACGTTGCGATCCAACCCGACCAAAACCGAATGGGATCAATGCGATCACTTGCACTTCATGCGGTCAAGCGGAGTACATTCATCGCGACCATTGTCGATGTGGTCACTACTTACGCGGCCAGCTCGAGGATGAATACCTTGTTTGGGAAGCCCGAATCCACTTTTGTCACGGATCACTTTCTGTGCAAACGGATAAGAGGCTTTGCCGACTTCGCTTAATATTGCTGCCAGCGATGCCCTTCTTGGTCGCTCCCCTACTCCTGCTGGCGCTACAGCCTGGGAATGCTGCGTTGACTGCCTTAATTTGGATGATACCGGGATTGCTTATTCTCGGGGCTTTCGCAATTCTTGAACAGATTATGACGCGGGCCTTGCGTGCGAGCGCCAGCTTCATTGGAAGCTATACATTCGATGATTTTGTTGAGCAAAAGCACCAATTTCAAAATGCCACCAGTGTTGGGATAGATGGCCAGTGGACAGCGATGCACAATTCGAAGACAACACCGTTATGACATTGAACTACAACACCTCTTGGAACAATGAGACCGTGCTTCAACAAGGACATCTTGAAGCAACCTTGGCGGCGTTCAACCAGGACACACCGCAGAACTGGCTCGTGAGTGGAGAAAAGTCCCGCCATGACTTGCATGGCTTGATCAGGTACCCCGCCATGATGGTGCCTAGCATGCAGGGTGATATTCTTGATGCAATATTGCGAGAAGTCGGAACAGATGTGCATGTAATCGACCCTTTCGTTGGGTCGGGCACGGTGATGACAGAAGCTGTCCGTAGGGGCTTGGAATTTACCGGGATAGATATCAATCCGTTGGCGATCCTTATATGCCAAGCGAAGTCATCGGTGGAAGCAGGCAACTGTTTGGACTCTGCCGTTGTCCAGGTTCTTGAAGCAGTTAAGTCTGATTGGAGCGAGGTTGTCGAAGTTGACTTCCACAAGCGAGACAAATGGTTTGAGCCACATCAACTAATTCTGTTTTCTCGTTTTAGACGGGCGATTTTGGGCATAAGTGACCGTGCGAAACGAAGCTGTCTTTGGGTAGTGTTCGCTGAAACTATTCGTTCTTGTTCTCGCACTAGAACAAGCACTTATAAACTGCACAAAAGACCTGACGGCGAAGTTGTTTCCGAAAAGGCCATATTGGACACGTTCGAAAGAAATCTCTATTCTCTTTTGGATCGGGTAGCTGAATATAAGGCTGATCGCGCCTTTGCCCTACAAAGCGCGCCAACTCCCGAGCTCATTTGTAGCGCAACAGAAAATACATGCTTTAGAAGACGGGGCTCTCATCGAGTGGTCATAACGTCTCCGCCTTATGGGGATAATCGAACAACGATTCCTTACGGGCAGTTCAGTTACCTCGCTTTGAATTGGATTCCATGTTCCGATTTACCCAAGGTTCCAGTATCCACCGGTCTGGCAAACCCTGCTGCGATTGATTTTGCCAGCCTTGGCGGGTCGCTGAAAGATGCTGAACAGAAGACGGCGAAGATCGAGGCGATTTCGACAACTGCAAAGGAGTTCTTTGCAAGTGCCCGAGTTGCCAAAAATGAAGAAAAACTACGCAAAGTAGGGGCATTTCTTTGGGATTATTATGTAGCGTTGAAGAAAGTAAATGAGTGCGTCGGGGCACCTAGCCACTGGGTGATAACTTCCGGAAATCGCACATCAGCGGAAACGCTTGTTCCTTTTGATCAGATTGGACGAGAAATCATCGAGTCTTTCGGGGGGAAGTGGATCAAAAACGTTGAAAGACGGCTTCCAGTCAAACGTATGCCGAGCAAGAACAATCGTGGGGATATGATAACGACTGAATCAACGTTGGTGGCCTCTTTTGGTTAGCGATACGCGAAACAACCCGCAGCTCCGAGTTGGTGCACATGTTCTGGTCCAACTCGGACGAGAACTGGTGACCGACCCAGAGCAAGCAATCCTGGAGATTGTGAAAAACGCTTATGATGCAGACTCAAAAGACTGCACAATCGAAGTGGATACTCGTGCAACTGGCACCCTCGAGCACACCTCCGTGGCCTCGGCTCTATCAAGGTTCGGCGAGTCGACAGATACTGTTGAAGTAGAGCTATTTACTCCTGAAGAGCATTCGGGACAAGAAGCCAGCGATGAAAGCGACCCGCCACTTTCTCGAAGGCTAAGTTACACCGGAAAAATCTGCATCCGTGATAAAGGTGACGGGCTATCCGCTGAAGCTGTGAGAGACTCCTGGTTGGTTGTCAGTAACTCGATCAAGCGTGTCGAGTCTGGAATGCCAAAACCAAAAACAGATGAAGGAAGGACCCCGCTTGGGGACAAAGGGCTTGGTCGACTTGGTACAATGCGGTTGGGCGATATCCTGCTTCTACGATCAGCACAGGAAGGTTCGTCTACAATAAATATTGCTTGGTTTCGTTGGAAAGACTGTGATGGTGCCGAGACCTTGGACTCCATTCCGGTCCAGATTTCAGCGGAGCCAAACACAGGTGGATTCAAGGGGACCGAGGTAATCGTGCTTGGTCTCAATGATCTCGCTAAGTGGCGCGACGAACGCCGAGCTGCTGAGATTGCCTTCTCAATCGCGGCAATCGTATCTCCATTTGAATCAATCAAAACCTTCCCGGTCAGTGTGCGCATCGATGGGAAATCCTATGACATGGAGCAGGTGACGAGCGATCTATTGGCTCAAGCCGTCTCATCGTTCGACTTCAAGTTCCAAAAGGATGATGGCCAAAGTGACGACTACCGCCTCGTTGCCAAAGCTACGTTTAGACAGAGTGTCTTTACAGCTTCTGCCAACCCAGAGGCTGCAGACAGAGCGAGAAGCGTTTTCTCAAAAGACCATGGCGAAGAATTTCTTGCATGGCTCAAGCAAAGCAAGAAGCTCAACAAGAAATATGATAGCTTAGAGATTTCTCCGGGCGGTGACTGGGTAATCGAGATCGAGGACCAAACACCCTTTTCAAGAATAACCAAGGGAAACCAGTCTGTTATCGGAAATCCTGGCCAGTTCTCAGGTGCTCTTCACTACTTCAATTTTGGTAGAAGTGGGCCAGCCGCCGCAGGTTCGGGTGCCACGAGTGCCCGCCTGAAGAGAGTTGGCGGCATAGCAATTTTGCGTGACGGCTTTCGGGTCCGAGCAGGAGACGATTGGCTGGACTTGGCCAGAAGCATGACATCGGGTAGCACCTACCACCTTCGTGTCGACAACACGATTGGCTACTTCGCATTGAGTGGCGAACATAATTTCAGGCTAACGGAAAAGTCTGATCGTGAGGGATTTGTTGGTGATCAATATTACCGTGGCTTTGAAGAGATTGCCAAAAAATGCAGGGACTTCTCAAACAAAGCGCAAGAAGATGTAAGGCGCGGACTGGATCAGTATCTTCGAGAAATCGAAATCTCAGAGAACAACGCGGCTGGTATGTCATCAAAGGCTGCTGTCAAAACTGTAAAAAGTTCGGCAAGTAGCATCAGCGCTGCGGCAAAAACCGTCTCTGCGATAGCGGAAACCCAACGAACCGCTATCGCAACATTGAATAGTAAGGTCTCCCCGCTTGAGCGGGCGGATGAGGCATTGGATTTAGCACAGCAAAATCTTGAAACTATGGAAAAATTGGCGGCCGATTTTGACAAAATGCGCGACCTTGCTGCAGCGGGTGCCGTCGTTGCACAGGAGATTGGAATGCGCAGCGAACAAGTTGCCGCTCTGGTTGAAAGTGCTGCTGTTGGCTTGGCTGCCCGCGGGTTAACTCACGAGTTGCACACACACCTTTCCGAGATTGAAAGAAGCACAAGCTTCATTCGCAAAACGCTCCAGGGCACTGAATTTTCTGAGAAAATCAGACCCCAGCTGCGCTATATCGATCTTGCGCGTCGTGCGATGTCCGGTGCAGCCGCCCAGATTGACCCCATGTTGCCTCGTACACGAGCGGTCAAAGAGCGACTTGATGTAGCCAACTTCATTGGCGAATATTTTGCTGCCAGAAAGTCTGATCTTGAGCGCGAAGGGACACGGGCTGAAGTCGTCAGGCTTGATGGTGGTTTGGTCGTGCGAATGAATCGAAATCGATTGCTTCAGGTTGTAGACAACCTTGTTCTAAATAGCCGCTACTGGCTTCAGGATGACGGCGCTCCTGTATCAGGCGACCGACACATCAGGGCAACGGTTGACTCCAGGGGCTTCACAATCTCAGACAACGGGCCAGGTGTTGAGCCAAAGTTGGAAGAGACGCTTTTTGAACTGTTTGTGACTGAAAAACCTAACAGCGAGGCGGGGCAAGGACTTGGGTTGTATATCACTACCCAGCTACTTCAGCTCGACGGATGTACCATCGAGTTGTTGGACGAGCGGAACGGGAAAGGTCGTCGCCACAAGTTCCGAGTAGATTTATCAAAATTAGTTGACACTAAGGCGGATTAGATGACCACAGCTGAAACGCATTCCTTGCTCGACGATCTGGGTCTTGGGCGAGTAATTTGGATTGATGATTTTTTTGAAGCCTCTGTTGATCGCATCAAGGACAGTCTGATGCGAAACCCGGAACCGCTCTCAGGCCTTGAAATTACGGGCTTTGAAGAAGCGATGGCACTCTCATCTGACGATGACAAAATTGCCGAGTTTGAAGAGGCGCTAATTACAGCCTTGAATGCGGCTTCTAATAACGACCTCGTAGCACTAAATGCCGCCGTTAGGAATCGCGCAGCACGCCAGGAAAACGAACAAAGCGCAGTTCCTTCACCTGACCAAGACTTACCGTCCGACACCATTCTGGCGGCTTGCAAAATGCTACGGGTGAATGAGGACGATAGACTTGGCTTCGAGGCTGGTTTGGCTCGCCTGGAAACCCTTGGCAACAACGAGGAACAGGTATCGTTTGTCGTTGATCTACAAGATGCTTTTCAGGCTCAAGGCATAGGAGCAACCGCTGGCGTAAACGTTCTGAAGAAGCTCTATGCCAGAGATCAGTTGGAAACGGTTTTTGTCCTTACTCACGAAACTGATGCTGCTGCAGAGGCCACGAAAGAGGCCGAGATCGCGGAACAGTTGGGCGCAGAGCTCGCTGCCAGACCGGCACCATGCGTGATTTCGAAGCAGAGGATATCGGTCAATACTGAAGCTGAATTGTCCACTGGAATACAGGTTGCGCTAAAGCGTGCGTCGCTACGAACAGAGATATACCGCGTCGGTCAAGCCGCAGAGGAACAAGCTGCGTCAGCGATATCGACCGCACGACGAGACATGTGCACAATACCGCCGGAAGAACTAGATGGATTTTTTGTAGGGCGGGCAATCAAAGACGGCGCATCTGATCTACACATGATTGAACGCATTTACACTGCTCAAGTAACAAAAAGCGTGCGGAACATGTTTGTTGAAAACGATGTGGTCAAAACTGCGGTTGGTCGCATTCGACGGTTACGAAATGTGCCACTTCAGTTTCCTAGCGACATTAGCCATCCGGTCATCGCAAGATTTAGGCAAGATGAAATTTGGCTCGATCAGGAGTTCCTTAAGGCTAGTTTTGCGCCAATCTCTCTCGGTGATGTTTTTGAAACAGCCGATCAAGCACCGCGAAAGTTCATCCTTCTCGGACAACTGTGTGACCTCACATTGAGGGACAATGGTTCGCGGGCCGTTTTTTCGGGCGATCTGGTCCAGTTCAAGCCCATCGAGAAGCGCGAAGACAAGCTCAAGTCCGTAGACCTCAAGGTAGCCCCTGATGGAGGACTTATGAGGTTTGATTTCAACAAGATTTCCCCTGTCAAGTTGTCGATCCTTGATCTCGCAGCACTTGATGCGGACGGGATGGTGAAAATTTCAAGCGATCAAAAGCCGGGAACAGGTGTGCTGCCTGGACAATCAAAAGGGTTTGAGAAAACCCTCAAACTGCTAAAGGCTGTGCTCGGCGAAGACAAAGCAAAGCCTGAAGACGTTGTTAAGGCAAGCGCCAGGTGTCAGTTGACTATGCAGATCGACAATCCCTTCAATACAATAGCAAAACCGACCCAAAAGATCGTAAACGGTGTACCCCATTTGAGCTGGAACCTAGTGCGGACCGGCCGGCTTTGTTCGCCATTCATCGATGAGTTGATGGATAGGCGTTTGCTTCTCGCTGGTCGACGTGCTTTGGATATCGACTACCTTCCTCATCAGGAATAACCTAGTGTCCTTGCCTAGACTCTGGATGCCGCGGTTGTTGTCGAGGATTTGCGGATTCCGCACGGCGATCACCTGGAAGAACTGAAAGGGATCGCGCCGGGCAACACTACGTGCAGATCAACGGGCAATGACGCATCTGATTTGTCTGGACGCCGAATGGCCTCGTCGATGTCGAGATAGTGGACTACTATTGAGAGGATAAGCTGATGAGCTTGCTTTACGTCCCGATGCACCCCGGTGAAGTGCTGAAAGAGCCATACCTCGATCCCTTGGAGATGGGGGGCATCGAATTTCTGCGGCATCTCGGCGTATCTCGGACTCGGATCGAGCGATTGATTGAAGGCTCGAGCGGGATCACGCCTGACATGGCGCTGCACCGCGCCCGAGTGTTTAGCACGACCCCCGCCTACTGGATGGACTTGCAGACTAACTACGACGTGTCGCGTGCGGCAGATAAAAAAACAAATGACTGGTGATAGCAGCAGGTTGTGGATCGCTCCGCGCGATAGTCAAGGTTGGCATGACGAATACGTTCTGGCCGCAGTGAATTGGCTGTGTCAGTCATTGCCGATGGCAGAAATTGATAAACGGATGGCTTCGACTGAAAGCTACTTCCAGACTGCTAAGCAAAGGTGGGCGCAAGGCGATCGCGTACCATTGTATGATAAACAAGACACGATTTCTTGGTACCTACATCAGGCCTTACGATATGCTGATCCAAATTTGAGGCCTGACTTTTTCTTGCCGGAGGGGTACCGTATAGCACCGCTTTTTCGTCGGCTAGGCCAACTCTTGCCCAACTTGCTTGAAGTGGGGGCGGTAGACGAGCGTGCAGCCCGTATGTTGAAAAAGGACAAGGGCCAGCCAGACGACGCGCTGTACGAACTGTTGGTAGCTGGTGCTTATATAAGCCGTGGCTGGGGTAAGGTCGAATTCTTGGACGAAACTCCCGGGCTAGGAAAGCGCAACGACCTATTGATCGAGCGCGGCCCGGAGCACTGGGCAATAGAGTGCAAGCGCACCGGGCGGTCAGGATACGCCTATGAAGAGCGTATCGCAGCTGAAAAGATTGCGCAAAATGCGCATTCTTTGTCCAAGGGACAGAGGAAATCGTTCGTTGCACTTGTCCAGTACAAAGAAGAAATCATTGAGTTGGGAGAGAGCTACCTGACGAGCAAGATCGAGCATTTCCTCGAGGGTTCAGGTCCATTCGAATGGGATGAAGCCAGTAGCCGAGGAGTGGTTTTCGATCTGCCTTGGCACGATCTGTATGTCGTTCTCAACCACGACGACATCTACTTTGGCTCGAGTCGCATGGTGGAGCTCATACTTGGACAATATGATCCAATCATGGATTTCACGATGGATGGAACTTGGACACCCGCGGAAGGCCGCCCTTTGCATGCTACATGGGTAGATCAAGCAAGTCTTGTGGTTTGGAGAAGCACGTCTGAGGTGGCGGAACAACGTAAAGCGCGTCACTTTCGTAGTGTGGTTGGGCGCGCGTCTCAACAGCTCCCGGGCGACTCTCCTGGCGCAGTTCATGTCGGTTATGAAAACGTGGGCGGCAACGGCGTTGAAAGACTTCGTCACCAGCTCAATCAACAGACTATGTTGGAGTTTGACCCAGGAAAGACTGGTTTGCGCATGGTTTACGGCAACTACTTTATGCCAGAACTCGTGACCTCTCGGAACGAAAGCTGCGCGGTATCGGAAACTCTCGCTTGGTATCCTGTGGGCGGCGGACGCGAAGTTCACCCATTACCTGAACATATGCTCTTTTCAGATGAAGATGGCTTGCCCGGCGAGCACTTTTAATCGCTCGTACTAAGCTGTCTGGAGATCGACTGCTGAGGTGAACTCAATGCCTCAGCCCCCGCTCCGCATGCGCCTCTTGGCTGTCTAGCTGTCCCTCAATCTCTCGGCGGCGGCCTTCGCTAAGGTCAAGCTCAGCTGCAAGTTCTCGTCCAGCGTCTTGTAGCTCGCCTCGTCGTTCAGCAATCCGTTCAAGGCCTTCATGGATGCGGCCTGCGAACGAATGAGCAAGGCCACGCAGTCTTTCAAGCCAGCCAGTTCCCTCTCGATCCTGCCGGTCGAGCGTGTCTCCAATGCGGTCAAATCCTTCGCGGAGGCCTCTGAGGCCGTCACCAACCGCTCGACGCAGGCGAGCAAGTCGCGTTCCAAGGCTGTCAATTGGGTCATCTAATCCTCCTCGATCCGAATGCATGTCACGCTCTGACCGGTCATCTTGCAGGTGCGCAGCCGCGTCTTCGATGGGTCCATGATCAGCCATGTCCCCTCGGGCCGTTCGATCCGTGTCAGGCCCATCTCGGTCAGCTCGGAGCGTGTCAGATGCACTGTCCAGAAGAAGCTCGCGGCCATCATCAAGGCGATCCCCGTCAGCACCATCCCCGCGATTAGCCAGGGCGAGATCGTCAGCCAAAGGCGGATCGAGGTCAGCCGCGTCTCGAACATGCTCGCCGTCTCGGTCTGAAAGCGGCGCGTATCGCTTGCGATGGTATGCTGCGCGGCGCCCACAATGTTCTTCATATCGATCCTGAAGCTCTTGAGCCGGGACGAGATCGAGGCGACGTGTTCGGCCCGGATCGTGTCGAGCTCCGCGTTCAGTTTCTCGCTCAGCCGGGTCGCCTTGCCAGTCTTCATGGAAAACCTCTCCTTTCAGCCGCCAGCGTTCGCCGGTCTCGGGATCGCGCGCGGTGATATAGGCCTTGCCGGTGCGCGGCAGGTCGAAGCCCGCATCGGTGAGGGCCTCGACCATGGACGCGCGGTCATTGATCAGACCCATATCGATCTGGTCCTGTATCCAGGCGTGCAGCTCGTCCCGGCCCTGTGCGCGGGTGGGGGCTTCGATGGTGTCCGGACGTCCTGAGCGCGCTCCACATCCATCGGATCGGCCCAGCCGTGGCGCTGGTTCATGACGTCCCGCAGGCTGTCATAGGCGTTATGATAGCCCGGCGGCGCGATGTTGAGGCTCTTGCCCGTGGTCAGCTCCAGGCGCGGCGTGCAGAAGTGGAGCTCGACGCGGTCTTCGTGGGTATGTCGGACCCAGAGCACCTCATATTGCGTCGGGTCCAGCCCCGCGAAGGCCAGACGCTCAAAGCCGTCCATGACCCTGCCCTGCTGTTTTTCGGTCGGAGCGGCGGTGGCGGCAAAGCTGATCACGCCAGCGCGGTAGGTCCACTGGTGGCGGCTGGCGTCGATCAGGGCTTCGGTGCGGTCGGGATTGCCGCGCAGGACTTCGGGCAAGGGTTCGCGCGTGACGGTCATGGGCTGACTGTCCGCATCGCGGATCAGGTCGCGGTTGTCGTCATAGGCCAGCACCTTGTCCGCGACTAGGTAGCCGACCGGACCAGCGCCCGCGCCTTTGCCGTTGCGAAAGGACTTGATCAGCATCGACGGGCGGCCTCGACGATCTGGGCAAGCTGGCGCTCGATGGTCAGCAAGCGGCGGGCAACGGTGAGCGCGTCAAGGTCAACGCGGCCCGCCAACATCGCGCGGTTCAGCCAGCGGGCGATCTGGTTGAGGTTGCCGCCGATGCGCCCGACGGCCAGCACCAGCGCCGGATCAACGCGGGGGATGGGCTTGCGGCGACGGGCTTCGGTCAGGCCAAGGGCCTCGCGCAGCAAGGTCGCAGCGGGCAGGCCAGCAGCCTCGGCCTTGGCGCGCAACTGGGCCTTCTCGGACGCTGTGCATCGGAAGACGAAGGTCTCAGTCAGCGGCTCTTTGGTGCGGGCTTTGCCTGCGCCGGTGGGGTTCGAAGGGGAGGCTTGCCGCCCCTCGCAAGGTCCCTTGTCAGCAGCGCCAGCGTATGACATGGGTCGCCTTGCTGTTTGCTCTTCGGTCGGATCGGGTGCGCTCATGATCCGAGGCCTGCGGCTTGGATTTGGGCCTGCGTCACCAGCTTCGACGCCAGCAATCCGTCGATCTGCTTGGCCGTGATGTGTTTACACATCGGGCTGCGGTCACTGATCCAGCAGGCCAGTCGCGCATGGTGATCGGCCTGCGACACTGCAGCCTTCTCTCGGTCTTCCGCCTGCTTCTCGACATAGGCCAGCCAGCGCCGGGACATGAACCAGTTGTCAGAAAAGCAGACCTTGGAGCGGGTGAAACCTGCGCTGTCAGTGGTGTAGGCTTGGACGGCTTGCAGCAAGTCCTCCGGCCTGATCCCTTCCTTCATGGCCTCTTCGATCTGGGCAAGGCAGGTCGCTGTGCCTCGTAATCGGTCGGGCGGGTAAGCCGCCAAAATCTTCTCAGCTTGTTCATCCCCCGTCACCTCGCGCTTGCGCGTAGGTGGTTTATGGATGGTTTTAGGATGGTTTGGGGGCCGTGGTGGCCCCGGTACCCCGGCCACAGTGGCCCCCGTACCAGGGCCAGACTGGACGGGGGCCACTGTGGACCCCGTCTCGAACTCGGGCTCTGCGGTTGGTTCCAGCGCCTCAACCTTGGTCAGATCGATCCGGTAGACGACGGTGAAACCGTTCTTGCAGGTGCGTGCGCCGGTCTCGACAAGGATGCCTTCCTTCAAGAACTCGCGGACGGTACGCTTAACGGTAGTCTCCCCCAGCTCGGTATGCCGCTGGATCGTTCCCTTGGAACACCAGATGCCGGAGCCATCATCAGACGCCTTGTCCGCCAGAAACATGATGATCTGTTTGCGTGTTGCGCTGCCGAACTTCCGTTCCGCGCATGCATTCGCGACCCGCCAGCTCATTGGAATGCCCCGAAAGGCGCAAAGATGTGCGAATTTTGTACAGGTTTTGTACGAGAATTCCGCCGTTTCAGCAGAATTCGGCACGAAAGCTCGCGGGAGTTTCCGCAAGCTTCTGCACAAAGCCCTGTAAATAAGCCATATTTTTCAGGTGTTTTTGGTGACCCCGGCAGGATTCGAACCTGCAACCTGCCCCTTAGGAGGGGGCTGCTC
>JABXHM010000034.1 GCA_013373625.1 Alteromonadaceae bacterium | reverse complement strand
TGAAAAGCTAGAAGAATTCAAACGAAAATCTGTCTAGTAAAGTCTGGTCGATTCAAATCTCATCGAAGGAGTGGTGCTAGCTCAGGGGAAAGGTCAACGTTACTCACTAATTCCGAAGTGACTTACATTAAGGTACTGTTACATATCAATTAGAATGTCTTTCTCTTAAAGCATTATAAAATTTGTATTCATCTACTAACAGTTCCATAGCTCGCTGCTTTTCATCATCAGAAATTTCAATGTTTGCTTTTGGTGCTGATTTTCGGTCTGCTCTGCTTTTTAGAACCAAGCCTGCTACTTTTTGTAATTCATTAATAGCGTCGTCAAACCGGTCCTGAAAAAATATCGAATTTAGCTCGTTACTTTTTTCTAGAGCTTCATCTACGTCGTATCTATTTGAGAAATTATAAAGCTGGTTCTGAATGTTAGATCTAGTTAGTGAGTCTAAAAATTTACCAAAATCCTTGCTAGCACACTGCGCACTGTTAATTAACGTTGAATAATAAGGCTCTTGTTGTGTTGCAGTTGAGGGGTCAAGTTCCAAAATCCATTTATAGTATTTGTACAATGAAACCAACCTGCCAAAAGGATCGCGCAAAATACAAAAACAATAAGTCGCCGGAGGTAATGTTAAATCCCAGTATGGAATATGAGAATTAGCATAGAAGTAATGACCTTTTTCAATTAGTTGTTTACTATGCCGAACCATAACCAATTGATTGCCATAAACAACATTCTTACTAACAATATCTTTAATATTTTGATCCGCATGTGCCCAGAATGCTGCATTTACACTAGTACCTGACGTTTTGCGTATATGTATCTGATAAATTCTCTCGTAACCTACTGGGCGCCTCGTTGTTCCTTTATGAAGGCAAAGAACCAATAGGTCTCGTACCCAATAATAAGTGGCCGCAACAATCTTCTTCATACTCTAATCCATTATCTATTAAGTAACTAAATTCAATACAAAGCCAAGCCTAGCGAAATTACAACTATTGTCACGATTAAAAACGTAGCGACGCAGAGGTTCGATTCCAAATAAAAACGAGCAAAAATCAGGCCACAATACTTCATCTATAAAAGACAAACATCTTCACCTTACGTTCACTTTATTAACGTAATTTGTCAAATGTGAACTCAATAACACCCTGCATTTTAAATAAAAATCGTTTTCCATTCTACTTCAGATAACTTCATTTCGCAGCAATAAACCGTTGGTTTTCTTATATTATCGATAACATTATTATATTTCGATTAATTACTGATTTAGTGATATGCCTGTGTTTCTAATGCGCCTGTAGCTTATCTTTAATTACATTGTTAAAACTATTGGAATTACACCACCTACAACAAAGTCAATTACAGGCAATAATGCTGAGGCCTTCTTTTTTAGCGCAAAAAATGATCGTTAACTTAAGTTTGGTTTTCAAATTTTTTGAACCAAAAAAAGCCCTCAGAAGAGGGCATTTTACAATAACGATAGGTTACGAATTTCCTCTTCTCAAGGAGAGAAATACCAAACTCATTGATAACATTACAAGCGTACCAGGAGCATTTATTGGGAGGCCATCAGAATTATTACCTGAAACGTCATTAGAGATTATGTACTGATCATTTATGCTTGACAGCGCTGAGTATTCGGCACCGGATAAATCACCGCCATCGAAGCTAACGAACTGCACACCATCAATATTTGTCGGCGACGAAAAATCTAGTGTAAAATCCCACTCAGTATCAAACAAATCACCATATAAGAAACCATCACTTCTTCCTGAACCATAAGTGAATGAAATTGAACCGGGTGCTGCTTCCGCTGGGTCGTCAACAAATAGCATCGTACCGTCCGTACCAGAGTAGGCCATAGTTAATGCACCGACACTACCACTGAAATAATTACTAATCGTGCCGAAAACCCCATATTCATTGTTCAACTCAGCAATAAACAATACAACAGTATCATCTTGCTCAAAACCAGTGTCTGAAGAATAAGGTTTTGCATTATTATAATCGAAGAACTCTTCGAATGATGCGTATGAGCCATTAAGGTCTAATGCTTCGATTTCATTTCCGTTCCAGGTTAACAGGCCTGCATTCGCCGAAAATGTTGAGACTGAAAGCACTAAGGCAGTCGCAACTGAAGATACAAAACTTTTGAATTTCATGTTGAATCCTAGAATAAAATTACACCTGCGGAAAACTAAGCACAACGCGTGCCAAGTATAAAAAAATATTTCATTGTTCATATAAAACAGTAACATATTTATCTGCGACTCTATTTGTGAATAGAAAAATCTAACTCACAATGTAGCCCCCCGACTGCATTGTAAAATTTATTGACAGCCCAGCGCCATAAGGAAGCAATGGTTTAAAGCAATAATTTTTATAATACACTTGATATAAAAGCACTTAGGGTGATAAAGCGTCAAGCGCACTTCCTCAAAATTTACCTTTATAACTTCTCTACCTTAATACCAATCTTATTGGTAGTTAGTACATCTGTCTTGCTCGGTCTTTCAGCGCCTTGACTCAGATAATGAATACGCTTCAGCGATAATTTAACACGGGAGAATCACATCCAGTCCAAGTAGCGCAGCACTCTTTTTGCCAAGTCAGATTCTCACAGACGTTGAATTTTTTACCAAGTAGAGAAAAATTAGAAAATAAGCATCAACCTAATACTAGCAATTTGACAGCTTTAGCTTGCTCTACAAACCTTAATCATACTAGGATATTACTAAACCTTGCTTTTCGATGGTTTACTGTCGGGTAAAAGCTAACAAAATACTTCAATTAAAATTTGTAATTTGTATCATCCTAAAATTTTTTATAAACCTATAAGAAGGGACAACAGTGCCGCTGCTCATTAAACCCGACAATCAGACCTTATTGTTTGTACACATACCCAAGACTGCCGGAACGAGTATTAAGAGTAGAATCAAATCTGATATTAAACTGGCATTAAATGTGGAGTTTAAGCAAGAGTTACCTTGCCCCCCCCAGCATTTCCATTTTGAACTATTAGAGCGTTTAGGTTTCGCCTCCTATTGTTGCGATTCTTTTGCTGTGGTCAGGCACCCACTTACCAGGTTTATCAGTGAATTTGCTTATTTAAAAAAGGTCGATAAAAAGTTCAAGCACGTCAACCTATTAACATTTGCGCTCTTATGTAAAAAGATTTACCCAATCAACAAATACATTTTCTCTAATCACATCCGGCCACAAAGTGAATTTATAAGCAACTCCACGAGAGTATTCAAAATTGAAGATGGCATATCACATGTTTATGATGCCTACCCAGAGTTCTTTATAACAGAAAAAAGCAAGCAAAAAAGCGTAGTGGCCAACAAATCTAATTCAAATTCAATTATTGCGGATTCGCTATCCGCAAATATTGTGCAGGAATTATACAAAGAAGATTATAAAAATTTGAATTACAACTTTACGTTAGAAAACATCTCCATCAGAAATACAGGATTGATAGAGCTAATAGTTAGCCATGTGCTAAGCACTTTAATTTCCTGGTCGTACAAATCAAAAAAACGCTAAACATGTTTATTCAGACAACAACACAGATCAACAACCCCTTTAAACATTTCAATTAAAACCATGAATTTAAACTTAACAAGAAGCCAACTTGAAACTTAGATTATTCACTAACCAGTAACTTAAAAAATTATGCCACTTAACAGTACCAAGCAGTTGGATTTATGAAAAAAAACAGAATTGTAATTATAGTATGGCTTATATTTGAAAAGTTTGGGTTAATACTATTATCTGCTTGTTCGTTTCTTGCCTTCGCATTTTATCTTACTCCTGCACAACTTGGTTTAGGCACGCTTACCATTGCATTATGTGAAATGGTAAGTGCTTTCTATAGCTCCACATTAGAAAACCCGTTGGTTAAAAGGAATTGTGAGTCAAAATCAGAATTAAGCGGTGTATTTTGGATCGGCGGCACTATTGCCGGCTCAACAATGGTTCTTATTGCTTTTATCTTTTGCTTCTTTAACAGTAGTAGTAGCGTTTGGCAAATGTTGCTTTTCTCTAGCATATCGGTTGTTGTAAGCATCCAATCCAGACCTTTTATCGCTATTTTAAGACATAAAAGGCAGTTTAAAAACTTAGCTCTTAGAACATTATGGGGTAAATTGATTGGTGCGTTAGCGGGAATATTATCAGCTATTTATGGTGCTGGTGAATGGGCTCTTATTATTCAGTTAACAATAATGAATAGTATTGCCTATATAATACTTATGTTTTCTGATGCTTCTTTCATAAAGTCTAAGCCAGCAATTGCTGACTTTTATTCGATAACTATAGAGGGTTTAGCCATTGGTTTTAGAAAGCTTTTGGATGGATTATTTGGCCGATTATTAATTCTGGTATTATCATTTACTGCTTCACCAACGCTTGTTGGTTATTATGCTTTTGGTAGGCGGTTAGTTAATTTGCCCCTTCAAGCGGTTATAACTGCCATGGCCTCCTATTCGCTGCCAGTTTTTTCCAAAAGAGTCACCCAGCCTAAGGTTTTATCTCACCTATTTATAGAACTTACTTTTTGTGTATTCCTAATTCTATTTCCAGCTTTTGTTATAATGGGTTTGTTTGGTAAAGAGATTATCACAGATGTGTTTGGTGAAAAATGGAAAGACTCTGTTTTATTTTTTAGCTTAGTATCTATAATTGCTGGATTAAGAATACTTGAGGTATTCTCGCAATCTCTTCAAGCAGCGTTTGGCAAGTCAAGCATAGGAATTAAACTAGATATACTTAGAGTATGTGTATCATTGATTTTAGCCTTTTTTGCATCTGAATTTTATGGTTTGGTTGGCATAGCGGCGGTTATATTTTTTGATACTGTATTTATAATCTTAATTCGATTTATCTCTGTTAACCAACTACTCAAGTTTAAATATACTAAATTTTGGCTAGAGGTTTTGACTGTTGTAGTCAGCACGTTATCTAATGCTTATTTTGTTAATTATATTATACAGACATTGAAACCTGATATTTTCATGCTAATTGGGATTGGGTGTTTTTGTGTAGTGCTACAGATATTGGTTTACTTTCTGGTATTTGGCAATTGGTTTAACAGGCTAAAGCTTGTGCTGTTTGACAAGCATTAATAGCAACTGTTAGTCCAGGTTCATTCAAAATTTGTAATACACATCTGTCAAATACACCCAAAGCCAAAGCAGGCTTCTGCTATCACCAAAGTCAATGATGCCGTTACAATGCGTGGTCTACGAATAACTAACAACACCGCAAACGCCGTTGCAGCGCATAATTTCCGGTAAACTGCCGCCGCCACACCTACCAGCACCATAGGTAGCCGTATTCAACTCCATATTCTCAGCTTGCCGGGTTTCACCATTCACATAGACACTATCCAGAATTACATCTGCTGCAGATACGTCATTATCATACTCCACCTCGATATTACCTCTTGCTCCCCCACTATATATAATCCGACATTGTTGTAGTGAGTGTCCAGTCAGCAACAATGTTACCGTCTATGCGCAGATTGATGTGTTCACCACCTTTGACACCACAAGCAGTAACAACTATATCGCTTTGATATCGTTCAAACGAGAGTTAGCATCTGAACTTCGTGAAATGATCCCTACTACGGCGTTGCCACTCTCGTCCACTACTGTAAAGTTCTTTAGCTGATGCTCAGCCGGGAGCGGAACTTTATAATAACCTTTAGTTTTCAAGAATTTCTCAACAATGTCTGAATTGTCCGTTCTGAGTACTGGTTCTTCACTAATATCTGCATTATAGACAGGGTAACCAGCCTTAGTGTTAAACATAAAATTATTTATAAATTTAGATCCTGAGAACCGGCCAGGGTCGTGAATGCTATAACCTTTTTTTTGCGAATAGCGATCGTGCACAAAAATATTATTCTGTGCGTGCGTCCAGAAGGTTCCATCACCGGAGAAGCCTCCCTGAGCAAGTCCATTTGAGCCAGTGACAACTAAGTTATTAAATACGTTCACAATACCGGCAGGCCTTGTGTACAAGCCGCCCAGCTTGATTGCCGCCCAATTTTTATCCCGTTCATCACCGAGATTATGTATATAATTATTAAATATATAGCTGGGCCCAAGCATATTGGGTACTGCGCTCACACCACAAAATGCCTGTTCAATTTCATTGTTGTAAAATAAAACGTTACTTTGACCACCATCCAGCTCAATTCCGTCATCATTAGCGTAGCCAAAATAATTGTCATGAATTGCCGAATCTCTAATAAATCCACCAGTTATGCGTCCATTGATACGGCTTTCTATCACGTCGTTAAACCTGTGCTCGTTTGAGCCAAAAAATCGATTGTTTCTAATGATGTATTGACCACGAAATTGAGGGTTATATAGCTTTGCCAGAATAAGCATTGCAGTAGGGCCTTTGGGGTGTCCGTACCCCCAATGGTTTGCAGTGCCATTGGGGGAGTGCACCTTACATCCCTCTACAACCACAATACCTGTTCTGCTAAGTGCAATCCCCGCATCGTAATTAATTGGATAATATGACTCTTTATTCTCGAAGCCTATGCCATTTTTAAAATGCGTAGGCGTTCGCCCCCAGCCAGAAACATCACAGTTTTTTATCCATATATGATGAGTGTTTCTGCTGTAGATTCCGTGTCTCTTGCCACCCTTGACAGTAACACCCTCAAGCATCACGTAACGACTGTTACCAATATTAATTGCATAATCATCATTCTCATTTGCAATAACTGGGGTATTCTCGTCACCAATTATTTTTGCCCAACCATCCGCCTCACCACTGATATTAAGCTCTTCAAGGTTGAGTTGACCTCCAGAATAGATATCGCTAAGCCTGAAAACTAAATTCGGGTTAATTGGAGGAGAGTTTGGGCGTGTTGTAAACTCATAGTCAAACTCTTCCACCAAAGAGCCATCCTCGACTATTTCAACATGAACATTGTATTTGGTATCAGATTGCAAATGAACAATACTGCCAGATAAAGCTCCAAAAACCGGCTCCCAGTAAAGCGGCAAACCCTCTTGCCAATCATCACTGTTGGCTTCCTTGAAGCGTAACTTAGCTTGTTGGCTATCTTCCCTATTATAAATTGTGATGCTTGCTGAGTTAATTAAGGGCACAACTTTAATATTGTCTCCTAATGAAGCTGTAGCAGGAAGCCATCTACTTGGTTCCATGCCTACACTGATTACAGCACTGATTAACTCATTTTCATCTAGTTCACCATCTAAAAACAGGCTGTCAATTAACTCTACCTGATAGTCAGAGAACAAAATCAGCGCTATTTCAATAAAGGTGGCCGCCCTCTCCGGTTGTTCATTAGCAAGCAGTGTTACTGCATCTTTAATTGAGGTTTTCTTGCCGAGATAGAGTAAGCGTGCCGTTTCAACTAAGTTTCTTGTCAATAAGGGGTTGTCTAATTTGCCCTCTTTAACGAGCATTTCGATACCATGCTCCATCCCCGTTAGCTCTGTATTATCACGTATTAAATTGTTGATATCCTGGGTGCTGCGATATTCGACTTGCTGAATAGAAGTATTATTCGTTGCACACGCAATTACGAAAGCGCTTAAGAGTAACGCAACTAATATTTTCAGAGACTGGAACAACTTACCTTCTGACAGGTGTCGCATAATGGCCCCCCGGGGCGTAACAGTATAGAAAAATAACTAGCTAAAAGTATAGTTGAAGATACTTGTACCGATATCAATTGATAATTTGACCTTAATATAGGCCAATCAATCGCTGTAAATTTTTATTACCAGTTCTTGTGCCAACAATAAGTTTCCGATTGTATTTTAAATTAGTTAACAAAAAGTTTGCGACAAGTTATATTCAGCTCACATTATTGTTTTATCGATCATCATGTACAATTCTTGGCTACTGACCAAGTCAAACTTGCGCGCAAACAAAGCATCGCTATCTATTATGTTTTGATAATCATATTGGTTAAGAGTTTTAGGATGTGGCTTACCCTCCGACCAATCCACATAACGTAGATTATTATTCTCAACAACCAGATCACTGGCATTGCAAAATATCGTTTGGCAAAAAGCTTCGTCCGGAATTTTAACTTTTTCGAAATGCCTTACTATACTGTTTCTGGATTCATAAAACGCCAGTAAATATCTCATTGCTTTTCTATTGGCGGTAAACCACTGACTGCCAATATAACAAGGTAATACTGAGCTAAAGGGTAAAAAATGTTTGGTAATGAAGGGCGCTTTAAATATTGGCATCTGAATTGGCTTACCGTTTTTCAACCATTGAGATTTGAATACAAAATTAATACCGCAGTATCTTTGATAATAATTTTTTTTCCAGCGCTCTTCTAAATTATTATAATCCAACTTTCTGTAACCAATAAAAACGTCTGCATTGCTGTCCGCAAAACGTTCTATGATATCTTCAGCCTGTTTTATCGGATAGTCGTTAGCACTTAAAACTTTAACCCAGTTTGGGCAATCATCTGAAGATAACATAAGTTTAATCGCTTTCATCATTGCGCTAATTAAACTGAATCCGCCCCAACTTGTAACAACAAAATCCTCAACAAAAGTAACGTTATCTGAGAACATGTCTTTATCGAAAGTGCATTTTGAAAAATCATGATGAATAACGATTTTTGGATATTGAAACATCGTATTCAAAGTATGAATCAGTTTGAGTGATTGAGGTTGGTTACCATGCGTCAACAGTACAAAACCTAACTCCATTATTATACTACCTTCCGTTTAGCTGCCATGTGCGTTTTTTGTCTGTGCAATCACCCAAAACAAGCGATTAAAACCATAAGCTACCCTTTAAGTTCGGGTAGTTTTATATAAAGTAGAAATTAATACGCATTCTTATCAATAAAACCTTTAAATACCGTAAACAGCACTATTTTAAAGTCTAACCATAACGACCAGTTCTT
>JABXHM010000116.1 GCA_013373625.1 Alteromonadaceae bacterium | reverse complement strand
CTTTTACAAGTTGCTGCAAAGCATGCTTTGCAAATACGATTTTTGTCCCCTTCGTCTAGAGGCCTAGGACACCGCCCTTTCACGGCGGTAACAGGGGTTCGAATCCCCTAGGGGACGCCATATAAACGGTGTCACAGTCCGTAACTGTGAAATAGGCCGGGAGTTGAGAAGCTTCCAGGACTAAAATCCTTGTAAAAGAATACTGTTCAGTTCGCTGACACACATTACTTTTACAAGTTGCTGCAAAGCATGCTTTGCAAATACGATTTTTGTCCCCTTCGTCTAGAGGCCTAGGACACCGCCCTTTCACGGCGGTAACAGGGGTTCGAATCCCCTAGGGGACGCCATATTAAAAACCAGCCATTTGGCTGGTTTTTTTTGCCTGGATTGCGGATTTATATCGATACCCACTCCCCAATTTCTCCAATGGTCCGCAGTCACATCAACGCTGAGCACAGTTCTGGCCAGCGCCCGCAGGCGTTGCTGGTTTTAACATTGTGCTTTCCTGTAATTGTAAACATCCACACCGAACATACATCTGCCGTGAAGTCATAATGGTCGAGGCAAGATAAGTTTTATCGTCGAGCTTTGTGCCGTTAAAGACCAGAGTAGTCATGTTATAATATGCTTAATTTCTATGTTAAAAAGGTGACTAATGTATCCACTTGGAACGCCAGGTGTACCCTGGGGAGAGCACGAGAAACTGACATGGTGTAATCAGCAGTCGGTTAAACGAAGCTATCAACATGAAGTCGTTGAGCAACTCAAAGACGTACCCGATTCGCTAACGCAGATCCAATACGGTGCGTTGCCATACGACGCTGACCGTTATCCACTTTATGCCTTGGTGTCCAGCATTCCACAGGATGAGGCTCCCTGGGTGCTGATAACCGGAGGCGTGCATGGTTATGAAACGAGCGGCGTACAGGGTGCACTCTTATTTGCCCGGCAGTACGCCGAGCAATATGCCGGGAGTGTTAACTTTATCATTGCGCCCTGTGTCAGCCCATGGGGATACGAAACGATTAATCGTTGGAATCCTTTGGCGGTCGATCCGAATCGCTCATTTAAGCCTGATTCGTCATCACCAGAAGCTCAGGCTTTAATGGCTTTTGTCAATGCCCTGCCACAGCAGTTCTTGCTGCATATTGATTTACACGAAACTACTGATACCGACAACAGTGAATTCAGACCTGCATTGGCGGCACGCGATGCTATTGAACAAAAACACTGGAATATTCCTGATGGCTTTTATTTGGTGGCCGATACCCAGGCGCCTAACCTGCCACTACAGCAAGCGATTATTGATAACGTTAAAAAGGTCACCCACATTGCCCCTGCTGATGATAGCGGTTTAATTATTGGCGAAGAAGTGCCCACTGAGGGCGTAATTTGTTATGACAAAAAATCGTTGTTTCTGTGTGGTGGTTTTAGTAATGCGCAATATTGTTCTACTACTGAGGTCTATCCTGATAGCCCGCATGCCACGCCTGAGATTTGTAACGAGGCGCAGGTGGCAGCAATAACCGGCGCATTGAGTTACTTACTGGCAACAGAATAGTACACAAGAAAAAATAGACGTTTGGATTTCTAGACGTCTAAATGTATAATCATCAGCTATGCTCAAAGGAAGGCGGGGATAGCATGATTTACATAGCATTATTGTACGAAGGCGTAGGACAAAAGCTGGTGAGGCAGAAAGCCAAAAGCGAGACTGAGTTTTTTGCTAAGCTTAACGCCCAGTTTGGGTGTTACGTGTGCCTGTGGTTTAGTGTGGAGCGGTTGACAGATAATGATAAAGAGGACATCGAAAGTTCCTTTTGAACAGGCGATAGCAACGTCGCCCTGTATAGGAAACTGTTGTCTTGACCCCGACGATATCTGTCTGGGGTGCCAGCGTCATATTACGGAGATCACAGGCTGGTATTATGCCGATGCAACTGAGCGCCAGGCTATATTATTGCGTTGCGAGGAGCGTCTCAAATTACGCGTGAGTTAACATCAATTTGGATGTCAGGCGCGCTACGATCTGCTAAAATCCGCCCCCTTTAAAATTGAACACTTAATATTATGCGAATACTGCTGGCGCCGATGGAAGGCGTTGTTGATCACTTAATGCGCGATATGCTGACCCGCGTAGGGGGCTTTGATCTGTGTGTCACAGAGTTTGTTCGCGTGGTTGATCAAAAATTACCGCCAAAAACGTTTTATCGCCTGTGCCCTGAATTGCACAACGGCGGAAAGACACCCAGTGGCGTGCCAGTCAGACTTCAACTGTTGGGCCAGCATCCGCAATGGTTGGCCGAAAATGCCTTAACCGCTGTTGAACTTGGTTCGCCCGGCATTGATCTGAATTTCGGATGTCCGGCCAAAACAGTGAACAAGAGTCGCGGCGGGGCAGTGTTATTGCAGTATACAGAATTGCTCTATGACATTATCAAAGCCGTCCGCGAAGCAGTACCGGCGCATTTACCTGTAACGGCTAAAATTCGTTTAGGTTACGAAGATAAGTC
Source organism: Alteromonadaceae bacterium (assembly GCA_013373625.1). Lineage (GTDB taxonomy): Bacteria > Pseudomonadota > Gammaproteobacteria > Enterobacterales > Alteromonadaceae > Alteromonas. The sequence goes on along the minus strand of JABXHM010000116.1, from coordinate 29,984 downwards.
TTTAGCGGTTGATAACGCAGTGGCAATTGATGAAGCCGGTGCTTCTGAGCTTGTCGTTCACGCGCGCACTAAAACCGAGGGGTACCGACCACCAGCGTATTGGGAATGGATAAAAAAGATCCGTGCTAACACGCAGTTACCGGTGATTGCCAATGGTGAAATCTGGTCGCATACGGATGCGCTGCGCTGTCAGCAGTTATCTGGTTGCGAGGATATTATGATTGGCCGTGGGGCACTGGCAATGCCTAATTTAGCCTTACATATTCGTCATAACGTCGAGCCCATGAGCTGGCCGGACTTAGCTCGTTTGTTGATTGACTATTCCGGCTATGAAATCTATGGTGATAAAGGCCGTTATTACCCTAACCGACTTAAACAGTGGTGCGGTTACCTAAAGCGCCAGTATCCTGAAGCGGCTGAGTTATTTAATAATATCAGACGTTTGCAAAAATCCGACGAAATTGTTCAAGTGCTTCACCGCTCTGCCAATACATAAAAATAGCACCTACTTGTACCGTTAACCACTTTCGGCTACCGTTACGGTGTAAATCAGCCTGCGTATGCGCAGGCTCCAACAAATCGGCTTGCAAACGACAGGTCTCAATAACTAAAAATATAATTCAGGTAACTCATGGAAAATACACTACGTAAAATAAGTGTCTCCTTGGTATGTTGCTGTGCGGTGTTACTCTCTGCGTGTGCAGAGGATAACAAGGCGCAAAAAGAGCAGGCACCCAAGGTAACAATCGATAAAAATCCATTTCCCAGTCAGTACCAACCACTTAAAAGTCAGTCTGTAGCTATTACGGGCGTCACTATTTTAGATGGTGTCGGTAATAAAATAGAAAACGGCACGGTATATTTTGCCGAGGGTAAAATTGTTGCAGTAGGCAGCGATGTCGAAATACCCGCCAATGTAGAAACTATCGATGGTACGGGTAAATGGGTCACCCCCGGTATCATTGATGTGCACAGCCATCTGGGGGTGTATCCAAACCCGTCTACTCATTCGCACTCAGACGGTAATGAAATGGTTAAGCCAGTAACCGCTAATGTCTGGGCTGAGCATTCTGTTTGGCCCCAGGATCCTGGATTCGGCAGAGCGTTGGCTGGCGGGGTAACGGCACTACAAATTCTGCCCGGTTCGGCCAATCTATTTGGTGGGCGTTCAGTGGTACTTAAAAACGTACCGGGACGCACGATGCAAGAAATGAAATTTCCTGACGCGCCGTATGGTTTAAAAATGGCGTGTGGTGAAAACCCCAAGCGGGTGTATGGAAAACGTGGCGGACCGTCTACCCGTATGGGGAACGTCGCAGGATATCGTCAGGCCTGGTCTGATGCGCAGGACTATATGCGCAAATGGGAGCGTTATGAAGCCGACTATGAAGCCGGTAAAAATCCTAATCCACCTAAGCGCGACCTTAACCTTGAAACGCTAATGGGGGTGTTAAAAGACGAAATCAGGGTACATATGCATTGTTACCGGGCCGATGAAATGGCGGTGATGATGGATGTGATGAAAGAGTTTGGTTATCAGATATACTCGTTTCAACATGGTGTAGAAGCTTACAAAATTAGCGATCTACTCGCTGAAAACAACGTATGTTCAGCACTGTGGGCAGACTGGTGGGGTTTTAAAATGGAAGCCTACGATGGTATTCGTGAAAATATTCCCATGGTTCATAGCGCCGGCGCTTGTGCCATTGTGCATTCTGACAGTGATTTAGGCATTCAGCGCTTAAATCAGGAAGCCGCCAAGGCCTGGTCCGATGGTCGCCGCGCAGGTATTGATATTAGTCAGGAAGACGCCTGGACATGGCTATCGGCGAATCCGGCTAAGTCACTGGGGATATTTGATGAAACCGGCTCTCTGGAAAGCGGTAAAAACGCTGATCTGGTGTTGTGGAGCGCGGATCCATTTTCAACGTATGCGCGTGCTGATCGGGTCTATATAGACGGCGGTTTGGCGTTCGATCTGAGCGATCCAAATTCCTGGCCTGTGGCTGATTTCGAGTTAGGCCAGGTAGGAGAGGGAGACATCAAATGAAAAAACTACTATTAACCTGCTTACTGACTGCATTGAGTTCAACTGTGCTGGCCGACAAGCTGGCAATTGTGGGTGGTAAAGTGTACACCGGCACGGCGCAGGGAACCCTGGAATCTGCCACGGTGTTAATTGAAGACAATAAAGTTGTTGCCGTTACCGAGGGGAGCAATGTGCCTGATGGCTATGACACCGTCGATGCGACTGGCAAATATGTTACGCCTGGGCTAATTGGTGCTTATACCCAATTGGGTTTGGTTGAGGTGAGTAGTTCTGCTGGTACAGTTGATTCGTCAGTGACCGACAGCCTGATATCCGCGACTGGTGCGGCGTTCGATGTCAGTTATGCAGTGAACCCGGATTCTACTTTGATGGCGATTAGCCGGGTTGAGGGGATTACCTCCGCCGCAACGACTGTGTCCCGCTCTGATACGCTGCTCAATGGCCTGGGTGCAGTGATTACGCTATCAGGCGCCGCAGACTCAGTGTTAAAACCTCAGGCGTTTATGTCGGTTAACGTAAGCAATAGTGGCGCTGATGGCAACGGTGAGTCTAGAGCAGCCTTGTGGGTAATGCTGAACCAGGTCATTGACGAAGCCATGCAATTTACTGGCAGTGCTCAACTTAATCCGACCAAGCCCTGGCACGGTATTAACAGCCGGGCTGATGTGAAAGCATTACAGCCGGTAATTAGCGGCAAATCGCCATTACTGATGTTTGCTGATCGGGCTGCGGATATTCGTCAGGTTATCGCCTTTAAGAAGCGCTACCCAGACATCAAGGTGGTATTAGCTAAAGGTATGGAAGCATGGCGGGTTGCAGATGAACTGGCAGAAGCGGATATCCCGGTTATTCTCGATCCTGAGTTTAACTTACCCGGTGGCTTTGATCAGTTGGGCGCAACGCTTGCAAACGCTGCTCGGTTGCATAAAGCCGGTGTGGAAATCGCAATCGGCATGGAAACGCACAATATCCGGTTAGCGACTCAGCATGCAGGTAATGCGGTTGCGTTCGGGCTACCCTGGGAAGCAGCCATGGCAGCCTTAACTGTTAACCCTGCTAACATCTTGGCAATGCCACAACAACTTGGCACATTAGCGCAAGGCGCCAGGGCCGATATTGTGGTTTGGAGCGGGGACCCACTTGAAGTGACCGAAGCTGCTGAAATGGTAATTATTGACGGTAAATCGATAGACATGACATCACGTCAGATAAAATTACAGCAGCGTTACCAAACGCGCTCAAAGACACAGCAAACATCACAATATATTCGGTAACACACCAGTTAATATGATAACCAAAGCCGGCGTTTTTAGCCGGCTTTTTATTGCAGATAGTGCTGCAAGATTGACAACAACCTTGTTACTCAGCAGGCGACAATGACTCGCCGATATACGTAATCCGCTGACAAGCCACGTAGCAGATCAGTTTAATGACCAGAGCGTAGAACATCGTCAGTATGGATATTGCGAAGGCACGGCCAAACACCTCGATGTCGGTTAACTGTGAGCCTATCGCAATCCAGCCCACTACGGTCATCAGCGCGCCAATCCATAACGAAGTATTGCCTAATACACTGAATACCATTAAAGAAGTGCGTACCTGTTTTAAGGAATCAGCATGGCCGCTCAAAACAATATTAAACGCCTGACCGAAGCTCGCTTTTGATGTTACCGCGAGGGTAAAAAGTAAAGCAGGGGGAAGTGTAATAATAAACGATGGCAAATCCATAAACGCGCCGACGCCACCGCCTAAATACATCGCCAAAAAGGTTAACGAACCAAAAAATACAACGCTGATTAAAAACATAATAAGTGCCTTCTGAGTGTGACTTATAAAGTGAAATGTCGTAGTGAGTGCTTGTCGCCAATACCACAATTGCCGTTTGAGTAGTGTTTGCGATGTTGCACGATGATTAAATTCTTCTTCAAGATCGCCAAGCACCGGTTCTATTAAGTGTTCGGGCAAAATGAACTCAAGCAATAGACGTGCAGATTTTGGGGAGTGCTGGTTCATCTGGCAACCTCAATAAATGCAAGTTTTACGTCGCGCCACATGGCATCAAGTGCTTGTCGGCTTTGTTGCAAGGCTTGCTTTCCGGCACCGGTAACAACGAAGAACTTTTTTGCTCTTCCGCCCCGCTGCGCTGTTGCTTCGCCCATTTTGCTTTCGACCAAACCTTTCTCCTCGAGTCGGGACAGTGTCGTGTACAGCGCGCCAATGCTCACATCACGATGAATTACATCATGTAGTAATTGCCTGATGCTGCTTCCGTAGGCCTGTTGATCAAGGCGTAAAACAGCAAGAATCACGTATTGTTCAAACTCACCTAAAAATCGTGATTTAGTCATAATAATGTCCAAGTTGTGTTTTATGTTTCCTCTACAATGTATAGGAAACATTTAAAGCATACCAATACTCTACATTGTAGTAATAATAGAAAGGTATACCATCGTATATGGTTGTATACCTGATGGCCGATTCGTTTAAGAGGTCAAGCATGAACTGAGTTGTTCAATCTCCTTGCTACATAGCGAGAGCCCTTGATGGAGAGAAAAATAGTCGTGTCATTAAGTGATATTCGCCTATTATTATTGTAAACACTTGCTCAGCATAATTAACCGGATAAGTATCAGGGCATAGCTTTGAGCTAAACTGAATGGGGCTTTTTTGCAAAGTCGACAAGTAACTATTACCTCACAGCGGCCAGTAGCGCTGTTTTCGTTGATCATTATGGTTGTCGTACTGCTGACATTAATGGCGGATTACACGGTAAGCAGGTGGCAGCGCGAAGAACAAAAAATTACTGTTAATCAGCAGTTATCTGTATTGCGGGCAGCGCTGGAGTTTGAGTTATATACCAACATTGAGCTCATTCGTGGTGCCGCGGCCTATGTGTCGTTAAATTCTGATGTAAATCAGCAAGAGTTCAGCCTTTATATGAGCCGCTTGCTTGAGCACCGCAATAATATTATCAACATTGCCGGTGCCCGTGACCTTGTTGTTAATTTAATTTACCCCGTAACCGGCAACGAAAAAGTACTCGGGTTAGATTACCGCGCTAACGAGGCTCAACGAGACTCGGTTTTTAAAGCACTGGATATTGGTACTCCTATATTGAGCGGCCCCGTGAGTTTGGTGCAGGGGGGAGTCGGTTTTATTGCCCGTTTACCCGTGACGAACGAAAACGGCATATGGGGTACGTTGTCGGTCGTGCTGGATTACCAGGGGGTGCTCAATGACGCCGGCTTTATCGACCAGCAAGCATTGGATGTGCTCATAACTGGCCGCAATGGCAAAGGCCAGTTGGTTGAAGTATATCGGGATGTCAGTGCTGATAACCTGCAACAACCGGTACGTTTGTTTATCGACTTACCCTACGGACAATGGCAGATAGCGGCGCAACCCAGAGAGGGGTGGATAAGCTTTACGCTGCATCCTTTGTTTTGGGTGCTGGCGACCATAATCGGAATCATTGCCTGCTATGTTGCGCAATTGCGGTTAAATAACCGATTGTTGCAACAAGACACGTTATCAGCACTTAAATTATCAGAAAGAAAATTCCGTCAGTTCTTTTCGGCTCATGCTGTTGTGATGTTGATCATTGATGAGCATGGTCAAATCGTCGATGCCAATCGTGCCGCAGTTAACTATTATGGTTATTCGGCAGAACAAATGTCGACTATGAGTGTTGTTGATATTCAAACCATGGATCGCGTTTCAGTGTTACGTCATATCAAAAAGTCGATGACAGAACGGTCGTCAAAATACATGGTTCAGCATCGCCTTGCTTCGGGCGAGATCCGCGATGTTGAGGTGCTTAATACCACTATAGAAAGTGCTGGGCGCCAACTTATTTACACGATTGTTATCGATACGACCGAGCGCCTTGAGTATCAAAAACGCTGGGAATTGAGTCAGCAGGTTTTTAATCATAGTCTGGAAGGCATTATTGTTACCGATGCGTCACTCAATATTGTGTCGGTTAATCCTGCCTTTACTGATATCACTGGATTTGAGGAGGAAGAGGTATTTGGCCGTAAGCCAGAATTCCTCGGCACTGATCTGTATGATGGAAGTTTTATTGAACAAATGCAATTTACCATAGCCGAGACTGGGTTTTGGCGTGGAGAGGTTTGGAGCAAGCGTAAAAATGGCAGTATTTTTCCTGAATTGCTAAGCATTTCTGTGGTTAAAGATGACACCGGTGAACCGGTTAATTATCTGGCCGTATTTTCAGACATTACCAGCTTAAAACAATCCGAAGAAAAGCTGGAACGATTAGCCCATTATGATTCGCTGACTGGCTTACCTAATCGCGTTCAGTTTCAGTTACACTTGCAACATACTGTCTCTCGTTGCCAACAGCACCGGCAGCATTGTGCATTACTGTATCTCGATCTCGATCGCTTTAAAGTGGTGAATGACAGCCTTGGTCATGTCGCTGGTGATGAACTGTTGCGTATGGTAACTGAACGGTTATCTGTGCGTTTACGTTCGTCGGATCTCCTGGCACGAATGGGCGGCGACGAATTTGTCCTGCTGGTTGAAGAGTATCACGATGATACGGAACTGAAAGCGCTGGCCAAAAAGCTCATAGATGAAATGAATCAACCGTTTTACCTGGCCGGTGACCATGAAGTGAATGTTGGCGGTTCGGTAGGTATTGCCCGTTATCCGGCAGATGCCAGTAGCAGTGAAGATCTACTGGTGCGGGCCGATGCAGCTATGTATAAAGCGAAACAGGCAGGGGGGGCAAAGCTCGCTTTCTTCACCAGTGATATTCTGGTTGAAGCCAGTTCAAGGCTTACCATAGCATCTGAACTAAAACGCGCAGTGGCAGACAACGAACTGGAGCTCTATTTACAACCCCAGATAGATGGCATAACCGGGGCATTAGTAGGGGCTGAAGCTTTACTGAGGTGGAATCATCCTGTCAAAGGTTTCCTCACCCCTTATTCGTTTATTGATGTGGCAGAACAAACCCGGGCTATTCGTTTAGTCACAGGCTGGCTGGTCAAAGAAGTGTTTGGCATTATTGAGCGCTGGCAAGCAAAATACCCTCAGTTGTTTGTTTCTTTTAATGTTTCGGCGCTTGATCTGGCCGACAACGAACTGTTACGACGCATGACCGAAGCGTTAGAGACCCATCCTGTGGATGCCAGCAGAATTGAGCTGGAGATTGTTGAAAGTGCCATTATCGAAAACTTTGAGTCTGCCAGCGCTATTTTGGCTAAGCTTAGGAAACTTGGTTTTTGCGTTGCGATTGACGACTTTGGTACCGGCTATTCATCACTCGCGTATCTCGATAAACTGCCGGTCGATAAACTTAAGATTGATCGAGAATTTATCTCCAAGCTTGGTGAGGGAGAACAATCAGGCGTAGTCAAATCGATTATCGATCTGGCGGGCAACTTTAACTTAAGAGTGGTTGCTGAAGGGGTTGAAACTGCCGGGCAGGAACAGTTGCTAAAAGCAATGGGATGTAACAGGGTTCAGGGATACTATTACAGTAAACCCATACCTATGGCCGAATTTGAAGGGAAGTACTTAACCCTGTAACGCTATGTACGCAGGCCTTTACCCGAACTGCCTCTATCTCAATAAACAGTGAGCGTACCCTGCAGCTCACTTCTCACTAAACATAGGTGTCTATATTGCGCCCTATTGAGCCGGTTGTCGCGGTATTTTCGGCTTGCTGTACGGTTTGATCTTGCGACTCCTGAGTCGATTCAAGCGTTGCCTGCTGCGCACTAGGACGCTGTTCGGTTGAATTGAGCGGTCGCTGCGTGTAGGCTTGATCGATGGGGTTTTGACCTATTTCCATGCTTACCTCTTTGCCAAGTTAGTTGGTTAAAGTATAGGCGAATTCGCTAAAGTTGCGAGTGCTTTTCAGGTGCTATTTCTGACCTGAAGCATCCAAAAGCACATCAATTCCTGTCATTAATTTGCAGTCAGCAACGGTGTTAGCTGCGCATGCATAAATTCTGCGATCAGCGGTTGTCCCTCGGCGTTGGGATGGATACCATCGCGTTGCATCAAATCCTCCTTAAGCGCAATTTCCTGCATAAAGAATGGAATTAAAGGGACATTCTGGGCTTTGGCAACCTGTTCGTAGCTATCACTGAACAATTGATTATAACGTCGCCCGTAGTTAGTGGGTATTTGCATGTCTTGTAGATACACTTCTGCGCCATATTGCTTAGCTATGGTCACCATTTTGTTTAGATTGTCCTGCAGCTTTTGCACACTGTGGCCCTGCAGACCGTCATTTCCGCCCAGTTCGATGAGAACGTGAGATGGACTGTGTTGCTCAAGTAAGCGCGGTAAGCGGGCGAGACCGCCATCGGTTGTTTCACCGCTAATCGCAGCATTTATCACGTCAATCTTACGCTGCTCGTCCTGCCAGATATTTTGTAACAAACTAACCCAACTTTGTGCTTGCAAGAGACCGTAACCCGCACTTAGGCTATCACCTACAATGAGCAAACGTTTTTCAGCACCAGCAAGTTGCGTTTGCTCAACAGGATGTTCAGAGGTGACTTCAGGCGTAGCCAGAATGTGATCTGAAAAACATAATAAAGGTATTAATAATATTAGGTTTTTTGCCCAATACAGTGTGTACCGCAGACGGATAAAAAAATGACAAATCACAACAACAATAGCTCCTTTATGATCCAAACCAAAGACATCACTAAGACAGTTAATACGAGCGAAGGTTCGCTACAGATCCTTCAGCCAATTTCGTTTCAAGTCAAGGCTGGCGAGTCTATTGCTATTGTTGGCGCGTCGGGTTCCGGGAAATCAACGCTACTGAGTTTACTGGCGGGTCTCGATGAAGTAAGCACCGGCGAAATATTTTTAGATGGTGCACCACTTCATACCTTCGACGAAGAGCAACGGGCGCGTTTACGTGGAGATAAAGTGGGCTTTATTTTTCAGAGCTTTATGCTGGTGCAGAGTCTTACCGCTATTGAAAATGTGATGCTTCCGGCAGAGATTGCCGGGTTGTCGGATGCTAAAAAAAGGGCATCAAAAATACTTGAGCAAGTGGGCTTGGGACATCGCTCTCATCATTATCCCAATCAGCTGTCGGGCGGTGAGCAACAACGCGTGGCAATTGCCCGGGCTTTTATCGGACAGCCCAAAATACTGTTTGCTGATGAGCCAACCGGTAATCTTGACGCTGCGAACAGTGTAAAAATTGAAGATTTGTTGTTTGATTTAAATCGTGAAATTGGTACGACGCTGGTGCTGGTTACGCATGATAATGAGTTAGCCAAAAAATGCGACCGCCAGTTACAGATGCTTGCTGGTGAACTCACCGAAGTCACCGAGCGCGCGCAGCATGCCACAGGTCCAGTACCACAAGGAGTTGCCCATGGTCGTTAATCTTGCCTGGCGATTGTTCAAGCACGAGGCACGCCGTGGCGAGCTGACCATTATTTTATTTGCCATCATTTTGTCGGTGGCTTCGGTATTATCACTTTCCTTATTCAGCGAGCGCTTACAAAGCGCATTGGTAGAACGTTCCTCACAGTTTATCGCGGCCGACAGCCAGTTGCGCTCGCGTAAGCCCATTAGTGAAGATTGGTTATCACAAGCACAGGCGCAAGGGTTGGCCACAGCGCGGCAAGTAAGTACACGATCAATGGCGTTTGGCGAAAGCCTAATGTCGTTGGTTGATTTACGCGCTGTCAGCGACACATATCCGCTCAAAGGCGAAATAAAAGTAGCCGACCAACCCTTTGGTTCACCGACTCCGGTGGCTTCTACGCCAGCACCGGGTGAAATTTGGATTGATTCGCGCTTGTTTCAGTTACTGGATGTCAAATTAGGCAGCACTGTGTACATAGGCGACGGAGAATTTACCGTTAAGCGGGTGTTAAGCGAAATACCGGACCAGGGGTTTAGCATTTTTAACACCGATCCTATGGTACTCATGGCGTTGAGTGACCTGCCGGCAACCAACATCACGGGCCCGGGTAGTCGGGTATCTTACAAGGCCTATTATACCGGCTCTGATGCCAGTATCGAGGAGTACTATGAATGGTTGCGTCCGCAACTGGATGAAGAGCTGCACCGCTGGGAAGAGGTGGGAGATGATGAGTCGGCGATCGGCCGCTCTATTGCCCGGGCGGAGCGCTATTTTTTATTGGCAAGTTTGTTAGCAATTGTATTGGCGGCGGTAGCCATCGCAGTAGCGGCTCAGCGGTACAGCCAGCGTCACTTCGATCCGGTGGCAATTTTTAAAACGCTGGGCGCGACGAAACAAATGATTCGACGCGTATATGTGCTGCAAATCCTGTTTATTACGGTATTGGGCATTACCGTTGGTATTATCGCTGGCGTGATCATTCAACAACTTGTTGTGATCGCGTTAGCCGGACAGGTAGATGTCTCGCTGGATGTGTGGCACTGGCGTCCGGTATTTATTGCTGTGCTGACCGGTTCTATCTGTGCGGTCCTGTTTTCTTTGTATCCTTTGTTGCGCTTGTTTTCGGTGCCTCCCTTGCGCGTGTTGCGTCGTGATATGGGGGCAGGTCTCAGCTCCAAAGGGCTGCAGTTTGGCGCATCGGGCGGCGCGATATTTTTGCTGATGTGGATATACAGCCGCGACGTCGAAATCAGCGCCATTTTATTTGGTTCGGGGGCACTGTTAGTCGTTGCGTTGCTATTTGTAACCTTTGGTTTGATAGCCGTTGGCCGCTGGTTGGGGCAGGGGGCTATGGGGGCCTGGCAGTTAGCCTGGGCGCGTATTCGTCGCCGTGCTATGGACAATAGCGTTCAACTTATCAGTTTTTCGATAACGATCATGTTGTTACTGGTGGTCCTGGTGATGCGTAACGATATGGTTGCGCAGTGGCGAGCACAGCTACCTGAGAACACGCCAAACTATTTTATGTCGAACATAACTGAGTCGCAAAAAGACGATTTGGAACAGCATTTTGCTGATCAGCAGGTACGTATAGATGAGTTTTACCCGGTGGTACGAGGCCGCTTTGTTGCCGTTAATGATGAACAGGTAAGCACTGAAGTCACCAAGGAAGACGACCCTGAACAAAGTGAAGGTCGCCAAGGGCTTGGGCGCGAGGCAAATCTCACCTGGAGTAATAAGCTGCAAACCGAAAACCGTATTGTCGCGGGCCAATGGCATGCTGACTGGCAACCACCTGGCGATGATGGGAACGCTGAGGCAGGAATTGTGTATCCGGTATCAGTAGAGAGCGGCGTAGCTAAGCGGTTAAACATCGCCATGGATGATACGCTGACCTTTAACGTAGGCAGTGAAATTGTGCGCACCCGGGTAACCAGTATTCGCGAAGTAAACTGGCAAACCATGCAGCCCAATTTCTTTTTTGTGCTGCACCCGGACGCTATGCAAAACTTTAATGCCACCTATATCACGAGTTTCCATTTGGATGCACAGCGCAAATCAGAGATTACTGCACTGATGCTGCCTTTTGCTTCGGTGACACTGTTTGATGTTGATGCGCGGATCAATCAATTGCGCGATATCATCGACCAGGTGTCTCTCGCCGTTGAATTTATTCTGGTGTTGGTACTAATAGCTGGCTCACTGGTGCTGTTTGCGCAGGTCCAGGCCAGTATGGACGAGCGACAACAGGAGCTGGCAATATTGCGCACGCTGGGAGCGAAAGGGCGCTTAATTCGTTTTAGTGTCATCAATGAATTTTTGATTATAGGCTCAGTAGCCGGCCTGATGGCGGCAATGGCCAATGAGTTCAGTTTGTTCCTGCTGCAATGGCGCGTGTTTGATATGGAGGCCTCAATGCACTGGGAGTACTGGCTGATTGCGCCCACTGTTGGCGCACTGGTAGTGGGTGTTCTTGGTGCCCTGGGCTGTTACAGATTGCTGCGGTTAAATACCGGTCAGTTGTTACGCAAGATGGTCTGATACAATGCATTGGCTACTAGGGCGTGTTGATCTTTACTGTGCATTTTTGCTGCAGTCCCTGGCCAGCCATAACTGAGAGAAAAAATGTTAGCGTTTAAGCAGGTGGGGCACCGTTTTGCCTCACAACCCATTTTTACTGATATTTCGTTAGAAATTACCGAGCCTCGAGTGCTAATAACCGGCGCTAACGGCATTGGTAAAACATCACTGTTACTGATTGCGGCGGGGCTACTAAGCCCTACCACCGGAGCGGTTACGTTAAACGGTATTAACGTAACCGCTCCAGGCGCTCGTGAGAACATCGGTATCAGTGCCAGCAAGGTCGCCTTGCCGGGGTTTATGTCAGCAAACGACCTGCTGCAATTTCATCAGAGTCAATACGGCTGTGAGTCTGCTCAGCAATGGGTAAGTGCATTCGGTTTATCGGATTATTTGTTCACCTTGATACAGGACTTGTCACTGGGTAACTACAAAAAACTCAGTCTCATTCTGGCAATTATGCATCAGCCTGCACTGCTTTTGTTAGATGAACCGGCCAACGGACTCGATGTTCGAACCCGCGAAGTCCTGGATCAATGCATTGCAGAATATGCCGGGCAGATCCTTATCGCCAGTCATGAACCACTGAACTTTGCCGGTCAGCCTGTCAGGCATTTGCACCTGGACAGCCATGGTGTGCATGAGCGGTGAGGTACTGGCAGTTTCGCCTTAAAATTTACCAACAAGCCTTAAAAGAGTGGCTGGATAGTTTACGCCAGGTCAGTGCTGCAATTGTGGCGTTGTTTCCTATGGCGCTATCTGCATTGCTGTTTCTCCCCCTGCTGGCACTTGGTGTATTGGCCGATACTTCGGCGAATACGGAGCTTTATTTCTACACTCTCTGGGGCTATTTGTTGCTGAGCTTTGGCTGGGTCAGTATGCAAAAAGAGGCCATCAATGCGACCAGTTACGCGCTGTATGACCGAAGTTTGCCGGTTAGCCGGGGAGTCAGGCGAACTGCCCAGGCCGGCTTGCTGATATATGCCGCCAATGTGTTTATTTTAGGGCCGCTGGCGGTATTGCTTAGCATGCTCTATAGCAATACCGATGCCTTGCTGCATTCCCCCTGGATGTTCTCGGTTGCGCAGCTCATGCCCATCACCGGACTACTGCTACTGACGGCTTATTATATTGTGATAGCCTGCGGAGGGCAGCGGCCATGGCTGAGTTTGGGGATGTTGCCGCTGATCAGTTCCCCTTTTGCCAGCCAGCTGACTCAGAGCGCGTGTTTACTGGGAGTTACGACGGCCATCTTCGCTGAGCGGTTACTGCCACTACCCACCTTAAGGCTTAGCGGCTTTCCTGTTGGTTTGTGGCGTTTCTATTTGCAGCACGACTTACGCAGGGGAAAGCCTTCACTGCTGCGCGCGGTGGTGGTTCTGCTACTGCTCATTTCAGGTAATATTTTTGTCAGTAATATTAATCAGGAGGCGCAGGGACCAGCCGGTGCCGTAATAGCTGTGATACTGGCTGTCGTAATTGCCACTAAGCTGCTGGAGCTTAAATCCTTACAAACCCGGTACAGTTATTACTTTTTTAGTTTACCTCTCACGCGGCGCCAGCAAGTCATCACTATGCTGGTTTATGCTGGCGTGTTTGCTGCCCCAATGTTTGCTGCGATTGCCTTCATTGGCAGCTTGTCAGGGCCGCACTGGGCGCTACTCTTTATTACCTATAGTGCTACCCAGTTGGGGATCCTCACCAAGCCCGATTACTATCTGGTATTCCCACTGATTACGTCCATTTTGACACTGCTCACCTATTTGCTGGTATTTTAGTGAACCTATCCCTCGGTGTCGGCAAACGCCGCTTCAACATTGTCATATTTGAAGTGAAAACCTGCCTCCTGCAGCTTTTGTGGCAGAACCCGCTGACCGGTTAACAGCAGATCAGCCGCTTCACCCATGGCGAGTTTAAGCACTGCCGCCGGCATCGGAAAAAACGCGGGGCGATGCAGAGCACTGGCGAATGCGTTCACGAACTGCTGGTTGGTGACCGGGTTGGGGGCGGTAAAATTAAACGGGCCGCTAAGTTCAGGTTGGGCGAGTAGGAATAAAATCCCGGCAACCATATCGTCGATATGGATCCATGACATATATTGATTGCCACTGCCAATGCGTCCACCGAGTCCTAGCTTGAATGGCAGGCGCATTTTAGTTAACGCCCCGCCGTTACCAGCCAGTATGATTCCGGTACGCAACAGGCATACCCGGCAGCTTTTGCCGACAGACTGGGCTATTTTCTCCCACTCACGACACACTTCATGGGTAAATTCCTGGTGTGGCTGGTTGTGAGCTTCTGTTACCACGGTATCACCCTGGCGACCATAGTATCCTACGGCTGAACCTGAAATAAGCACCGCTGGTGGATGGCTGGATGCGACAAGCTTGGTCACTAAGGCTGTGGTGAGCTGCCAGCGACTCTGGCAAATACGGTATTTTTGTTGGTCGCTCCAACGTTTGTCGGCAATGGGTTCCCCGGCCAGGTTGATAACTGCATCGAAATCATTGAAATCGGTTAATGAATCAATATCACCGATGATCTTAACATCGCCAGGAAGCACTTTACGTGCGGCATTTGTATTGCGGCTGAGTACTGTGATCGAATGTTGTCGATGTAGTTGCTCAATTAAATGCCGACCTATTAATCCGGTACCGCCGGTAATAAAGATATGCATGACTTATTCCTTTACATTATTTTCATCAGGCTTGTCTGCCACAGGACTACCGAATTAAACCTAAATCTGATAGCGTGCTATTTTATTTGTTAAGCCAGTATTTTATGCCAACCCAATCTCCCACAGTTAAAGCCATGTTCATCTTCGCCAGTCTGATTATCATTCTGGCTGGCATTAAGGCCGCGAGTACTATCATGGTGCCGTTTTTTTTGTCTGGGTTTATTGCTATTGCCTGTGGGCCTTTAATTCTCTGGATGACTAAGTACCGCGTCCCGCGAGCGCTGTCTATTACTCTAGTTATACTTCTGATCGTGGTTTTTGGTTTCATGTTGGCCGGATTAGTCGGACAGTCGCTTAGCGAGTTTCAGGAAAATATGCCGCAATACCGACAAAAACTGTCTGGCGAATTTACCTGGGTAGTCACACAACTGGAAACGTTTAACATTCATGTCGATAAAGATCTCATTGTTTCCTACCTCGATCCGGGTATGGCAATGTCAATGGTAACCAACTTTCTAAGTGGTATGGGAGGGGTGCTATCAAACCTCTTTTTAATCCTGCTTACTGTGATTTTTATGCTGTTTGAAGCTGAAGGCGTGCCTCGTCGTTTACATGTGGCACTGGCTGATCCGGACATGAAAATGCACCACATTGACAGGTTCATCCAGTCAGTTAACAGCTACCTGGCTATTAAAACCGTGGTGAGTTTATTTACCGGGTTGTTAGCCGGTACCTGGTTGTACATTCTCGGCGTGGATCACTATCTGCTATGGGGCGTACTCGCCTTTTTGTTCAATTATATTCCTAATATCGGCTCTATAATCGCCGCTATCCCCGCCGTGCTCATGGCGTTAGTACAATATGGCGCTGGCGAAGCCGGGCTGGTAGCTCTGGGCTTTTTGGTTATCAATACAGTAATGGGTAACCTTATTGAACCACGTTTTATGGGACGTGGTTTGGGCTTATCAACGCTGGTGGTATTTTTGTCGTTAATCTTTTGGGGCTGGCTGCTGGGCAGTGTAGGTATGTTGCTGTCTGTGCCGCTGACCATGATAGTAAAAATTGCTCTGGAGTCACGCGAAGAAAGCCGTTGGCTGGCGATTCTACTGTCCAGCGACGGTGAAGCAGTACTGGAGGAAAACAAACAACCCCCGGTGAAATCTGCATGATTATTAGACTGCATATCTAATCTCGATGAGCAGAGGCTGTTGTCTGTGACTTTTGAGTTTGTCTCAGGTTAATGGCCAGACAGCCAGGCAAGCCGGCGAAAAGTATTACCTGTTATGGCGCAGGAAACGTCAGCTTGATGCTCGCGCCTCCAAGCGCAGAGCGATTGATGGTAAGTTTACTTTCATAGGCGGTGAGCAGGTCAGCGACAACTGCCATGCCAATCCCCTGACCCTCTGTATAAGTATCTAGGCGCTGACCGCGATTGAGGATCTGCGCTATTTGCTCAGGCGGTATGCCAGGCCCATCGTCATTAATGTGTAATTCAGTCTGACGAGGCAATTGTTTTATAATTACGTCTACTTTTAAGCTGGCGGCTTTACACGCGTTGTCCATTAAATTACCGAGTATTTCCATCAGGTCAGTTTTATCACCATAAAACAAACCGTCGTCGCCGCTTACCTGCAGTTGTAATGACTTGTCCTGATACACCTTATTTAAGGCGTTGATCAACTGCTTAATAACAGGCTTTACCGGTACACCTTGTTGCCAGTTTCCGGCACCCGATGCGGCGCGCTTTAGCTGTCGCTGAATTAACGTATCAATTTGTTGCAGGGGCTCTTGCGCAGAGTCAGGCAACGATTTGGTACCCAATGCCACTGCCAGTGGTGTTTTTAAACTATGAGCCAGATCGCCAAGGCTGTTTTTATAGCGTTCTCGTTGCTCTGCCTCGCCGCTTAGTAGTTGATTAATGCTGAGTTTCAGCGGTGTAAATTCTGGTGGGTAGTGTTCGGTTAAGCGTTCCTGAGTACCTGTGCTGGTGCGCTGTATTTCGTTAATTAGCAAGCGCACGGGTTGCAGCAGGGTGTTCATACCAATGAGTAATAGTATCAACAGGCTGATTGCGAGCACGCCAAGGTATTGCCATACCGACCATAAAAACGTATCTCGTTCTTCAATAAAGGCGGAGCGATCGTTAACGACATAAAAGGTGACGGGGATATAATCGCTGCCGTTATCAAATTCAGCGGTAAACGAATAAGCAAAAAAGCGCGCTTCAGTGTCGTCCAGATGCAGCGTTCTGATGAACGCTTCATCACCCACCGCGGGTGCCGTCGGAAGGCTGGGCTGGGTCAGTTCGATAAAGGCTGAAGCAGATTGCCACACTACCTCGTTATCAATAATGACGGCACCTGAATAGCCTGAGTCAGGTAAGTTAAGCTGTTCGTCGTACAGCATCTCTGGCATTTGCACAATGTTTCCGTCAATTTCGAAAACAGAAATCATGGCAAGATTCATTAGCTTTAATTCGCTGTACTTGGCCTGTTCGAGGCTGCTGGTGTAAGCCTGAGACAGGGTAAATACAGTCACCGGAATAAATACGAGCAGCGCCAGCGTCGCAATCAGTAAACTGCGAAGTCTTAGCGATAAGTTAAGCATCGGTTAGCCGTTGCTCGATTGCGCAAGCTCCCGGTTAATACGGTAGCCCCTGCCACGCATGGTTTCGATTGGCTTTAAACTGTTTTCCGGATCAATCTTTTTGCGGAGCCGACCAATAAAGACTTCAATAACATTACTATCAAGGTCAAAGTCCTGATCGTAAATATGCTCGGTTAACTCGGTTTTCGATATAACCTTGTGGGGGTGCAACATGAGGTATTCCATTACTTTGTACTCATAGGCTGTCAGATCCAGCGAGCGTGAGTTTACGCGCACCTCTTTGCCTTGTATATCAAGTACTATAGGGCCAAACTCTATTACTGAACTCGCCTTGCCTGAGGCTCTGCGGATGAGGGCTTTTACCCGTGCCAGTAACTCTTCATTGTGAAAGGGCTTAGTCAGATAATCGTCGGCACCGGCATCGAGACCTTCTACTTTTTCTTGCCAGCGATCGCGGGCAGTTAAAATAAGCACAGGGGTAATGATGTCACTACTGCGAGCCTGGCGAATAACATCAAAGCCGTCGAGTTTTGGTAAGCCAATATCAATTATGGCCAAATCGTAATTCACTTCTTTGAGTTGAAACAACGCCTTATCACCGTCGTCGGCCAGGTCAACGCTAAACCCTTCATGTTGGAAAAGTGTATCCAACTGCATCAGCAAACGGCTATCATCTTCTGCGATTAATACTCTCATTACCCTAATTATCGTCCTTGCTTTTACTTGGTTTAACTTTGCCAGAGCGTTTGTCAACATCAAGCGTCACAACCCGGCCTGATTTTTTTAGCATTTTCACCCGATAGGAGCTTTTTTGCTTGTCAACCTTCAGCACCCGCCCTTCAATATGCCGTTTGGCCTGCTTGGCAGCTTGTGTTGAATTATTGACCGGAACTTTTTCGTTATTTTGCTGTGCAAACGCCGGGCTTGAGCCCGCTGCCAGTAATATTAAAAAAGCACCCATTGTGACTGCTCTGAACATGTCTCTCCACTTGTTGGGTTAACCCAACCGATTATTCTCGCTGCTAGGGTATCGCGGCCAGACTGAATATTGTCTGAATTATGCAACAAGATGCGACTCGCTTTTTTACTTATGCATTTTGTGCGGTGATATTGCGATACAAAATCCGGCATACACAATGCCTTAAAAATTAATCATACCACTGGTGAGCGGGGGCGCAAATTTTAGCGGCCCCCACTGCCAACCCACTCAGGGAAGCACTTTTTTGTAAGGTTTAACTACCACTTCCTGATAAACCCCGGCGTCGACGTATGGATCGGCATCAGCCCAGGCTTTTGCCTCATCAAGGCTGTTGAACTCAGCAACCACCAACGAACCGGTAAATCCAGCGGCACCGGGGTCTTCGCTGTCAATCGCCGGGAATGGTCCGGCAATCAACAGGCGGCCTTCATCTTTAAGCACATTGAGCCGGGTCAGGTGCGCTGGACGCGCAGCAAGGCGCTGCTCCAGAGAGTCGGGCTTATCGGTAGCACAAATCATATAATACATACTGCTACTTCCTTGTTGCGGCTTTCATTTCAGATACGAAGGTATCCAGCGCACTGAGCATAGCTGTCGTGTCACCCAGATGCTCGGCAATAATATTAACCGTTGCTGAGCCTGATATAGCCCCGGCTGCGCCGCTTTCAATGGCGTGCTTAACCTGCTCAGGGTTTGAGATACCGAAACCCAGGAGCGCCGGTGCAGCATTCACACTGTTGAGTTTTTCAATTAATGATGCGGCAGGCATGGTAGCGGCCGTTTCGGCACCGGTTACCCCGGCTCTGCCGAGCAAATAGGTATAGCCTGATGACATATCACCAATAGACTGCATGGTCGCATCTGAGGCATTAGGCGGCGCAATAATAATTTGCTTTATGTTATGGCTATTTGCTGTGTCAATGAAACGTTTTGCCTCGCGGATAGGAACATCCGCAATCAAAATCGAGTCGATGCCGGCTTGCGCAGCTTGTTGATAGAAGTTATCAATCCCTTTCGCTAATACCAGATTGCTGTATAGCAGCAAGCCGATGGGAATGTCGGGAAAACGCTGACGAATGCGACTGAGTAACTCAAAACAGGCAGTCGGCGTAACGCTGGAATCGAGGGCGCGAATAGCCGCTTTTTGGATAGTAGGACCATCGGCGATGGGATCTGAGTAAGGAATACCCAGTTCTAACGCGTCAGCACCACTTTCTATTAGCTGTGTAATGATTTTCTCGGAGGTGTCGATATCCGGATCTCCAACCATTACAAAAGGTACAAAGGCACCGGCATTTTGCTCTGACAACTGAGCAAACATGGTTGCATATCTATCCATTTACCTGATCTCCAAGAATATTGATTACGTGTCCAAGGTCTTTGTCACCGCGACCGGAAAGATTAACTACAATAATGGTGTCATCCTCGGCTTCATCGGCCATATTCAGTGCATAAGCAAGCGCGTGGGAAGATTCCAGCGCTGGAATAATACCTTCTTTGCGCGCCAACAACTGAAACGCATTCAGTGCTTCGTCGTCGGTGACCGAAACATATTCGGCGCGGCCAATATCTGACAAATAGGCATGTTGTGGGCCCACAGCCGGGTAGTCGAGGCCAGCAGAAACCGAGTAGCTTTCTTCAATCTGGCCATCGGGGTTTTGCATAATATAGGTGAAGGCACCGTGCAATATACCTTTTGAACCAGTGCATATTGTCGCGCCGTGTTCCTTAGTGTGGAGCCCTTTACCGGCAGGTTCTACACCGACTAATCGTACTGACGGTTCATCAATAAAGTCAGCAAACATACCAATCGCGTTTGAGCCTCCGCCAACACAGGCCACTACCGCATCGGGCAGGCGGCCTTCTTTTTCCAGCAATTGCGCCCGGGTTTCTTCGCCGATCATGCGGTGATACTCACGCACGATAGTCGGGAACGGGTGCGGGCCTGCGGCGGTGCCGAGTAAATAGTGGGCTTTGTCATAATTGGCTGACCAGTCACGCATGGCTTCGTTCACGGCATCTTTTAAGGTGCCGGAGCCCGAATTAACCGGGATTACCTCAGCGCCCATTAAACGCATTCTGAATACATTGGGCGACTGTCTCTCAACATCTTTTGCGCCCATGTAAATGCGTGCCTTCAGGCCGAGTAATGCACATGCCAGTGCCGTGGCGACACCGTGCTGACCTGCGCCGGTCTCAGCGATTACCTCAGTTTTACCCATCCGTTTGGTGAGCAGGGCCTGACCAAGCACCTGATTGGTTTTATGGGCACCACCGTGCAGTAAATCTTCGCGCTTTAAGTAGAGTTTAACCTTAGGATTTGACACCAGGTTACGGGTGAGTGTCATAGCGGTTGGACGCCCGGCATAATCCTTTAAAAGCGACATAAACTCGGCGTTAAATTCAGGATCGTCTTTGGCTTCCAAAAATGCGGCTTCGAGCTGATCCAGCGCGGGAATAAGTAACTCGGGCACATACATGCCACCGAATTCCCCAAATTTTGTGTCTAACTGATTCATTTGATGTCCTGTGTTATGACGTTTGCCGACTAGTAAGTCCGACAAACTGTAAAGAGTTCGCTAACGCGTTCATTAGATTTATTGCCCGGGCTGTCTTCAACGCCGGAATTGACATCGACAACGGCAACGCCGGTGGCTTGTGCAGCCGCGACATTCTGCGGATTAACGCCGCCAGCGATAACTAGTTTTTCGAGATCGAGCTGCGCATGGATCACCGACCAGTCAAATTGTTGGCCGGTACCACCGGTTTGTTTGCCAACCTGACAATCCAGCAGTACTTTATCGAGCGTATCATCGTCGAGCAATGCGTGGGTTAAATAGGGCAGCTCGCCGGCAACACCAATGGCCTGCCATATTTCACAATCGGCTGGCAGATTCGCTTTCAGGTGCTGACGATACATGGTGTCTTCGTCACCGTGCAGCTGAACCGCTTTCAATGATAGTTCGTTAGCAATACTGAGCACCATTTCAATGGGTTGATTAACAAACACACCCACGTAATTACCCGGTACCTTGGTGACAATGTCACGGGCCTGCTCAGGGGAGACGGCGCGCTTTGAGTGACTGGCAAAAATTAACCCGCAATAGCTCGCACCCTGTGCAAAAGCATGGCTAACCTGATCGGCCTGGGTCATTCCGCAGATTTTTATTTTGCCATACACCAGTTGCTTAACAGCCAAAGGCAAGTTGTGCTGGGCCATTAAAGCGCTGCCAACTAAAAAGCCCTGGCACAAGGGAGCCAGACGCAGTACATCCTGGTGTGAGTAAATGCCAGACTCACTGATAACGACGAAGTCATGCGTCGCTTTAGCTAATAGAGGCACCAGTTTTTCGGTTGTGGCGAGATCGGTAGATAAATCACGCAGATCGCGATTGTTTATACCGATAATTTTTGCTTCAAGTGCGATGGCCCGATGCATTTCCGCTTCGTTGCTTACTTCGGTAAGAATATCCAGGCTCAGGCTGTCGGCGACGGCGGCCAGCTCTCGATAACTATCGTCGTCAAGCACCGAGAGCATCAGCAGGATGGCATCAGCATTGTAGTAACGGGCCAGGTAAACCTGATATTCATTGATAAAAAAGTCTTTATTGAGTACGGGTTGGCTCACACGCTCAGTGACATAGGCCAGGTAGTCGTAGCTGCCCTGAAAATACTTTTCGTCGGTCAGTACTGAAATACCGGCAGCGTGCGGGGTATAAGCAGCCAGAATTTCATCGAGGTCAAAATTCTCGCGAATTAACCCTTTGGATGGCGAGGCTTTTTTACATTCAAAAATGTACCCGGCATTAGCACCACTAAGCGCCTCAAACAGGCTTTTCTTTGATGGCTGCAGATCTGGCTTTATGGTGTCGAGCGGCTTGGCTGCCATACGCGCATCAAGCTCAATGCGTTTATCTTCAACAATTTTTGCAAGTACATCGGTCATGCGTTTTCTTCCACCTGGCTGTGTTCAGCGACTTGTTTCATAAGGGATATTGGCGCAGCATTTGCCATTGCATTAAGCGCTTGTTGTGCGCCTTCTTTAAAGGTTGCGGCCTGA
The DNA here is from genome assembly GCA_013373625.1 of Alteromonadaceae bacterium. Lineage (GTDB taxonomy): Bacteria > Pseudomonadota > Gammaproteobacteria > Enterobacterales > Alteromonadaceae > Alteromonas. The sequence continues at coordinate 7,656 of JABXHM010000116.1, read as the reverse complement.
CCGGCTATTTTCAATAGCGCTCCGGCATTCATGGCAATTGCATCCTGATGGGCTTTGGCCCCCTGGCCGCTCAGCGCGGCTTCTATTAACTGGCGATTCTCATGCGGTTCACCACCTGCTATAGCGCTGATTGGCGCTTCAGATAAACCAAAGTCCTCTGGTGTTACGGTATAGCGGTTGATGGAACCGTGATCGATTTCAGCAATCTGTGTGGGCCCATGCAGGGCCAACTCGTCAAGCCCGTCACCATGCACAATTAATGCGCGATGCTGGCCCATCAAAGTGAGTGTTTGGGCGTACACGTCCAGTAGTTGCGGTGTGTACACGCCGTATACGCCAAAGGTTGGTCGAGCCGGATTCGCTAGCGGACCAAGAATGTTAAACAGTGTTCGGGTTTTCATTTCTGCCCGAACCGGCGCAGCAAAGCGCATGCCGGCGTGATAAACCGGTGCAAATAAAAAGCAGAAATTTGATTCGTCCAGACAATGTTTGGCGGTTTCAGGCGATATCTCCAACTTAATACCACACTCGCGGAAAAAGTCGGCTGAGCCGGATTTGCTCGATACACTCCGGTTGCCATGCTTGGCAACTTTTATACCGCAACTGGCGGCCACTAACGCCGCAGCGCTGGAAATATTAATGGTGTGGTGGCCGTCTCCGCCTGTGCCAACAATATCACCAAATTCATAACCTGGCGCAGGAAAGGGCCGTGCATTTGATACCATCGCACTTGCCGCACCGGCTATTTCGTTGGGTGACTCACCCTGTATTTTTAGTGCAGTTAACAAGGTCGCCAGTTTAACTTCTGATAGTTCACCATGCATTATCTGGTTGAATACAGAAAAAGACTCGGCCTGACTCATATGTTCGCCGCTAAATAACTTGTTAATTATCTCACTGTATTCAGCCATGAATGCGTTCCTCTTCGGTAAGATAACGAATACTTTGCAATAACAACCGACTGCCGTCAGCAGTCAGTATTGACTCAGGGTGAAATTGAAAACCCAGCATTTTGTCGTCGGGATGGAAAACCGCCATCACGGTTGAGCCAACTTTGGCAAGCGGCAATAAATCCTGAGGCAACTCCAGAGCCATTAGTGAGTGATAGCGCGCCACATGCAAAGGCTGTGGCATGTCGGCAAACATGGCTTCACCGGTGTGGGTAATGGCCGACGCTTTTCCGTGCATAACATCTTCGGCCCGGCCCACAGTGCCGCCATAATGCGCCACAATTGCCTGATGACCAAGACAAATGCCCAACACCGGGAAATGCCCTTGCACCATACTCAGTAACTCAGGCATACAGCCTGCTTCATGAGGGGCGCCCGGACCGGGTGATAATAACAATAAAACCGGTCCGTTTTTAGCTTGTTGCTGCATTTTTTCAAACAACATCTGCGCGTTTACATTGTTGCGATACACCACAATGTTAAGGTTCATGGTACGTAATTCATCGACCAGGTTATAGGTGAACGAGTCAACATTATCGAGTAAGAATACGGTAATGGATTGGCTCATCAGGCATCTCCTTTTAACGCAATTGACGATTTTACTGCATTAATAACAGCTTGCGCCTTACCGCGGGTTTCGTCGGCTTCGGCCTGGGGGGTAGAATCGTACACGACACCGGCACCTGCTTGTATGTAGGCTCGTCCGTTTTTAACGAAGGCTGAACGAATAACGATACAGGTATCCATATCGCCATCGTTATTGAGATACCCAACAGCACCACCATAGCTACCACGGCGCTGTTGCTCTACTTGTCGGATAAGACTGGCGGCACTGACTTTGGGAGCGCCCACCAGGGTACCCATATTCATACAGGCCTGATAAGCATGCAGGGCATCGAGATCATGACGCAATTGACCAACTACCCGCGAGACCAAATGCATCACATGCGAGTAACGGTCAACTTTAAGTAGGTCTTTCACGTACCGCGTGCCTGGCTCTGAAACTTTTGCCACATCATTGCGTGCCAGATCAACCAGCATCAGGTGCTCAGCTTTCTCTTTTTGATCTTCACGCAGGTTGAGTTCGATACGGCTGTCCATGTCGTGATCAATATCGCCATTCGGGCGTTTTCCCCGCGGGCGAGTGCCCGCAATGGGGTAAATCTCAACAATATTACTGGCGGCTGAATACTTCAGGGCAGATTCCGGTGACGCACCAAAAATAGTAAAATCGGCGTCTTGCATGTAAAACATATAAGGACTGGGATTTTGCTGTTTAAGAGCAGCATAGGCTGTGAGAGGGGCCGGGCAGGGCAATGAGAACGTGCGTGAAGGCACAACCTGAAAAATGTCACCGGCCAGAATATTTTCTTTTAGTGTCAGGACATCCTGACAATATTCGGTATCGGATTTATTAACCTGCAGCTCAATCGGCTCGTCAACCTGCACGGGGGACACATCCAGCGGCGCGATCGTGCTGAGTGCTGCGCCAAGTGCTTCCAGACGCTGGGCAATAGCAAAGTAGCTGGTGGCAACGTCGGCACCACTGAATACACTCCCGAGTAAGGTGGCTTCTCGGGTTTTATGATCAAAGGTAATCAAGGTTTCGGCTAAGTAAAAAACATAATCTGCGCAGTCATTATCACCTTCAGGCACTTCAGGCAGATTTTCAAATGTTGCGAGCAGATCATAGGCAAAAACGCCGCCTAAAAATACCGCATGCTGGTGTTGGCGTAAGGGGGTTATATGATGAATTACCATGCGCAGTACGTCGAAAACGCTGGTGGATTTTAGCCGGGTGTCTTCATCGAGGTTGTCGCTTTGACTATGGCATTGCAGGCACACTTCGCTTTCGTCGATGGCCTCATAGTGTATATCGGCTGGGCAATGCTCAGAAAACAGCGGCAGAATGCCCTTGCCGTTGGCACTGAGGGCTTTAATGGTAACTTGTTGACCGCGACATTCAAAGCGCACGGCGGCGTCTACCATCAGCAAACTTTGTAAATTGTCTTTGCTGTCTATTTCGGCAGACTCAAGCAAAAGTGCATGACGCTGGCCGCTGCATAACTGAGCAAATGCCGCGAGGGGATCATTTACATAAGTAGCTGTTCTCTCAATGGTTTCCACTTTGCCTGGAACCATGCCTAATTCGGCCAAACTCATTTTATTACTCCGTTTTAAAATTAAAAAAAAGGCCCGTTAACAACGGGCCTTTTTTGTTTGTTCTGCGCACCAACGCTCACACCGCCCGTTACCGAAGGGAGTGCCACCACCAGATAATTGCCTTAGCAAATTGTTGTTGTGGTTGATTAAGCATTTGGTTTTCTGTCTCTTATTTTATTTGTTAACTTCGATAGGCATCGAAGCATTCAATCCGTATACTGTGCTATAGAAGAAAACAAAAACGATATTGTGTCAACCATAAATTTGAAAATAACATGAAAATTGACCTGCACAGTCATACCACTTTTTCCGATGGTCACCTCACTCCGGTGGAGCTGATTCAACGTGCGCAAACCATGCAGGTTGATGTGCTGGCCATTACTGATCACGATACAACCGATGGTTTGGCGATGGCACATGAAGCTGCTGGTAAACATTTCCCGGCACTACAGCTTATCGACGGTGTTGAAATCTCCACTCGCTGGCATAACTTTGAAATCCATATTGTGGGGCTGGCAATTGATAAGCAGCACCCGGTATTGCAGGATTTTTTAAACCAACAGCAGCAAAAAAGAGAAGAACGTGCGGTTAACATCGCCGAAAAGCTGGCTAAATGCGGTTTTGAGGGGGTTTTAGATCGGGCTCGACGTTACGCCGGTGAAGGGCAAATTACCCGGGCTCACTTTGCGCGGGTGCTGGTTAACAATTATCAGGTAAACAGCTTTGAAAGCGCGTTTAAGTTGTACCTTGGTAAAGGCAAGCGAGCGGCAGTAAAAGCACAATGGCCGGGGATGGCTGAAGCCATAAATGTGATTCAGCAAGCCGGCGGCAGGGCCGTGCTTGCACACCCCGTGCATTATGATATGACCAGTAAATGGTTGCGCCGTTTGGTTGCTCAGTTCAGCGCCGACGGGGGCGACGGTATTGAGGTGGTATTTCCGGGGATCAATGCCGACAAACAGGCCTTTGTGCGTGAGTTGGCTCAAGAACATAACTTGCTGGCATCAGCCGGCTCCGACTTTCATTTTCCTGGCCGCTGGACCGAATTAGGTCGCTGTGGTTTTGCCTCTGAGGTATTAACACCCGTATGGCATGACTGGGATCTGAAATCATCGAATTCATCTATCGAGGAACCTGCATGAGTCAGTTTTTTTATATTCATCCAGACAACCCGCAGCCGCGTTTAATTAAACAGGCCGCGGAGCTGGTACGCCAGGGCGAAGTGGTGGTTTACCCGACTGACTCTGGCTACGCCATTGGCTGTCAAATGGAAGACAAACGCGCACTTGAGCAACTTTGCCGCATTCGTGATATTGGTAAAGATCACAATTTTACGCTGATGTGCCGTGATATGTCGGAATTGTCGGTCTACGCCAAAGTTGACAACGTCGCCTTTCGTCAAATTAAGAACAACACACCTGGCTCTTACACCTTTGTTTTAAAAGCTACCCGCGAAGTACCTAAACGATTGCAAAACCCTAAGCGTAAAACGATTGGTATTCGCGTACCGGATAATGTTATTGCGTTGGCATTGTTAGAAGAACTCAACGAGCCACTGATGTCGACGTCATTAATATTGCCCGGTCAGCTAGGCGCCGAATCCGATCCCGATGACATTCGCGATAAGCTTGAAAAACAAGTGGGGCTGATTATTCACGGCGGCTATTTGAGTGAGCAGCCCACTACGGTGATCGATTTAAGTGAGGGTGAGCCGGTGGTCATGCGCGAAGGTCGCGGTGATACCGCGCCATTTTTATGAGCATTAAAGACACATTGCAATGAGTGATCAGGATGAGGTGATTACACCGCAAATCACGCCTATACAGCAACCGTTGCCTCTGGCGTTTGTCAACGGTGAAGCTGTGATAGAAAAACCGGAGGATCTGTATATTCCGCCGGAAGCTCTGGAAGTGATCCTGGATTCCTTTGAAGGCCCACTTGATTTGCTGCTGTACCTCATTCGAAAACAAAAGTTTGATATTACCAGTATGCCGGTGGCGCAAATTACCCACCAGTACATGGAATATGTTGATGTAATGCAAACACTCAAGCTGGAGCTGGCGGCTGAGTATTTACTAATGGCGGCGATTTTAGCTGAAATTAAATCGCGATTATTACTGCCAAAACGGTCTGACGAAGAAGACGATGAGGAAGATCCTCGTGCCGCGTTGATAAGGCGCTTAAAAGAATATGAACTGGTCAAGCAGGCCGCTGAAGATCTTGATTTACAGCCACGTATGGAGCGGGATTTATTTTCGGTAACCGTTACCCCCGCCGACGATATTCAGCCTGTCATTGTGCAGCCAGACGTGAGCTTGCAGGAGCTGGTACTGGCTTTCTCGGCAGCAATGCAACGGGCGGCCGCTTTTGAACATCATCATATTGCCCCCGAGGCATTAAGTACCCGGGAACGCATGAGTTTGATATTACAAACCTTAAACAATCAGACTTACCTGCCAATGGAGTCGCTGTTTACGGCAGAAGAAGGTAAAGCAGGTGTCGTAGTGACTTTTTTGGCCATTCTTGAGTTGGTGAAAGGACAAACTATACTGCTGGTGCAGGCGGGTCCTTTTTCGCAAATTCATGTGAAGTTAGGCAGTCATGAAGAAAATTAAAAAAGAGCAATTAACCCAACTTATTGAAGCGGCGATTTTCGTTTCTGATGGACCGGTGTCTGTTGATAAACTTAAAAATACCGTTCTGGCTGATTTCACCGTGAGTGATAAAGCGATACAATCAGCGTTAGCAGCATTAGAGCTGGATTACCGCCCCAGAGGAATTCAACTGGTAGAAGTGGCCAGCGGCTATCGTTTTCAGTCGCTGGACAGCCTCAGCCCATGGCTCAGTAAGTTATGGCAGGAAACCAGCCCGAAGTATTCCCGGGCAATGCTCGAAACACTGGCGCTCATCGCTTACCGTCAGCCCATTACTCGGGGTGAAATCGAGCAGGTACGCGGCGTGGCCGTGAGCAGTAACATTGTTAAAACACTGACTGAACGTGAGTGGATTAAAGTGGTGGGGCATAAAGAAGTGCCAGGAAGGCCAGCATTGTATGCCACCACTAAACAGTTTTTAGACTATTTTTCGCTGAAGTCACTGAGTGACTTACCCAATAGCGATGCATTTATCGCATCGCTGGATAACATTAACGACGACATCAAGGTGATTCACGATGTGCCGGATGTTGAACCTAAGGGTGATAGCGACAACCAGGAAGAGCCATTACACTAATGACAGATAAACTACAGAAAGTCCTCGCCAACCATGGAATTGGTTCACGCCGCGAGATGGAACGCTGGATAGAACAAGGCCGGGTATCAGTAGACGGTACCATAGCTACCCTTGGCGACAGGGTCGATGCGACTGCACAGATCCGCGTAGACGGTCATCTGCTATCCAGAACCACTGAAGAACCGGTATGTCGGGTGTTAATGTATAACAAACCCGAAGGTGAGTTATGTACCCGTGATGATCCCGAAGGACGGCCAACCGTGTTTGATCGCCTGCCAGCGATTAGTCAGGGACGTTGGATTGCCGTGGGGCGGTTAGATATTAATACCAGCGGATTGCTGTTGTTTACCAACGATGGTGAACTGGCAAATCGCCTGATGCATCCGCGCTGCCGTATTGAGCGTGAATATGCTGTGCGTATTTTTGGTGAAGTGTCTGGCAAGTCACTTAAAAAGTTAAAAGAAGGCGTGCAACTGGAAGATGGTATGGCTAAATTTACCACTATCAAACCACGTCCGTCTGATGAAGACACCATGAACAACTGGTACAACGTAACGTTAGAAGAAGGACGAAACCGCGAAGTGCGTCGCTTATGGGAAACCCAGGATTGTCAGGTCAGCAGGCTTATTCGGGTTCGTTACGGGCCTGTAGAACTGCAAAAGCGCTTGCCACAGGGCGCTTGGGTTGAGTTGGCGCTTACTGACGTAAATTCTTTGCGGCACATTGTTCAGTTGCCGGCAGAGAATGAAAGCATGGTGGATGAACGCCAGACCAAGTTAGATCATGCGCGTCTTAGCCGCATGCGCCGGTCGGTTAAAAAACATAAAGTGCGTAAAGAACGAGCTCACCAGCGCCGTCAATTCTAAGACGGCGCCCATTATTGCAAATTATCTACTACGCTATGCCAGTAATCGTTCAATGTCGTTTTGAAGTGACTCTGGTTTATCTTTAGGGCCGTAACGTTTAATCATGTTGCGGTCTTTACTGACTAAAAACTTGGTGAAGTTCCATTTGATTGACTGAGTGCCAAACACACCTGGCGCCGCTTGTTTTAAGTATTCAAACAGTTCGCTGGCATGACTGCCGTTCACATCCACTTTGCTCATGATTGGAAATGACACGTCATAAGTTAAGGAACAAAACGACTGAATACTCTCTATATCACCGGGTTCCTGCTTACCAAACTGATTGCACGGAAAGGCCAGTATTTCCAGCCCCTGATCCTTATACTGCCTGTACAGATCTTCCAGGCCTTCGTATTGGGGGGTAAAACCACATTTACTCGCGGTATTTACAATAAGCAGTACTTTAT